>NZ_JBSFXO010000019.1:0-132658 GCF_053595415.1 Streptomyces sp. NPDC002499
GCAGTTGGTCGAGCTGGTGAACGACGGGAGTTTCCACCTCGTCGTCGACATGGAGGGCGTCGACTTCCTCGACTCCACCGGGCTCGGCGTGCTGGTCGGCGGCCTGAAGCGGGTGCGTGCCCATGAGGGCTCGCTGCGCCTGGTCTGCAACCAGGAGCGCATTCTCAAGATCTTCCGCATCACCGGCCTCACCAAGGTGTTCCCGATCCACACCTCGGTCGAGGAAGCGGTGGCGGCCACCGACTGACCACCGTCCCACGGAGCGGGAAAGGACCGCTCCAGGACGGAAGAAGTACCAACAGGGGGTCCGGGCTTTCGGCGGCCCGGTCCCCCGACAGCACGCCCGAAGTCTTAGGGGGATGCATGGCCACCGTTGAACTCCGCTTCAGCGCGCTGCCCGAGCACGTCAGGACCGCCCGACTGGTGGCGGCAGCGGTGGCGCGCAGGGCCGGAGTGGACGAGGCCGTCCTCGACGAGGTCAGACTCGCGGTCGGCGAGGCCTGCACCCGTGCCGTGGGGCTGCACCAGAGCGGTGGCATCACCGCCCCCGTGAAGGTGCTGCTGATCGAGGAGGAGAAGCAGTTCTCCATCGAGGTCGGCGACGAGGCGCCGCATGCGGCCCCCGGTGACAGCGCTTCGGGATCGGCGGGCGACGATGTGGACATCGAAGAGGACGAGATGGGTCTCGCGGTCATCAGCGGGCTCGTCGACGATGTCGAGGTGACCGCAGGAGAGCACGGCGGATTGATCCGCATGACCTGGCCGACCACGCCGCCGGCCGCGGTCCTCTCCTGAGTTCACCCCAGTTCAGCCATTGAACTAACTCTCGTACGATCTTCAAGGGCCCTGCTGAGCAGGGCCCTTGGTGTTTTTCAGTCGCACCCCGGGAATTCGTGAATCAATTCACGATCAATGGCCCGATAATTCGATCAAGCGCCGGTGCAGGCGTCAATGCCTTCGGGGCATTACTCCATTCGGGTTCCGTGGCGCGTTGTCGATCATTTGCTGTAGGGCATGTGAAGGCTAATTCCGTTTACCGCGCTCTGTTTTGATCAGGTGCGGGTACCTAGAATCCGTCCACATCTTGAGCTCAGCACAGGCGTCAAGGAGGACGAATGGCGGGGCTTTCTACCCCTCAGCAGTTGGATCACCCCACAACCCTCGCAGCAGCGGTACTGACCGACGGCAACCGGGTCATCGTGATCGTGATCGCGGTGGTCGCCCTGGCCGCGCTCGTGGTCGCGGGCGTCCTGGTACGCCAGGTGCTCGCGGCAGGCGAGGGCACCGACAAGATGAAGGAGATCGCGTCGGCGGTCCAGGAAGGCGCCAACGCCTATCTGGCCCGACAGATGCGCACACTGGGCGTATTCGCCGTCGTGGTCTTCTTCCTGCTCATGCTGCTGCCCGCGGACGACTGGAATCAGCGCGCCGGACGATCGGTGTTCTTCTTGATCGGCGCGGGGTTCTCGGCGGCCACCGGCTATATCGGCATGTGGCTCGCCGTGCGCAGTAATGTGCGGGTCGCCGCGGCGGCCCGGGAAGCGACCCCGGCGGAGGGAGAACCGGAAAAGGATCTCATCACCGTCTCGCACAAAGCCATGAAGATCGCTTTCCGTACGGGCGGCGTCGTCGGCATGTTCACGGTGGGGCTCGGTCTGCTGGGCGCCTCGTGTGTGGTGCTGGTGTACGCGGCCGACGCGCCGAAGGTGCTCGAAGGCTTCGGCCTCGGCGCCGCGCTGATCGCGATGTTCATGCGTGTCGGCGGCGGCATCTTCACCAAGGCCGCCGACGTCGGCGCCGACCTGGTCGGCAAGGTCGAGAAGGGCATTCCGGAGGACGACCCGCGCAATGCCGCGACCATCGCCGACAACGTGGGCGACAACGTCGGCGACTGCGCGGGCATGGCGGCCGACCTCTTCGAGTCGTACGCCGTGACCCTGGTGGCCGCGCTGATCCTCGGCAAGGCCGCCTTCGGCGACTCCGGACTCGCCTTCCCGCTGATCGTGCCCGCGATCGGCGTCGTCACCGCCATGATCGGTATCTTCGCGGTCGCCCCGCGCAGGACCGACCGCAGCGGCATGTCCGCGATCAACCGCGGCTTCTTCATCTCCGCGGTGATCTCACTCGTACTCGTCGCGGTGGCCGTCTTCGTCTACCTGCCCGGCAAGTACTCCGACCTGGATGGCGTCACCGATGCCGCGATCCGGGCCAAGGACGGCGATCCGCGGATCCTCGCGGTCGTCGCGGTGGCGATCGGCATCGTGCTGGCGGCCGTCATCCAGCAGCTGACCGGCTACTTCACCGAGACCACCCGCCGCCCGGTGCGCGACATCGGCAAGACCTCGCTCACGGGGCCCGCCACCGTCGTCCTCGCCGGAATCTCGCTGGGACTCGAATCGGCCGTCTACACCGCCTTGTTGATCGGCCTGGGCGTCTACGGCGCCTTCCTGCTCGGCGGTACGTCGATCATGCTCGCGCTGTTCGCGGTCGCGCTGGCCGGCACCGGCCTGCTCACCACGGTCGGTGTGATCGTCGCCATGGACACCTTCGGACCCGTCTCCGACAACGCGCAGGGCATCGCGGAGATGTCCGGCGACGTCGAGGGCGCGGGCGCGCAGGTGCTCACCAACCTGGACGCGGTCGGCAACACCACCAAGGCCATCACCAAGGGCATCGCCATCGCCACCGCCGTCCTGGCCGCGTCGGCGCTCTTCGGGTCGTACCGGGACGCGATCACCACGAACGTGGCGGACGTGGGCGAGAAACTCACCGGAGCGGGTGCGCCACTGACCCTCTCCATGGACATCTCGCAGCCCAACAACCTCGTCGGCCTCATCGCCGGCGCCGCGGTCGTCTTCCTCTTCTCGGGGCTGGCGATCAGCGCGGTGTCGCGGTCGGCGGGCGCGGTGGTCTACGAGGTGCGGCGGCAGTTCCGCGAGCACCCCGGGATCATGGACTACACCGAGAAGCCGGAGTACGGGCGAGTCGTCGACATCTGTACGAAGGATGCTCTTCGGGAGTTGGCCACGCCGGGTCTGCTCGCCGTGATGGCGCCCATCTTCATCGGGTTCACGCTCGGTGTCGGCGCGCTCGGTTCGTATCTCGCCGGCGCGATCGGCGCGGGCACGCTGATGGCGGTGTTCCTCGCCAACTCCGGTGGCGCGTGGGACAACGCCAAGAAACTCGTCGAGGACGGCAACTACGGCGGCAAGGGCAGTGAGGCCCATGCCGCCACCGTGATCGGCGACACGGTCGGCGACCCCTTCAAGGACACCGCGGGACCCGCGATCAACCCGCTGCTGAAGGTGATGAACCTGGTGTCGCTGCTCATCGCGCCCGCGGTCATCAAGTTCAGCTACGGCGCCGACAAGAACCTCGGCGTCCGGATCACGATCGCGGTCCTGGCGTTCCTGGTCATCGTCGGGTCGGTCTACATCTCCAAGCGGCGCGGCATCACCATGGGCGACGAGGAGGAGGACGGGGAGCAGAAGACCAAGTCGCCGGATCCCGCGGTGGTTTCGTAGGCGGTCCCACGACACGGTCCGACCGGGCCGGGCCCAGGTCCGACCCAAGGGGCGGGCGGGAGGCGCGCGTTGACGCGTCGACCGCCCGCTCTCGTGTGTGTGCGTCCTTTTCGTGAGCCTTCTCTCTCCTGGTGCAAATGGCTTCAAAAGCGTCTGTAGTGGATGCCCGGCATACGGCTGACGTCTGTGCGGCGTGTATGTTCCGGGGCCGAGAGCCATGGAAGGGACCAATCCGGTGAACAAGAAGCTCACGGCCGCGCTGTCCGGCGGTGCGGTACTGGTACTGGCGCTGTCGGGATGCAGCAGCGACGACAGCAACGCGAAGCTGGATGCCTGGGCCAAGCAGGTCTGTGACGCGGTGCAGCCGCAGGCCAAGAAGATCGAGGCCGCCAACGCCGCGATCCAGCAGCAGACCTCGGACAACAGCACTCCGGAGGACGTCCAGAAGACCGACGCGCAGGCTTTCCAGGACATGTCCGACGCGTACAAGGCGATCGGCGACGCCGTGGAGAAGGCCGGGGCGCCGGATGTCGACGACGGTGCGAAGAAGCAGACGAACGCGGTGAAGGAACTCGACGGGATCGCGACGTCGTACGCCTCCTTGAAGACGCAGGTCGACAAGCTCGACACCAAGGACCAGGCGAAGTTCGCCGATGGTCTCAAGGACATCGCCACCTCGCTCGACAAGCTGGGGCAGAGCGGGAACGACGCGCTGAAGACGCTGGAGGAGGGTGACGTGGGGAAGGCGATGGCCAAGCAGGCCACCTGCAAGAGTGCGTCGGCTTCTTCCTCGTCCACGGCCAGCTGAGGCCTGTACCGGATACGGGTGCGGGTGGGGTCGGCGCTGAGGCTGGAGCGGGTTGAGCCGGGCCCGGCGTTGCAGGCTGTGCCCACCCGTTCCGCCCTGCGGAACGACTGCCCACAGCAGTAGCGGGTAGGGGGGCAGGGCTGTCATGGGCGCACTACTGCGCGATCAGTCGGCTGCCCGGACACAATGGGGGCGTGAGTAATTCAGGCCTGCCCACTCTGCCCGATTCCGATCGTTCCGATGTTGCCGCTCGGCTGCGGGATGCCCTGCTTGGCGCGTCCTTCACCGCCGACGGGCTGCTCGATCTGCTCGGGGCCCCCGCTTATGCGGCGCTGGCCCGTAGCGAGACCGTGCCCGCGCTCAGGGCGACCAGAGGGGACACCCCGCTCGCGGTGCTCGTACGGCTGTTCCTGTTGCAGCAGCCCGTGCCGCACGCACGCGTGGAGGGCGTTCTGCCTGTCGCCGCGTGTCTGGAGGCCGGGTGGCTCGTCGCCGTCGGTGCGGACGAGGTCGCCGCGACCGTGGACGTGCGGCCGTACGGCGGGCCCGGCGGTGAGGACTGGTTCATCGTGTCCGACCTGGGGTGCGCGGTCGGCGGCGCCGGCGGGATCGGCAGCCGCGAGGAGGGCGTCGTCCTGGGCGTCGGCGGCGCGTCCACGACCCTCGCGGGCATCACCGTGCGTACGCCCGTCCCGGCCGCCCTCGACCTCGGTACCGGCTCCGGCATCCAGGCGCTGCACGCCTCGCGGCACGCCACGCGCGTGACGGCTACCGACGTCAACCCGCGCGCGTTGCACATCACCGCGCTCACGCTGGCGCTCTCCGGCGCGCCCGCCGCCGAGCTGCGCGAGGGCTCGCTGTTCGAGCCGGTCAAGGACGGGGAGACGTACGACCTGATCGTGTCGAACCCGCCGTTCGTGATCTCGCCGGGCGCGCGGCTGACCTACCGCGACGGCGGGATGGGCGGGGACGATCTGTGCCGCACGCTCGTTCAGCAGGCGGGGGAGCGGCTGACCGAGGGCGGGTTCGCGCAGTTCCTCGCCAACTGGCAGCACGTGGAGGGGGAGGACTGGCAGGACCGGCTCCGGTCGTGGGTGCCGCGCGGCTGCGACGCCTGGATCGTGCAGCGCGAGGTCCAGGACGTCACGCAGTACGCCGAGCTGTGGCTGCGGGACGCCGGCGACCACCGCGAGGAGCCGGCCGAGTACCAGGCGCGGTACGACGCGTGGCTGGACGAGTTCGAGGCACGCAAGGTGCGGGCCGTGGGCTTCGGCTGGATCACCCTGCGGAAGACGGATGCCGCCGAGCCCTCGGTCCTCGCGGAGGAGTGGCCGCACCCGGTCGAGCAGCCGCTCGGGGACGCCGTACGGGCGCACTTCGAGCGGCTCGACTACCTGCGGGCGCACGATGACGCGGCCCTGCTCGAGGAGCACTTCAGGCTGTCCGCGGAGGTCATCCAGGAGCAGGTCGGGCTGCCCGGCGCCGAGGACCCCGAGCACGTGGTGCTGCGCCAGCACCGCGGGATGCGCCGGGCGACCAAGGTGGACACCGTCGGCGCGGGGTTCGCGGGCGTGTGCGACGGCTCGCTGAGCGCCGGTCGCATCCTGGACGCGATCGCCCAACTGGTCGGCGAGGACCCCGTCCTGCTGCGCGACCGCACGCCCGCCCAGATCCGCCTCCTGGTGGAGCAGGGCTTCCTCGAACCGGCCTGAGGGCTGTCGCCGTCCTGAAGGCTGTCCTGAAGTCCGCCCCGGATCCGGCCGGATTCCGGTCCGTTCCGGGTCCGCGTACGCCGGGCGCGCGTCACGGCTGGGGCACGCCCGCACCCCTGATGCCCCTGTGTCCGACCTGATGTGATTGGCCCCGAAAAGGTCTGCTGTCAGTGGTGGGTGCGAAGCTATCTTCGAGGGACAGGGCCGCACGCGTTCTCGGGGGAGGCGCGCTGTCTCGGGGGAGGCGTGATGGCGGGGGAGACGCCGGATCAGGGCGAAGACAGGATCATCAACGGCCGGTACCGGTTGACGCGGACGCTCGGTGCGGGCGGCATGGGCCGCGTCTGGCTCGCGTACGACGAGGAGTTGGCCTGCGAGGTCGCGATCAAGGAGATCGCGCTCGCGGACGTGCCGACGGACCCGAGCGCGCCTTCGCAGCGCATCGCGCGCGCCCGCAGCGAGGCCCGGCACGCGGCCCGCCTGCGCGGCCACCCGCACGTGGCGACGGTGCACGACGTGGTGATGCACGAGGGGCTGCCCTGGATCGTCATGGAGTACGTGCCGGACGCGGTCGACCTCCAGGCGCTCGTACGGCGGACGGGGCCGCTGTCGCCCGTCCAGACGGCCCGCATCGGGCTCGCCGTGCTCGACGCGCTGACCGCCGGGCACCGCATCGGCATCCTCCACAGGGACGTGAAACCGGCCAACATCCTTCTGGCGTCGGACGCTTCGGGCGACCCCTACGCGCGCGTGCTGCTCACCGACTACGGCATCGCGCTCCAGCCCGAGTCCCGCGAGCCGCGCCTGACCGCGACCGCCGGCATCCTCGGCACGCCCGGCTACCTCGCCCCGGAGCGCGCGCGGGGCGAGCCGCCGACACCGGCCGCAGACCTGTTCTCCCTGGGCGCCACGCTGTACGCGGCCGTCGAGGGCCGCGGCCCCTTCGACCGCCACGGCGACTACGCCACCCTGACGGCCCTGCTCGGCGAGGAACCCACCCCGGCGGAGCGGGCCGGTGAACTGACGCCGGTGCTCCAGGGGTTGCTGGTCAAGGACCCCGTCCGCAGGTCGTCGCCCGAGACGGCCGCGCGGGGGCTGGAGCGCGTGGTGCGGGGGGCTCCGCCAGGGGCGGCCGACGGGGGCGTGGGATTCGGGCCACCGGTCGGGTACGTCCAGGGTGCGCCTCCCGGGTACGTCGGCGGCCCGCCACCGGGGTACGTCAGCGGTCCGGAGCCTGGCTACGTCAGCGGGCCCGCGCCCGGCTACGTCAGCAGTCAGCCGCCGGAGTACGCCGCCGGCTGGAGCGGCGGTCCGGGGGCAGCGGCGCCGCAGACTCCGGGTGCGCACCAGGACCCCGACTCCCCGCGGACACCGCACACTCCGGCGGGCGGTCCCGCCGGTCCGGCCACGCCCGGTGCCACGCCAGGCTCGCCGCCCGGGGCATCGGCCTACGACATGTGGGCGCCGCCCACCCAGCAGCGCGCGGTGGATCCGGCCAATCCGTACGCGCAGCCGCCGCCCGGCACCCCGTACGCGGGTGGTGGCGGTCAGGCGCCGTACGCGGGAGGGTCCACGCCGGCGGGGGCGCCCGGAGGCGCGGGTGGGGCGCCGTACGCCGGGAGCAACACCCCGGCGTCCGCTCCGGGGAGCGCGGGTTCCGGACCGTATGCCGGGGGCGCGGCTCCGGGGTCCGCATCGGGGAGTGCCGGTTCGGGGCCGTACGGCGGGGGTGCCGCTCCGCCGGCGTACCCGCAGGGTGGCGCGGGTGCCTACGGGAGTGCGGGCGCTCCACCGCCGTATCAAGGCGCTGCGCCACCGCCGTACCAAGGTGGCGGCGCGACACCGGCCTACCCGGGCGGCGGCGCCCCACCGACCAACGCGAGCCCCGGCTCCGGTGGTTACTGGAGCGCGGCTGCCCCCACCGCTCATGGGGTCGGTGGTCCGGGTGGGCCCGGTGGTGGTGGGGCGGCGTTGTCTCCGGGGTCGGCCGGGAAGCGGCGGCTGGCGGTTGTCGCGCTTGTCGTGGGGATCGTTCTCGTCATCGCCGGTGGTGCGTGGGGGGTTGCCTCCCTGATCGGCGGCGACGGCGATGACGGCAAGAACAGCGCGGCGACGAAGAAGTCCGCGTCGCCGAGCGCGTCGCGGAGTTCGGTGGCGCCGACCGGGCCGGTGCTGCCGTACGGCGATGTGGTGGGGCTCAGCCGGCCGCTGGAGACCGGGGACTGTGTGAAGGCGGTCTGGTCGGGGACGCCGTTCGCATCGGCGCCGAACCTCGGCGTGGTGGACTGCGCGAACGACTGGCCCGACGGACAGGTCGTGGCGGTCGACACGGCCACCGACTTCGCCGACGCCGGCGCTCAGGGCGCGCGGCGCTGCGAGAGCCAGAGCAGGGCGGTCGTGGACGCGCTGCCGGACGCGGCCGGATACGCCGTCGTACCGACGAAGGAGGGGTTCGGGGCGGCCGACAGCGGTACGGCGTGTCTCGTACTGGGGCGGCATGCGGCGATCGGCGGCGAGGTGGGCAGTTTCCGGGACGCGGGTTCGAACCTGTGGGTCGGTCAGATGAGCGTCGGTGACTGCTGGGAGTACGTGGAGGTTGACGACGGCTACAAGGCGCCGCTCACCGACTGCGTGAAACCGCATACCGACCAGGTCATAGGTGCTGTCCAGGCCCCGGAGAAGATGAGTTTCAAGCAGGGGTCCGAGAACGCGACCAAGCTCTGCGGCAACAAGTTCGAGTCGACCTGGGCGCCGGGGTCGGAGCGGGTCGTGTACGGCTGGGTGGCCGATCAGGACGACTGGGACCGGGGCTTCAGCAAAGTGGTGTGCACGGTGAGTCGCTCGGACAACACGAAGACGACCGGAAAGATACCTGTGCCCGGCTCCGTATGAGCCGGGTGCGGGACGGCCGTCCAGTGAGTCCACAGGCACGTCGGCCCCGCGTTCACCTGGGGTTCGTCTGTGCGCCGTCCGTTCGTGTCAGCCTCCACGGGCCGGGCACGCGCGGACGGGAGAAATGGGGCGAGGCAAGCCATGGAGAGCGGACCTGCGATCTTTGCGGGAGTGGTGTTCGCCCTGTTCGGAGGCGGGCTGCTGGTGTGGACGGTGAGCCGGGCGCGGCAGGGAGAACCGGTCGCGCAGGGTGTGAGTCCGGTCGCATCGGTGACGATCGCGAGTCTCACGTCACTGATCGCGCTGATTCTCGGGGTCTGGTGCTTCACGAGGGTCTGAAAGCGGGCCCGGAGCTGGGACTCCGACAACTGGGAGGTGATCCTCCGGTCAGGCGCGAAAGAGCCGGTGGGTACTCCGGGCGGCAGGAATGGCGGTAGTCGGGTTACCGTTCGAGTGGCCGTTGCGGGCTTTTCCCGTTTGACACGGGGGCGGGATGTACCGTCACACTCCGCAGCGTCACCATGACCCGACCCCGGCTGGAACGCCTGGGGAGGCCCCAGCGTCGACCGGAGAGAAGAGCGAAGTTGTCCCCGACCAGCGAGACCGCACACGGCGGCCGCCGACTCGTCATTGTCGAGTCGCCCGCCAAGGCGAAGACGATCAAGGGCTACCTTGGCCCCGGATATGTCGTCGAGGCGAGTGTCGGGCACATCCGCGACCTTCCCAACGGCGCCGCGGAGGTGCCCGAGAAGTACACGGGCGAGGTCCGCCGGCTCGGCGTGGACGTCGAGCACGACTTCGAGCCGATCTATGTGGTCAACGCCGACAAGCGGGCCCAGGTCAAGAAGCTCAAGGACCTGCTCAAGGACTCCGACGAACTCTTCCTGGCCACCGATGAGGACCGCGAGGGCGAAGCCATCGCGTGGCACCTCCTGGAGGTCCTGAAGCCCAAGGTCCCGGTCAAGCGCATGGTGTTCCACGAGATCACCAAGGACGCGATCCGCGCCGCCGTGGCCAACCCGCGCGACCTCAACCAGCTGATGGTCGACGCCCAGGAGACCCGACGCATCCTCGACCGTCTCTACGGCTACGAGGTCTCGCCGGTCCTGTGGAAGAAGGTCATGCCGCGCCTGTCGGCCGGCCGTGTCCAGTCCGTCGCCACCCGGCTCGTGGTGGAGCGGGAGCGTGAGCGCATCGCCTTCCGTTCCGCCGAGTACTGGGACCTGACCGGCACCTTCGGAACCGGCCGGGCCGGTGACGCGAGCGACCCGTCGTCCCTCGTCGCCCGCCTCCAGGCCGTCGACGGCAAGAGGGTCGCCCAGGGCCGCGACTTCGACTCCCTGGGACAGCTCAAGACCGCGAACACCCTCCACCTCGACGAGGCCAACGCCCGCGCGCTGGCCGCCGCCCTGGAGAACACGCGGTTCGCCGTCCGCTCCGTCGAGTCGAAGCCGTACCGCCGCTCGCCGTACGCGCCCTTCCGTACGACGACGCTCCAGCAGGAGGCCAGCCGCAAGCTCGGCTTCGGCGCGAAGGCCACGATGCAGGTCGCGCAGAAGCTGTACGAGAACGGCTACATCACCTACATGCGTACGGACTCCACGACCCTGAGCGAGACGGCGATCACCGCCGCCCGCGCGCAGGTGACGCAGCTGTACGGCGCCGACTACCTGCCGGCCCAGCCGCGCGTGTACGCCGGGAAGGTCAAGAACGCGCAGGAGGCGCACGAGGCGATCCGCCCCTCGGGTGATCGTTTCCGCACGCCCGCCGAGACCGGCCTGACCGGCGACCAGTTCCGGCTCTACGAGCTGATCTGGAAGCGGACCGTCGCCTCCCAGATGAAGGACGCGGTCGGCAACAGCGTCACCGTGAAGATCGGTGGCACCGCCGCCGACGGCCGGGACGTCGAGTTCAGCGCCTCCGGCAAGACGATCACCTTCCACGGCTTCCTGAAGGCCTACGTCGAGGGCGCGGACGACCCGAACGCCGAGCTGGACGACCGCGAGCGCCGGCTGCCGCAGGTCGCCGAGGGCGACGCGCTGACCGCCGAGGAACTCACGGTCGACGGGCACGCCACCAAGCCCCCGGCCCGCTACACCGAGGCCAGCCTCGTCAAGGAGCTCGAAGAGCGCGAGATCGGCCGCCCGTCGACGTACGCGTCGATCATCGGCACGATCCTCGACCGCGGCTACGTCTTCAAGAAGGGCACGGCCCTGGTGCCGTCCTTCCTTTCCTTCGCCGTGGTCAACCTCCTGGAGAAGCACTTCGGGCGGCTCGTCGACTACGACTTCACCGCCAAGATGGAGGACGACCTCGACCGCATCGCCAGCGGCGAGGCGCAGGCCGTGCCGTGGCTGCGGCGCTTCTACTTCGGCGAGGGCGAGGCGACGGGCGCCGCCGAGGCCGGCAACGGCGACGGCGACCACCTGGGCGGCCTCAAGGAACTCGTCACCGACCTGGGCGCCATCGACGCCCGCGAGGTGTCGTCCTTCCCGGTCGGCAACGACATCATGCTGCGCGTCGGCCGCTACGGCCCCTACGTGGAGCGCGGCGAGAAGGACTCCGAGAACCACCAGCGCGCCGACGTGCCCGAGGACCTGGCGCCGGACGAGCTGAGCGTCGAGCACGCGGAGGAGCTGCTCGCCAAGCCGAGCGGCGACTTCGAACTGGGCGCCGACCCCGAGTCGGGCCACCAGGTCATCGCCCGCGACGGCCGCTACGGCCCGTACGTCACCGAGGTGCTCCCCGAGGGCACCCCGAAGACCGGGAAGAACGCCGTCAAGCCGCGTACGGCCTCGCTGTTCAAGTCGATGACCCTCGACACGGTGACGCTGGCCGACGCGCTCAAGCTGATGTCGCTGCCGCGCGTCGTCGGCACGGACGCGGACGGCGTGGAGATCACCGCGCAGAACGGCCGCTACGGCCCGTACCTGAAGAAGGGCACGGACTCGCGGTCGCTGACGGCCGAGGACCAGCTCTTCACGATCACGCTGGAAGAGGCGCAGGCGATCTACGCCCAGCCCAAGCAGCGGGGCCGCGCGGCCGCCAAGCCGCCGCTGAAGGAACTGGGCGTGGACCCGGTCAGCGAGAAGCCGGTCGTGGTGAAGGACGGCCGCTTCGGGGCGTACGTCACCGACGGGGAGACCAACGCGACCCTGCGCTCCGGCGACAGCGTCGAGGAGATCACCCCGGAGCGCGGCTACGAGCTGCTCGCCGAGAAGCGCGCCAAGTCGCCCGCCAAGAAGACGGCGAAGAAGGCGCCCGCCAAGAAGGCCGCACCGGCCAAGAAGGCGACGGCGGCCAAGAAGACCGCGGCGAAGAAGACGACGACGGCCGCCAAGAAGACGACCACGAAGAAGGCCGCCACGAAGACGGTCGCCAAGAAGGCGACGGCTTCGAACTCGGCGGACGACTGAGAGACGTTCGGGGCGGGGCCCGCAATCGGCCCCGACCTTCACGTTCTGTTCGCGAAACGAACGCCTCGGCATCAGTTTGGTGTCGGGGCGTGCGCACGTTCGGGTGGGCGCCGCGTGCTGTCAGTCCGTCCCGATAGGCTGAAAGCATGACGCGAGCCGAGCAGCCAACGGCCCACCACCCGGCCCCCGACGACGCCCTTGTCGCGGACTCCCGCGAGCGCGCCGTCCGCGCCCTGTTGCGGCAACCGCAGCTGAAGCGATTGTGGAGCGCACAGTTCGTGGGGTCGGTCGGCGACACCCTCGCGCTGCTGGCGCTGGTGCTCCTCGCCCTGCAAGCGGCCATCGCCGAGGGCTCGTTCGGCGGCGGCTACCGAGGCGTGGCGTTCGCAGTGGCGACCGTTTTCGCGGTGCGCGTCCTCGCGACACTGCTCTTCGGCGCCGTGCTGCTGGGCCCGCTCACCTCGCTGACCTCGCACGAGGGCCCGCTGGACCGCCGCTGGACCATGGTCGGCGCCGACGGACTGCGCGCCCTGGTGCTCATCGTCGCGCCCCTGTGGATCGACTGGACGCCGGACGACGCACTGGCCGTCCTCCTGGTCACCGCCTTCGTCACCGGTGTCGCCGAGCGCTTCTGGACGGTGTGCCGCGAGAGCGCGGCGCCCGCGCTGCTGCCGGCCCCGCCCCTGGAGGGCGCGACGGTACGACCGCTGCCGGACCACATGGACGCGCTGCGCCGCCTCTCGCTGCGCACGACCTTCGTGGCGGTCCCCGCCGCCGCCGTCGTGCTCGTCGTGGCGGGGCTCGTCAACAACCTGCTGGGCACCGGGATCGAGTGGTTCGCGCAGCACCAGGCGGCCCTCGCGTCCTACGTCGCGGCCGGACTGTTCGCCGCGTCCCTGTCCGTGGTGACCTTCCTGGAGCTGCCCGACGCCCGTACGCCACGCGCGCGTTCACCGCTGGAGGGCCTGCGCCGCCCCAAGACGGGCACCGGCGTCGACAAGGGCCGGACCGGAGCCATCCCGCTGCTGGTGCCGGCCACCGCCGCTATCGCCGGCGCGATCGCCGCGGCCGTCTCCGTGTCCGTGCTGCACGCCAAGGACCTGGGCGGCGGACCGGTGACGTACGGACTGCTGGTGTTCGGGCTGACCGGCGGTGTCGTCGTCGGCATCCGTACGGCGCCCAAGATGCTGGTGTCGCTGTCGCGGCGCCGGCTGCTCGCGCTGGCGATCGCCTTCACCGGCGTCGCCCTGCTGGCCGCCGGTCTCGTCCCTGACGTCACCACGGTGCTGCTGATCGTCGCGCTGGCCGGCGTCGGCGCGGGCGTGGCCGCCAACACCGGACACACCCTGCTCGACCAGGAGGCCGAGGACTACCGGCGCACCCGCACCACCGAGCATCTGCACGCGGTGGTACGGGTCTTCGTGGCGCTCGGCGCCGTGATCGCCCCGCTGGTCGCCGCCGCGATCGGGCCGCACCGGCTGGAGAACGGCAAGTTCGTGTTCGCGCACGGAGGCGCCGCCTTCACCCTGATGCTGGTCGGCGCGCTGCTGCTGCCGCTGGCCGCGATGGTGCTGGCCAAGGCCGACGACCGCGCCGGGGTGCCGCTGCGGCACGACCTGCGCGACGCGCTGCTCGGCGGCGACGACCCGGTGACGGTCCCCGCGGCGAGCGGCTTCTTCATCGCTCTCGAAGGCGGCGACGGCGCCGGGAAGTCCACCCAGGCCGAGGCGCTCGCCGAGTGGATAAGGGCCAAGGGCCACGAGGTCGTGGTGACGCGCGAGCCCGGGGCGACGCCGGTGGGCAAGCGCCTGAGGTCGATCCTGCTGGACGTGTCGAGCGCGGGACTCTCGCACCGGGCGGAGGCGCTGCTGTACGCGGCGGACCGCGCGGAGCACGTGGACACCGTGGTCAGGCCCGCCCTCGAGCGCGGCGCGGTGGTCGTCTCGGACCGCTACATCGACTCCTCGGTGGCCTACCAGGGCGCAGGGCGTGACCTGTCCCCGACGGAGATCGCCCGCATCAACCGCTGGGCGACCGACGGCCTCGTACCGCATCTGACCGTCCTGTTGGACGTGTCCCCGGACATCGCCCGCGAGCGCTTCACGGAGGCGCCGGACCGGTTGGAGTCCGAGCCCGCCGAGTTCCACGCGCGTGTGCGCTCCGGCTTCCTCACGCTGGCCGCGGCCGACCCCGGGCGCTACCTCGTCGTGGACGCGGGCCAGGAGCCCGAGGCCGTCACGACCGTCGTACGCCACCGGCTCGACCAGATGCTGCCCCTGTCCGAGGCCGAGGTGAAGGCCCAGGAGGAGGCGCGGAAGAAGGCCGAGGAGGACGCCCGGCGCAGGGCGGAGGAAGAGGCCGCGCGCAAGGCGGAGGAAGAGCGGCTGGAGCGCGAGCGCCAGGAGCAGTTGGAGCGGCTGCGCGCCGAGGAGGAGGAGCGCAAGCGGCGCGAGCTGGAGGAGGCGCAGCGGCGCGAGGCCGAGCGGCAGGCGGAGGAGGCCCGGCTGCGTGCCGAGGAGGCCCGCCGTCGCGCCGAGGAGGAGCGCGTCCGGCTCCTCGCGGAGGAGAAGGCCCGCGCCGAGGAAGAGGCCCGACGCAAGGTCGAGGAGGAGCGGCGCCGCAAGCAGGCCGAGGAAGAGGCCCGGTTGCAGGCCGAGGCCGAGGCCCGGCGCCTGGAGAAGCAGCGCAGGGCGGAAGAGGCCCTGATGCGGGCCGAGGAGGCACGGCGGCTGGCGGAGCGGGCCGCGGCTGCGGCGGAGGCGGGGCCCAAGTCGAGGCCGGAGCCTTCGGGTGCGCGGCCGGAGGCGACGACTGTGCCGACGCCGGTGGTGTCGCCGACGGAGGCCGCGGACGCGTCCAAGGGGTCGGGCGGGGCGAAGGCTTCTGGCGGGCCGGCCAAGTCCGGTGGGTCGGTGGACGATACGGCCGTGTTGCGGCCGGTGCGTGAGGACGCGCGGGACGATGAGCAGGGCTCGGGCGGTTCTGCCGGCAAGGAGTCCGCGTCCGAGGTGACGGCGCAGTTGCCGCAGCCGCCGGCTCCCGCGGGGGCCGCCGACGAGACGGCTGTGCTGCCGCCGGTGCCGCCGGGTGCGGCTGATGAGACGGCTGTGCTGCCTTCGGTCGGGTCGGGTGCGGCGGACGATACGGCTGTGCTGCCGCCCGTGACGCCGGGTGCGGCCGACGAGACCGCCGTCCTGCCGCCCGTTCGGGGCGACCAGCCTGCGGACCGGGTTCCGCCTGGGTTCTTCCGGGAGGAGCAGGCGCAGGCGCCGTCCGAGCCGGGTGAGGACCGTACGCGGGAGATGCCCCAGGTCGACGCCGAGGGCGCGCCCAAGCGGCGGCCGCGGTCGGACTGGGCCGAGGAGACGCCGTTGGACGATCTGCCGTCGCTGGCGGACGAGTTGCTCGGCCCGCGGGACGACGACGAGATCGACGACGGGCGTGGACGGCGCGGTTGGGGACGGCGGGGCTGAGGCCGCTGTCTGCGGGGGCCTGGGTTGACGTTGGTTGTTCGGCCGGCTGCGTGGCAGTCGGCCGCTGCCCTCGCCGGCTCGGGCTCAGTCGCTGGCTCGGCGCCGGCTCCTGGGCTGAGGATGGGTCCCGGTCGTTCGGCCGGTTGTCGGGTCGGCGGCCTGGTTCGAGGCGGCTCGGAGCCCCGTTCGGAGGCAGCGCAGCGCCCCGCTCGGAACCCGTTGTCAGTGGTGGCCCGCACAATGGAAGCCGCATCGCGAAACGTGACGAAAGGGCGGGGTGAGGCATGACCGTCTGGGACGACCTCGTCGGCCAGGAGAAGGTGGCCGAGCAGCTCGCCGCCGCTGCCCGGGACGCCGACGCGCTGGTCACGGCGGCCGGCACGAACACCCCGCCGCCCGAGGCGTCGAAGATGACGCACGCGTGGCTCTTCACCGGCCCGCCGGGTGCCGGGCGCACGCAGACGGCACGGGCGTTCGCCGCCGCCCTGCAGTGCGTGTCTCCGGACCGCGCGCTCGGCGGATCCCCGGGCTGCGGGTTCTGCGAGGGCTGTCATACGGCGCTCATCGGCACGCACGCCGACGTCACCACCGTCGCCGCCGTGGGCACGCAGATCCTCGCCGACGACATGCGGGACACCGTCCGGAAGTCGTTCACGTCACCGGCGACCGGCCGGTGGCAGATCATCCTCGTCCAGGACGCCGAGCGGCTGAACGAGAAGTCGGCCAACGCCGTCCTCAAGGCAGTCGAGGAACCCGCCCCCCGCACGGTCTGGCTCCTCTGCGCGCCCTCGCTGGAGGACGTGCTGCCCACCATCCGCTCCCGCTGCCGGCACCTCAACCTGCTGACGCCTTCCGTGGACGCCGTGGCCGACATGCTCGTACGGCGGGAGGGGATCGAGCCGGCCGTCGCCGCCGCCGCGGCCCGCGCCACGCAGGGGCATGTCGACCGGGCCCGCCGTCTCGCCACCGACCCGGCCGCTCGCGAGCGGCGCACCGCGGTGCTGAAGCTGCCGCTGCGGATCGACGAGGTCGGCAGCGCGCTCAAGGCCGCCCAGGAGCTCGTAGACGCGGCTGCCGAGGACGCCAAGCAGCTCGCCGAGGAAGTGGACGGCAAGGAGACCGAGGAGCTGAAGGCGGCGATGGGCGGGGGCCAGGGCAGCCGGATGCCGCGTGGCACGGCGGGGGTGATGAAGGACCTGGAGGACAAGCAGAAGCGGCGCCGTACGCGTACGCAGCGCGACAGTCTCGACCTCGCCCTGACCGACCTCACGTCCTTCTACCGCGACGTCCTCGCCCTCCAGTTCGGCTCCCGCGTCGCCATCGCCAACGCGGACGCCGGCGACACCCTCGACCGCCTCGCCCGCGCCGGCTCGCCGGAGTCGACCCTCCGGCGTATCGAGGCGATCGCCGCGTGCCGGGACGCCCTCGACCGGAACGTGGCTCCGCTGCTGGCGGTGGAGGCGATGGCGATGGCGCTCAGAGCGGGCTGAGGCGAGCTGGGGGCTGCTCTCGGGCGCCGTTCCTTTTGGACGGACCCGGCGATCAACGGGAGGTTGACGACGTAACTCGTACGAGGTTCATCGCACACGGAGAGCGTTCATCGCATCGCGCAGCGTTACGCTCGCGTGATGCACTTCAGGCGCCGCAGCATCCGCCCCGGTCGATCACGAACCGCCGCCGTTCTCCTTGCCACCACCGCCCTGCTCGCCTCCGCCTGTTCGTCCTCCGGCTCGGCGAACTCCGTCGACGGTGCCGCGTCCGTGGCGCTGGCCGCGCTGCCGCGGGCCACGCCGGCGACGCTCGCGCCGTACTACGCGCAGAAGGTGAGCTGGCGCAGCTGCGGGGTTCCCGGTTTCGAGTGCGCCACGATGAAGGCGCCGCTCGACTACGCCGAGCCGACCGCCGGTGACGTGAGATTGGCCGTCGCGCGCAAGAAGGCGACGGGGAAGGGCAAGCCGCTCGGGTCGTTGCTGGTGAACCCGGGTGGTCCGGGCGGCTCGGCGATCGGCTACCTGCAGCAGTACGCGGGGATCGGCTACCCGGCCGAGGTGCGGGCCCGGTACGACATGGTCGCCGTCGACCCGCGCGGTGTCGCCCGCAGCGAGCCCGTGGAGTGTCTCGACGGGCGGGACATGGACACGTACACGCAGACGGACACCACACCGGACGACAAGAAGGAGACCGGTGAACTCGTCGACGCGTACAAGGAGTTCGCGGAAGGGTGCGGGGAGCGTTCGGCGGAGCTGCTGAGGCATGTCTCCACCGTCGAGGCGGCGCGGGACATGGACATCCTGCGGGCGGTGCTGGGGGACCGGAAGCTGACATATGTGGGGGCGTCGTACGGGACGTTCCTCGGGGCGACGTACGCCGGTCTGTTTCCCGACCGGGTGGGGCGGCTGGTGCTGGACGGGGCGATGGATCCGTCGCTGCCCGCGCGGCGGCTGAACCTCGACCAGACGGCGGGGTTCGAGACGGCGTTCCAGTCCTTCGCGAAGGACTGCGTGCAGCAGCCGGACTGTCCGCTCGGGCGCAAGGGCACCACGCCCGCGCAGGTCGGCAAGAACCTGAAGGCCTTCTTCCGCACGCTGGACCGGCACCCGATCCCGGCCGGTGACGCGGACGGCCGCAAGCTCGGTGAGGCGCTCGCCACGACCGGTGTGATCGCGGCGATGTACGACGAGGGCGCGTGGGCGCAGTTGCGCGAGGCGCTGACGATGGCGATGAAGGAGAAGGACGGGGCGGGGCTGCTGGTGCTGTCGGACAGCTACTACGAGCGGGACGCGAAGGGCGACTACTCGAACCTGATGTTCGCCAACGCCGCCGTCAACTGCCTCGACCTGCCGGCGGCGTTCTCGACCCCGGACCAGGTGGAGGAGGCGCTCCCCGCGTTCGAGAAGGCCTCCCCGGTCTTCGGCGAGGGCCTGGCCTGGGCCTCTCTCAGCTGCGCGTACTGGCCGGTCAAGCCCACGGGCGAGCCGCACCGGATCGTGGCGAAGGGCGCGGCCCCGATCGTCGTGGTCGGCACCACGCGGGACCCGGCGACCCCGTACGGCTGGGCTCGCGCGCTGTCCCGCCAGCTCTCCTCGGCGCGCCTGCTCACCTACGAGGGCGACGGCCACACCGCGTACGGCCGCGGCAGCGACTGCATCGACTCCACGATCGACACCTACCTGCTCCACGGGACGCCTCCGGCGGAGGGAAAGCGCTGCTCATAGTGGGTGCGGTCGGCTTCTGACCGGCTTCGGGGGGCGTTGCTCCGGGGCCGGTACGGAGCACCCCTCGAAACTGTGTAGACTTTCCGACGTTGCTGATCGCACCATGGTGTGACCAGCGTGCCGCCTTAGCTCAGATGGCCAGAGCAACGCACTCGTAATGCGTAGGTCTCGGGTTCGAATCCCGAAGGCGGCTCTGTGGAAGCCTCAGGACTCACTCGCCGTGACCTGGGGCTTTTGCTTTTTTCGGATGTGGCCGTGGGGCTGAGCGTGGGTCGTTAAGGTGCAGAATCCGGCGCCCCCAGGTGCGTGGAACTGATCCGGCACACGACGAGGTGCTCCATGGAACGGGATGTGCTCGCCGCGCTGGACTGTGCCGTCGGGGACGAGGTGTCCGGCGAGGTGCTGCTCGCCCTCGTCAACGGGGTGCGGTCGGTTGAACAGGCTTACCGGGAACGGGACTTGAGCGCGCTGGTGCGGGCGGCCGGGGGCGCCCTGGAGGAGCGTGAGCGGGCGGGGCGGCGGGTGTTCGTGGTCGTCGGTCCGCGGTCCGGTTGCGGCGAGGCCGATCCGGGACGCGCGGTTTCCGTCGTCGACGCCTTGTTGGGTCTGGTTCCGCTGGACGGCGACGGTCGCCGTAGCTGGCAGGGCGTCGACCTCTATCTGCGGGACCATCTGGCGACCCACGCGGCGGCCGCGGGGCGGTTGGCGGAACTCGCTGGCGACGCCGGGTTCCTGGCCTTCGCCGATCCCGATCGGCTCGCCCGTGTACTGCACCGGGTCGACCGCTCCCGCTCACCTCTGCTGCGTGCGTACTGGCGGGCCCTGCACCGGCTGCGCGCGGCGGCACCGGCCGACCGGTCCGCCGTACTCCAGGCGATGGTGCACTGCGAGGAGCCGGAGGCGCTCGATGCTCCCAGGGTGAGTGAACTCGCCGACGCGGCCGGGTGGGCGCCCGCGTGGGCGGGGGAGCGCGGCCGTACGGCGTTCCATCGGCGGCTGCTGGGGCACGGAGACGATCCGACGCGGGACGAAGTGCCGCTGGACGCGCTGGCGTTCGGCACGATCGGGGACCGGACGGTGCTCGCGAGCGGGGGCCGCGACGGTGAGACACGGCTCTGGGATGCGCGTACCGGCGAACTGCTGTCCACGCTCGGTACGCCTCTCCGATCGGCGTCCGTGCTGCTGGAGTTCGGCATCGTCGACGGCCGTCCGGTGCTGGTCGGTGGATCGAGGGACGGCACGGTACGGATCTGGGATCCGCTCACGGGCGTATCGCCGGCGGTCTTCTCCGTCCCCGCGGGACACGCGCGGGCGGCCGCGTTCGTCCCGCTCGACGACGGTCGGTGGGCGCTTGCGGTCGCCTCCGGATTCGAGGCGGACGACGGATCCGGGCGGCCAAGCGACGCGTACGCCCACGATGCCGGCGGTGTGGATCTGTGGGATCCGTTCACCGGGGCGCGGCTCGCCCAACTGTTGGCGTGCGACGAGGTGGTGCTGGGCGTGGTCGCCCTCACCGTCGCCGGACGATCCGCCGTCGCCGCGCTGTGCGGCGACGCGGTGCGGGTGTGGGACGCCACCACCCGCGAGCTCCTCGCCCAGTGGTCCGACAGGCAGGTGGACTTCGACGTTCCGCCGTTCGTCGGGCCCCTCGCCACCGTCGACTGGAAAGGGCGTGAGGTGCTGGCCCTGGTCGCCGAGGAGGAGGGGACCGGGTGGGACAACCGTGAGTGGCAGCAGTCCGTGTTCCTGTGGGACCCCTCGGCGGGCCCCACGGGCAGGCTGGTCAAGCGCTTCGGTCTGGGTGAGTCGGAGTCGGTGCTCGCCTTCGGGCGCACGGGTTTCGCGAGCACGGGAGGCGAGGGAGGCGACGGTGGCGAGGGTGGCGAAATTTCGCGTGAAACTGCCCGAGAGACCGTGCTGGCCACCGTCTCCCCTCGGTCCGACGGTGCGTGGAGCGATGACGTCGGCGTCTGGGTCAGGACGCTCGACGGCCGGGCGGTCACGGGCGTGGCCGCCCACACCGGTCACTTTCTGACCGGCGCCTTCGGCACCGTCGGCGGCACGACCGTGCTCGCCACCACCAGGACGGGTGGCTTCGACCGGACGCCACAGGGCGGCCACGACATCGTGCTGCTGGACGTTCCCGCCGCCGCCCGGTACGCGGGGACGGGCGAGCGTGATGCCGGCGGGCTGGCGCTCGGTACCGACGGGCGGCAACCGGTCCTGCTGGTCGGCGGCACCTACGAGGTCGACGTCAGGGATCCGGTCACCGGCCGGTCGCTTGCCCGTACTTCCCCGGCCTTCTGCGACAACCACAAGCACGGGCAGAGCCGAGGAGTCGCGGTCGCCTCAGGCGTGGTCGACGGCAGCCCGCTGCTCGCCGTCGCCGGCATCGGGCACGGTGTCTCCCTGTGCGACCCGGCGACGGGCGCGGTGGTGCGTGAGCTGCGCGGGCATCCGACGTCCTGGTCGCGGTTCGTGGCCTTCGGCGACACCGGGCGCCGCGTCCTGCTGCCCGGCAGACCCGCCGCGGCCGCCAAGCGTGTCGCCCTCCTCGCCGAGGCGGACACCAGCGGGCCGGTGACCGTGTGGGACGCGGCCACCGGGGAGGTCATCGGCACCGTGGACGCCTACGGGCGGCTGACCGCGCTCGGCTTCGCGACGGTGGCCGGGCGGACCGTTCTCGCGACCGTCCACGGTGAATCGCTCACGCTGTGGGACCCGGTCAAGGTCAGGGCCCTCAGGAACTTCCCGTGCGGTGCGGCCGGTCTGGCCCTCGGCACCGTCGCCGGGCACGACGTCCACGCCACCGCCTCCGGCCGGCGGGTACTGATCCGCGACTCCGCCGGCGGACAACTCCTGTCGACCGTCGAGAACTTGGGAGCCGCGGTGACCTGTCTCTCCCTGGCTACCATGGGCGACCGCGACCTGCTGGTCACCGGCGACAGCTCCGGCGCCGTACGGATGTGGGACGCGGTGACGGGTGACCACCTCACCACCCTGGCCACCTTCGCCCGTGTCGTCCACGAGGTCGTCCTGGCCGCGGTCGGCGACGAGACCTACGTTTTCGCCCAGTCGCGCGCCGGCCGCCTCACCGCCTGCCGCGTCCACGCCATCGGGGAGGCTGGGGGCTGAGGGGAGATGCGGAGGGGCTGAGGGGAGATGCGGAGGGGCTGAGGGGTGATGCGGAGAGGGTGAGGGGAGGGGGGCGGATCGGCGGGGCGGAGACGCAGAGGTACGGAAGTGCGGAAGCGCAGAGGTACGGAGGTGCCGGGAAGCCCCTCCGTAGGGATCGCCGTAGGCCTCCCCTCCGCCCGGTTGGGGCCGCGCGCACGTCGCACCGGCACGTGCCGGCCCAGCTATTTACCGCCTGCTCACCCGTGTGTCACGCTCGGATGGCACGGGCCGGGGGGAGTGCGGATGGGGCAAAGACGCGCGGGGGGCGGGGCGTTGGTCCGTTCGCTGGGGATGGCTGCCGGGTTGCCCTCGACCGTCGTGGCCTCCTACCGTGCGCTGCCCGGGCTCGGTGCGGCGTACGAGCAGGTCGTCGCGCCCTTGTTGGTGGAGAGCCTCGCCGACGCGCGTGAACGTGCCCGCGCCGACGGGTCGTTGCGTGCGATGAGCGTCAAGTTCGGTCTGGCGATGCTCGGTTACGCCCGTCTGACCGGACGTACGCTCCCGCTCGACGTCGCCGTGCTGGCCGGTGCCGTCACCCGCCTCTACGACGATCTCATCGACGGCGAGACCGATCCCGCCGCCGACGCCCGGCTCGCCGACCTGATGGGCAACCGGCCCTTCACCGCGGGGACGGACGCCGAACTGCTGCTCGGGCGGATCGTGCGGGAACTGGAGCACAGGCTCGGGTACACACCCGGCGACGACGTGTTCGCGGCGATCGCCTCGCTGCACGAGTTCCAGGTGTTGTCGCGCCGGCAGCGGGAGGCGGACGTTCCCGTCGACGTGCTGGAGAAGATCACGCGGGGAAAGGGCAGTTCGGCCCATCTGATCCTGTGCGGCATCGTCAAACCGGGGCTGGGGCCCACCGAACGCGACCTCGTCATGGATCTGGGCGAAGCACTTCAGTCCCTCGACGACTACATGGACGTGGGCCCCGATCGCGCGCACGGCGTGACCACCCTCGCCACCCTCGGGGTGGTCACCCTGGCGCACATCGTGGGGCAACTGCGGGGCATGCGGCCGCGGTTGGTGGCGTGCTACGGCAGGCGGGCCGCCCGGCAGTACTGCGGGATGCTCTCCTTCCTGCTCCTCAAGGCGTGGGTGGGCCGTACGCTCCCCGTCCTCGGTCGGCTGACGAGCCGGGCCGCCGGGAGATCCGCCGTACTGACCGTCTTCGCCCGCAGCACGGACGCCCTCCCGCCGGCCGGATCGGAGACCCGGTCGTGAAGGGCCGGCGCGCGCTCAAGGTCGGCCTCTCCGTCGTGCTGAGCGCGGTCCTGGTGGCGACGGTCGTCGTCGGCGTACAGGGGCTCAGGAGCGGTGATCTCAAGCCGTTGGACCTGTGGGTCTCCCTGATTCCCGTCGTGCTCGCCGTCGCCGCCATCGTGACGACCGTGCTGTACAGCGGTCTGCGTCCCGCCGCCACGCTGGACGAGGCGGTGGCCGCGCAGGTGCCCGCGCTGGCGCGGAGCATGCGCAAGGCGTGGGTGGCCGAGAGCAGGAACCGCGGTCTCTTCGAGGACCGCCGGATGGCGGTGCGCTGGCGGCGGCGGCCCGGCTCGGAGCGGTTCTCGCGGCTGGCGGCCGAACTGCCCGAGGAGGGTGAACTCAACCAACTGACCGGCACGTTCGCCCGACGCGTGCGGGCGGGCGGTCTGTCCCGGCTGGTGGTGACCGGGAACCCGGGGGCGGGCAAGACGACGGTCTGTGTGCTGACCACCCTCGAACTCGCCGAGCCGGTCGGCCCGTTGGTGCCCGTGATTTTCCAGATCTCCTCCTGGGACCCGGCCCGTCCGCTCATGGATTGGATGACGGACGAACTCACCGCGGTCCATCCGGCCTCCACCGACCGGACGCGCAACCGCCTGATCTGCGCCGAACTCGTCCGGCACCACGTCCTGCCGGTCCTCGACGGACTCGACCAGGCCGCCGACCGGGCCGCCCTACTGCGGGGTGTCGCTACGGGGTTGGAGGGCCGTTCCTTCGTACTGGCCTGCCGTACCGAGGAGTTCGACGCCCTCGACGCCGACGGGATGCTGCGCGAGACGCTCGTCGTACGACTGCAGCCGCTGCGGGCGGACGAGGCGCGCGGAGTTCTGGAGACCGCCCGCCCCGGGCCGGTCCTGGAACCGCTGCTCGCCGCCCTGGAGGAACGGCCGGACGGGCCGCTGGCGCGGGTGCTGGAGACGCCGTTCATGCTCTCCCTGGCCGTGTCGCTGGACGGATCGCTGCCGCGGGAGATCCTCTCGGCGGGCGGGGTGAACGCGAACGCGGGGGCTGGGGATGGCGCTCCAGCTGGGGATGGGGATGGGGATGGGGATGGGGCGGACGCGGAGGCCCAGGCCGAGGAACGGATCGGGCAGCGGCTGCTGGGGGCCTTCATCACCCAGGCCTACCTCCGGCCCCGCGACAAGGCCCCGCACTACAGCGCCGAGGACGCCCGCCGCCATCTGACCTTCCTCGCCCGCAACGTCGACCCCGACACAGGGCGGCTGGCCTGGTGGCAGCTGCACCGGGCCGTACCGCAGTGGGTGCATCTGACGCTTGCCCTGGTCAACGCGGCGATCGGCTGCTCGATCCCGACGGTCGCCCTGTTCGCCCTGTTCGGGCGCCCGTTGCTGGGCCTGTGGATCGGGCTGGGCGCGGCGCTGGTCGGGGCGCTGGTGGTGGAGTTGGTGCCAGGGGACGATCCGCGCCGGGCCAAACCGCGGCTGAGATCCGTACGACCGCCCTCCTCGCACGCGCTGCAACGGGTGCTCGGCTTCGGGGTGGTGGGCGGCGCCGCCTGCGCGGTGATCGTCGCGTTCCTCTACGAGAGACCTCAATACGTGGTGATCGGCGGGGTGTTGAGCGGTATCACGTTCGCCGCCGCCCGCTACTTCAGCGAACCGAGCGACCTCATGGAGGCCATCACCCCCACCACGCTGCTGCGTTCCGACCGCGCCACGGTCCTCTACGCCTGGCTGGCCGGCGCCGTGGCGGGGGCGCTCACCGGTGCCTACCTCGGCGGCTCCATCAAGGCGGGCCGGCGCACCCCGCAGCTCGACGACGTCACCCTGATCGACAAACTGCCCACCGCGGTCGAGGCGTTGATGGGGGCGGCCGGCGGGGCGCTGCTGAGCGCCACCGGACTGGGGCTGATGGCGCTCGGGTCCAGTTCGTGGGGGCGGTTCGTGGCCACCCGCGGGTGGCTGGCGGTGCGCGGGCACACTCCGCGGCGGCTGATGGCGTTCATGGAGGACGCCCAACGGCGGGAAGTACTACGGCAGATGAACGGTCACTACGAGTTCCGGCACCAGCTGCTCCAGCGTCATCTGGCCGAGCCGGCCCGGGCCGTCGCCTCCACCGCCGACACCAACACCGGCCCGGACAGCACCCAGTAGGCCCGGCGGGCGGGCCTGCGGCCGGTGTCGGGCAGTGCGAGATAGCTGGCCGCGGGGAAGCGGACCCAGGCCTGGGGCGTGCCGGGCCGTACCGGCTGGAAGTCCAACTCGTCGAGCTCTCGGCGGACTTCGGCGAGCACGGCGAGTTCGTCGCGGCCGACGGCACAGACGAACTGAAGGGTGGCCTGGGAGAAGGTGCCGACGGTCCGGTCCCGTTCCCGGCGCCTGAGCAGTTCGCCGACCTGGTTGCCCCGGGTCAGGTCATAGACCTCGGGCGGCCCCGGGACCTCGTCGGAGCGTACGGCGCAGCGCAGGAGGGGGAAGTGGTGGGTACGCAGGTCGGCGGTCCGGTCCGCCAACCAGCAAGGCTCGTAGGCGTGTTGGCGGCGCTCGAAGACGACCAGGAGCAGCGACCGGGCCAGCACGGCCGCCCCCAGCACCACCGCACACACCAACGCGGCGCTCCGCACCCCCGGCACGAGCAGCCCCAGCAACGCCACCACGACCGGCACGGCAGCCCAGCCGGCCCCGACGAGCTGCGCCTCGGCGAACTCGGGCCCCTTGAGCCCGGTCCCGTACCGCCGCGCGACACCTTTCAGCCCCGGCAGGGGCGCGAGCGGAATAGCGGCTTCAGGCCGAAGCGACTCGGGTCGTCGCAGCAACTCGGGTCGCGGCAACTCGGGTTGCAGCAGGTCGGATCGCGGCAGCTCGGGCTCAGGTTCGCAGTTCATCGCCCCACTCACCCGCCCGTCCGCCTTCCGCCGCCGACGCTGCTCCCGGTCCCCGTATGCCTGTGCCGCCACGTCTCTACGTCTCTACCCTGTGTCGACGCTACTACGGGAGCGCCCACGCGAAAGTCGCCGTCGCGCCGGGAAGAAGAGGAGGGGAACTCACCGCCATGCCCGAGGAACACGTCCACCCCGAGTTGATCCGCGACGAGCACCCTTGGCGACCGACCCACCCCCACACCTGGTCCGGCAACGCCCACGTACGGGTATGGCGAACGGCCCCGGATCACGTGACCGTGGTGCTCAGCGGCCCCGACGCCGAGTACGACCTGGAGACGGTGCTCCCCCTGCTCCGCGCCGAATACCCCCACGACAAGGTCGACTTCACCTTCCACCGCCCGACGGACTGGGGAACCCTGGGCTACTACGCCCAGCTGACACAGCCACCCGACGGAACGGGCCCCGTGACCCGAACGGCCATCCCGGGCGACACCCTGGCGACCCACCTGGGCCCCACCTTCTACGCCACCGAGGACCCGGACGACGAGACGACGGGTTGGGGCGGTCCCTGAGCGAAGCGAGGAACGCGGCGTTCCCGTCCCGGCCGCGTCTGCCGTGCCAGAGATTCAGACCTTGATCGCGCAAAGATGATGTCCCACCGATTCACCCCCCTCACCGAGGAGCCGCGACATGGCCGGTCACAGTGACAACGCGACGGGCGGTGGCTACTCCGGCACCCCGCTCGCCAAGAAGATCGGCATCAAGCCCGGCCACCGGGTACGCCTGCTGCACGCCCCGGACTCCTTCGACATTCCCGATCTTCCCGACGACGTAGACCTCACCCCCGCCTCCGAAGGGCACCGGCACCCTGAATCCCACCCCGCCGACATCACCCTCGCCTTCTTCCGCACCCACGCCACTCTCGCCGCCGAAGCCCCCGTCCTCGTCGGCGCCCTCGCCGACAGCGCCATGCTCTGGATCGCCTGGCCTCGTAAAGCCGCCGGCCACGTCAGTGATATTGCTGAGAACGATCTGCGGGACCTCTTCCTCCCGTTGGGCATCGTCGATGTGAAGGTCGCCGCGTTGGGGGAGGACTGGTCGGGGCTGAAGTTCGTACGACGCAAGGAGAACCGTGCGGGCGCCACGGCGAATCGGTAGGGCGCGAAGCCACGCCCTCGTGACGCCCGCACGAACCGTCGGGATACGGAGCGAAATCCCGGGTATTGAGGGAAATCGACGGGGTGCTTAAGAAGTCCTTACCGTGAACGGCTAGCATCGCGCGTCATGCTGCCGGTCGGGATGGGGTGAGGGCATGGGTGACCTGGCTGGCCCGGAGGCGTCGGCGAGGATCGCCGTCGCCGTGGTGACGATGGGGAACCGTCCCGCCGAGGTCGACGCGCTGTTGGAGTCGGTCGCCAAGCAGGACCTCGCACCCGCGCGGATCGTGATCGTCGGCAACGGCTGCCCGCTCCCCGACTACGCCACCCGCCTCGCCCTCCCCGGCGAAGTCACCCAACTCGAACTCGACGAGAACCTCGGCTGCCCCGGCGGCCGCAACATCGCGCTCCGCGAACTACGCGCATTCGACGACATCGACTACGTCGTCGAACTGGACGACGACGGACTCCTCGTCGACGTGGACGTACTGCGACGCGTACGGGACCTCTTCGAGGCCGAACCGCGGCTCGGCATCGTCGGGTTCCGGATCGCCGACGAGAACGGCGAGACCCAACGGCGCCACGTGCCCAGAGTCGGCAACGCCGATCCGATGCGCGGCGGATACGTCACCGGTTTCCTCGGCGGCGGCCACGCCTTCCGCACGGCCATGCTCGACGAGATCGGCGACTGGCCCGCCGCGTTCTTCTTCGCGCACGAGGAGACCGACCTGGCCTGGCGCGCCGCCGACGCGGGCTGGCGGATCCGCTACGCCCCCGAGCTGTTGCTCCGCCACCCGAAGACCTCGCCCGCCCGCCACGCCATCTACCACCGCGTCACCGCCCGCAACCGCGTCTGGCTCGTCCGCCGTCGGCTGCCCCTGCTCCTCATACCGGTTCACCTGGGCGTATGGACCCTGCTCACCCTCGTACGGACCCGTTCGGGACCCGGCCTGCGGGCCTGGTTCGGCGGCTTCGTGGAGGGGCTGCGGGAACCGGCCGGCGAACGGCGTCCGATGCGCTGGCGCACGGTATGGCAGCTCTCACGCCTCGGCCGCCCGCCCGTCATCTGACGGCATCGGGATCCGGCCGCGGCGGCGTCACTCCCCCGAGCAACGCGTCGTACGCGCGCACCCCCGGGGCCAGATCCGATGTAGTGATCACATCAGGCCGCGCCAACAGATCGCTAACATTGGCCAAGAAAGACTGAGGACGACAAGGGCGACAAGGAAGACAAGCCGCGACGGTGGGCGGAATCCCGCCGAGAGCGAGCGCGGCGCCGAAGCCCAGGAGCTGAGGCGCAGGAAGGGCAGTGAACGGCGTGATGCGGCACGGTCTGCGCTTCGGACTGCTGGGTACGCCGGTGCTGTTCGACTCCCACAGCGACGATCTCAGTGCTCCAGTTCTCACTCCCATCAGCAGTCCCAAGATCCGCGCCCTGCTCGCCACCCTCCTGATCGACAACGGCCGGGTCGTCTCCGTCCCGGCACTCAAGGACGCTCTGTGGCGCGGCGCCCCACCCCCCTCCGCACAGGCCTCCCTGCACAACCACGTGGCCCGCCTACGACGACTGCTCCACGACCCCGACCGCCTACGAGCCGCACCACCCGGCTACGTACTGCGCGTCGAACAGGGCGAGTTGGACGTCCACGTCTTCGAGCAGCACCTCGCCGCGGCCCGTGACGCGCACACCACCCGCGACTGGGTGCGAGCGATCCGTGAATCCACGGCGGCCCTCGCACTCTGGCGAGGCGCCCCGCTCAGCGGCCTGCCGGCCGAGACAAGCGGATACGCCTTCGTCCGACGGCTCCGCGAGGCCCGGCTCCTGCTCCTGGAATGGCGCTACGACGCCGAACTGGCCGTCGGCAGCCCCCGACTCGACGCCCTCGTACCGGAGTTGGCGGCCCTGGCCGGCGAGCACCCGCTACGGGAGGCGTACCACCGCCAGTTGATGCTCGCCCTGCACCGCACCGGCCGACAGGCCGAAGCCCTCGCCGTCCACCGCGACCTCCGCACCCGCCTCATCGAGGAACTCGGCGTGGAACCGGGCCCGACGGTACGCGAGGCCCACGTGGAGGTCCTCAGGGAAGCCACCACTGGCACGGTCCTCTTCTCTACGCGCGAAGACCGACCCCCACCTGCCCAACTTCCCCCAGCCCCCGCCCACTTCACCGGCCGGGCCGCCGTCCTCGCCGCCCTGCGCAACGCCCTGCACGACACCCCCGACGGGCTCACCACCCCCACCGCCCCTGTACTAGCCCCCGCCCCCACCATCACCGTCATCAACGGCATGGCCGGCATAGGCAAAAGCGCCCTGGCCCTCCACCTCGCCCACACCCTGAAGGAACGTTTCTCCGACGGTCAGCTCTACGTCGATCTCCACGGCGCCACCCCGGGCATGACCCCCCTCACCCCCACCCAAGCCCTCACCACCCTCCTCCACGACCTCGGCACCGACCCCCGCCGCATCCCCGAACACCCGGACGCGGCAGCCGCGTTGCTCCGCTCACTCCTCGCCCCCACCCGCACCCTCCTGGTCCTGGACGACGCCGTGAACGCCGCGCAGGTACGACCGCTGCTGCCCGGCGGAGCCGACTGCGCGGTGATCGTCACCAGCCGTTCGCCGCTGACCGCGCTGGACGGTGCCCACCGTTTCCCGCTCGCACCGCTGTCGGACGAGGAGAGTGCCGCGCTGCTGCGCGCGGTGAGCGGACGCGCCGGCCTCGACGCGGCCCACCCCCTCGTCGCACTCACCGGCCGGCTCCCGCTCGCCCTGCGCGTGGTCGCCGCCCGACTGGCCGCCCGCAGCGCCCTCACCCCGGACGCCCTGGCCGGCCAACTGGCCGACGAACAGGGCCGGTTGAACCACCTAGAGTACGACGACCTCAGCGTCCGCCGCTCCCTGGCCGTGGCCCACGACGCACTTGCCGCCTCCGCCCGCCGGGCCGACCGGGACGCGGCCCTCGTACTGCGCGGCATCGGCACCCTCGACCTCCCCGCGTACGGCGCACCCCTCCTCGCCCGCCTGGCCGGTATCGACGCCCGCCGCGCCGAGGCCGCCCTCGACCGCCTCGTGGACGTGGCCCTCCTGGAGGAGACGGCATACGGCCGCTACGCCCCCCACGACCTGGTCCGCGACTTCGCCCGCGAACTGGCCGTCGCCCCCGGCGTGGAAACCGGCACCGAGACCGTCACCGAGACCGTCACCGAAACCGTGATCGAAACCGCCCGCGAACCCGGCCCCCACTGATCACCTCACTGATCACTTCGCGTCCGCGTAGCACTCCACCACTGCCGTCGTGAACGGAAACCGCACCGGCGTCTCCCCGAACGTCAGCCGTCCCGCCAGGTCGGACGCCTCGCGGATCGCCGCCACGATCGTCTCCGACTCCTCCTCGGGGCAGTGCACGATCACCTCGTCGTGCTGGAAGAAGACCAGCTCGGCCGCCATGTCCGCACAGGTCCTGCGCAGTGCGGCGAGCAGCAGCAGGGCCCAGTCGGCTGCGCTGCCCTGGACGACGAAGTTGCGGGCGAAGCGGCCTCGGGCGCGGGCGTCCGTGGAGGCGTAACCCGGCGTCCACTGGCGGGCGTCGGAGTCGTCGTCCCCGACGGGGATGCCCGCCTCCTCCGCGTCCTCGTCGGCCCCCGCCGCCGGTGGGCAGGTCCGCCCGAGCCAGGTCCGCACCAGCCGGCCCTCCTCACCGGCCCGCGCGGCGTCGTCGACGTACGCGACCGCCTTGGGGAAGCGGCGTCTGAGCGCGGCCAGGTTCTTGAGGCCGTCGCCGGAGGTCTGACCGTAGACCGCGCCGAGCACGGCGAGCTTGGCCTGGGCGCGGTCGCCGGAGAAGGCGCGGTCGGAGACGGACTGGTAGAGGTCGGTCTCCCGGCCGGCCACCTCCATGAGGCCGGGGTCGCGCGAGATGGCCGCCAGCACCCGCGGCTCCATCTGGTCGGCGTCGGCGACGACGAGCCGCCAGCCGGGGTCGGCGACCACCGCGCGCCGGATCACCTTGGGGATCTGCAACCCGCCCCCGCCGTTGGTGACCCAGCGTCCGGTGACCGTGCCGCCCGCGTGGAACTCGGGCCGGAACCTCCCGTCACGCACCCAGTCCTGCAACCAGGACCAGCCGTGCGCCACCCAGATCCGGTACAGCTTCTTGTACTCGACCAGCGGCTTCACGGCCGGGTGGTCGACGGACTCGATCTCCCAGCGGCGGGTGGACCTGACCTTGATGCCGGCCTGTGCGAACGCCTTTATGACATCGGCGGGCAGATCCGGCCGGACCCGGCGCCCGAAGGCGGCGGACACCTCGTCCGCGAGCTCGGCGAGGCGCCGGGGCTCGCCACCGCCCGCGTACCGCTCGCCCAGCAGCTCGTGCAGCATCTGCCGGTGCACCTCGGCGCTCCACGGCAGCCCCGAGCGGTTCATCTCGGCGGCCACCAGCATCCCCGCCGACTCGGCCGCCGTCAGCAGCCGCATCCGGTCCGGGTGCGCGGTCGTGTCGTGCCGTCGCTGCTGCTCGGCGTAGACCGCGGCGAGGTCGGGCAGCGGCAGATTGATGCTCTGCGGCTCGAAGAGCGGGGACTGGGCGTTGGGTTCGGCGGAGCGGGTCGGCGGGTCGGCGGGTACGGGGCCGCCGCGCAGCCGGGCCAGGGCGGCGGCGGCCGAGCGGGGTTCCCCGTACCGCCCCTCGTGGCCGAGCAGGAGGGTCTCGGCGTCCTCGACGTCGTAGCACCGCTCGACCCGTACGCCGGCGGCGAGCAGCCGCGGATACATCTCGGCGGTGGACCGCCACACCCACCGCGTGACCTCCGGCAGCCCGCGCACGAGGGCCCCGGGCTCCGCCTCCCGGCGCGCCGGCCCCGCGAGCACCCCGTCGGGACCGAGGGGCGCGGCCTCCACGCCACCACCCTCGGCCGGAGCGAGCGCCCAGCGATCGGTCATGGTTGCGAGTGTCGCAGCCGCCTCTGACAACGCCCTCGCGATCAACCGCCCCCTGAGCCCTGTGCCCCTCCTTTCAGCCCCCGTCAGCCCCCGTCAGCCCCTTCAGTCCTCCTCGCTCACCCCGCCCGGCGCCTTCAGATACCCCGCGAGCGCCTTGCTGAGCGCGGCCTCCACGGGGGTCTTCTCGATGCCGAGGGCGGAGAGGACGCCCGTGCCGTTCTCGAACTCCAGCAGGGCCAGCAGGATGTGCTCGGTGCCGATGTAGTTGTGGCCGAGCCGCAGGGCCTCGCGGAAGGTGAGTTCGAGGACCTTCTTGGCGTCGGAGGCGTAGGGGACGAGTTCCGGGGGCGACTCGACGCCGGCCGGCAGCGCCGCGGTCGCGGCCTCGACGAGTGCGTCGAGGGTGACGTCCTGGGCCACGACCGCCTTGGCCGCCAGGCCGTCCGGTTCGGCGGTGAGGCCGAGGATCAGGTGGGCCGGGACGACCTCGGAGTTGCGCGCGGACTTGGCCGCGTTGTGCGAGACCACCACGACGTTGCGCGCGCGTGTGGTGTACCGGCCGAACCCCTGGTTCGGGTCGAGGTCGGTCGACTCCTTGGGCACGAACCGCTTCTGCGCGGCCTGCCGCGTGACCCCCATGCTCCGGCCGATGTCCGTCCAGGACGCGCCCGAACGCCGGGCCTGGTCCACGAAGTGGCCGATGAGGTGGTCGGCCACCTCGCCGAGGTGGTCGGCGGCGATGACCGCGTCCTGGAGCTGGTCGAGGGGTTCGACGTGCACCCTCTTGATCGCGTCGATGATGTCGTCGAGACGTACGGAGGACGTGATGGTCGGTTTCGTCGTCATGTGTCAACCGTAGGTTGACAGTCTGAAGGTGTCAACCTCGGGTTGACAGAAAGGGGACTCCTCTTTTGAAGAACACCGTGTGAGGCTCCGGCCGACGGTGGTTGACTCGGCTGCCATGCGTACGTTGACGACGAACACCGCCACCGAGATCGTCGACGCGACGGCCCGGCTGCTCACCGAGCACTACGGGTTCCCGGACGTCGCCGAGCAGTTGGCCGTGCTGCTCCGCCGGCGCCTGGCGGAGGGGGCGTACGACGTGGCGAGCGCGGTGGAACTCGGCGCCCTGGTCACCGCCGACCTCCAGTCGGCCAATGGCGATGCGCACCTGCGGCTCATGTGCCACTCCGACGCCACCTGGCTCCTCCACCTCGACCCGGCGGCCGCCGTTCCCACGGCCCTGGCGCTCCACCGCGGCTGACCCGGCGCCGCCCTGTCAGTGCCCCGTGTCACGATCGAAGCGTGACCAGTACGCCGACCAGCCCCGTCGAGCGCGCCTTCGCGGCCGCCCTCTACGCCGCCGATGCCGACTCCGCCCTCGACACGGGCGCGTCCGTGCTGGCCGCGGACCCGGCGGCCGACGCCGAACTCGCCCGTCGGGGCCGGGAGTTCGTGGCAGCGGCCTGGCGGCGCGGCTGGCAGCCCGCCGACGTCGTGCGGATCGTCCGCCGGGAGCTGGACGACGTACACATCCACCTCGTATCGGCCCTGATCCGTGAGCAGGCGCCGGACGACCGCCCGCGCGGGCCTCGCTGGACCGCGCAGGTGGAGTCGCTCCCGGGCCCCGGCGACGCACCGCCCCGCGCCGACCGCTTCTCGCACGCCACCGCGGTCCTGGAGCTGTACCGCCTGCTGCTGCGCCTGCCGAGCCTCGAACCCCTCGACGAGCAGCACGGCAGACCCGATCAGCGGGCCGGCGGTCGGCCCCGGCCCGAGTCCCGCATGCTCACCCGTATCCGGGCGTTGCTGGCCAAGGCCGAGGCGACCGGGTTCCCCGAGGAGGCGGAGGCGCTCACCGCCAAGGCGCAGGAGCTGACCGCCCGGCACAGCATCGACGAGGCGCTGCTCGCCGCGCAGGGGCCCGCGAAGGACGCGCCCGGCGCCTGCCGGATCGGTGTCGAGCCGCCGTACGAGCAGGCCAAGGCGGTGCTGCTGGACGCGGTCGCCGACGCGAACCACTGCCGTGCCGTGTGGAACGAACCGCTGGCCTTCTCCACCGTCGTCGGCTTCGAGGCCGACCTGGAGGTGGTCGAACTGCTCTACGCCTCCCTGCTGGTCCAGGCCCAGACGGCCATGACGAAGGCGGAGGCGGCGCAGCGCGCGGGGGGCCGGCGGCGTACGAAGAGCTTCCGGCAGTCGTTCCTCGCGGCCTACGCGCACCGGATAGGCACCCGCCTCGCGGCTGCCGCCGAGACCCAGGTGACCGACGACCTGCTCCCGGTGCTGGCGACGCGTGAGGTCGCGGTCACGGCGGAGGCGGACCGGATGTTCCCCGAGACGACCACGACCCGGCTGCGGGGCGTGACCGACGCGGCGGGCTGGACCGAGGGCGCCGAGGCGGCCGACCGGGCCCAGGTCGGCGCCCGGCCCCGGCTCCCGTGAGCGACGTACGACGGAGGCGTCCCGCGGGCGCTCCGCCTGCCGGCACCCCCGCCGGTGCCTCGCCGACCCTTACCCCCGCCTCCGCCGTCAGTCGCCCGCCTGCGTGAACGCCGTCACCGAGGCGTCCGGCGTGCCCGCGTCTCCCTTGAGCGCGACCTCGCCGTACGACCACGCGAAGCCGTGGTCGGCGTCGGCGCCGGGCAGAGTGAACGTGCCCGTCTTCACCGCCAGGCTCTTCGCGCCGCCCGCCTCGCCGCGCACGTAGGTGATCGTGAAGGAGGCCGTCGCGTCCTTGGCCAGCGTCAGCTTCTCGGCCGCGGAGGCCTTGTCCTCGGGGACCTTGGCCGAGGTCTTGCCGGCGGTGAGGTCGACGCCCGGGTAGCCGTCCAGGGTGCACCGGGAGCCGCGGTTGGTGATCGTCACGGTGACGTTGCCGCTGTCGCCGGCGGCCGGGGCCGGGCTCGCGTCGACCTGCACCCCGACGGAGTCGAGCGTGCAGCCGCCACCGGCGGCCTTGCTCGCGCCGCTGTCGCTCCCGCCGTCACCGCCACCGTCGTCGCAGGCGGTCAGAAGGAGGGCCGCGGCGAAGGCGGCGACGGTGATCCGGGTGGCGCGCATGAGGGTCCTCGGGTGCTTCGGGGGAGTGACGTCGATGAGACGCGTGCATGGATCATCACGCACGAATGTGCGAGCCGGTTGCCCGCCCCCCGCCCGGACCGCGGTGGATCGCAGCGGATCGCGGCCGACAGACCGACCGTCGGCGGACCGCCGGCTGACCACCGAGCCGATGGCCTGCCGCCGCGCTACTGCCCCAGACTCGCCGTCGGCAGCCCCGACGGCAGCTGTCCGCCCTCCGCCTTGGCGTACGTCTCCTTGCCGAGGCTGCCCGACCAGGTGACCGCGAGGGCGGACTTGTTCACGGAGTCGACCATCCCGGTCGCCCGCTGCTTGCTGCCGTCGGTGCAGGTCAGGTGGATCATCTGCATGCCCGCCTCCTCGCCCGCGGTCCCGCTGCACACGGTCCCGCCGGTCGAGAAGAGCCCGGCCTGCTTGCCGTTGACCACCAGCGCCACGGCCTTGCCGTCGGTGGTGGCCAGCCAACTGCCCTGCAGACCGTCGGACGCGGTCGTCCCGTCGGAATCACCGGAGGCGGAGGCACTGGAGTCGCCGGAGCCGCCGCCCGTGTCCGCGGTCGCCGTGGAGGTCGCGGACGCGCTGGGGTTCGACGAGGCGCCGTCGTCCGAACCGCCGTCGCTGCACCCGGTGAGCGCGAGCGCGCCCGCCAGACCCGCGGCCGCGGCCACGATCCGCACCTTCGTAGTCGCCGAAGTCACTGGTAACTCCCAAGCTCTAGGACCGGTCTTTCGGATCAGCTCGGCGTCGCGGGACCCGGCCCGCACGGCTCGGCCGAGCGGCGGCCCGCCTCCGGAGCCGACCCTGACCGCGGACCGACCCTGACCGCAGACCGGCCCCGGCACGCGCAGCCACCGCACGGGACCCCGTTCGACTCGGCCCGGACGCACCCCGCGGCACAGCCGGCCCGGCTCGAAAAGGACCCGGACGCGCGGGCCCGGGCAAGCCGTGGCCGGTTGGCCGCAACGCCCGCAGCAAGCTACCAGCCCTCGCTCTTCCTGCCATGGGGAGCAGCTGTGAGGCTTACCAGGAGGACTTGCGCACCCCCGGCAGATACCCGGCATGCGCCTGCCCGCGCAGAGACACCCGGGACAGCCCGAAGGCGCGGAAGTAGCCGCGGGGCCGCCCGTCGGTCTGGTCGCGGTTGCGCACCCGCGTCGCGCTGGCGTCGCGCGGCTGCCTGCGCAACTCCCGCTGGGCGGCGAGCCGTTCGGCCTCCGTCGAGGACGGCCTGCGGATGATCTCCTTCAGCTCGGCGCGGCGTCCGGCGTACCGGGCGACGAGCTCCTGGCGCCGCTCGTTCTTCGCGATCTTGCTCTTCTTCGCCATCAGACCCGCACCCCCCGCGCCCTGATCCGGGCCACGGCCGCCTCGACGCCGATCACGTCGACGGTCTTGATCCCGCGCGTGCTCAGCCGCAGCCGGACGTGCCGGCCCTCGCTCGGCAGCCAGTAGCGCTTGGTCTGGATGTTGGGGTCGAAGCGGCGGGAGGTCCGCCGGTGCGAGTGGGAGATGCGGTTGCCGAAGCCGGGGCGGGCGCCGGTCAGCATGCAGTGCGCGGACATGGGTGACGTACCTCTCCTCGATCGTTGTCACCACGAGTGGTGTTAATGGAATTCATTTTCAGTAAGGTAGCACCATGGCACGCAACGAACTCCGCCCGGTCATCAAGCTGCGGTCCGCCGCGGGGACCGGCTTCACCTATGTGACCCGCAAGAACCGGCGCAACGACCCCGACCGCCTGACCCTGCGCAAGTACGACCCGGTCGCAGGCCGCCACGTCGACTTCCGAGAGGAGCGCTGACCCCCATGCGCAACGGAATCCACCCCTCCTACGGTCCCGTCGTCTTCCGCGACCGGGCCGCCGGCCACGCCTTCCTCACCCGCTCGACGCTGGCGGACGAGGCGACGGCGGGCGGGCGGACCATCGAGTGGGAGGACGGCCGCACCTACCCGGTCGTCGACGTCGAGATCTCGAACGTCAGCCACCCCTTCTACACCGGCACCGCGCGCGTGCTGGACACCGCCGGGCGCGTGGAGCGCTTCGAGCGACGGTTCGGGAAGCGGGGCAGGGCGTCGTGAGTCTGTCCGTCGTCATCGTCGGCGGGCTGCACGCCGAGGCGCGCAGGGCGACGGTCGCCCGGCTGCTGGCCGACGTGCCGGGCAGTGTCGTACTCCACCACGACCTCGCAACGGCCGCCGCGGGCACGGTGGTTCGCACCATCAGCGACGCCACCGGGCTGCTCTCCGCGGGCGAGGCGCCCCTCGTCAACGACTGCGCCTGCTGCGCCCTGCGCGAGGACCTGGTCCCCGAGCTGCGCCGCCTCGCCGACGCGGGGCTGACCCGGCTCGCCGTCGTCGAGCTGTGGGACTCCGTCGAGCCCAAGGCGATGGCCGAGGTGGTGGCGGCCGGAGGGCTGACCGTCACCGGCGTGATCACCGCCGTGGACCCGGCGCTGCTGCTGCCCTACCTCGGCAACGGCGACGACCTCGCCGAACGCGGCCTCGCCGCGGCCGCCACCGACCAGCGCACGGTCGCCGACACCTTCGCCCGCCAGCTGGAGTACGCCCCCGTCCTCGCCGTCCTCGACTCCCCGGAGGCCGACGACGAGGACCGCGAGCTGCTCGCCCAGCTGCATCCGACAGCCCGTCAAGTCCCCGTCCGGGGCGGCCACTCCGGGGATGTGACGGGCGTTTTCCAGCCATCCGCCGATCCGGCGCCCCGGCCCTCCGGTGCACCTGCACCTGCATCGGAAGGCGCACGACCTGCACGATCCTCCCCGCTCGCCCGGGCCGCCCTGGCCGGCTTCGACGTGGAGGCCGCGGCCGCCGCCCAGCATCCCGCCTGTGCGCTGCTGCCCGCCGAGGCCGACGCGCACGGGGTGTCGACCCTGGTGTGGCACCGGCGCCGGCCCTTCCATCCGGAGCGGCTCTTCGCGGCCCTGGAGGACCTGACCTGCGCGGCCGCCCGCAGCCGGGGCCGGTTCTGGCTGGCCGACAAGCCCGACGTGCTGCTGCACTGGGACGCCGCCGGCGGCGCGCTGTGCGTGGAGAGCGTGGGTCCGTGGCTGGCCTCGCTGCCCGACGCGGCCTGGGACATGGTCCCGCCGGTGCGCCGCGCAGCCGCCGCGCTGGACTGGCACGCCGAACACGGCGACTGCTGCCAGCACTTGGTCTTCACCTCGCCGGGCCTGGACCGCGACGGCCTCGAACAGCTGCTGGAGTCCTGCCTGTTGACCGACACCGAGTACGCCGCCGGCCGCACCGCCTGGAAGCGGCTCCCGCCCGCCTTCGACGCCTTTCTGGAGGTCTGATGCCCCGCACCACCGACCGCAGGTCCGACCGCAGGAGTGCGGGCAGCCGCCCCAATCCGCTGGACCAGGCGAAGATCACGTACATCGACTACAAGGACACCGACCTGTTGCGGAAGTTCATCTCGGATCGCGGCAAGATCCGCAGCCGCCGTGTCGCCCGGGTCACGGCTCGGCAGCAGCGGCAGCTGGCGCGGGCCATCAAGAACGCGAGGGAGATGGCGCTGCTGCCGTATACCAGCAGGTGAGTTACGGTTCAGGTCGCTGAACAGACTTCCCGGTCACCGGCCCCACCCGAACGTCCACGCCTCGCGCACTGGATCGATTCACGGACCCTGGAACAGGAACGGCCCGGTCTGCGTCTCTTCCTAGTGCACGGGGGATTCGATCCCGGTGAACCGCATCGCATGGTCCGGGGACCCCGGGGCACACGTCGGTTCAACTCCGGCAAAGGGGTCGTCAAAGCTGTAACCGAGAGAACACCCCGCGTGCACGTGCATCTGCTCATGCATTTGCACGTGAACAGGGTTATGATCCGGATCAGTTGACCACTGCATCAATGGCCCCAGGGGCCACCGCACCACCGGGGAGCGACCTGTGGACCGGGACGTGTACAACGGCATGGCTGCCACGGATCTCAACGGGGTGGCCTGGCAGAAGAGCATGCACAGCAACTCGCAGGGTTCCTGCGTGGAGTTCGCCCGGCTGCCCGGCGGCGAGGTCGCGGTGCGCAACTCGCGCTTCCCCGACGGGCCCGCCCTCGTCTACACCCGCGCCGAGATCGAGGCCATGCTGGCCGGCGTCAAGGACGGCGAGTTCGACCACCTGGTCGCGGGCTGACGCACTGCCCGCCCTGAGGTGATTCCGGGCGATCGGGAACGCCCGGACCTTTGACGCGCGTAGAACCGCGGCGCGAAAAAGCGCCGCGGTGCCTCACTCGGTGGTGGGCGCGGGCGTGGCCGGCAGCTGGAACAGCGCCCAGACCACCTTGCCGCCGAGCGTGCCCGCCAGCGGGTGCCAGCCCCAGCTGTCGCTGAAGGAGTCGACGAGGAACAGGCCACGGCCCGACTCGGCCGAGAAGTCGTCCGTCTCGCGGGCCACGGGGGAGTCCTGGCTGGGGTCGCGCACCGCGCACACCAGCCGCTCGGTCCAGCGCATCAGGTGCAGTCGCACGGGCGGCGCGTGGTCCACCCGGACGCAGGTCGCCGGCAGGGCGTGCCGCAGGGCGTTGGTGACGAGCTCGGAGACCACCAGGCAGACGTCGTCGAACCGCTCGCCCGTGTCCCACTGGTCCAGTGTCCGGCGCGTGAAGCGTCTCGCGTCCCCCACCGCTTCGTAGCGGGCGGGCAGCGAACACGACGCGGCGTCGGACACGGCCGCGGGATCAAGCGGCGGAAGGCCCTGCCGTAACGGCTCGAGCATGGTCGATCCATTCGTCCCCATGCGAGGCACTCCCGGGAATTCGCGGTCGTTGCGATGCAGCGGTGGCGCGAGACCATGGTTTCGGATGCGTAGGGCAGATGCAAGGGCAGATGCACGTGCACGCGACCGAATTGGACCCTCCCGTACCGCTTGTTGGCCATTTTTTCCGCCATCTTCCGGCGACCTACTTGCCAACACCTCCCCCTTACCTGTGCAGAATCTTTGACTTATTGCCGTCTCTGTAATCGGACGAGTACTGCTCGAAGTGTTTTAGTGGCAGACTGCGGCCCCTGAAGACGGTTGGGGAGGCTGGCGAACGTGAGCGCGGGAGAGCCAGGATCGGTGGTGCGGCGCATGCTGCTCGGCTCGCAACTCAGGCGACTGCGTGAGGCGAAGGGCATCACGCGAGAGCAGGCGGGGTACTCGATCCGCGCCTCGGAGTCGAAGATCAGCCGGATGGAGCTGGGCCGGGTGAGCTTCAAGACACGCGATGTCGAGGACCTGTTGACGCTGTACGGCATCACGGACGAGGCCGAGCGCATGTCGCTGCTCTCCCTCGCGCGGGAGGCCAACGTCGCGGGCTGGTGGCACAGTTACTCGGACGTCCTGCCGAGCTGGTTCCCCACCTACGTGGGCTTGGAGGGCGCCGCGTCGCTGATCCGCGCCTACGAGGTGCAGTTCGTGCACGGTCTGCTACAGACCGAGGAGTACGCGCGCGCGGTCGTGCGGCGCGGCATGAAGGGCGCGAGCCCGGCCGACATCGAGAAGCGCGTGGCGCTGCGTCTGGAGCGGCAGAAGTATCTGTCCGCGGACAACGCCCCCGAGTTCCACATCGTCCTGGACGAGGCCGCCCTGCGCCGTCCCTACGGCGACCGCAATGTGATGCGCGGTCAGCTCCAGCACCTGATCGAGATCTCCGCGCGGCCCAACGTGCGGCTACAGATCATGCCGTTCGGCTTCGGCGGGCACTCGGGCGAGAGCGGCGCGTTCACGGTCCTGTCGTTCCCCGAGTCCGACCTGTCGGACGTCGTGTACCTGGAGCAGCTCACCAGCGCCCTGTACCTGGACAAACAGGAGGACGTGGCGCAGTACGAGAAGGCCCTCAAGGAGCTCCAGCAGGACAGCCCGGGCCCCGACGAGAGCCGCGACCTCCTGAGGGGTCTGCTCCAGCTCTCCTAGGGATCTCCCCAGACCCTCCCAGGGTTCTCCCCAGAAGATTGCTCTCCGTCCCCAACTCGCTTAGCGCACAAGTACGATGACACGTGATCAGACCGTGACGTGGTGCAGGTGTCTGCTAGCGATTGAGGGATCACATGTCGTCCTACTTCACCGACCTGGCTCAGCAGTACATCGACGGTGAGTGGCGCCCGGGTACAGGTTCCTGGGACATCATCGACTTCAACCCGTACGACGGCGAGAAGCTCGCCTCGATCACCATAGCCACGGTCGACGAGGTCGACGAGGCCTACAAGTCGGCGGCGGCGGCCCAGAAGCAGTGGGCGCGCACCAACCCCTACGCCCGCCGTGCCGTCTTCGAGAAGGCGCTGCGCGTGATCGAGGAGCGCGAGCAGGAGATCACCGAGGTGATCATCGCCGAGCTCGGCGGCACGTACCTCAAGGCCGGCTTCGAACTGCACCTCGTCAAGGAGTTCCTGCGCGAGTCGGTCCACCTCGCACTGCGCCCCGAGGGCCGGATCCTCCCGTCGCCGATCGACGGCAAGGAGAACCGCGTCTACCGCGAGCCGGTCGGCGTCGTCGGTGTGATCAGCCCCTTCAACTTCCCCTTCCTGCTGTCGATCAAGTCGGTCGCCCCGGCCCTCGCGCTCGGCAACGCGGTCGTCCTCAAGCCGCACCAGAACACCCCGATCGCCGGCGGCACCCTGGTCGGCAAGATCTTCGAGGAAGCGGGCCTGCCCGGCGGCCTGCTGAACGTCGTCGTCACGGACATCGCGGAGATCGGCGACGCCTTCATCGAGCACCCGATCCCGAAGGTCATCTCCTTCACCGGCTCCGACAAGGTCGGCCGCCACGTCGCCACGGTCTGCGCCTCCCAGTTCAAGCGCTCGGTCCTCGAACTCGGCGGCAACAGCGCGATCGTGGTCCTCGACGACGCCGACCTCGACTACGCGGTCGACGCGGCGGTCTTCAGCCGGTACGTCCACCAGGGCCAGGTCTGCATGGCCGCGAACCGCGTGCTGGTGGACCGCTCGATCGCCGACGTGTTCACCGAGAAGTTCGTCACCAAGGTGAAGACCCTCAAGGTCGGCGACCCGCGCGACCCGCAGACCGTCATCGGCCCGGTCATCAACTCCTCGCAGGCGGAGGCCATTTCGGGCGTCGTCGAGCAGGCGATCGCCGAGGGCGCGACGGCGCTGCTGCACGGCACGACCACCGACAATCTGGTCGCGCCGTCCGTCCTGGCCGACGTCCCGGCCGACTCGGCCCTGCTCCAGCAGGAGGTCTTCGGTCCGGTCGCGTTCCTCATCACCTTCGACGGCGAGGAGGAGGCGGTCCGCCTCGTCAACGACACGCCGTACGGCCTGAGCGGCGCCGTCCACACCGGTGACATCGAGCGGGGCGTCGCCTTCGCCAAGCAGATCGACACCGGCATGTTCCACGTCAACGACGGCACTGTCCACGACGAGCCCCTCGTCCCCTTCGGCGGCGAGAAGAGCTCGGGCCTCGGCCGTCTGAACGGCGAGACGACCCTGGACGCCTTCACCACCCTGAAGTGGATCTCGGTCCAGCACGGCCGCAGCGGCTTCCCGTTCTAGCTCTTCGGGCGCGGGCCATTGAGGACAGAAGCTGACCTCAATGGCCCGTAGCTTCGTCGGTGTCAGGGGGAATCCTTGAACAGACCCGACGAAAGGCGGCCGGTCATGGTCACTCACGTTCCCGCAGAGGCCCAGGGCGACGAGCGCGGCGCGCTGCTCGCGTTCATCGAGGAGCAGCGCGGCGGCATCCGCAGGGCGCTGCTCGGGCTGACCGACGAGCAGGCCGCCGGCAGGCCGAGCGCCAGCGAACTCACCCTCTCCGGCCTGCTCAAGCACGTCGCCGAGGTCGAGCAGGGCTGGATCGCACGGGCCAAGCAGGAGCCGCCGGCCGTCAAGCGGGACGAGACCAACTGGCACGAGAACTTCCGGCTCGTCGACGGCGAGACCGTCGAGTCCCAGCTCGCCTACTGGGAGAAGGTCGCCGCCGAGACCGAGGCGTACGTCCGCTCGGTGCCGAGCCTGGACGACACCTTCCCGCTCCCGAACGACCCCTGGTTCCCGCCGGAGGGCCGTGTCTCGGTGCGCTGGCTCTGTCTGCACCTGATCCGCGAGCTCGCCCGGCACGCCGGCCACGCCGACATCATCCGCGAGTCCCTCGACGGAAAGACGGCCTTCGAACTGGTCGCCCAGGAGCAGGGCGCAAGCTGGGGCTGACCCAGGGACGGCCCCTGGCTGGTCCTACGCTGGCCCCATGTCAGCGATCCGTCTCCTCGTGCTCGGTGCGGTCCGTCAGCACGGGCGGGCCCACGGCTACCAGGTGCGCAACGACCTGGAGTACTGGGGCGCGCACGAGTGGTCCAACGCCAAGCCCGGCTCGATCTACCACGCCCTGAAGCAGATGGCGAAGCAGGGACTGCTGCACGCGCACGAGATCGCGCCGTCCACGTCCGGCGGACCGCCGCGCACCGAGTACGAGATCACCGACTGGGGCACCGAGGAGTTCTTCCGGCTGCTGCGGGAGTCCCTGGTCGCCTACGACCAGAAGATGGACATCCAGTCGGCGGCCATCGGCTTCCTGGTCGAGCTGACCCGGGACGAGGCGGTGACCCTCCTCAAGGAGCGCATCCGCCGGATCGGGGCCTGGCGGGGCGCCGTCACCGAGCACTACATCCCCGAGGACGGCCCCGAACAGCTCGGCCACATCGGCGAGATCATGAACCTCTGGGTCCACACGGCCGACTCCGACTCGGCCTGGACCCAAGGGCTCATCGACCGCATCGAGGGCGGCGCCTACACCTTCACCGGTGAGGGCGAGCCCTTCGTCGGCGTCCTCGTCGAGGGCCAGGAGAACCCGTACGCGACGGGGGACCGGCATCCGGAGGACGACCGCTAATCAAGTTTGACCAATCGGCTCGGCGGCGTTACTGTCGATGAAGTAGTCAAGTTTGATTAGATGTCCCTGCCTGGCTGAGCGCTACCGGGCAGGGGCGGCTGGGGGAGAGGGAGTGGCAGTGGCCGACACCGCAATCACCGTCGACGGAGCCCGCAAGGCCTACGGCGGTAAACCCGCGCTGGACGGGCTCGACCTCACGGTCGCCCGCGGCGCGGTGCACGGAGTCCTGGGCCCCAACGGCGCGGGAAAGACGACCCTGGTCCGGATCCTGTCCACCCTGCTGCGGCCCGACGCCGGACGCGTCGAGGTGGCCGGCCACGACGTCGTGACCGAGGCCCGCGCGGTCCGCTCGCGCATCGGCCTGCTCGGCCAGCACGCGGCGCTCGACGAGGAGCTCGGCGGCCGGCAGAACCTGGAGATGTTCGGCCGCCTCCACCACCTGGGCGCCCGTCACGCACGCGCGCGTGCCGACGAACTCCTGGAGCGCTTCGGCCTCGGCGACACCGGCCGCAAACAGGTCCGCGCCTACAGCGGCGGCATGCGGCGCCGCCTCGACCTGGCCGCCTCCCTGATCACCGACCCGGAGGTGCTGTTCCTGGACGAGCCGACGACCGGCCTCGACCCCCGCGGCCGCGCCGAGGTGTGGGCGTCGGTCCGCTCCCTGACCGGTGGCGGTACGACGGTGCTGCTGACCACCCAGTACCTGGAGGAGGCCGACCAGCTCGCCGACCGCATCTGTGTCGTCGACGGCGGCCGGGTGATCGCCGACGGCACGCCGGACGAACTGAAGTCGGCCACCGGCGGCGACCGCATCGACGTCGTCCTCCGGGACGCCGGTCAACTGGGCGCCGCCGTCGCCCTGTTGCCGGTCCCCAAGGACGACGTCTCCGTCGACCCCGACCGCCGCCTGCTCAGCGCCCGGGTCACCGACCGCATGGCCGCGCTCTCCGGCGTCGTACGCGCCCTGGAGGACGCCGGCATCGAGGCGGAGGACGTGGCCCTGCGCCGGCCCACCCTGGACGAGGTGTTCCTGCGGCTGACGGATCAGGACGACGACCGTTCAAAGACCGTCACCACGACGGCGTCCGCCACGAAGAAGGAGTCCGTCGCGAAGGGGGCCGCCGCATGACCGCGTACGCGCTGACCGACTGCTGGACCATGACCCGCCGTGAACTCGCCCACTGGGCACGGCAGCCCGTGCAGGTGCTGGTCGGTCTGGTCTTCCCCGTGATGCTGCTGCTGATGTTCGGCTACCTGGTCGGCGGCGGACGCGGCATCGAGGGCGACTACGTGGACTTCCTCGTCCCCGGCATGCTCGCGCTCACCATGGCCTTCGGCCTGGAGGGCACGATGCTCGCCGTCACCCAGGACCTCGACCGGGGCGTGATCGACCGCTTCCGCTCGCTGCCGATGGTCAACGGCGCGGTATTGGTGGGCCGTTCGGCCGCCGACATGCTCCAGTCGGCGCTGGGCCTGACGATCCTCGTCGGCGTCGGGTTCGCGCTGGGCTGGCGCGTGCACTGCACGCCGGCCGAATTCCTGGGCGCCATGGGCCTGTTGCTGCTCTTCCGGTTCGCCATGCTCTGGATCGGCATCCAACTGGCCCTGGTCGCGGGCAAACCGGAGATGGTCCAGGCCGTGCAGATCCTGGTCTGGCCGGTCGGCTTCCTGTCCAACGCGTTCGCCGACCCCGCCTCGATGCCCGGCTGGCTCGGCACGGTCGTCGAGTGGAACCCGATGTCCCAGACCGCGACGGCCGTACGGGATCTGCTGGGCGGCCCCGGCGGGGAGACGGGGCACATCTGGGCGGCCGTGGTCTGGCCGCTGGGCCTGCTCGCGGTGTTCTTCCCGCTGGCGGTACGGAGGTTCGCCCGCCTCAGCCGATAGGGCTCCGACGCGCCGGGCGGGCCGGACGAGCGGCAAGGGCCCGCCGTACCGCCCGGGTCACGATCGGCGGCAGCAGGTCCACCGCGATCCGACGGGAGCGGGACCGGGGGCGGCGCGGCGGGGGAGCGGAGGCCGGGGCGGCGGTCGCCTGCTGCGGGGTCTCGGGCGCCGAGTGGTACCGGGAGGGCGGGAAGGGCGGCGGCCGGAGGTCCTTGTGGGCGCGGGTGCGGATCAGCCGGTGGCCCGCGGCCGGCTGCACGCTCAGCCCGCAGTCCGCCCGCTCCCTGAGCATCGCCAGCAGCTCCTCCTGGACCGGCTCCGCATCGCCCCAAGTGCCGTACAGCTTCTGGGTGCTGAGGCAGATCGGGCGCAGTCCGCGGTTGAGCACCGCCTCCCAGGTGGCGACCGAGACGCCCGGGGTGTGCTCGGAGCGGAAGTCGTCCAGGACGACGATCCCGTCGGGCAGCAGCAGGTCGCGAGCCGCGCCGATGTCGTCGCGGACGTGCTCGTACAGGTGCGAGGCGTCGATGTGGACGAACCGGCAGGTCCCGGGGGCCACCTCCGTCCGGATCACGGACGAGGGGGCCTCGATCACCCTGGGCAGGGTGTCGTGGAAGGCGAGGTAGTTCCGCTCGAAGGCCTGCCGGGTGAGCGAGGAGTACGACTTCCTCGTCTCGGCCCGGTTGGCCCCGTCCGGCGCCTCGCCGCCGAAGAGGTCGCAGACCGTGAACTCCTCGCCGTGCTGCCGGTGGTGGCCGAGCAGGATCGCGCTCTTGCCCAGGTACGCGCCCAGCTCCAGCAGGTCGCCCCGGCAGCCCTGCGCCTCCTGCCGCTCCAGGAGCCAGGTGAACAGGATCTGGTCCAGGGGCGGAAACCAGCCGGCTACGTCTTCGAGTTCGACCGGATTGCTGTCGGATGCTTGTGCGGTGGCCATGAGTGGCATGTGCTCACTGATGACCGTATGAACTGTCCGCTGTTCGAACGTCCGGTGAACAGCTGCCGTCCTTCGTCGGGCAGGCGCGAATCAGCCCCTAGTGGTGGAAACCGGTTGCCACGGTCTTGTCCCTGGTCAGCGGATGCGACTGGCGGCGCAGCTCCGGCAGCAGCCGGGTCAGGTCCTCGATGAACATGTCGGCGAGGTCGACCGAGAAGCCGTTGCGGCACACCACCCGCAGCACGGAGAGGTCCTCCCGGTTCGGCGGGAAGGTGTACGCGGGAACCAGCCAGCCGCTCTCGCGCAGCCGCCGGGACACGTCGAAGACGTCGTACGCCGTCACGTCGGGGCCCGTCGTGAAGGCGAAGACGGGCAGCTCGTCGCCCTGGGTGAGCAGCCGGAAGTCGCCAAGGGCCGCCACCCGGTCGGCGAGCCCCCGTGCCACGTTCCGGGTGGTCTGCTGCACCGCCCGGAAACCGTCCCGGCCCAGGCGCAGGAACGTGTAGTACTGCGCGACCACCTGGGCGCCCGGGCGGGAGAAGTTGAGGGCGAAGGTGGGCATGTCGCCGCCCAGATAGTTGACGCGGAAGACCAGCTCCTCGGGGAGCGCCTCCTTGTCGCGCCACAGCGCCCAGCCGACGCCCGGGTAGACCAGCCCGTACTTGTGCCCCGAGGTGTTGATCGACATCACGCGCGGGAGGCGGAAGTCCCAGACCAGGTCCTCGTCGAGGAAGGGCGCGACCATGGCGCCGGACGCGCCGTCGACGTGCACCGGGATGTCGAGTCCGGTGCGCTCCTGGAGGGCGTCCAGGGCCGCGCACAGCTCCGCGATCGGCTCGTAGGACCCGTCGAAGGTGGAGCCCAGGATGCCGACGACTCCGATGGTGTTCTCGTCGCACAGCTCGGCGGCGGCCTGCGGATCGAGGTGGTAGCGGTCGCCCTCCATGGGCACCTGACGGGCCTCCACCTCCCAGAAGTTGCAGAACTTCTCCCAGCAGACCTGCACGTTGACACCCATGACCAGATTGGGGCGGGCGTCCCGGGACGGGTAGCGGTCGGCGTTGCGCTGCGTCCAGCGGCGCTTGAGGGCCATCCCGGCGAGCATGCACGCCTCGCTGGAACCGGTCGTCGAACAGCCCACGGCGGCGGCCGGATCCGGCGCGTTCCACAGCGCCGCCAGCATCGCCACGCAGCGCTTCTCCAGCTCGGCGGTGCGCGGGTACTCGTCCTTGTCGATCATGTTCTTGTCCCGGCACTCCGCCATCAGGACGCCCGCCTGGGGCTCCATCCAGGTGGTGACGAACGTGGCCAGATTCAGCCGGGAGTTGCCGTCCAGCATCAGCTCGTCGTGCACCAGCTGGTACGCCGACGACGGTGACATCGGGGCGTCCGGCAGCCGGTGCTTCGGTGGCGCCTCGGTCATGCCGCCGACCGGATTCGCCTCCCCGAAGAAGGGGTTGACGGACAGCGGGCGTTCGTCGGGCTGCTCGGGACCTTTGTGCAACGGCATGGGCCTGCCTCCTGGGACGATCAACGGATATCGAACGGCTGTCAGCGCACCGGAGTTCCGTCCTCGCGCAACTGCATCTGCGGACGCCCGGTCACCAGCAGCCAGGCCGGCAGCGAGGCGATGCACAGCAGCGCGAGCATCGCCCCCGAGGACGCCAGTACGGCGGCCGTGAACAGGCTCACCCAGCCCTGCCGGGTGACGGCCAGGAGCATGCCGAGGACGCCCGCGCAGACGCCGACGGCCGGATGGACCCCGGAGACCAGGGCGTGCGCGCACAGCCCGAAGGCGGTGCCGACGAACACCGCTGGGAAGATCCGCCCGCCCCGGAACCCGCTCGACGCGGCGACCAGCAGCGCCGCCAGCTTCACCACCGTCATCACCGCGAACTCGCCCGCCGACCAGCCGTCCGGATCGCGCGCCAGCTCCGCGATCTCGTCCAGCCCCTTGAAGAGCGTCAGATGCCCGCCCAGGGCCGCCAGCAGGCCCAGCACGAGCCCGCCCGCCGGAAGGACCAGCATGGGGTGCCCGAGGCGCTGGAAGGCGCCGTGGACGTACGGGAAGGCCCGGACCGCGCACATGCCGAGCAGCGCGGCCAGCGAGGCGATCACGAGGGCGGACAGCAGATCGCCCCAGCCGGGCCGGCCGAGTTCCGGCAGATGCAGGTCGAAGCTCGGATGGGCCACCAGGGTGGTCGTCAGGGCGCCGGCCGCCGCCGCGACCAGGGGCGGGAAGACGTTGTCCCACAGCGGCGCCTTGAGCGACCGCCCGGCCAGCGCCTCGGAGATCACCAGCGCCGCCGCGACCGGCGTGCCGAACAGCGCGCCGATCGTCGCCGCCTCCGCGAGCGCCGGCCACATCGCGCCCGGCATCCGGGGCACGAACCGGGTGCCCAGCCAGAACGCGAGCCCCACGTTGACGGCGATGATCGGGTTCTCGGGACCCAGACTCGGCCCGCCCGCGAGCATCAGCGCGGTCGCGAGGAGCAGCCCCGGGAGCACCACGGGCGGCAGCACGCGCGCGTCGAGGCCGGTGGTCGCCGGGTCGGGGCCCGCGTGCCCCGGCACCTTCCACACCACCAGGCCGACCGCCAGGCCGGTCGCGGTGAGCACGACCAGCATCCACAGCACCGAGTACCGGCCCACGCCCAGCGCGTCCGGCAGGTTGCGCCACAGGACGTGCTGGAACTGCTCGGCCAGCGCGCTCACCCCGAGGAACAGCAGGCTCGCGACCACGCCCACGACCAGGGCGGGCAGGATCGACGGCAGCAGCACGCGCGCGGGAGTCGCCGGTTTCGCCCGGTCGGCGGGCGCCTTGAGCGCGGGGTCCTGGGCCACGCGCCCACGATAAGCGGACAAATCGGGCGCGACATCCGGAGAGAACCGGCGTAGCACCTCGAAAAACAGGCTTGCACCTCACGCGGCGTGAGGACCCACCGTGGAGCGCGTACCCAGAAGGGAGCGGACGAAGTGAGCTACTCCGTAGGACAGGTCGCGGGCTTCGCCGGCGTCACGGTGCGCACCCTGCACCACTACGACGACATCGGCCTGCTCGCCCCGAGCGAGCGCAGCCACGCGGGCCACCGGCGCTACAGCGACGCCGACCTCGACCGGTTGCAGCGGATCCTGTTCTACCGGGAGCTCGGCTTCCCGCTCGACGAGGTCGCGGCCCTGCTCGACAACCCGGAGGCGGACCCGCGCGCGCAACTGCGCCGCCAGCACGAGTTGCTGACCGCCCGGATCGAGAAGCTGCAGAAGATGGCCGAGGCCGTGGAGCACGCCATGGAGGCACGCAGAATGGGCATCAATCTCACGCCCGAGGAACGCTTCGAGGTCTTCGGTGACAAGGACCCCGACCAGTACGCCGAGGAGGCGGAGGCGCGCTGGGGCGGCACCGGGGCCTACGCCGAGTCGCAGCGCCGGGCCGCCCGTTACACCAAGGACGACTGGAAACGCATGCAGGCCGAGGTCGACGCCTGGGGCGAGCGCTACGCCGCCCTGGTGACCGCCGGCGAACCCGCCATCGGTGAGGCCGCCATGGACCTCGCGGAGGAACACCGGCGGCACATCACCACGTGGTTCTACGACTGCCCGTACGAGATGCACGTGTCCCTGGCCGGGATGTACGTCTCCGACGAGCGCTTCAAGGCGTTCTACGACTCCATGGGGCCGGGTCTGGCCGAGCACCTCAGGGACGCGATCACGGCGAACGCGGCCCGGCACGCCTCCTAGGGGGCGTGCCGGGTCCTGGTGGCCTGGTCCGGGCGTTGCTACTCGCGGACCAGGACCACCGCCGTCCCGTACGCGCACACCTCCGTCCCGACGTCCGCCGCCTCGGTCACGTCGAAGCGGAACGCCAGCACTCCGTTGGCACCACGCGCGCGTGCCTGCTCGATGAGCCGGTCCATGGCCTGGTTGCGGGTCTCCACGAGCGTCTTGGTGAGCCCCTTGAGCTCGCCGCCGATCATCGACTTCAGTCCGGCCCCGATCTGGCTGCCGAGATGCCGTGAGCGCACGGTCAACCCGAAGACCTCCCCGATGACCTCCTGGACCCGGTGACCGGGTACGTCGTTCGTCGTCACGACCAGTACGTCGGCCTGCGGCCCCTGGCCGCCGCCGTATTCTTCGATGCCCATAGCCTCACAGCTTCGCCCCAGCCGGCGCACAGTGCACCCTGGAGTCACCGGTGGAACCTGGGGCGGACACATTGCGTTGATAGCTTTGGGCGCCCGCAGCAGGACGCCGTACCTCCCTCCACCCCTCAGGAGCACCGGAACCGTGACGACGATCGCCCTCGGCCCGAGCTGGCTCGATCCGAACCAACTGCTGGACACGTTCGGCATCTGGGGCCTGCTCCTGATCGTCTTCGCGGAGTCGGGCCTGCTCATCGGGTTCTTCCTGCCGGGCGACTCGCTGCTGTTCACAGCCGGCCTGCTGATCACCTCGAACCAGCTGGACTTCCCCCTGTGGGGTGCCATCGCCCTGATCTGCGTCGCCGCGATCCTCGGCGACCAGGCGGGCTACATGTTCGGCAAGAAGGTCGGCCCCTCGCTCTTCAGCCGCCCCGACTCCCGCCTCTTCAAGCAGGAGAACGTGGTCAAGGCGCACGAGTTCTTCGAGAAGTACGGCCCCAAGTCGCTGGTCCTGGCCCGCTTCGTGCCCATCGTGCGCACCTTCACGCCGATCATCGCCGGCGTCAGCGGCATGAAGTACCGCTCGTTCGTGATCTTCAACGTGATCGGCGGTGTCCTGTGGGGCGCCGGCGTCACCCTGCTCGGCTCCTGGCTCGGCAAGATCGACGTCGTCAAGAACAACATCGAGGCGATGCTCATCCTGATCGTCCTCATCTCGGTGGTCCCGATCATCATCGAGTTCATGCGGGCCCGCTCCAAGGCGAAGAAGAACCCCGCGCAGCCCCTGCCGGGACAGCAGCAGCCCCCGGTGATCGACGACGCGACCACCCAGCTGCGCCGCATCCCATCGGCCGACCAGCCCTACCAGCAGCAGGCGCCGCAGCAGCCCACCCCACCCGAGAACTACTACGCCCAGCAGTACCCGCAGCAGCAGTACCCCCAGCAGACGTACCCGCAGCAACAGCAGCAGTACGGGGGCCGGCCCAACGAGCAGTACCCGTACGGCAATCAGGGCCAGGGACAGGGTCAGGGCCCGGGACAGAACCAGGGCTACTAGGGCGGCCGGAGGGGCTAGAAGCCCCTCGTCCGCTTGGCGGCCCGGCGCTTCTCCGGGGAGCCGATCCGCAGGAACATGCGGGAGATCTCCGAGCCGAGGTTGACCCCGATGGCGATGGCCATGGCCAGTGACGCGGCCGTGGCCAGGGACACCAGCCCCTTGTCCACGTCGTTCTGGGCGATCGACAGCAGCCCGAAGTAGGTGGCCGAGCCGGGCAGCAGGGGCCCGATCGCCGCCGTCGTGTACGGCAGCGCCGACGCGAACCGGTAGCGCGCCAGCAACTGCCCGAACAGACCGACCAGTCCGGCCGCCACCGCCGTGGACGCGACCGGCGACAGCTCGCCCGGGTAGCGCAGCGCGCCGTACACCGACCACGCGACCCCGCCGTTGAGGGTCACCCACAGCACGGTGGACCGTTCCTGCTGGAGCAGCACCGCGAAGGTCAGCGACAGCAGCATCGACGCGCCGATCTGCCACCAGGGCCGCTCGGCGATCCCCAGGGCCGCGTCCGGGTTGAGCTTGGCGCCCAGGTTGACGCCGAAGTACAGGACGACCAGCACCCCGGCGACGATCCCCACGAAGAGGTACATCACCTCCAGGAGCCGTGCCGAGGCGGTGATGTAGAACCCGGTCAACCCGTCCTGCACGCCCGCCACGAGGGCCCGCCCGGGCAGCAGCGCGAACAGTCCACCGGTGATGACCGCGGACGCCTTCACGTCCACGTGGGCCACCGTCAGCGCGACCCCTATGGCCGCCGGAGGCATCGCGGCGACCGTGAACTGGTAGAACTCCGGCAGCCCGCGCCCCGCGCACAGCCACGCCAGCCGGTCACCGAGCATCGCGCCCAGCGCGGCCGCGACGAACACGAGCACGTCACCGCCGACGAGCACCGAGGCGGCCCCCGCGAGCAGCCCGCTGGCCGCGGTCAGCGTCCAGGTGGTGTACGGGTGCCGGTTGCGGCGCATCTCCGCCAGGCGCCGGTAGGCGTCCTCCAGGGAGATCTCGGTCTCCGGGTCGCTGAGGTCGTCCACCAGCCGGAACACGGCCGCGAGGCGGGTGTAGTCGGTGACCCGGCGGCGCACCGTGCGCGACGCCGTCACCGGGTCGTCCACCAGGGAGGGCTGGTACGAGATGGACAGCAGCGTGAAGGTGACGTTCGGCTCGCAGCGGTCCAGGCCGTAGGACCGGCAGACCGCGAACATCGCGGCCTCCACGTCCTCGGCGCCCTCACCGCCCGCGAGCAGCAACTCGCCGATACGCAGGGTCAGATCGAGCACGCGCGGGACGGCGGGGCCGCTGTCGTCCGGCTTCTGGGCCGGCTCCGGCGCGGGCCGCTCGGTCACCGGCAGCCGCAGGATGGTGCGCATGCGGTCCTGCCAGGGCGCGTCCTTGGTCAGGCTGACCACGGGGATGCCGGTCGCCGGGGTGAACGCGGCCAGGGAGTCCTTGGCGCTGTAGCCGCGCGGGTCGTCGAACGCCGAGCCCTCCGCCTCGGGCACGGGCGCGTGCGTCACGTCGAGCCCCGCCGGGACGGCGAACTCCGACGTGGTCTCCGACTCGCTGTCCGTCACCTCGACCCCGGCCGGCGGCGCGAACGCCATCCTGACCTCGTCCGACTGCGGCTTGCGGTCCTCCGTGTCCGTCACGTGCGTAACACTCCCTGTACGACACCTCCTGTGGCCCTCAGTATGCGCACAGGCACACGAACGGGCCGCACGCGCACGCGTACGGCCCGATCACGGGACTTGCCGGAGGGTCAGTGCCCGCCCTGGTCCTTGAAGCGCTTGTAGGACCGCTCGATCTCGACCTCGGCCTCGACGCGGCCCACCCAGTCGGCGCCCTCGACGGACTTGCCGGGCTCCAGGTCCTTGTAGACCTCGAAGAAGTGCTGGATCTCCAGGCGGTCGAACTCGGAGACGTGGTGGATGTCCCGCAGGTGCTCCACGCGCGGGTCCGTCGCCGGTACGCACAGCAGCTTGTCGTCGCCGCCGGCCTCGTCGGTCATCCGGAACATGCCGATCGCGCGGCACTTGATGAGGCAGCCCGGGAAGGTCGGCTCGTCCAGGATGACCAGCGCGTCCAGCGGGTCGCCGTCCTCGCCGAGGGTGTTCTCGACGAATCCGTAGTCGGTCGGGTAGGCGGTCGAGGTGAAGAGGCGACGGTCCAGGCGGATCCGACCGGTCTCGTGGTCCACCTCGTACTTGTTCCGCGAACCCTTCGGGATCTCGATCGTGACGTCGAACTCCACCGGTGGCTCCTCCATGATCAACACATAGTTCTGGTGGTTAAGTGTCCCTCACGCACGGGAGTGATCGCGAAAGGGGCTGGTGTTCGTGCCAGAGCTGAGGCCGTGGCGGGCCGCGAGACCGCATGCGGTGCGGGTCGTGAACGCCGTACGACCAGGTCTGGCACGGGCCGCGGGCGCCGTACAACCACATCTCGAACGGGCCGCGGGCGCCCTGCGACCGCGGCTCGCGAAAGCCGTGGCCGCTGCGAAACCGCAGCTCGCGCGGATCACGAGGCCGAAGCCCGGCGGGCTGCGGCGCTACACCGCGGGCGCCACCGGCGCCGGTGTGGCACTGGCCGTCCTGGTGGTGGTCACCGCAGGTCCCTGGGACTCCACCGGTCAGCGTACGGCCGAGCGGGACCGGGCAGCCGCCCTGGACGGCACGGGTGGCGCAGATCACGGTGGTCATTCTGGTGCATCCGGTACGGCCGATTCGGCGCCGGACGCCGCCCCGAGCGCCGCGTCCGTCCTGAGGGGCCTCGGCGGCGCCGCGAACACCGTGAAGTCGGATCCGACCGGAAAGGCGTTCGCCGACGTCCTGGGGCCCCTCCTGGCCGACCCCGCGCTCGGCGCCCGGCGCACCGCCGCGGTCGTCGACCTGACCGACGGCAAGCGCCTCTACGGCACCGGCGCGGACGACGCCCTCACACCCGCGTCCACCACGAAGATCGCCACCGCCGTCGCCGCGCTGTCCGCGATGGGCGCCGACCACCGCCTCACCACCCGCACCGCCCTGGAGCCCGACACCGGCGAACTCGTCCTGGTCGGCGGCGGCGACCCCACCCTGACCGCGCACAAGGACGCCGAGGGCTGGGCGAGCCTGCGCACCCTGGCCGACCGGACGGCCGCCGCCCTGAAGAAGCGCGGCATCAAGGACGTCACGCTCTCCTACGACACCACCCTGTTCGCCGGTTCCGAACTTCACCCCATCGGGGAGGACGGCAACCTCGCCCTCGTCACCTCCCTGATGGCCGACGAGGCCCGTCCGAACGATTCGACGAGCGGCCCCGTCACCCGGGACACCGACCCGGCGGGGGACGCGGCCGAGAAGTTCGCCGGCTTCCTGGCGGAGCACGGCATCAAGACGTCGTCCCCCGGTCCCTCGAAAGCGACGTCCCGCGCGCAGGCGCTCGCCGCCGTCTCCTCGCCGCCCCTGTCGTCGATCGTCGAGCGGATGCTGACCAACAGCGACAACGACATCGCGGAGGCACTGGCCCGCCAGACGGCCGTCGCGACCGGCAAGCGCGCCGACTTCGACGGCGGCGCCGCGGCCATCGCGAGCGTCCTGAAGAAGCTTCAACTGCCCCTCAAGGGGGCCCGGTTCAACGACGGCAGCGGCCTCGACCGCGACGACCGCCTCACCGCCGACCTGCTGACCGCCCTCCTCGTCAAGGCCGGCGACCCCGCCCACCCCGAACTCCGCGCCGTCCTCACCGGCCTCCCCGTGGCCGGCTTCACCGGCACCCTGAGCACCCGCTACGCCGACGGCGCGGCAGGAGTCGTACGAGCCAAGACCGGCACCCTCACGGGCGTGAACACCCTGGCGGGCACGGTCGTGGACCGGGACGGCCACCTCCTGGCCTTCGCCTTCCTCACCTCCGACACCACGAGCGCCTCCGCGGCCCAATCAGCCCTGGACCGCACGGCAACGGCCCTGGCGGCGTGCGGCTGCCACTAGCGAGTTGACGGCCGCGTCGGCCGATCCGCCGCCGCGGGCAGCAGCCGACCGCCCGGCTTCCGCTGTGGGCAGTCGTTCCGCAGGGCGGAACGGGTGGGCACAGCCTGCAGCGCCGGGCGCGGCCGGACCGGCCTGAACCCCTGCCGACGCAATCGCCTCAGCATCAACGCCGGCCGCCGATCCAAACCGACCGCCAACCCCACCAACCCCCACGGCCTGCCCCAAGTGGGAACGCTCACGTACCGTTGACGCATGACGAGCATCGGTGGTGCAGAGATGGTCGACTGGAATCTCGCGGTGGCGACCGCGACGCGGCTCGCGCGGCCGGGCCCCGAGGTGAGCCGTGACGAGGCCCGGGATGTCGTGGCGGAGTTGCGCCGGCACGCGAAGGCCTCCGAGGAACACGTCCGCGGATTTACCCGGATGGGTTCGGAGGACATCCACGACACCCCCATCCTCGTCGTCGACCGACCGGGCTGGGTCCGGGCGAACGTCGCCGGCTTCCGGGAGATCCTCAAGCCCCTCCTCGACAAGATGCAGGAACGGCGCGGCAACACCCCCGGCGGCGCGGTCCTCGGCGCCGTCGGCGGCAAGGTCACCGGCGTCGAACTGGGCATGCTGCTGTCCTTCATGTCCTCCCGCGTGCTGGGCCAGTACGAGACCTTCGCCCCGGCCACCCGTGAACTCCCGGCCGGCGAGCACGGCGGCGGCCGACTGCTCCTGGTCGCCCCGAACATCGTCCACGTGGAGCGCGAACTCGACGTACAGCCCCACGACTTCCGTCTCTGGGTCTGCCTGCACGAGGAGACGCACCGCACCCAGTTCAGCGCGGTGCCCTGGCTGCGCGACCACCTGGAGGGCGAGATCCAGTCGTTCCTGGGGGAGACCGACGTCGACCCCATGACGGTCCTGGAGCGCATCCGGGAAGCCGCCCAGTCCCTCGCGGGCGGTCGCCCCGAGGCCGAGGAGGACGACGGCGGACGCTCCTTCGTGGAGATCGTGCAGACCCCGGCGCAGCGCGAGATCCTCGCCCGCCTGACCGCCGTGATGTCCCTCCTGGAGGGGCACGCCGACTTCGTGATGGACGGCGTCGGCCCTGCCGTGGTGCCGTCGGTCGCCGAGATCCGCGAGAAGTTCCAGCAGCGCCGCGCCAAGGGCGCCTCCCGGCTGGACACGGCCCTGCGCAAGCTGCTCGGCCTGGACGCCAAGCTCAGGCAGTACCGGGACGGCGAGCGCTTCGTACGAGCCGTCGTCGACGAGGTCGGCATGGACGGCTTCAACCGCGTGTGGACCTCCCCGAACACCCTGCCGACCCGGACGGAGATCGCCAAACCGGCGGACTGGGTCGCGCGGGTGCATCGCAAGACCGAGTCGTGAAGGACGGAGAAGGGTCGTGAAACGAATCCGGCCGTCGGCAGGCGAACGCCCCTTCAATCACCCGTCCGAGGGACCGTGAGCGGTGGGTAGGCGTGCAATGCTCGGGGAACGGCCCGGTTCTGTCACCATCTACACACTCTGAGTGACCGAACACGGGCTCACTCCCCGAAAACTTCATGAAGGGAACCGGACATGGGTCCCCATCCTGCGGTCGCGGCGATACGCCTGGCGGTCCGCCGCGCCCTCCACGACATCCTCAACGAACACCAGGCCTCCGGGCCCACCCCGCACGAGCGCCCGCCGTCCCCGCTCGTGCTCGTCGCATGCTCCGGCGGCGCCGACTCCATGGCCCTCGCCTCCGCCCTCGCCTTCGAGGCCCCCAAGCTCGGCATCCGCGCCGGCGGGGTCACCGTCGACCACGGCCTTCAGGACGGATCCGATCTGCGCGCCGACGAAGTCGTCCTGCGCCTGCGCGAACTGGGCCTGGACCCGGTCGAGTCCATCGCCGTCACCGTCGGACGCGAGGGCGGCCCGGAAGCCGCCGCCCGCGACGCCCGCTACGCCGCCCTGGACGCCTGCGCCGCCCGCCACGGCGCCACCGCCGTCCTGCTCGGCCACACCCGCGACGACCAGGCCGAGACCGTCCTGCTCGGCCTCGCCCGCGGCTCCGGCACCCGCTCCCTGTCCGGAATGGCCGCGGTCTCGGGGGCCGACGGCCGTTACCGGCGCCCCTTCCTCCAGCTCGACCGGCAGACCGCCCGCAAGGCCTGCATGGTCCAGTCCCTGCCCGTCTGGGACGACCCGCACAACGCCGACCCGGCGTACACGAGGTCCCGGCTGCGCCACGAGGGCCTGCCCGCCCTGGAGAAGGCGCTGGGCAAAGGAGTCGTCGAGGCGCTCGCCCGTACGGCCCAGCTCTCCCGCGACGACGCCGACGCCCTCGACGCCTGGGCCAGCCAGGCCGAGACCGCCGTACGCGACGCCACGGGCCTCCTGGAGTGCGCCAAGCTCTACGCCCTGCCGCCCGCCGTACGCCGCCGCATCCTGCGCCGGGCCGCCATCGAGGCCGGTGCGCCCGCCGGTTCGCTGTTCGCCCGTCACATCGAGGAACTCGACCGGCTGATCACCGGCTGGCGCGGCCAGGGAGCCATCAATCTCCCGGGCAAGGTCATGGCCCAGCGCCAGGGTGGCAGACTGGTGATTCGGCAAGGCTGAATCTCACCTCTCCCGGGGGCACCCCGAACTCACCGAGTTCACCGGGTACTCCCCCGGGGAGGCATCGAGCGGCCGGTAGGACGACCGAAAGTGATGCGGGTGGACGCGAACGACATGGGTGCCGACCTCGAGAAGGTACTCATCACCAAGAAAGAGATCGACGCGAAACTCGTCGAACTGGCCGCGAAGATCGACGCGGAGTACGCGGGCAAGGACCTGCTCATCGTCGGAGTCCTCAAGGGCGCGGTGATGGTCATGGCCGATCTCGCCCGGGCGCTGTCCACCCCCGTCACCATGGACTGGATGGCCGTGTCGTCGTACGGCGCGGGCACCCAGTCCTCCGGTGTGGTGCGGATCCTCAAGGACCTCGACACCGACATCAAGGGCAAGCACGTCCTGATCGTCGAGGACATCATCGACTCCGGCCTGACCCTGTCCTGGCTGCTGTCGAACCTCGGCTCGCGCGAGCCGGAGTCCCTCAAGGTGTGCACCCTGCTGCGCAAGCCGGACGCCGCCAAGGTCGCCATCGAGGTCGAATGGGTCGGCTTCGACATCCCGAACGAGTTCGTGGTGGGCTACGGCCTCGACTACGCCGAGAAGTACCGCAACCTCCCGTTCGTCGGTACGCTCGCGCCCCACGTCTACGGCGGCTGACACCGTGCCCGATGCGGCGGCTGAGCCGTACGGGCCAGTCCTGTAGGACGATCGGGAACCCCGGCGGGTTGCGCGCCGTTGGAGCATGCAGACGGGTTCGTCAGACCTCCCGTGCAGTTGCGGGCGGCGATGCTGGGGTACCGTCAGAAGAACTGTCTTATCAAACTCACTATGGCAGGAGGGACGGGGCGACTTCGCTCCGTATGGATGGACGTGAAGCGATACTTCCGTGGGCCGGTCATGTGGATCGTGCTGGCCGTCCTTGCCGTGGTCGTGTTGATGCAGGTCGTCGGCTCGTCCGGCGGCTACAAGACGGTGGACACCGGCCAGGTCGTCCAGGCGATCAATGACAACAAGGTCGAGTCGGCCAAGCTGACCACAGGCGACGAGCAGACCATCAAGGTCCAGCTCAAGGACGGCGAAAAGGTCGAGGGCAGCTCGAAGATCCAGGCGAGCTACATCGGCGACCAGGGCGTCAACCTCGCCAATACCCTGCAGACCAAGTACCAGGACAAGCAGATCCCGGACGGCTACACCGTTTCGCCGTCCAAGCAGAACCCCTTCCTCGGGATCCTGCTCTCCCTGCTCCCCTTCGTCCTCATCGTGGTCGTCTTCCTGTTCCTGATGAATCAGATGCAGGGTGGCGGCTCCAGGGTCATGAACTTCGGCAAGTCCAAGGCGAAGCTCATCACCAAGGACACCCCGAAGACGACCTTCTCGGACGTCGCGGGCTGCGACGAGGCCGTCGAGGAGCTCCAGGAGATCAAGGAGTTCCTCCAGGAGCCGGCGAAGTTCCAGGCCGTCGGCGCCAAGATCCCCAAGGGCGTACTCCTCTACGGCCGTCCCGGCACCGGCAAGACGCTCCTCGCGCGTGCCGTCGCCGGCGAGGCCGGGGTGCCCTTCTACTCGATCTCGGGTTCCGACTTCGTCGAGATGTTCGTCGGTGTCGGTGCCTCCCGGGTCCGTGACCTCTTCGAGCAGGCCAAGGCGAACGCCCCGGCGATCGTCTTCGTCGACGAGATCGACGCGGTCGGCCGCCATCGCGGCGCCGGCCTCGGCGGTGGTCACGACGAGCGCGAGCAGACGCTGAACCAGCTGCTCGTGGAGATGGACGGCTTCGACGTCAAGGGCGGCGTGATCCTCATCGCCGCGACGAACCGGCCCGACATCCTCGACCCGGCGCTGCTGCGCCCCGGTCGCTTCGACCGCCAGATCGCGGTCGACCCGCCGGACCTGCTGGGCCGCCTGGAGATCCTCAAGGTCCACCAGAAGGGCAAGCCGGTCGCCCCGGACGTCGACCTCTCGGCCGTCGCCCGTCGCACCCCCGGCTTCACCGGCGCGGACCTGAGCAACGTCCTCAACGAGGCCGCGCTGCTCACCGCCCGCAGCGACAAGAAGCTGATCGACAACGGCGCGCTGGACGAGGCGATCGACCGAGTGGTGGCGGGCCCGCAGAAGCGGACCCGGATCATGTCGGACAAGGAGAAGAAGATCACCGCGTACCACGAGGGCGGACACGCCCTGGTCGCGGCGGCTTCCCCGAACTCCGACCCGGTGCACAAGATCACGATCCTGTCGCGCGGACGGGCCCTCGGTTACACGATGGTCCTGCCGGACGAGGACAAGTACTCCACGACCCGCAACGAGATGCTGGACCAGCTGGCCTACATGCTGGGCGGCCGTGCGGCCGAGGAGCTCGTCTTCCACGACCCGACCACGGGTGCCGCGAACGACATCGAGAAGGCCACGGCCACCGCCCGCGCGATGGTCACCCAGTACGGCATGACCGAGCGACTGGGTGCGATCAAGTTCGGCGGCGACAACACCGAGCCCTTCCTCGGACGTGAGATGGCTCACCAGCGCGACTACTCGGAAGAGGTCGCCGCTCTGGTGGACGAGGAGGTCAAGAAGCTCATCGAGAACGCGCACAACGAGGCCTGGGAGATCCTGGTCGAGAACCGCGACGTCCTCGACAACCTCGTCCTGCAGCTTCTCGAGCGGGAGACGCTGGGCAAGGAGGAGATCGCCGAGGTCTTCGCCACCATCGTCAAGCGCCCCCCGCGGCCTGCCTGGACGGGCTCTTCCCGCCGTACGCCGTCCACCCGTCCGCCGGTGCTCTCCCCCAAGGAGCTCGCACTGACGAACGGCGCCAACGGCTCGACGCCGGCGATCACCACCGCCAAGGCGACGGTCACGGAGCACGCCCCGGTGACCGAGACGGCCCCGGAGGAACGCCCCGAGAGCTGATCTGGCTCCCGCGGTCCCACCGGCCCGGAAATGCATGCCGTGCCCCTCAGGTCCTAGCCTGAGGGGCACGGCATTTTTCGCATGTCTGCACAGAGGCGCGTAACCCACACGCGTGACCCGCACAGGAACGAGGCACAGGATGACCGACCCCGTGACGCTGGACGGCGAGGGCACGATCGGCGAGTTCGACGAGAAGCGCGCCGAGGCCGCCGTCCGCGAACTCCTGATCGCGGTCGGCGAGGATCCTGACCGGGAGGGACTGAGGGAGACGCCGGGGCGGGTGGCCCGGGCCTATCGGGAGCTGCTGGCGGGGCTCTGGCAGGAGCCCGAGGACGTGCTGACGACCACGTTCGATCTGGGGCACGACGAGATGGTCCTCGTGAAGGACATCGAGATCGTCTCCTTCTGTGAGCACCATCTGCTGCCGTTCCACGGCGTCGCACACGTCGGGTACATCCCGGCCGAGACCGGCAAGATCACCGGCCTGTCGAAGCTGGCCCGTCTGGTCGAGGTGTTCGCCCGCCGCCCGCAGGTGCAGGAACGACTCACCACCCAGATCGCGGACTCCCTCATGCGCATTCTGGAGGCCCGGGGGGCGATCGTCGTCATCGAGGCCGAGCACATGTGCATGTCGGTGCGGGGCGTCCGCAAGCCGGGCGCCAAGACCACGACCTCGGCGGTGCGCGGTCAGCTCCGGGACGCCACCACCCGTGCCGAGGCGATGAGCCTGATACTGGCGCGCTGACCCGAGGCGGGCGTCAGGCCCGTCAGGCCGCGGACGTCGCCCCGTTGTTGTGCTCGTCGTCCTCCGGGAGCTTGCAGATGCGTTCCAGGAAGATGGCGGCCGCTATCACCGCGATGCCCGCGAGGACCGAGAAGCCGGCGTAGAAGGCCTGGTCGCGGCGGGCGGGGGTGTCCAGGAGCTCCAGGAGGAAGGCTCCCGTGCCGCCGTACATGCCGGAGACCAGGGCGGCCACCAGGGCGCTGGCCTGGCCGAAGACGACCGCGCGGGCCGCCATCAGGGGGTCGACGCCCTTGGCGTCGGGGCGGCGCTCGCGCTGGGCCTTGAGGCGGCCGCGGATCGAGAGGGCCGTGGCCAGCAGGACGACGGCGATCAGCGCCAGCACGATGGGTGCGGCCAGGGGGACGCTGGGCAGGGTCCCGATCGAGTTCCAGAGGCGGGCGCCCGCCCAGGACAGGACGCCTGCGACGACGAACACGCCGGCCAGCAACCTGATGCGCAGCTCTCTCACGGTGTCCCTTCAGCTCCCCCGGACCGATCCCGGACTGTGCTCGTCCTGACCTTAACGACTACTCGGGCAGGTGAAGTTCCAGGTCCTTGCGGGCGGCCACGCCGTCGAGGGTGACGACGTCGAGAAGGGCCGCGACCGCGCCGTGGCCGGGCAGCTGCGCCTCCGGGTCGATGTCGTGCCAGGGGGCGAGGACGAAGGCCCGCTCGTGGGCGCGCGGGTGCGGGAGCGTGAGCTGCGGGTCGTCGTCCACGACATCGGCGTAGGCGACGATGTCGACGTCGAGGGTGCGGGCGCCCCAGTGCTCGTCCCGGACGCGGTGGAAGGCCTCCTCGACGGCGTGCGCGCGCTCCAGGAGCGAGGACGGCGGCAGGGTCGTCTTCAGCAGCACGACCGCGTTGAAGTAGGCGGGCTGGCTGCCGGGCTCGACGCCCCAGGGCTCCGTCTCGTAGACGGGGGAGACTGCCTTGATGCGGACGCCGGGGGTGTCCTCCAAGGCGTCGATGGCGCCCTGGAGGGTCTCCAGGCGGTTGCCGAGGTTGGCGCCGAGGGAGATCACGGCGCGCCTGGGGTTGCTGAGGGTGACGTCGGCGGCGTCCACCTGCTGGACCACGGCGGCGGGCACCGGCTGGACGGTCGGGTCGCTGTGCCCCTGGGTGAAGGACGCGGTCATACTCGGCTCCGGGTGATGGTGACGGTGACGTCGTCGAAGGGGACCGTGATCGGCGCGTCCGGCTTGTGGACGCAGACTTCGACCTCCTGGACCCCGTCGTGCTTCAGACAGGTCTGGGCGATGCGTTCGGCGAGTGTCTCGACGAGGTTGACGGGCTCGCCCTGGACGTCGGCCACGACCTCTTCCGCGACGATGCCGTAGTGCACGGTCTTCGCCAGGTCGTCGTCGGCCGCGGCCGGTCGGGTGTCCAGGCCCAGGACGAGGTCCACGATGAAGGTCTGGCCCTCCTCGCGCTCCTTGGGGAACACCCCGTGGTGCCCACGGGCCTTGAGGCCGCGCAGCGCGACACGATCCACGCGAATCACTCCTGCAGTCGTCGTTGACGGCCGGTCCGTGCCGTGTGCGGGCGGCACACCGGCCTCGAACGAATCTACCCGCGGGCACCGACAGCGCCGGTCCGCCGGGGTGCGGGCCGGTGCCGGGGCCAGGAGGTTTCATCGGTCGTTCCCCCTGGGGGACCCGGCGGCTCACGGGTTGGTAGCCGCCCCTACCCACGGGTTCGTGATTCCAACCACTTGTTGGTCCCTGTGGGGCGCCTACCCACTCAGGAGGGTGTCTCCTCGTCCTCTTCCTCGTCGTTCTCGGTCAGAACGGGAGAGGCGTGGTGGGACCACAACTTCCAGCCCTCGGGGGTGCGCCGGAACACGTTCGTGGCGACCACGAGCTGGCCGACGAGCGGCCCGAGTTCCTCGCTGCCCTCGGGCGCGGGGCCGCCGCTGAGGATGTTCTCGGTGCAGGTGACCAGGGCGGTGTCGCCGGTGACGGAGACATGCACGTCGGTGAGGAAGAACTGGATGTAGTCGGTGTTCGCCATGATCAGCGCGTACGACCGCAGGACCTCGCCGCGGCCGGTGAGCACGGGCCAGCCCGGGTGCACGCAGGAGACCACCGCGGCGTCGGCCGGGTCGTGGTACTCCTCGTCGATGCCCAGGTCGGACGGGGTGAGCCAGAGCGCGGACAGGTCCTCGAAGTCGCCGCGCTCCAGCGCCTCGTAGAAGGCGGTGTTGGCGGCTTCCACCTGTTCCACGTCGGTGTGGGGGGCGCTCACAGGGCTCCTTCCACGCCGTTTCGCGCGGCGCGCGCTCCTTCCACGGCGCGTGCCACCCGCACCGCGTCCGCCGTCGCGCGCACCTCGTGGACGCGGACCGCCCATGCGCCGGAGTGCGCCGCGATCGCGGAGACGGCGGCCGTGGCGGCGTCGCGCTCGCGCGCGGGTGGCGGCGCGCCCTCCGGTCCGGCCAGGACGCGTCCCAGGAACCGCTTGCGGGAGGCGGCGACCAGCACGGGGTGGCCGAGACCGAGCAGGCGGTCGAGGTGGGCGAGGAGGACGAGGTCGTGTTCGGCGTCCTTGGAGAAGCCGAGGCCGGGGTCGACGACGATGCGGTCGGGGGCGACGCCGCCGGCCAGGACGGCCTCCACGCGTGCGTGCAGTTCGTCGACGACCTCGGTGACGACGTCGTCGTAGACGCCCTTGACGTTCTCGCCGGCCAGGAAGCCGCGCCAGTGCATGACGACGAAGGGGGCGCCGGCCGCGGCGACCACGGGGATCATCGCGGGGTCGGCGAGGCCGCCGCTGACGTCGTTGACGAGGACGGCGCCGGCGGCGAGGGCCTGCTCGGCGACCGAGGCGCGCATGGTGTCGACGGAGATGGTGACGCCCTCGGAGGCCAGGCCCCGCACGACGGGGATGATGCGCTTGAGTTCCTCGGCCTCGTCGACGCGGGCGGCGTGCGGGCGGGTCGACTCGCCGCCGACGTCGACCAGGTCGGCGCCCTCGCTGACGAGGTCGAGACCGTGTTTGACGGCGGCCGTGGTGTCGAAGAAGCGGCCGCCGTCGGAGAAGGAGTCGGGGGTCACGTTCACGACTCCCATGACCGCGCAGCGGTCCCATTCCGGTAGGCCCGCGACGCGCCCGCGTCCGCTCTGCTTGCTCATGCGTTCAGCGTAGGCCCAGGGCAGGGCACGCAGGACGCCGCGGCCCGGGCGGAGGCCCTCAGGGCTGGAGGGGGACTTCCGCCCGGGCCTGTCCCGGGGTGTCACACGAGGGCCACGGGCCGCTCCGACGGCATCGGGATGCGGCCCTAGGCCGCTCTGACGTCTCTTTCGGCCACCGCGTGGGCACACGCGCGTGCGGGTGTCCGACGGCGGCGCAGGAAGCGCGGCAGCGGCAGCGCGAGGTTGACGAAGCCCTCCGCCTGCATCGCGGCGAAGCCGATCCGGGGCAGGTCCGCGGAGGCCCGGTAGACGACGAAGCGCGGCTCCCAGCGGGGCTTGAACTTGGCGTTGAACTTGTAGAGGGACTCGATCTGGAACCAGCGGGAGAGGAACACCAGCAGTCCGCGCCAGGCCCGCAGCACCGGGCCCGCGCCGATCTTCTCGCCGCGCGCGAGCGCCGCGCGGAACATCGCGAAGTTGAGGGACACGCGCGTGATGCCGAGTTTCGGCGCCGCCTCCAGGGACGCGACGATGAGCAGTTCGTTCATGCCGGGGTCGGCGGTGCGGTCGCGGCGCATCAGGTCCAGGGAGGCGCCGTCGGTGCCCCAGGGGACGAAGTGCAGGATCGCCTTCAGATCGCCGTAGGGGCCGGGGTGTTCGTCGCTCTTGTGGGCGGTGGCGATCAGGCAGTCGCCGTCGGAGGGGTCGCCGACGCGGCCCAGCGCCATGGAGAAGCCGCGTTCGGTGTCGGTGCCGCGCCAGTCCTCGGCGGCCTGCCGGATCCGCTCCAGTTCGGCCTCGCCGACGTCACGGACTCGTCGTACCCGGGTCTCGTACCCGGCGCGCTCGATGCGTTTGACCATTTGGCGCACGTTGCGCATCGCGCGGCCGGCCAGGGAGAAATCCGCGACGTCCACCACCGCCTCGTCGCCCAGTTCGAGGGCGTCCAGGCCGGTCTCGCGGGTCCAGACCTCGCCGCCGGTCTCCGAGCAGCCCATGACGGCCGGGGTCCAGGAGTGCGCCCTGGCCTCGTCCATGAACCGTTCGATGGCGCCGGGCCAGGCCTCGACGTCTCCGATGGGGTCGCCGCTGGCGAGCATCACGCCGGACACCACGCGGTAGGTCACCGCGGCCTTGCCGCTGGGCGAGAAGACGACGGCCTTGTCGCGGCGGAGCGCGAAGTGGCCGAGGGAGTCCCGGCCGCCGTGCTTGTCCAGCAGGAGGCGCAGCTGTGCCTCGTCGGCCTCGGTCAGCCGCGCGGCCGGGTGTTCGGGCCGGAAGGCGAGGTAGATGGTGGTCACCGCGGTGAGCAGGCCGAGCGCGCCCAGCGAGAAGGCGACGGTCCAGGAGGTGCTGCCCTCGTAGTCGACCGGTCCCTCGAAGCCGAACAGGCCGTACAGGACGTGCGTAATGCGATCGGCCAGGCTCGGGTCGCCGACCATGCGCCTGGGGTGGACGCTGACGATGACCAGTCCGAGGACGAGGGAACCGGCGCCCATGAGGACGAAGTTGGCCAGCGCGCGCCAGCGGCTGCGCGGGTCGGGCAGGGCCGCGAACTGGTCGCGGTGGCGCAGCAGCGGCGCGAGCAGCGCGAGCGAGATGACCACGCCGATCAGGGAGTGGCGGTACGTGAACTGCGCCACCGCGCCGGCCGGCAGCAGCGCCACCGCGGCTCGCCAGGCCCGGCGCTTGCGGCGCCTGAGGCCGTGCGCGAGCAGCAGCAACAGCACGCCGGTGCTGAGCGCGAGCGCCGCCGCGAACGGTCCGAGCGCGCCGGGCAGCACCTCGGCGAGGGTGTGCATACGGCTGTGCCTGAAGCGTGGGAAGACGCCCGCGGCGATGTCCAGAAGTCCTACGAGAGCGCAGGCTCTGGCGACGAGGACGGGGACGGCTTCGGGGCGCGGACCGTTCAGTACGCGCCGCGCGCCGCGTGTTCGGGTCGGAACCCCGCCCGACATTTCCTCATCTGTCCTGACAGACATCGCATCCCGTAGTTCTGCGAGAAAGCTTGGATCCGGGCCCGATTCGGGCATCCGGCGACATTGCGCCCTCTAGGACGGTGTCTCGGGGAGAGAGGTTCACTCTGCTCCTCAAAGCCGGTTCAAAGGCCCGGGAAAGTCCCGGACAAGCCCTCGCGAAGGAGTGGGGGACCAGGGAGAAAGCGCAGGCGGGAAGCATCTCATGGGACTGACGAGCAATCAGGTGCTGGTAGGGGCGATCGTGTTCGCCGTACTGCTGTTCGGTGGCACGGTGTGGCTGTGGCCGCGGCTGGCCCGGCGGAACTGGCGGGCCGTCAGCGGGCGCGTGGGGCTGCTCCTGGCCACCCAGCTGGCCCTCTTCGTGTGCGTCGCCCTCGCCGCCAACCAGGCCTTCGGGTTCTACGCCAGCTGGGCGGACCTGATGGGGCGTGAGAAGGGTCAGGGCGTGGTCGTCGACCACAGTGCGCTCGGCGGCTCGGGCGGCCCCCTGGAGGTGGTCGACACGGCACGCGTGCGTGGCGCGGCCGGTTCGCGTCCGGACGTGGCCGGACAGATCCAGCAGGTCGACATCGTCGGGCGGACGACACACATCGCCACCCCCGCGTACGTGTATCTCCCGCCGGAGTACTTCCAGGCCCGCTATCGCGCGCGTACCTTTCCCGCGGCGGTCGTCCTGACCGGATATCCGGGCACCGCCAAGGCGCTCGTCGACAAGCTGCACTACCCGCGCACGGCCCAGGAACTCGCGAAGGACGGCCGTATGCAACCGATGATCCTGGTGATGATGCGTCCGACGGTCGCGCCGCCCCGGGACACCGAGTGCGTGGATGTCCCCGGCGGGCCGCAGACCGAGACGTTCTTCGCGAAAGACCTTCCCGAGGCCGTGCTCGCGCACTACCGGGTGGGCGCTAAACCGGGTTCCTGGGGAATCATCGGCGACTCCACGGGCGGCTACTGCGCGCTCAAGCTCGCGATGCACCACCCCGGTTCCTACGCGGCGGGGGCGGGCCTGTCGCCGTACTACAAGGCGCCGATCGACCCCACCACGGGCGATCTCTTCCAGGGCGACAAGCGGCTGCGGGACCGGGCGAACCTGTGGTGGTTCCTCAAGCACGCGCCCGCGCCGGACACTTCACTGCTCGTCACCAGCAGCCGGATCGGGGAATCCAACTACCGGGACACACTGAAGTTCATAGAGCGCGTACGGGCCACCAAGCTGACCCGGATCTCGTCGATCATCCTCGAAAGCGGCGGGCACAACTTCAACACCTGGCGACGGGAGATTCCGGCGACGCTCCAGTGGATCAGCGGGCGGCTGAGCGACCGCTGACAAGGGCGTCCGAGAGGGCCGGAGAGCGGGCCGGAGAGGAGCCCGAGAGGCAGCTCGACAAGGGCGTCGGGCATTGTCGATCTTGGTGAATTCGGTGCATTGCAATTCCTGATGCCCTGTGAACGTTTCGGTATGGCTGTGTTTTTACGGGGCGGGGCACCAACGTTCGCCTACGCGCGGTAAGTTTCTGGCCATGCCACGTGGACGTCATCGCCATTCACCGCCCTTGCACAGGCTGCTGCCCCCGTCGGCGATAGCGGGCGTCTCGCTCGTCTGCGCCTTCGGGCCGTGGGTGTTCACACAATCGTCCGTGCTCCGCGTCATAGCCGCCTTCGCCGCGGCCACGGCGGTCGTCGGCGCGGCCGTCATGCGGCGCTGGGACGCCCAGGCGGGCAAACAGGTCGCCGACCTCACGCGCGCGCGGGCGAGCGACGACTGGCGGCACGAGGAGCGGATCGCCGAGCTGGAGACCGACCTCGACGAGTCGCGCGAGCTGCGCACCAAGCTGGAGCAGCGGCTGCGGGGCAAGCGCGCGGAACTGGCGGGCCTGCGCAACGAGCACGCGGCCCTGCTGCGGCGGTACGCGACGGCCGAGACCGAGCGTGCGAGCGCCCTGGAGGGCCGCCGCCTGCTGGAGATAGAGGCCGCGGATCCGGATCCGGAATGGGCGGACGCGGAGGGCGAGGACGCCGAGAGCGTCGAAGGCGTCGAGGCGGAGACCGAGGCTGTGGCTGCCTCGGTGGACGCGGACGAGCCGGCGGACGCGGACCTCGCCGAGGGTTTCGACGACGACGATGACGACTTCGACGACGAAGACGACGAGAGGCCGGCGGCCACACCGGTGTTCTCGCCGGAAGGCTCGCACCTGTTCCTGCGGGCGAAGGCGGCGCTGAAGAAGTTCGACGGGGACGGCGAGGGCTCTCCCAAGGACGACTCCTCGACGGAAGACTCTTCGACGGACGACTCCTTGAAGGATGACGACGCGGCCGCGGCCGAGGACGAGACCGAGGCCGGGGACGAAGCCGAAGAGGCTGCCGAGGCCGAGGCCGGCGCGGAGGTCGTGGCAGCCGAGGACGGCTCTCAGGACGACACCGCTCCCCAGGCCGACACGGTGGCCGACGAGGACGACGAGTCCCCGAAGGGTGACGACTCCCCGAAGGACGACGGCCCCACGAAGGGGCGGCGCTCCGCGAAGCGCGAGCCGGTGAAGGCGAAGGCCGGTGCCGCCACCGCGGCGGCCACCGCCGCGCCCGAGGCCGCCGCCGGTTCCGGTACGGAGGCCGCGGCGCAGGAGGACGAGGCGCAGGGGAAGCCCGAGGCGGTCGACGGGCATGAGCGCGCGGCCGCCGCCCCTTCGGTCGGGCCCGTCCCGTCCGCGCCCGTGCAGCAGCCGTCGGGTCACTTCGTCGCGCCGACCGCGGTGGCCGTGGTGCCCGCGGCGCCCGTGCGGCGGCCGTCCGTCGAGGGCGGGTTCGACTTCTTCGGTACGAAGAGCGAGATGGCGCACGGTGCCCTGGACGTCGTGCAGAACGAGGACCTCGCCGACGTGGTCGGCCAGGAGGCCCTCGCGCTGCACAAGGCCGAGGCGGAGGCGGAGTTCAAGCCGGCCGACGAGCGGTCGCGCGGCGTCGGCCAGGTGATCGACCTGACGGCACACGACGAGACGGAACACATCGACCTTCAGGGCCTGCGGACCATCCGGAGCGCGGTTTCCTGACGGACTGCGACCTGGTCCGCGGACTGCGACCTGGTCTCCGGCCCGGCCCCCGGCACGGTCCTCGTCACGAGGGCGGTGCCGGGGGCCGGGCCGGTCTACGACGCCATCCAGCGGTCCGGCAGCGCGTCCCGGCGTCCCGTGCGTGACCTCTCCGCCTGCCCCCGCAGCAGCTCCGCGGCCTCCTCGGCGTCCCGCAGCCGGGCCGTGACGGTCTTGTTGGCCCCCGTGTCCACGTGGACGTCGGCGAGGCCCCACAGGCGCTTCCAGGGCCCCTGAGACAGCCGTACGCTCTGGACCTTGGCGTGCGGAACCAGCGCCAGGCTCCGCCTGAGCAGGCCGTGCCGGGTGGCGAACACGGTGTCGGTGACGGCGATCCCGTAGCCGCGCCACCACAGCGGCATGCACCGCCCGGCCCGGCGCGGCGGCCGGGACAGGGCCGCGGCCTCCGCCACGCGCACGCCGGGCAGCACGCGCGCGATGACCGACTCGGCGACCTCGCGCGGGGCCACCGGCACGAGCACGGAGTTGGACGAGCCGGCCACGTCCAGCTCCACCCGCACCCACCCGCGCCGCCGCCACAGCAGCGGCTCCACGATCCGCACGGTCTGCACGCGCCCGGGCGGCACGGTCTCGTGCGTACGGTCGAGGAGGCCGTGGTCGATGCGCAGCCCGTCCGGCGACTCGCCCACCGTCCAGTCGTACTCGCCGACGAAGCGCCCCACACTGCTCGCGCCCGCCGCGCCCAGCAGCGGCAGGCCGGTCGCGAGGACCGACCACACGCTGTGGGTGGCGAACCAGAGGAGCGGCGGTACGACGAGGGCGGCGGCCAGGGAGCCCCAGGTGGCGCCCGTCAGCACCACGGAGATCGCGAGGTCCAGCGGGGGCGTGTGCATCAGTTGGCGCGCCGGCGCCTCGCCGACCTCGTGCGCGGTCTCGGGGGCGAAACCGGCGGCGCGCGCCAGCAGTTCCGCGCGCAGCGCACGCGCCTCGTCCGCCCCCAGGAAGGCCAGCTCGTCCTTCTTGTCGGTGCCTATGACGTCGAGCTTCAGCTTGGCGACGCCCGCCACGCGCGCGAGGAGCGGCTGGGTGATGTCGACGGCCTGGATGCGTTCGAGGCGGATGTGCGCGGTGCGCCGGAACAACAGGCCGGTCCGTATGCGCAGTTCGGAGTCCGTCACCGCGAAGTGGGTGAACCACCAGGTGAGGAAGCCGTACAGGGCGGCGGCCGGGACGAGCACGGCGAGCGCGATCAGCAGCGTGGTGGACGTCAGCTTCGTCAGCTGGCGCTGCGCCTGGTCCGGGTCGTGCACGGCCCACCCGATGAGCACCGCCACCGGCGCCCACGCCCGCCGCAGCGGCGTCACGGGGTGCAGCCGGTGCTCGGCGAGCGGTGCCTTCTCCCGTACGGCGTCGTCGACGCCCGGCGCCGTCACAGCCCCGCCGATCGGGCCTCGCCGAGTTCGGTGAGCCGGTCGCGCAGCCGTTCCGCCTCGGCCGGTTCGAGCCCGGGGATGGTCGCGTCGGTCGCCGCGGCGGCCGTGTGCAGCTGCACGCTGGCCAGCCCGAAGTGCCGCTCGACGGGTCCGGAGGTCACCTCGACCAGCTGCATCCGCCCGTACGGCACGACCGTCTCCTCGCGCCACAGCACGCCCCGGCTGAGCAGCAGGTCGTCTGCGCGCTCGGCGTAGCGCCAGGAGCGCCAGTTGCGGCCCAGCAGCACCCAGCCCCAGGCCATGAGGGCCAGTGGCAGCAGCGCGAACGCGGCCCAGCCGGGCCCGGCGAGCAGGCCGAGCAGCAGTCCGACGGCCAGGGCGATCAGCCCCAGCCACACCACCAGCAACAGCCGTCGCATCCGCAGCAGGCCCGGCGGCAGCCCGCGCCACTCGGGCCCCGCAGTGTCGTCCCCCGCCGTGCCCGCCTCGCGCGCGCTCCCCGTCTCCATACGGCCAGCGTACGTAGGACAGACTGTGCGCATGACTCCTACGACGGGGACGACGGAGACCACGGTCGGTGTCGGCGGTGCCGCGGAGAGCACGGACATGGTGCTCAACATCGGGCCCCAGCACCCGTCCACGCACGGTGTGCTCAGGCTGCGGCTGGTCCTCGACGGCGAGCGCATCACGCGCGCGGAGCCGGTGATCGGCTATATGCACCGGGGCGCCGAGAAGCTCTTCGAGGCGCGCGACTACCGCCAGATCATCATGCTCGCCAACCGGCACGACTGGCTGTCGGCCTTCTCGAACGAGCTCGGCGTGGTCCTCGCCGTGGAGCGCATGCTCGGCATGGAGGTGCCCCCGCGCGCGGTGTGGACGCGCACGCTGCTCGCCGAGCTGAACCGGGTGCTCAACCACCTGATGTTCCTCGGCTCCTACCCGCTGGAACTGGGCGGCATCACGCCGGTCTTCTACGCGTTCCGGGAGCGCGAGGTCCTCCAGAACGTCATGGAGGAGATCTCCGGCGGGCGCATGCACTACATGTTCAACCGCGTCGGCGGCCTCAAGGAGGACCTGCCGGCGGGCTGGGCGGCACGCGCGCGTGGGGCCGTCGCCGCCGTGCGCTCCCGGATGGACCGCTTCGACGACCTGGTGCTCGGCAACGAGATCTTCCGGGGGCGCACCCGGGACGTGGGGGTGCTCTCGCCGGAGGCCGTGCACGCGTACGGCGTGAGCGGGCCCGTCGCGCGCGCCTCGGGCGTCGACTTCGACCTGCGCCGCGACGAGCCGTACCTCGCGTACGGCGAGCTCCAGGACACCCTGAAGGTCGTCACGCGCCAGGAGGGCGACTGCCTCGCCCGCTTCGAGGTGCTCCTGGAGCAGACCCACAACGCCCTCGACCTCGCCGACGCCTGCCTCGACCGGCTCGCCGAACTGGAGCCCGGGCCGATCAACCAGCGGCTCCCGAAGGTCCTGAAGGCGCCCGAGGGACACACGTACGCGTGGACCGAGAACCCGCTGGGCATCAACGGCTACTACCTCGTCAGCAAGGGCGAGAAGACCCCGTACCGGCTGAAGCTGCGCTCGGCCTCGTACAACAACATCCAGGCCCTCGCGGAGCTGCTGCCGGGGACGCTGGTCGCGGACATGGTGGCGATCCTGGGGTCGCTGTTCTTCGTGGTCGGGGACATCGACAAGTAGCGGGTCGCCCGGCGGGCGGTGCGTGGCGTCGAGGGCGGCGGCCGGGATCAGAGGCGGTTCGGGGTTTCGAACGTCAGTCGGATCGGGAGCCCTCGAAAAGCGCGTTCTCGAGGAGTGCGTCCGGGAGGCCGACCGGTTGCAGCAGCCAGCCGAAGTCGCCGAGGCCGCCCGGTGCGGTGAGTTCGGCGGCTTCGCCGGCGGTCGCCAGGGCACGGACGTAGGCCGCGGGGTGGGTGGACGCCATGGTGAGTGGGGGGCGCGCGCTGGCGACGCCGAGGGCGCGCAGGGCGGCGCGTTGCGTGAGCAGGTGCGCGGCGGGGAGTGTGCGCGCGGTCTCGTGCGCCGCGCAGGCGTCCAGTGCGACGTGCGCCGTGATGTCGCACGATCCGTCCGGCACGGGAACCGTCGCACGCCCCTCGCGGAAGCCGGTGAGCGTCCCGAACGGGGGGCGCGCGGCCGCGGTGTGCGCGTAGTCGACGGCGACCGCGAGACCCCGCTCGAGCGCCGAGACCGCTTCGGCCCAGGCCTCGTCGCGGGGCAGGCCTATCTCGGCGCGCGCTCCCTCCTCGGGCGGCAGCGGCCACCACCGCGCCAGCCAGCGCGCCTCCGCGCCCCAGACCGGTTCTCCGAGGCGTTCGGCACCGTCCCGGCGTACGAGCACCCGGCGGGCGGTGCCGGCGGCGTCCACCTCGGCGACCTCCGCCGGGACGTTGTCCAGCCACTCGTTGGCGAACAGCAGGCCGGTGATCCGGCGCGGCGGCTCGGGCAGCCACTCGATCCGGGTGCCGAGCCCCGCCGGGCGGTCGGCGAGCTCGACGGCGTAGACACGCGTGCGTGCGGCCACCTCGGCGGGCAGCGCGGCCAGTACGCCCACGGCCAACTCGCCGCGCCCCGCCGCCATGTCGACGAAGTCCAGCGGGTCGGGCCGGTCCAGCGACCGGTCGACCCAGCACAGCAGCCGCGCCACCGCCTCCGCGTACAGCGGCGAGGCGTGCACCGACGTACGGAAGTGCCCTCCTGGCCCCTCGGGCCGCCGGTAGAAACCGCCGGGCCCGTAAAGGGCGTCTTGCGTCGCCGTACGCCAGCCGTGCCACTCGCCGGTCTCGCCCGCAATGTCTTCCGTCACCGGGTCAGGCTAGGGCCTGTCCTTGGGAACGGGTCGGCTATGCCCGTGTGCGCCACCTGGTGGACGACGTGACCGTGCGAAACCCCGGGTCCTGCCCGAACGGGAGAGCGGAGCCTCCACCTTGCGGAGTATGCGCGGCGGATACGGATCGGTCCTCCGGTTGACCCCTGCACGCATCCCGCATCCCTACGCTGGGTTACGTGCAGCGCCTCTATGACTTCCTCCGCAGACACCCGACCGGGGTCGACACCTTCTGGGCCGTCATCCTGTTCGGGGTCTCCGTGGCGAGCGCCTCGGCTCGTACGGAGGATCCGGGCACCGACGCGCAGGTGCTGATCGTGCCGATCGCGTTCCTGTTGTCCCTGGTGATCGCGCTGCGCCGGCGGATGCCGGAGAAGATGCTGCTGCTGACCCTGGGGCTCGGCATCGTGCAGCTGGTGGTGGACGTCGCGGTGACGCCGGCCGACTTCGCGATGCTGGTGATCGTCTACACGGTGGCCGCGACGGGCGCCCGCTGGGCCTCACGGCTGGCGCTGGTGGCCAGCCTGGGCGCCGCCACGGTGGCGCATCTGCGCTGGCCCAACGAGGACACGAGCGTCCTGAACAACGTGGGGGTCGTGGTCTTCCAGACGGTGCCGTTCGCGCTCGCCTGGGTGCTGGGCGACTCGATACGTACGCGGCGTGCGTACTTCGAGCAGTTGGAGGAGCGCAACGCCCGACTGGAGAAGGAGCGCGAGGCGCAGGCGAAGGTCGCGGTGGCCGCCGAGCGCGCCCGGATCGCGCGCGAGCTGCACGACGTGGTCGCGCACAACGTGTCGGTGATGGTGGTGCAGGCCGACGGCGCCGCCTACGTCCTGGACTCCGCGCCCGACCAGGCCAAGAAGGCCCTGGAGACCATCTCCTCCACCGGCCGCCAGGCCCTCGCCGAGATGCGCCGCCTGCTGGGTGTGCTGCGCACCGGCGAGCACAAGGAGGCCGGCGAGTACGTGCCGCAGCCCGACGTCGAGCAGATCGACGACCTGATCGCGCAGTGCCGCACCTCGGGCCTGCCCGTCGACTTCAAGGTCGAGGGCACCCCGCGCCCGCTGCCCAGCGGTGTCGAGCTGACCGCGTACCGCATCGTCCAGGAGGCGCTGACCAACACCCGCAAGCACGGCGGACCCAACACGGGCGCCAGCGTGCGGCTGGTCTACTTCGACGACGGCCTGGGGCTGCTCGTCGAGGACGACGGCAAGGGCGCCCCGCACGAGCTGTACGAGGAGGGCGGCGTCGACGGACAGGGGCACGGCCTGATCGGCATGCGCGAGCGGGTCGGCATGGTGGGCGGCACCCTGGACGCGGGCCCGCGCCCGGGCGGCGGATTCCGGATCAGTGCGCTGCTGCCGCTGAAACCCGCACACTGACGTGGACGTGCGCCCCGCTGACACCTGTAACGCCCCGCCGACGTAATGACCAGTGACCTTGTCGACCCGAACGTGAAGAGAACGGAAGAGGCCCCGATGACGATCCGCGTGATGCTCGTGGACGACCAGGTGCTGCTGCGCACCGGATTCCGGATGGTGCTCGCGGCGCAGCCGGACATGGAGGTCGTCGCGGAGGCGGGGGACGGTGTCGAGGCTCTCGAGGTGCTGCGCGCGACGACCGTCGACGTGGTCCTGATGGACGTCCGCATGCCCAAGCTCGACGGCGTGGAGACGACCCGCCGCATCTGCCAGGACGACAACCCGCCCAAGGTGCTGATCCTGACCACCTTCGACCTCGACGAGTACGCCTTCTCCGGGCTCAAGGCCGGTGCCTCCGGCTTCATGCTCAAGGACGTGCCGCCCGGCGAGCTCCTCGCCGCGATCCGCGCCGTGCACAGCGGCGACGCGGTGGTGGCCCCCTCGACCACACGCCGGCTGCTCGACCGGTTCGCACCGATGCTGCCGAGCGCCGGGAAGCAGCCCCAGCACAAGGAACTGGAGCGCCTGACCGACCGTGAGCGCGAGGTCATGGTGCTGGTCGCGCAGGGCCTCTCGAACGGCGAGATCGCGGCCCGGCTGGTCCTGTCCGAGGCCACGGTGAAGACCCACGTCGGCCGCATACTGACCAAGCTGGGGCTCCGGGACCGGGTACAGGTCGTCGTCCTCGCGTACGAGACGGGGTTGGTGCGGGCGGGCGGGCACGGCTGACGGTCCCGTGCCGGGTGCTCGGCGCAGGCCGGCTGGGAGCCGCCGGACGGCTCAGCGCAGGACTCCCTCCAGGAAGTCGCTGCCCAGGCGGGCCACCACCGTCACGTCCAGTTGGTGGAGGACGTAGCGGCCGCGGCGGCGTGTGGTGATCAGGCCCGCCTTCTTCAGGACGCTCAGGTGGCGGGATATCTCGGGGGCCGTCATGCCGTGCACCTGGGCCAGCTCGCTCGTCGTGTAGGCGCTGCGGGCCAGATGCCGGCAGATGCGCATGCGGACGGGGTGGGACAGCGCGGTCATGCGCAGGGTCAGCTGCTCCACGGAGGCCGGTGACGTCAGCTCGGGCGTGGCGACCGGGTAGTGCACGACCGGCTGCCAGTGCGGGCGGTACAGGACGGACAGGTGCGGCCAGCCCAGGCTCGTCGGTACGAGGAGGAGGCCGCCGTCCGCCGTGGCCGTGTGCCCGACGCTCAGTTTGTCGACCGTGATCTGGCCGGCGCCCTCGTCGAGCGTGACCACCGGGGAGACCGCGGTCAGCATCTCGGCCAGACCCCGGTGGCGCAGCAGATCCGTCTTGAGCCGGGCGTCGGCGGCCAGCTGATGGCGCAACCGGGACCAGGTGTCCGCGAAGAACGCCTCGTCGCAGTCGGCCAGGAACTGCCGCAGCCAGGCCCGGATCCGGGGCGGGTCGGCCAGCAGCCGCTCGCTGAAGCGCACCTGCTGCGGCCCGCGCGAGGCCGCCAGCTCCAGGGCCCGGCGGCGCAGCCCGGCGTCGACGAGGGGGCTCGGGCCCGTGCCGTAGGGCATGGCGCAGGTGAACTCCAGGGCCGCGTCCACGAATTGCTCGTCCGTCAGCTTGTCGAGCTGGTCCAGCTCCTCGGCGAGCGTCGCCCCGGGCAGCGTGGTCCGGCCCGGGATGCCGGCGCAGGGCATGAAGAGGTCCGAGAACGTCGTCCGCCACAGGAAGTCGGCCTCGCACATCCGGTCGGCCAGCTGCGGGTCCATCCGGGCGGTCACGCCGGTCACCCAGCCCTGGAGTCCGGGATGGTGCCCCGGCTCGGACAGCGCGTGCAGCGCCATGCCGAGCTCGGCCAGGGGCGAGGGGACGACGGCGACCCTCTCCGGCCGCAGCCCCGCGATGTCGATGCGCACGCTCATGACTTCATGGTGCACCCCGCCACTGACAACGCCCCGCCCGATTGACGGCGGCCGTCAATCGGCGCGACGCGACCGACGTACCGGCGCACTGTGGACACCCCGGGGCAGCCGCGGAGCCCACGGATCTCCGACGTCAGGTCCTCCTGACGTCACGTCCTTCACCGTTTCCACGTCCCGAGAAGGCGATCCGTCATGAGCATCACGCAGCAGTACCTCCTCGACACCTACCGCGCCCGCAGGCTCGGCGAGCCCGCGCCGCCCGCCCCCGGCGCCGACGACTGGCAGGTCGTCCGGGAACTGCGCGACCAGTGGCAGCTCCGCGCCGTCGCCGCCGGTCGCCCGGCCCACGGGCGGATACGGCAGGCCCTGGGTCGGTGGCTGCACCTGCGGCCGCGTTCTACGTGCTGACCGCGTCGCTATCCGCTCCCGACCCGCCGGTCACCTCCGTCAGGCGGGACACGAACTCCGCGACCGCCGTCTTCACGTCCGCCGCCGTCCACTCCAGGGCGTCGGCGCGGACGTAGACCTCGGTCATCGCCAGACCCGGGCACCGCTCGTCCCAGTGGTTGCCGAACAGGGAGATCCCCGTTTCCTCGGCCTGCCGGATCGCGGCCTCGGCGAGGTCGTCGACGCCGTACGGCAGCCAGACCTGGAAGTCGAAGGTGTGCGGGACCTCGGGATGGATCCGCGCCCACGGAACCCCGGCCGCCGCGAAGCCCTCGCGCAGGGCGTCGGCCACCACGCGTGCGTGGGTGACGTACTCGGGGAGCCGGGGCAGGTCCCGCTCCAGGCCCGCGAGGGCCGACAGGACGGTCGGGAACTGCTGGAAGACCGCGCCCCCGTACCGGTGCCGCCAGGCCTTCGCCTCCTCGATCAGGGTCTTCGGGCCGGCGAGCGCGGCGCCTCCGAAGGCGTCGAAGGACTTGTAGAACGACACGTAGACGCTGTCCGCGAGGTCCGCGATCTCGGCAAGGGGACGACCGAAGTGGACGGTGGTCTCCCACAGGCGCGCCCCGTCGAAGTGCACCACCGCGTCGCGCTCGTGCGCCGCGTCCACGACCGCGGTCAGCTCCTCCCAGGTGGGCAGCACGAAACCGGCCTCCCTGAGCGGCAGTTCGAGCATCAGGGCGCCGAAGGGCTCCTCGAAGTCGCGCACCTCGTCGGCGCCGGGCAGTCGGGGCTCGCTCGCCACGCGGACCGGGCGCAAGCCGCTGACCTGGCTGAACGCGTGCCGTTCGTACATCTCGGGGTGGGCGAGGGCGTGCAGGGCGACGGTCGGGTTGCCGGTGCGGCCCGCCCAGCTGCGCAGCGCGACCTGCTGGGCCATCGTGCCCGTGGGGAAGAACGCGGCGGCCTCCTTGCCGAGCAGTCCCGCGACCTTCTCCTCCAGGGCCTCGACGATCCCGTTGCCGTAGACGTCCGCCGTCTCGTCCAGGTCGTACACCTCGTGCGCGTCGGCCAGCAACGCCAGCCGCTCGCGGAGGGGGTTGAGGAAACCCATGCGGGCCAGCGCGCGCTCCGCCGTCCGGTTCGCGGTGATGCGCCGCTCGCGCCGCCGCTTGATCTGTTCCGCCGTATCGCTCTGCGCCGTATCGCTCATGGCCCGGATCATGCCCAACGCCCTCGCACGCGGGCACCAGGTTTTCCACAGGCTTTCCGGTGCGGGCGCGACGTGCCGTCGCCCACAGCCTGTGGACAACCGAACGCCCCTCGAACCAATCGCGTTAACATGACGAGAAATCGTCCGGTACCCAGAGCGGACTGGAACGGGAAGGCCTCGGTCGCGTGAGTACAGTCCAACAGCCAGACCCCAGGGACCGCCCCGCGCGGCTCACCGTCGGCGTCGTCGGAGCCGGTCGGGTGGGCCCCGCGCTGGCCGCGTCGCTCCAGCTCGCCGGGCACCGCCCGGTGGCCGTCTCGGGAGTCTCCGACGCCTCCAGGCGGCGCGCCGCGCTGCTGCTGCCGGACGTGCCCGTCGTGCCGCCCGCGGAAGTGCTGGCCCGCGCCGAGCTGGTGCTGCTGACCGTCCCGGACGACACCCTGCCCGGGCTGGTCGAGGGACTCGCCGAGACCGGGGCCGTGCGGCCGGGACAGCTGCTCGTGCACACCTCGGGGCGGTACGGCTCCAAGGTCCTGGACCCGGCCCTGCGGGTGGGCGGACTGCCGCTGGCCCTGCACCCGGCGATGACCTTCACCGGCACCCCGGTGGACGTCCAGCGCCTGGCCGGCTGCTCGTTCGGCGTCACGGCACCGCACGAGCTGCGGCTGGCCGCCGAGGCCCTGGTGATCGAGATGGGCGGCGAGCCCGAGTGGATCGAGGAGGAGCGCCGCCCGCTGTACCACGCGGCCCTCGCGCTGGGCGCCAATCACCTGGTCACGCTGGTCGCCCAGTCCATGGAGCTGCTGCGCGAAGCCGGTGTCGAGGCGCCCGACCGGATGCTCGGCCCGCTGCTGGGCGCCGCGCTCGACAACGCGCTGCGCTCCGGGGACGCGGCCCTGACCGGTCCGGTCGCGCGCGGAGACGCGGGCACCGTCGCCGCGCACGTCGCGGAGCTGCGCAAGCACGCCCCGCAGACCGTCGCCGGCTATCTGGCGATGGCCCGCGCGACCGCCGACCGCGCGCTCGCCCACGGCCTGCTCAAGCCCGAATACGCCGAGGACCTGCTCGGAGTGCTCGCGAACGGGACGACCGGGACCAACGGATCCACCGGGACCGACGGCGCCGAGGGAGATGCCCGATGACCACCGCCCTGCTGCGCACCGCCGACGAACTGCACGCACGAACGCGTACCGGCCGCCGCGCCGTCGTGATGACCATGGGCGCCCTGCACGAGGGCCACGCCACCCTGATCCGCACCGCGCGCGAGATCGCGGGGCCGGACGGCGAGGTCGTCGTCACCGTCTTCGTGAATCCCCTCCAGTTCGGCCAGGGTGAGGACCTCGACCGCTACCCGCGCACCCTCGACGCCGACCTCAAGCTCGCCGAACTGTCCGGCGCCGACGCCGTGTTCGCGCCCTCCGTGGACGAGGTCTACCCGGGCGGACAGCCCCAGGTCCGCATCACCGCGGGCCCCATGGGGGAGCGCCTGGAGGGTGCCTCGCGGCCCGGGCACTTCGACGGTGTGCTCACCGTCGTCGCCAAGCTGCTCCACCTCACGCGTCCCGACGTGGCCCTGTTCGGCCAGAAGGACGCCCAGCAGCTCGCCGTCATCCGCCGCATGGTGCGGGACCTGAACTTCGGCATCGAGATCGTCGGCGTACCCACCGTCCGTGAGGACGACGGGCTCGCCCTCTCCAGCCGCAACCGATTCCTCTCGCCGCAGGAGCGGCGCACGGCCCTCGCGCTCTCCCGCGCGCTGTTCGCGGGCCGCGACCGGCACGCGGCGCAGGAGGCGCTGCGGGCGCGGGCGCGTGAGGTGCCCGCCACGCACGCGCGTGCCGAGGCGCTCAGCGCCATCGGGGAGTCCCGCGCCGCCGCCGACACGCACGCCGTCGCCAAGGCGCTCCCGGGCGCCCCCTCCGCCGTCCGCGCGGCGGCTCGCCTCGCCCTCGACGAGGGCGCGCGCCTGTCGCCGCCGCTGGAACTGGACTACCTGGCACTCGTCGACCCGTCCGACTTCACCGAGATCGAGGACGGATTCACCGGCGAGGCCGTCCTCGCCGTCGCCGCCCGGGTCGGGACGACCCGGCTGATCGACAACCTCCCCCTCACCTTCGGAGCCGCCTCGTGACCAGCACAGGCATACGACTGCACGCACAGCCCCCGGGTTGGTCCATCGCCGCGGACGTGGTGGTCGTCGGCTCCGGAGTGGCCGGCCTGACCACGGCCCTGCGCTGCGAGGCCGCGGGCCTGCGCACGGTCGTCGTCACCAAGGCCCGCCTCGACGACGGCTCCACGCGCTGGGCGCAGGGCGGCATCGCCGCGGCCCTCGGCGAGGGCGACACCCCCGAACAGCACCTCGACGACACGCTCGTGGCGGGCGCGGGCCTGTGCGACGAGGAGGCCGTACGGATCCTGGTCACCGAGGGACCCGACGCCGTACGCCGGCTCATCGACACCGGCGCGCACTTCGACGAGTCCTCCGAGGGCCTGCTCGAACTCACCCGGGAGGGCGGCCACCACCGCCGCCGGATCGCGCACGCGGGCGGCGACGCCACCGGCGCGGAGATCTCCCGGGCGCTCGTCGAGGCGGTACGCGCGCGAGGACTGCGCACGATCGAGAACGCGCTCGTGCTCGACCTGCTGACCGACGCCGACGGCCGCACCGCCGGTGTCTCCCTGCACGTCATGGGCGAGGGCCAGCACGACGGCGTGGGCGCCGTGCACGCGCCCGCGGTCGTCCTCGCGACCGGCGGCATGGGCCAGGTCTTCTCGGCGACCACCAACCCGTCGGTGTCGACCGGTGACGGCGTCGCGCTCGCGCTGCGCGCCGGGGCCGAGGTGAGCGACCTGGAGTTCGTGCAGTTCCACCCCACCGTGCTCTTCCTGGGCGCCGACGCGGAGGGCCAGCAGCCGCTGGTCTCCGAGGCCGTGCGCGGCGAGGGCGCCCACCTGGTCGACGCCGACGGCGTGCGCTTCATGGTGGGACAGCACGAACTGGCCGAACTCGCGCCCCGGGACATCGTCGCCAAGGGCATCATGCGGCGCATGCAGGAGCAGGACGCCGAGCACATGTTCCTGGACGCCCGGCACTTCGGCGCCGACATGTGGGAGCACCGTTTCCCGACGATCCTCGCCGCCTGCCGCGCGCACGGCATCGACCCGGTCACCGACCCCATCCCGATCGCGCCGGCCGCCCACTACGCCTCCGGCGGCGTGCGCACCGACTCCCAGGGCCGTACGACCGTCCCGGGCCTGTACGCGTGCGGCGAGGTCGCCTGCACCGGCGTGCACGGCGCCAACCGGCTCGCCTCCAACTCGCTCCTGGAGGGCCTCGTCTACGCCGAGCGCATCGCCGCCGACATCGGGGCGACCCTCGCGCAGGACGGCCTCAATGCGCGCGTGCCCGAGCCCGTCGAGCACCCGCGGACGCCCGCGCATCCGCTGCTGGCCCCCGAGAACCGGTTCGCGATCCAGCGGATCATGACCGACGGCGCGGGCGTCCTGCGCTCCGCCGCGTCCCTCGCCCGGGCCGCCGACCAGCTCCAGCGACTGGACACCGAGGCCCGCGACGACCTCGCCGAGAACGGCAAGACGTCCGAGCCCGGCGTCGACACCTGGGAGGCCACCAACCTCCTCTACGTGGCCCGCGTCCTGGTCGCCGCCGCCCGCACGCGCGAGGAGACGCGGGGCTGCCACTGGCGCGAGGACCACGCCGAGCGCGACGACACGGCATGGCGGCGCCACATCGTCGTACGGCTGAATCCGGACCGCGCGCTCGCCCTGCACACCACCGATACCGCAGACTTCCCCCCGACCCGGCAGCCCCATCAGGAGCAGTGACAGACGTGAGCACCCCCGACCTCCCCCTCGCCCCGTCCGGAGGCTGTGGCGACGGCTGCGCCTGCGGTGCCGAGGGCGACGCCAACGACCTGGCCGAGTACATGGAGTGCGGGCTCGACCCCGCGCTCGCGCAGCTCCTGGCCGACGCCGGACTCGACCCCCTGGAGGTCGAGGACATCGCCAACGTGGCCATCCAGGAGGACCTCGACCACGGCGTGGACGTGACCACGGTCGCCACCATCCCCGAGGACGCGGTCGCCACCGCCGACTTCACCGCGCGCGAGGCGGGCGTCGTGGCCGGCCTCAGGGTCGCCGAGGCGGTGCTGTCCGTGGTGTGCACGGACGAGTTCGAGGTCGAGCGGCACGTCGAGGACGGCGACCGGGTGGAGGCCGGGCAGCGGCTGCTGTCGGTCACCACGCGCACGCGTGACCTGCTCACCGCCGAGCGCAGCGCGCTCAACCTGCTGTGCCGCATGTCGGGCGTCGCGACCCATACGCGCGCGTGGGCGGACGCGCTGGACGGCACCAAGGCGCGGGTGCGCGACACCCGCAAGACGACACCGGGGCTGCGCGCCCTGGAGAAGTACGCGGTCCGCTGCGGCGGGGGCGTCAACCACCGGATGTCGCTGTCCGACGCGGCGCTCGTCAAGGACAACCACGTGGTCGCCGCGGGCGGCGTCGCGCAGGCCTTCGAGGCGGTGCGGGAGGCGTTCCCCGAGGTGCCGATCGAGGTCGAGGTCGACACGCTGCACCAGCTGCGCGAGGTCGTCGACGCGGGCGCGGACCTGATCCTGCTGGACAACTTCACGCCCGGCGAGTGCGAGGAGGCGGTGGGCATCGTGAACGGCCGCGCCGTCCTGGAGGCGTCGGGCCGGCTCACCCTGGAGAACGCGAAGTCGTACGCGGACACCGGCGTGGACTACCTGGCCGTGGGGGCCCTGACCCACTCCTCGCCGATCCTGGACATCGGCCTGGACCTGCGAGCGGCGGAGTAGGAACCGGCCATGCTGCTGACCATCGACGTAGGGAACACGCACACGGTCCTCGGCCTGTTCGACGGTGAGGACATCGTCGAGCACTGGCGGATCTCCACGGACGCGCGCCGCACGGCCGACGAACTGGCAGTGCTGTTGCAGGGCCTGATGGGCATGCACCCGCTGCTCGGGGACGAGCTCGGCGACGGCATCGACGGCATCGCCATCTGCGCGACCGTCCCCTCCGTCCTGCACGAGCTGCGCGAGGTGACGCGGCGCTACTACGGCGACGTGCCCGCGGTCCTCGTCGAGCCGGGTGTGAAGACGGGCGTCCCGATCCTCACCGACAACCCCAAGGAGGTCGGCGCGGACCGGATCATCAACTCCGTCGCGGCCGTCGAGCTCTACGGCGGTCCGGCGATCGTCGTCGACTTCGGCACGGCGACGACGTTCGACGCGGTCAGCGCGCGCGGTGAGTACGTCGGCGGTGTCATCGCCCCCGGCATCGAGATCTCCGTCGAGGCACTCGGCGTCCGTGGCGCTCAGCTCCGCAAGATCGAGGTCGCCCGGCCGCGCAGCGTGATCGGCAAGAACACCGTCGAGGCGATGCAGTCCGGCATCATCTACGGCTTCGCCGGCCAGGTCGACGGCGTCGTCACCCGCATGGCCCGCGAACTCGCCACGGACCCCGACGACGTGACGGTGATCGCCACCGGCGGCCTCGCCCCGATGGTCCTGGGCGAGGCCTCGGTGATCGACGAGCACGAACCATGGCTGACACTGGTGGGACTGCGCCTGGTCTACGAGCGGAACGTGTCCCGGATGTGACGACGGCGCCGCCGGGCCCCTGGCAGGGGGCTCGGCGGGCGGGTCGCAGTGCGTGCGGGCGTCCCGCGCACGCGGCGCGTCGAGCCGGCGGGTGTCACGTGCGTGCCGCCGTGTGTCCCGGCTGATCAACCGGGTGGCTCCCGCACGCCACACCGTCCCCCTATGTCGAGTTTGTCTGATTAGCGCGTACCGTCGGCGCATGCCCACGCCATACGGATCCCGCGGCGGCATGGCGTTCGGTGTGGAGGAGCTGCGTGTGCTCCGCCGCGCTCTCGCCCTCGCCCTTCGCCCCAGCCCCGCCTCGGCCGAGGACGTCCAAGACTGCCTCCGCCTGGCCGAGTCCCTCGACGAGGCATTGCGCGAGGGGGCCCGGCTGCGCGCCTTCCTGGTGGCCGACCTGGGTCGCTACCGCGCCGCGCTGCCCGGCACCGTCGCCGGATATCTCGCCCTTCTGGAGGAGGCGCTGGGGTCCGGGTACCGCCCGGAACCCGACGACCTCGCGGCCCTGCGCGCCCTGCGGGGCAATCCGGTCGCCGCCGCGCTCCTGGACCGCTGCCAGACGCTCGCGGAACAGGACGTACGCGCCCGTCTGGCGCGTCGCGCGATCCGTCCGGCCGCTCCGGTCGTCCCCGTCTCCCGCACGCGCCTCACGGCCCTGCCCGGCGGTCTCTCGGGCGCGGTCGGTGAGGCGGCGGAGGGGGATCCCCAGAAGCGGCCCGCGGAGAAGCCGGCCGCCCCGAAGCCGGCGCCCGCTCCGGCGGCCCCGAAGCCGAACCGGCCCATCCCCACCCCGGGCGAGGTCTTCCCGCGCCGCAAACCGACCGCGCCGAGCACGGCGACCCCGCCCCGGGAACTCGCGGCGGGCTGAGCGCACCCGGACCCCCCGCCCGGCCGCCGCACGCCCCGTGGCTACCCTGGAGGCATGGACTACGTCTCCGCGCTCGTGCCGCCCATCGTGATGGCCGTGTTCTTCATCGGCGTGATCAGGGTGATCGTGAAGACCCAGGGCGGGGCCAACAAGGCCAAGGAGGACGCCGCCGTGGACGCCGTCCTCGCGCGCGCGGAGGGTGCCCGGCAGGCCCCCGCCAAGGGCGACGGCTGAGCGGTTCGCCCAAGGGCGCCCTCATCGGCGTACGACTCGCTTGTTTTTCGAGTCGTACGCCCTTTTTGTTGTCGTTTGCCGGTGAAGCGCACGTCCGGCACGCCAATGCGGTGATCTCCCACTATTGTGCGAGCTGTGCCTCGCCCATTGGGAGAACTCGAAGACTCGGTCATGACGCGGGTGTGGAAGTGGAACCGCCCGGTGACCGTTCGGGAAGTCCTGGAAGACCTTCAGCAGGAACGGTCCATCGCGTACACCACCGTGATGACCGTTTTGGACAATCTCCATCAGAAGGGTTGGGTGCGGCGTGAGGCCGAAGGCCGGGCCTATCGATATGAGGCAGTCTCCACGCGGGCCGCGTACGCCGCTGCCCTGATGAACGACGCGTGGGCGCAGAGTGACAACCCCGCCGCCGCTCTCGTCGCGTTCTTCGGCATGATGAGCGACGAACAGCGACATGCTCTGCGCGACGCCGTACGCATGGTCCAGGGACCGGAAACCCGGGAACAGGAAGAGGCGAACCCCGGCGCCGCGCCGGGTGACGGCGGGCGATAGCGTCCGCTCATGTCAGCAGTGAGCCCCGAAGGCCCCGAAGTCAGCGCTAAAGCCATCACCGTCCGGCGGGCCCGTACCAGCGATGTCCCGGCCGTGCGCCAGCTCCTTGACGCGTACGTCCGTGACCGCATCCTGCTCGACAAAGCGACGGTGACGCTTTACGAGGACATCCAGGAGTTCTGGGTCGCCGAACGGGATGCCGACTCAAGCGCCGAGGTGGTCGGCTGCGGCGCACTGCATGTGATGTGGGAAGACCTCGCGGAAGTCCGTACTCTCGCGGTGAAGGACGGCCTCAAGGGCGCCGGTGTCGGGCATCAGTTGCTGGAGAAGTTGCTGGAGACCGCGCGCTGGCTCGGCGTTCGTCGCGTTTTCTGCCTGACCTTCGAAGTGGACTTCTTCGGCAAGCACGGCTTCGTCGAGATCGGTGAGACGCCTGTCGACACGGATGTCTACGCGGAGCTGATGCGTTCCTATGACGAGGGCGTCGCCGAGTTCCTCGGACTCGAACGAGTGAAACCGAACACCTTGGGCAACAGCCGGATGCTTCTGCATCTGTGAGGATCTGTGATCGCCGATCACCAGGCTGTATTCCGCGCGACCCCTGCCCAGGTTCCCTATGTCCGAAACGCGCATGTTTCCGGACCGGACCGGGTCGACCGGTCTCTCCCGGGGGTTTGTGTTTTTCCAGCAAAAGCGGTTTGCTTTCCGACGTACTGCAGTACTGCATATAACAAGGGACGGCGAAACGGCAGACGCCGCAGAGCCCCGGCCCTCAAGTTATGGATGAAAGGAAATCCGGTGGCACAGAAGGTTCAGGTCCTTCTTGTCGACGACCTCGACGGCGGCGAGGCGGACGAGACCGTCACGTTCGCGCTGGACGGCAAGACGTACGAGATCGATCTCACGACTGCCAATGCGGACAAGCTTCGCGGCCTTCTCGACCCTTACGTCAAGGGCGGTCGGCGTACCGGAGGCCGCGCTTCGGGCGGGCGCGGAAAGGCGCGTGCCACGACGGGCGGCAGCCAGGACACCGCACAGATCCGCGCGTGGGCGAAGGAGAACGGCTTCGAGGTCAACGACCGTGGCCGCGTCCCCGCGTCCATCCGTGAGGCCTACGAGAAGGCCAACGCCTGACCGTGGGCATTACCGTCCCGAAAGCCCGCTCGCGGGCCTAGGGAAAGGACAGCGGCTTCGCGCACGCGCGCCGCAGCCGCAGCCGGTGGCATTGCGTCGCCACCGTGTCCACCAGTCGTACGAGATCGGGGGCGCCCCCAAGGCCCCCCACGGCCGACAGTGTCGGCAGCGAGGCCTCGACCTCGCACCCCGGCTCGGGGGGCCGCAACCATACGGCGGCCCCCTGCAGGGCGTCCGCGCGGACCGGAACCCGCCCGGGCAGCAGCGGCGCGTCCATCCGGCCGCCCTCGCCGATCGCGGTGAGATCGAGCGCGAGCGCGCGCCACTCCAGCCAGTCCAGCAGCCCCGGCAGCTCCTCCGCGCCGCCCGCGGCCACCAGCAGCCGCATCCGATCGCCCCGGACGGCCACCGGAGAGCCCGGCGCGAGATGCCGCAGCGCCGCCCGGCCCGCCTCGGCCGGCACGTCCAGAACGTCGAAACGCTCGCCCACGCGCAGTCGTAGCGGAGAACCGGCGCCGGTGGGGTCCGGGGGCAGTGTCGGCCAGCCCAGCTCGACCTCGTACCACCGGCGGAGCCGCTCGTCCGGATCGAGGGGGCGGCGCGGGGCCGGGACCCTGGTGCCGACCGCGGTGGGCGGGGGAGTGAGCGAGGGGTCGCTGCCAACCATGACAAGCGCAACCGTCCGAAGAGGCCGCGAGTTACGCTGGGTGTTCCGGCAATTGCACAGCGTGTCGAAAAGGGGGCGTGCGGGGGTGCGGCGAGGTGCAAGGGTGTTCGCCCATAGCGGAGGGAACCGGTGCGCGCGGCATGGAGTGTCCGTTCGCACGGGTAAGACATCCCTAGTGAGAGGGGGCGACACGCAGGACGGGGCGTCTCACGTTCGCCATCGGCGTACTGATGGTGGGGGTAACTGTCTGGCCTGCGGGAACATCGTCTCGCACCATCGAGTTGGAGCAGATGTCGGCGTTCGGGGTCAGGAGGCAGTGCTGGTTCTCGGTCCGGTGTCGGCAGTTGGAATGAGCGGTCCCCGCTTGCGGGACTAAGCTGCGGAAGGACAGGGAGGGGAAGTTCCCCCCACTGCCTGACCGCTCTGAGGAGCGATTAACGATGTTCGAGAGGTTCACCGACCGCGCGCGGCGGGTTGTCGTCCTGGCTCAGGAAGAAGCCCGGATGCTCAACCACAACTACATCGGCACCGAGCACATCCTCCTGGGTCTGATCCACGAGGGTGAGGGTGTCGCCGCCAAGGCCCTTGAGAGCCTCGGGATTTCGCTCGAGGCGGTCCGCCAGCAGGTGGAGGAGATCATCGGTCAGGGCCAGCAGGCCCCGTCCGGGCACATCCCCTTCACCCCTCGTGCCAAGAAGGTCCTGGAGCTTTCGCTCCGCGAGGCCCTTCAGCTGGGCCACAACTACATCGGCACGGAGCACATCCTGCTCGGCCTGATCCGTGAGGGCGAGGGCGTCGCCGCCCAGGTCCTGGTCAAGCTGGGTGCCGACCTCAACCGGGTGCGGCAGCAGGTCATCCAGCTGCTCTCCGGCTACCAGGGCAAGGAGACCGCCGGCGCCAGTGGCGGTCCTGCCGAGGGCACGCCCTCCACGTCCCTGGTCCTCGACCAGTTCGGCCGGAACCTCACCCAGGCCGCTCGTGAGTCCAAGCTCGACCCGGTCATCGGGCGCGAGAAGGAGATCGAGCGGGTCATGCAGGTGCTGTCCCGCCGTACGAAGAACAACCCGGTCCTGATCGGTGAGCCCGGCGTCGGCAAGACCGCCGTCGTCGAGGGGCTCGCCCAGGCCATCGTCAAGGGCGAGGTGCCCGAGACCCTCAAGGACAAGCACCTCTACACCCTCGACCTCGGTGCGCTGGTCGCCGGCTCCCGCTACCGCGGTGACTTCGAGGAGCGCCTGAAGAAGGTGCTCAAGGAGATCCGCACCCGCGGCGACATCATCCTGTTCATCGACGAGCTGCACACGCTGGTCGGTGCGGGTGCCGCCGAGGGCGCCATCGACGCGGCCTCGATCCTGAAGCCCATGCTGGCCCGCGGTGAGCTGCAGACCATCGGTGCCACCACGCTCGACGAGTACCGCAAGCACCTGGAGAAGGACGCCGCTCTCGAGCGCCGTTTCCAGCCCATCCAGGTCGCCGAGCCCTCGCTGCCGCACACGATCGAGATCCTCAAGGGTCTGCGTGACCGGTACGAGGCCCACCACCGTGTCTCCATCACGGACGAGGCGCTGGTCCAGGCCGCCACCCTGGCCGACCGGTACATCTCGGACCGCTTCCTGCCGGACAAGGCGATCGACCTGATCGACGAGGCCGGCTCCCGGATGCGCATCCGCCGGATGACCGCGCCGCCGGACCTGCGCGAGTTCGACGAGAAGATCGCGGGCGTGCGCCGCGACAAGGAGTCCGCGATCGACTCGCAGGACTTCGAGAAGGCCGCCTCCCTCCGCGACAAGGAGAAGCAGCTCCTGGCCGCCAAGGCCAAGCGGGAGAAGGAGTGGAAGGCCGGCGACATGGACGTCGTCGCCGAGGTCGACGGCGAGCTGATCGCCGAGGTCCTCGCGACCGCCACCGGCATCCCGGTCTTCAAGCTGACCGAGGAGGAGTCCTCGCGTCTGCTGCGCATGGAGGACGAGCTCCACAAGCGGGTCATCGGCCAGAAGGACGCCGTCAAGGCGCTCTCGAAGGCGATCCGTCGTACGCGTGCCGGTCTGAAGGACCCGAAGCGTCCCGGTGGTTCGTTCATCTTCGCCGGCCCGTCCGGTGTCGGTAAGACCGAGCTGTCCAAGGCGCTGGCGGAGTTCCTCTTCGGTGACGAGGACGCGCTGATCTCCCTCGACATGTCGGAGTTCAGCGAGAAGCACACGGTCTCGCGGCTCTTCGGTTCGCCCCCCGGTTACGTGGGCTACGAAGAGGGCGGCCAGCTGACGGAGAAGGTGCGGCGCAAGCCGTTCTCGGTGGTCCTCTTCGACGAGGTCGAGAAGGCCCACCCGGACATCTTCAACTCGCTGCTGCAGATCCTGGAGGACGGTCGCCTGACCGACTCCCAGGGCCGGGTCGTGGACTTCAAGAACACGGTCATCATCATGACGACCAACCTCGGCACCCGTGACATCTCCAAGGGCTTCAACCTGGGCTTCGCGGCCACGGGTGACACGAAGTCGAACTACGAGCGCATGAAGAACAAGGTCTCGGACGAGCTCAAGCAGCACTTCCGGCCCGAGTTCCTCAACCGCGTCGACGACGTCGTCGTCTTCCCGCAGCTCACCCAGGCCGACATCCTCGCGATCGTCGACCTGATGGTGGCCAAGGTGGACGAGCGCCTCAAGGACCGGGACATGGGCATCGAGCTCTCCCAGTCCGCCAAGGAGCTGCTGTCGACCAAGGGGTACGACCAGGTGCTGGGTGCGCGTCCGCTGCGGCGCACCATCCAGCGCGAGATCGAGGACACGCTCTCGGAGAAGATCCTCTTCGGCGAGCTGCGCCCCGGTCACATCGTGGTCGTGGACACCGAGGGCGAGGGCGAGGCCAAGATCTTCACCTTCCGGGGTGAGGAGAAGTCGGCACTGCCGGACGTTCCGCCGATCGAGCAGGCGGCGGGCGGGGCTGGGCCCAACCTGAGCAAGGAGGCGTAGCCCTTCCGGGATTCGCCGAACGACGAGTTAGGGGTCGGTGCCTTTGGGCGCCGGCCCCTTCTTCATGGGCTTGGGTGCGCTGGCCGGCCGTTGATCTCGATGGTCAGGTCGGGGTGGTCCTGGAGCGGGGACAGGTCCAGTGCGGTGCCTGGGGCGCACTCGATGCTGAGTCGGGTGAGCGAGGGGAACAGCTGGGCCAGGTCCGTCGCGGAGCTGGCACGGTCGATGCCTCTGAGGGTGAGGTCACGGATTCCTGGTAGAGGACCGAGGTCCCAGGATCTGCGCGGCAGTGTCGCGAGCCTGAAGCCGACCCTGAAGTCGAGGCTGCTGAGCGAAGGGGCCTTGGCGGCTGCCAGTAGCAGCGCGGGCACATTGCAGTCGCCTTGCACGACGAGTTCACGCAGAGCGGGCCACTGGGACAGGTCGTTGATCATCATCTCCGAGTGGCCGATCACCGTGAGCCGTTCGACCGTCGGGTGCCTTGAAGGAATGGGGATGTTGCTGTCGAGCGGGGGGCCCGTCAGCGAGAGTTCGGTCAGCCGGTCCAGTCGTTCCAGGGAGACCAGTTCGGACTTGGACATCTCTTGGAGTTCCACGCTGAGCGAGGTGAGCGGCAGGCCTTCGAGTGCGGACAGTGTCCTGACTCTGGGGCACACACTGAGCTGCAGAGAGGTCAGTCCGGACAGCCCGCGGACGAAGGAGAGGTCGTCCAGCAGTGAGTTGTCGATGACGTGGAGCCCTCTGATACCAGTACGCGGCAGGAGATCGGCCAGGTCGGCACCGCTGACGGCCATGTCGGCCATGACCGTGCCGATGGGGCCGCAGTGCTGCAATGCCGCGACCATGGCGGGGTTGATCACGATGACAAGGTCGTCCTCAAGGGGTACATGGGCGAGAACTTCACGGGCGTAGTGGTCAGTGGGAAAACGTGACCACGCGTTCTGGAGCAGGTCTCGGACACTGACGGAGGTGTGCGTGGCGAACCGCCGGAGCAACGGCAAGGACGCGGGGTCGCCTACATCGCGTACGAGTTGGACGAGCCGTACGACTTGGGCTTCGTCCAGCCCCTCCGGGTCAGGCACCAGAGGAAGCACGTACGAGCCGAGGGACACCAGGGCGACGATGTTGTCGTACTCCAGCGGCCGCAACAACCCCCGCACCCGCTCAGCCACCTCCTCCCGTACCTCCTCCTCCAGCACCACCGCGCTCAGCGCGCAACGGGCCGCCAGCACATGGATGTTGGCGCGCAATGCCCGGTCCTCGGTGCCGTCGCCCTTCTCGATCAGTTGCTCTATCAGGCGGCGGACCTCGCCCCGGTGGCAGTGGCCGACGGCCAGGAGGATGATGTCCTGCCATTCCTCCTCGCCTGCGTGTTGGAGCAACTCGCCCAGGCCGTCGCTCTCCTGGAGTTCCTTCGCCGCCAAGTAGTCCTGGAAGGTGCGGTGGATGAACTGGATGGCCGTCTCGTTGCGTTCCTGGAGCAGTCCGCTGCGGTTGAGGAGATGGGTGAGGACGGCCTCGGCGGAACCCTGCTCCCGCACCTGGGGCATGCTCCGCATGGCCAGTGCGATCTGGTGTTCCGCCTGGGCGTGGTTGAACTCGGTGTTCCCGCTGCGGGCGAGCCAGGCCGCGATGCGTTGAAGCAGCTGCTGGTGTTCCTCGACGCCCAGGACTATGCCCTCGGGCGCGCCGACCCGGCGCAGGGTGTCGCGGCCGCCGAGCAGCATGGTGAGCGAGGCGTTGTAGAGGGACCAGCGGGTCTCCGGCAGGAATCCTCTGCGGCGGCGGTGCAGGGCGCAGACCACGGCCGCCAGGAGCGGGGTGCGGGAGAGGTGGAGGAGGGTCGGGTTGCGCTCCAACTCCTGTTCCAGGGCGCGTTCCAGGGCGTGGAGGTTCTGTTCCTCCACGGCTGCCCGATGCGGGTCGCGCAGGCCGGCGCATTCGAGGCGCGCGGCCGCGTGCCAGGCCCGAGAGAAGGCCAGGACGTCCTCGTCCCGCATGGGGAGCAGCCGGAGTTCCTCGAAGTCCTCCGAGCCGAGCCAGTCGGTGGCCACCGCCAGCGGTCGTACGGTGACCAGGCACCGGTTGTGCGGATACGCCGCCAGGAGATCGGACAGACGGCGGCGGGCCTCCTCCCGGTCGGCGGGCGGCACTTCGTCCATGCCGTCGACGAGGAGGAGCGCGCGTCCCGCTGCCAGGACGCGGCCGGTCCAGCCGTCGGGGAGTTCGTCGATCTGGAGCTCGGCGACCGTGGCCAGTTCGGGGAGCCGGGGGAAGGCCTTGCCCCGGGCCAGCAAGCTGCGCATGGGGATCACGAAGGGGACCAGGTCGTTCAGTTCGGCGAGTTCGTGATCGAGGGCGCCGCAGGCGGCATGGGAGGCGAGCCACCACACCAGCGTGGTCTTGCCGGCGCCGGCCTCGCCGCGCAGGACGGTTCGAGGGCGGTCGGCGAGCAGGTCGTTGATCCGGCGCGGTACGGACACGGTCTGGGGCAGGGGGGCGTTCTCCCGAGTCTCCCGGGTCCCCCGGGTCTCCGTGGCGGAGATCGCCTCCAGGCTCAAGTACGCCGTGTCCAGGTCCCAGTTGGTCTCGGTGGTGCCCAGTTCGTCGAGCCCGAAGATCTCGATCTTGCGGTACCGGGTCTTGAGGGCGCGCGCGTACTGGCGCTCGAACCGCTCGTCCTGGAAGTGGGAGCCCGGCCCGACCGTCTCCAACACCGGGGGGACGTGGCCCGGTTCGCTGCCCATCACCTGGCGGGGGAAGTCCGGCGCCTGGAGGATGCGGTCCACGGGGGTCGCCTCGATGCGGCGGTGGTCGCGCTTGTCCGGGACCTGGGTCACTATGCCGATCAGGACCGCGCCGGCGAACAGGGGCGCCCCGGACAGTCCGGCGAACGGTGATTCGCCCGGCTTCGGGGCGGCCACCGGTGCCCGGTCGAACTCGCACACCAGCGTCGATCTGATCCGCCCGGCCATGGGCAGCACGGTTCCGGTGAGCTGGTCGTACTCCAACTGGTCGTCCGGGCCGAACCGTTGGACCTGCGGAAAGCCGACGATCTGGCAGCCGGGCAGCGGATCGGAGGCGCCGACGGCTCCCCAGCGCAGTCTCGCCAGTGCCCAGCGGTCCGGGGCGACCAGCTCCTCTCCGGTGAGCAGCAGAGCGACGTCGGTCTCCTCGTCGCGCCACACCACCCGGCTGGGCAGGGGCTGTTCGCTCTCCGGGTGGACCGTGCGGATCCACTCCTTGTTCCGCAGCACGTGCGCGCTGGTCAGCACGAGGCGTGGGGTGAGCATGACGCCGCTGCCCTGCGATCCGGCCAGCACCACCACGGACCGCTCGACGGCCGAACGCAGTATCACGGCGTGGTGGGCGCACCACGGCCGAACGCGTCGACGCTGCCCTCCGTCTCGTTGCGCACCTTCCAGGGCGCGCCCGTGCGCGCGTCCCGCGCCCGCAGGGTGAAGGACACCTTGTGCGTACGGCTGTTGGCGCGCGTGGTGTCCGCGCCCGCGTCGACGACCCAGGCCAGCACCTTGGCGTGGGCCTTGTTCTCCTTGCGGAACTCGACGGTGAACTCCATCTGGATGTCGCCCACTTCGAAGGCGACGTCCTGTCCCGTGGAGCGCCGGGCCGCGGTGAGCAGCTCGTCGCGGATGGTCTGTACGGCGTCCGCGAGTTCGACGCGCGGCGGCTCTGTGGCGCTCATGGAATCCCCCTCGGCCCGTCGACTCGGTGGGGCCGGTACCCGAAAGTACCGGCCCCACAGGAGACGCGCCCGGCGATCAGCCCAACTGGGGGTCCGGGGTGCGAGTCAGGACAACTGGCCGTCGTAGTCCGGGAGTTTGTACGTCTTCTCGGCGTGGCCGCCCGAGAGGTCGGTGGCGCTGTTGCCGACGTTCGCGATGATCGTGTAGCCCTTGTTCTCGATGTCGACGCGCTGGGCTGTCTTGTAGGCGGCGACATCCTTGAAGAGGTCGAAGAGGCCGCGGACGTAGAGGCCGGAGACCTCGTAGCCGTCGTGCTCGAGGTTGTACTCGGTGGGCAGGTAGATGATGCCCGGGCGGGCCGTGACGAAGAACAGCGAGACGCCGTGCTCCTGGGCGTACTCCGCGACGTCCAGGACGGGCTTGTTGGCCGGCTGCGGCCAGCTGAAGCCGAAGTCGGTCTCCAGGGTGGTGTTGTCGATGTCGAAGACGATCGCCTGCTTCTCGCCCGGCTTCGCGGCGGCGATGCGCTGCTTCAGGTAGGGCAGGGCCTGGTCCATGACCGCCCGGCAGTCCGTCTGCCAGGTCGCGTAGTCGACGTCCTCGGCGGCGGCGGTGCTGGTGGTGCTCGTCGCCGCGTCGGCGGGGGCCGCCAGCGCCACGAGGGCGGAGACGGAGACGGCGGCGGTGGCCAGGCGGCGCGCCCAGGGGCGTCTTGTTGTCATGGGGGTCCTCTCACTCACGTCCGGATGCCGGTGTCTGGTGCATGGTGCGGGGCGAGGGTGGCGCGAGGGGAACCGTAGGGTTACTGGACGGTAGTTAGCTAGGGGTGTGCGTCATGTTGTGCGGCGGTCGGGATTCAGGGCGATGGTGTCCGGGAGCCGATCGGCGTTCAGGAGGCGGCAGTTGGGGGGAGTCGTCACGCGGCGCAGGGTTGGGTGGGTTGCCAGAGGGCCCAGGTCGAGTTCGGTGCCGGAGAGCACCCGTAAGGACACCATCCGAGGGAATGCCGTCACTGCCGACCGGAGTCGCGCCGCCGACGCGTCGCCTGTCAGGGAGACGTGGCGGATGTTCTCCAGGCGGATCCCTTCGGACGCGAGGCCGGTGACCTCCGCCGGGCCGAGACTCAGCGTGCTGAGCAGGTTCAGCTCGTTCAGCACGTCCAGATCTTGGATGCCCGGCAGGTTCATCAGCCCCACTGATTCCAGGGGCAGTTGCTTCAGCGGGGCGAGGGACATCAGGTTCTCGCAGCTCTGCAGGTAGAGCACCTTCAGTTCCTGGTAGGAGGTCAGGAACGTGAGGTCGCTGATCGAGTTGTCGGCCAACGACAGGGTTTCGAGCTGCGTCTCGGCGAAGCACTCCATGATCAGGTCCTGGCCGAAGTCCCCCACCAGATCGACCCGGTTGTGGCCTCCCATGCGGCGCAGCGCTGCCAGCTGTTCGGCTGTGCGGATATAGAGGGTCGTGGTCGGTGAGCTCAGCAGGTGCCGAATGATCTCGTCCGCGTAGATCTCGGTGTCGAACTTGTCCCAGTGGAAGCTGAGATAGTCCTGCACGATCGTGGACGTGTGGTTCCGGTACCGCGTCATGCAGAGCAGAGCTGCGTCGCCGCCGATCAGGCCCGCTGTGTGGACGACCCCGCACGCGGCCTCGTCGTCGTCCACGTCCTCCGGACCGGGCAACAGTTCCAGTACGAGAGAGCCGATGCCGACGAGGTCCCGCGCAAGGTCCGGATGACGCGGCGGAATCAACTCCCCCGCCCGCCGCTCCACTTCCGCCCGCACTCCGGGATCCAACTTCGCCGCATGCTCCAAGCAGGCCATCGCCAGCAGATGCAATCGCGCCCGGAACGGCTCCTCCTGATCCCCCCGCTCCACCAACCCCCCGAGCAACCGCGCCCGTTCGTCCGGTCGGCCGTGCGCGACCGCCATGCGCAGCACGTCCTCCCACTGGTCCAGGTGGGCGTGGGCGATCAGGGCGTCGAAGTCGCGTTCCTCGACGGCCGCGCGGGCGCCCAGGTAGTCCTGGAAGGTGCGGTGTACGAAGTCCACGGCGCCGACGGCCGGTTCGCGCAGGAGGCCGGAGCGGACCAGGAGGTGGCGGAGGATCTCCTCGGCCGAGCCCTGGGCGGCGACGTAGGGCATGGACGGCAGGAGCCGGTCCAGTTGGTGGACGGCGTCCGAACGGGACATCTCCGCGCGGCCGTTGCGGATGAGCCAGTACGCCAGCCGTTGCAGCAGCTCGATCTGGGACTCCTCGTCCAGCTCGACGGCGAGGTCGCGTTCGCGGTCGCGGCGTTCGAGGAGCATGGAGAGGGCGGCGTCGTAGAGGGCCTTGCGGCCGCGTGGGAGGAAGCCCCGGCGTTCGCGGTGCAGGGCGCAGATCAGGGCGCACATCAGGGGGTTGGTGGCGAGGCGGCCCAGGTCCTGTTTCGTGCGGACCGCGTTCAACAGGGCTTCCGCCAGGGCCGGTTCCGCCTCCGCCGCCTCGTGCCAGCGGTGGACGAAGACCGTGACGTTCTCGCGGCTCATGGGGGAGAGCGTCAGCTCGGTGAAGCCGTCGCCGGCCAGCCAGTCGTCGCGGACGGCGGACGGGCGGGAGGTGACCAGCCAGAGGTTGCCCGGGAAGGCGGCGAGCAGGTCGGCCAACCAGCGGCGGGTGCGGGCCCGTTCCTGTTCCGGGACCTCGTCGATGCCGTCGATCAGGAGCAGCCCGCGGCCCGCGGTGAGCACGCGGTCCGCCCAGCCCGGCGGCTGCGAGCCGGCCAGCGGACAGCTCACCGCCTTCAGGAAGTCGCCGGGGACGGGGAGGTGGGCGCCGGCGCGGGTGAGCGTGCGCAGGGGGAGGACGAACGGGATGCGGCCCATCAAGTGGGCCAGTTGTCCGGTGAGTTCCTCCTGGCGGGCCGTCGTGACCGCGAGCCACTGCACGAGCGTCGTCTTGCCGGAGCCCGCGACTCCGCGCAGCAGCACGCGTTCATGGCCGGACAGCGCTCGCTCGACGGGCTGCGGCGCGGACGGCAGACGGCGTTCGGGACCCGCCGGGTCGAGCGGGTCGCCCGCCGCCACGAAGGGCTCCGCCTCCCGCGTCGCCACCAGGCTCAGGTACGCCGCGTCCAGCGGCCACTCCCGGCACTCGTCGAGATCGATGCCGTAGATGGTGAGCCGGCTGTGGCGGGTGGCGATGTAGTGCGCGTACTGCTGCTCGAAGACCGCGTCCTGCGCGGTGCGCGAGGTCAGGCGTTCGACGAGGACGTCGGTGAGCCGGATCAGCTCGTCCAGGCGGCGGCTCTGTTCGACGAGAGTGTGGGCGACGAAGGTGGACCGCTGGGTGAAGAAGTGCAGGATGTGCAGGCAGGCGCTGTTGAGGAGATGGAAGTAGAGGAAGGTCGAGTCGTAGCTGAGCAGGCGGAGCAGGTCGTCGCCGCCCGCTTCGGCGAACAGGCGGTCGGCCAGTGCCTCGTAGCCCAGCCGGACGGCCTGCATGTCGTCCAGGTCCAGATCGCCGAGGGCGAGGAGGGTGCGGCGCAGGGCGTCGGCCACCGCCTCCAGCTCCGCGGTGTCCAGCGGCGCCTCCCGGGTCTCGCGGGCCGCGCGCTCCACCAGCTCCCGGACCAGTTTGCGCAGCTCCCGTTGGCCGAGGGTGCGCCGCTCGCCCCGGAAGGACACCAGCGCCGAGACGCGTACGGGCTTGTCGACCAGGCCGGCGCCCGGGCCCTCCCGTAGGAAGAGCTTCTTCACCAGTGGGCCGATCAGGCCGGACGCGAGCCTGGTGCCGATGACCGTCGGATCCACTCGGCCTCCCCCTGAGCCTCGTCGATGGGACAGCAGAGTAGTCCCCGTCACATTCCCAAGGGCCTTGATCTTGTGGGTCGGTGACATGCCGCACAGGCGATTTGTCCGTTACTGCCTGGGGTAGTAGATGGCCCGATCTGGGCAAAAAGGACTTTTGTCCCGGAACCTCATGGCGGGTTCGTCCGTCGTGGGTGGATTCATTCCCGATGGTGGTTGTGTCAAGGAGTCGGAAGTTTTGAGATTAAGTACTAGCTTCCGTCGTAGATCTTGGGTTTTGGGGTCCGTGGGGGTCGGGGTTACCAAGGGACGGTCCATCCGGCGGCCGTCCGTGTGCCGGGTGGCTTTTCTGTCCCCGTCCCCATGAGGTTTCGATGTCTTCGCGCGTCCCGTTCCGCTCCGCCCGTACGTCTACGCTCCGCACCCGCGCGGCCGTCCTGACCGCCGGTCTCGGTGTGTCGGTCGCGCTGGGTGCCGGGGTCGCGGTCGCCGCCGACGCCACCTCCGTGGTGAGCACCTCCGCCGCCGCGAGCGGTGTCGAGGCGCAGGCCGCCGCGCAGGCGAAGGCCGCCAAGGCCGCCGCGAGCGCCAAGGCGACCGCCGCGAAGAAGGCTGCCGCCAAGAAGGCCGCGGTGCGGAAGGCCGCCGCCAAGAAGGCCGTCTCCTGGGTCGCGCCGGTGAAGAGCTACACGCTCTCCGCGACCTTCGCGCAGGCCGGCGGCATGTGGCAGTCCACCCACAGCGGCCAGGACTTCGCCGTCGCGAGCGGCACCGACGTCCGCGCCGCGCACGGCGGCACGGTCGTCAAGGCCGGCTCGAACGGTGCCGGCGACGGAGCCGCGTACGGCAACGCCATCGTCGTCAAGCACGCCAACGGCACGTACTCGCAGTACGCCCACCTGTCGCGGATCGACGTCAAGGTCGGCCAGGTCGTCGCCACCGGGCAGCACATAGCCCGGTCCGGCAACACCGGTAACTCCAGTGGTCCGCACCTGCACTTCGAGATCCGTACGACCGCCAACTACGGCTCGGCGATCGACCCCGTCAAGTTCCTGCGCGCCAAGGGCCTGACCGTCTGACCGTCTAGGACGGTTCCGCGGCGGCCTTCATGCCCTGGTGGGCCTGGGTCACCATGTCGGTCGCGACCTCCAGGACGGCCTTGCGCTTCTCCTCGGGGGTCGCGTCCAGGTCCTGGATGAAGAACATCCCGGCATGCAGGGTGAAGATCGCGCTGACGCTGCGGATCTGGTCGACCAGGGCCGCGTCCGGGTCCACGATGATCTCGCGCAGGCCCTGCATACGGTCCTTGAAGGTCTCGCCGACCCGCAGTTCGCGCACGGCCGCCTGGTTCTCCTGCATGAAGCGGAACAGCGGTGCCGCGCCGGCCAGGATCTCGCTGTACCGCCGTACGATCTCCTGCTTCGTCTCCAGCGTGTGCGGCTGCTGCCTGCCCCACTCGGTCAGGTCGAGGATCGGCTGCGTCAGATCGTCGAAGATGCTGACGAGGATCTCTTCCTTGGTCTTGAAGTGGTAGTAGAGGGCCGCCTTGGTGACGTCGAGGCTCTCGGCGATCTCGCGGAGCGAGGTCTTCTCGTACCCCTGCTCGGCGAAGAGTTCGAGCGCGACGTCCTGGATGCGCTGGCGGGTGTTGCCGCGGCGCTGCTGCTTCGTGCCGTCCATGGTGCCAACCATCCTCGCGGTCATCGGGGCCCCTGAAAAATTACCTGGCGACCGGTACCTAACTTACTTGCCGCCCGACTAGAAAACTTACTTGACGCCCGGCTAGTTCCGGGTCTACCTTCCTGCAGTGTAGTCAACTAGCCGGGCGGCAAGTAAGTAGCCGGCCGGGGGGATGTACAGGGAAGTACAGGGGAGTGACGACAATGGCGGACACACAGACGGTGGACGTGGACACGGGCAAACAGCCGCGCAGCGTACGGGTCGTGCTGCTGGCGCTCATGATCACCATGATGCTGGCGATGCTCGACAACATGATCGTGGGCACCGCGATGCCGACGATCGTCGGCGAACTCGGCGGCCTGGAGCATCTCTCCTGGGTGGTGACGGCGTACACGCTCGCGACCGCCGCCTCGACCCCGGTCTGGGGCAAGCTCGGCGACATGTACGGCCGCAAGGCCACCTTCATGACCTCGATCGTGATCTTCCTGATCGGCTCCGCGCTCAGCGGCATGGCCCAGAACATGGGCGAGCTGATCGGCTTCCGGGCCATCCAGGGTCTGGGCGCCGGCGGTCTGATGGTCGGCGTCATGGCGATCATCGGTGACCTGATCCCGCCGCGGGAACGCGGCAAGTACCAGGGCATGATGGCCGGCGTCATGGCGCTCGCGATGATCGGCGGTCCGCTGGTCGGCGGCACCATCACCGACAACTGGGGCTGGCGCTGGTCCTTCTACATCAACCTGCCGCTCGGCGTGTTCGCGCTCGGCCTGATCAGCGTCGTGCTGCACCTGCCGAAGAAGCGGTCCAAGGCGGGCATCGACTACCTCGGTGTCATCCTGCTGACCGTCGGCATCACCTCCACCGTCCTCGTCACCACCTGGGGCGGCTCCGAGTACGCCTGGTCCTCCGCGCGGATCATGGAGCTCATCGGGATCGGCGTGGTCTCGCTGGTCGGGTTCGTGTACTGGCAGACCAAGGCCGCCGAGCCGGTCGTGCCGCTGCACATCTTCCGCAGCCGCAACTTCACCCTGATGTCGATCATCGGCTTCATCACCGGCTTCGTGATGTTCGGCGCGACGCTCTTCCTGCCGCTGTACCAGCAGTCCGTGCAGGGCGCGTCCGCGACCAACTCCGGGCTGCTCCTCCTGCCGATGCTCGGCGCGATGCTGGTCACCTCGATGGTGGCGGGGCGCGTGACCACCAACACCGGCAAGTACAAGGTGTTCCCGGTCGTCGGCAGCATCGCGATGATCATCGGGCTCTACCTGCTGTCGACCATGGACACCGACACCTCGCGCTTCATGTCCGGTGTCTTCATGGCCGTCGTCGGACTCGGCATGGGCTGCCTGATGCAGATCACCATGCTGGTCGCGCAGAACAGCGTCGAGATGAAGGACATGGGCGTCGCGTCCTCCACGAGCACGCTGTCCCGCACGCTCGGCTCCTCCTTCGGTGTCGCGATCATGGGTGCCCTGTTCAACAACCGGGTCCAGGACGTCATGTCCGAGCGGGCCGGCGCGCTGGGCTCCAAGGTCACCGAGCAGTCGGCACAGCTGGACGCGGCGAGCCTGGCGAAGCTGCCGGCCGCTGCGCGGGAGGCCTACCAGCACGCGGTCTCCGCGGGCGTCCACTCCGCGTTCCTGCTGGGCGCGATCGTGGCGGTGGCCGCGCTGGTGGCGGCGGTGTTCGTCAAGGAGGTCACGCTCCGTGGAGCGGGGCCGGCTGCGCCTAAGCCTGGCGAGGAAGGGTCGGCCCCGGCGCCGCTTGTCGAGGCCGTCTGAACGTCACAATGAGCCGAAGGTCCCCCGGTTGGTGTCCGCCCCGGGGGGCCTTCTTCGTGTTCGGGGGCGGTTCGGTGTGTTCGGGTACGTCTTCGTGTCCGGGTGCGGCGCCGTTGCCGGGGGCTGTGCCCCCGGGCCCCCCCTTTCGGCCCGGAGGGCCTCGTCCTCGAACGCCGGACGGGCTGATGTGAGCGAAGTCTGATTGTCAGTGGCCCGTGCCACCATCGCCGTATGGACAAAATGCGGCAGTTGCGGCTGGCCAAGGACGCGATGGACCGTGACTGGGCCGACGCGGAACTGGACCTGGTCGCGGTGGCCGCGCATGCCGGGTACTCGCGGTACCACTTCATCCGCGCCTTCAAGGAGGCGTACGGGGAGACGCCGGGCCAGTACCTCACGCACCGGCGGATCGACCGGGCCGAGGATCTGCTGCGCACCGCGAATCTGTCGGTGACCGAGATCTGCAACCTGGTCGGCTTCAGCAGTCTGGGCACGTTCTCGACCCGGTTCAAGGCATGGACCGGGCTGACCCCCACGGAGTACCGCGCCAAGCACGTGGGCCGCGGGGCCGCGCTCATACCGGGGTGCTACGCCATGCTCTGGGCCGGTGGCTTCAGAAGCGGACCCGGCGGGGAGCGGCGCAATTCTGGAGAAGCGGGCTGACTCCGCCGCTGCCTACGGTGACGGGGCAGGAGGACAGTCACCGTCGGCAGGAGCACACCGTGATCAAGGGACTCAAGATCTCGACCGTCTGGGTTCTCGACCAGGACCGGGCCAAGGAGTTCTACACCCAGAAGCTGGGCCTTGAGGTCCGCTCGGACATCACGATGGGCGAGGGCGGCATGCGCTGGCTCACCGTCGGTGCCGAGAACCAGCCGGACGTCGATCTCACGCTGATGGTGCCGGGACCGCCCGCGATGGACCCGGAGTCCGCCGAGATGGTCCGCAAGCTCGTGGCCAAGGGAGTCCTCGGCGCGGGCGCGCTGACGACGGACGACATCCACGGGGACTGCAAGAAGCTCAAGGACCGGGGCGTGGCGTTCCTTCAGGAGCCGCAGGAGCGTCCGTACGGCATCGAAGCGGTGTTCCGCGACGACTCCGGCAACTGGTTCTCCTTCACCCAGCCCCGCGAGGGTGACCTCGACCTGTCGAAGGACTGGGCGTGCTGAGCGACGCCACCGGACAGGGACACGCCGGCGCCGACCACACCGCCGTGCGGACCGCGCTGTGGCGGGCCCTGCACGTCCGGGCCGACGCGGCGCCGCACGTGCTGGAGGACGAACTCGGGCTGCGGCTCGCGGATCCCGGTGACGACTGGCGGGACCGTCCCGACATGGACGAGCGGGCCACGCGGCGGGTCCGGGCGTCGATCGTGGCGCGGGCCCGGTTCGTCGAGGACCTGGTGGTGGAGCGGGCGGGGGAGGGCGTGGACCAGTACGTCGTCCTCGGGGCGGGGCTGGACACCTTCGCCCAGCGCCGGCCCGACGTCGCCGCCCGGCTGCGCGTCTTCGAGGTCGACCGGCCCGGACCGCAGGCCTTCAAGCGGCGGCGACTGGAGGCGCTCGGCCTCGGCGTGCCTGACTGGCTGCGGCTCGTGCCGGTCGACTTCGAGGGCGACTGGTGGGGGCGGCTGCTCGATGCCGGGCTCGACCCCGGCCGGCCCGCGGTGGTGGCCTCCGCCGGCGTCACGATGTACCTCACACCGGAGGCCATCAAGGCGACCTTCGCCCTTGTCGCCGGCCTGGCACCCGGATCGACGCTGGTGTCGACCTTCCTGCGCCCCATCGAGGACGTCGAGCCGGAGGAACAGCCCCAGCTCAGGGCGGCGATGAAGGGCGCACGGGCCGCGGGCACGCCCTTCCAGACCTTCTTCCGGCCGCCGCAGATCCTCGCCCTGGCCCGAGAGACCGGCTTCCGAACGGCCCGGCACGTGTCGGCGGAGGAACTGGCGGAGCGGTACTTCGCGGGGCGGACGGACGGGGTGCGGCCTTCTCGGGGGGAGGAGTTGGTGGTGGCGGGGGTGTGAGGGGCGGGGGCGCGGGGACGCCCGCCATCCGGTCCCGCCTCACGGAGCCGTGGACGGCGTGAGGGCTGCCGCACCGTGACGCCGGCCCTCTTGGTCCGGCCTGGCGGAGCTGCCCCCTCGGTCCCGCCTGGCGGAACTGCGGGTGCCGGTGCCGCGAGTGTTGTCGGGCCCGAGCCCGTAGGTCTGGTTCCGCCGCGCCCGGCCGCGGTCCGCCTGGTTCGGTCCCGGGGGCCGTGGGAGGGGTCGGCTTCCTCGTACAGCCCCCTCGCCGACCACCCTCCCTGCCGAACCCCCGGAGGGCACGGCTACGGCAGCATCGGATAGCTGCCCGTGTTCGTCGGTGCGTGTTCCGGGAGCCACAGCACCGCTACCGCGCCCTCGGACGGGACGTGGTCCGGGGCGCCCGGTGGGCGGATGTTGCGGAAGGTGAGGCGGGCGCCCATGACGCGGGCCTGGCCGGTGGCGATGGTGAGGCCGAGGCCGTGGCCGTGGCCCGCGCGGTCCGTGCTGCCGGTGCGGAAGCGGCTGGGGCCGTCCGCGAGGAGGTCGGCCGGGAAGCCGGGCCCGTGGTCGCGGACGCGGATCACGCGGCCCTCGACGGTGACCTCGATCGGCGGCTTGCCGTGCCGCGCGGCGTTCGCCAGCAGGTTGAACAGCACGCGCTCCAGGCGGCGCGGGTCGGTGGTGACCAGCGACTCGTGCACCACCCGCACCTCGATGTCCGGGTCCTTCGCCGCCACCCGCCGGGCCACGAACTCGCCCAGCACGATGTCCTGCAACTCGGCACGCTCGGAGGCCCCGTCGAGGCGGGCCACCTCCAGGACGTCCTCGACCAGCGTGCGCATCGCCTTCGCGCGGTCCAGGACCAGCTCCGTGGGCCGGCCCGGGGGCAGCAGTTCCGCCGCGGTGAGCAGTCCCGTCACCGGCGTACGCAACTCGTGCGCGATGTCCGCCGTGACCCGGCGTTCCGCCTCGAGGCGCTGCTGGAGCGTGTCCGCCATGGCGTCCACCGCGCGCGCGAGGTCGTCCGTCTCGTCCCGCACCACCCCGCCGATGGCGTCCCGCACCCGTACGTCCGTCTCGCCCCTGGCCACCCGGTTCGCCGCGGCGGCCGCCTTGCGCAGCCGGCGCGACAGCTGCCCCCCGATCAGCACGCCGAGCGCGCTGCCGCCGAGGACCACCGCGATGGAGCCGATGACGAGGGCCTGGTCGAGGTCGTTGAGGATGTCGGTGCTGCGGTCGGTGAACCCGGTGTGCAGGGACAGCACATGCCCGTCGTTGACCGGCACCGCGGCCCAGATGTCCGGCACGCCGTTCGCCAGGTCCGTCACGTACGTCGCCCGCCGGCCCTCCGCGACCTTCTCGCGCAGCGCCGACGGCAGATCCGGGTCGTCGATCCGTACGTTCGGGAAGTTCAGGCGGTTGGACAGCTCGTAGCTGCGCTGCGCGATCCGCACCCGCTCGGCGGCGAGGTCGCGCGCGTTGTCCAGCATCGACACCCGGGCCGCGTTGTGCACGACCAGGCTCAGCGCGATTGCCACCAGCGCGCCGACCAGCGCGATCGCCGCGCTCAGTTTCCAGCGCAGGCCGGTGCGGATGCCGCCCGCGCCACTGCCCGGGCCGCCGCTCGCGTCGCCGCCCGTCCCCGGGTTCCGGAAGATCCCCCGCATGTCCCTGACGTCCCCGCTCAGGCCTTCAACTTGTAGCCGAAGCCACGGACCGTCTCGATCCGGTCCTGGCCGATCTTCGTCCGCAGCCGCTGCACATGGACGTCCACCACCCGGGTGTCGCCGCCCCAGCCGTAGTCCCACACGCGCTCAAGGAGCTTGTCGCGCGAGAGGACCGTGCCCGGCGCCGAGGAGAACTCCAGCAGCAGCCGCATCTCGGTCGGCGTCAGCGCCACCGTCTCGCCGGACCGGCGCACCTCCATGCCCTCGGTGTCGATCTCCAGCTCGCCGAAGGTCAGCACCCCGCCGGCCACCTCGGCGGGCGCCTCCTCGGCCTTGTCGCCGCCGCTCGCGTGCCCGAACCTGCGCAGCACCGCCCGGATCCGCGCCACCAGCACGGCACCGTCGAACGGCTTGGTCACGTAGTCGTCCGCGCCCGCCTCCAGGCCCAGCACCACGTCGATCGAGTCCGCCCGCGCGGACAGCATGATCACCGGCACGGTCGACTCGTCGCGGATCCGGCGGCACAGGCTCACACCGTCCAGACCCGGCACCATGACGTCGAGGAGCGCGATGTCGGGGCGCTTGGCCCGGAACGCCTCAAGACCCGACAACCCGTCGGGCATGGCGGTGACCTCGAAACCGTCCCGCTCCAGAGCGAGCTGGGTGGCCTCACGGATGACGTCGTCGTCCTCCACGAACAGGACGTGGGTCTGGTCTGCCATCCCGGTGTTCTCAGCTCTCGTTTCGGTTGGTGGCGCAGGCGTGCGGCTGAAGAGGGTTCGGTCCGAGGACTACGAACGGTTCACGGCGCCGGTGCCGGCGTCGCGTCGCCCCCGACCGCGTTGCTGTAGTCGTTGTGCGTGCGGAACTCCTCGGTGAAGCGGCCCGAGCCCCAGCGGTACGTGATCACGTTCTCGCCGGACGGACTCGACACCGGATCGCCCTTCTCGTAGACCTGCTTGGTCACCACGAGGTCGCCGCGGTCTATCTCCGCGTAGACCGGAGGCTCCTCGACCTTGAACACATTCTCGTACCGACCGCTCACCTCGCGATAGACGTACGAGCCGATCCCGACCGCGTCGCCGCAGGTCAGTACGTTCACCACGACATCGTCCGCGCGCCCGCCGGTGAGGTCGCCGTACGACACGTCGACCGGGTACTCGTCGGCCACGCACGGCTTCAGCTCGCGCTTGACCTCCGTGGCGACCGCGGGATCGTCCTCGACCAGCTTGACCGCGTCCACACGCGCGGTCGTCGAGGTCGGGCTCGGCGTGGGCGCAGCCGAGACCGCGGCGCCCGCCACCGAGTCCGAGGCACCCTCGTGCGCCGGGCCCTCGTCACGGGCGCCGGTGCCGCCGGTCGCGCAGGCGGAGACGAAAAGGGCGAGGGCGGCGAGCACGACCACCGCCGTGAACGCCGCCTGCAAGGTCCCTCGGCCGGTCAGACCGCGCACCGCTCCCGCTCCTCACGCTCCAGCGCGCGTGCGTCCAGATCGCGGCTCTCCAGCTCCTCTCGGAGCCGGGCGAGCGCCCGGTGCAGCGTGCTCTTGACCGTTCCCGCCGACATACCGAGGGCGGCGGCGGTCTCCTCCGTGGACATCTGCTCCCAGTGTCGCAGGACCACCACACTGCGCTGCTTCGGTGCGAGAACTTTCATGATGTCCATGAGGAGCGCGCGGTCCGCGTGCTGCTCGGTGGAGTCGTCGACGCTGGCGTCCGGCAGCTGCTCGGTGGGCACCTCTTCGAGCTTGCGGGCCCGCCACCACTCGGTCCGCGTGTTGATCATGACTCGGCGCAGGTAGGCGTCCGCCAGCCGCTTGTCCTCGATGGTCTCCCAGCGGCCGTACGTCCGGACGAGCGCCGTCTGGAGCAGGTCCTGGGCGTCCACCGGGTCCGGGACCAGCCGACGGGCACTGCGCAGCAGCGCGTCCTGCCGGGTGCGGACGTACTCCTCGAACTCGAGCACCTCGCCCTGCGCCATGTCGAACCGCCTTCCGATCCCCGTTTCCGCCGACGTTCGCCGGCGGTCAGTCCGTAGTCGCCCCGGACCTGCCGGGTACGTAGATGAAGCTACGGAGGGGTTGTCACGGGCCTGTCCGAAGCAGCGCGCGGCTAGCAATCGGCTGTCCGTCGGTTGTGTAACAGCCGTAGGGACGGGGTAAGCGGGTGCGGTGATTAGTGAGGGTGTGGGGGGATTTGCGGGCGGGGTGAGGACGTTACGTCTGTCGTGACATCGGCTGTCGCGGCCGTCGTCACGTCAACGGGAGTCGATACAGACCACCTGGGAGAGGTTCCACCAGACCGTCCGACACGAGTCCGTCCAGTGCCCTCGCCCGCTGCACCGGCTCGTGCCACATCCGGTCCAGCGCCGACTGCGGCACGGGCGCGTGGGCCTCGCGCAGAACGGCCAGCAGCCTGCCGCGCACCTGGCGGTCCGTGCCCGCGTACGTCTGTCCGCGGCGCGGCGGACCCTCGTGCGCGGGCTTGCCCGCCAGCCGCCACGCGCACTGCGCGGCGATCGGACAGCGCTGACAGGTCTCGTTCTTCGCGGTGCAGATCAGCGCGCCCAGCTCCATGGACGCCGCGGCCCAGCGGGACGCCGTGTGCTCGTCGTCGGGCAACAGGGCGCGGGCCAGCCTGCGTTCGGCCGCCGTGGTGGCGTTGGGCGGGTACTGGACGCCGGTGACCGCGCGCGCGAAGACCCTGCGCACATTGGTGTCCAGCACCGCGTGCCGCTGTCCGTAGGCGAAGGACGCCACCGCCGCCGCCGTGTACTCGCCGATGCCGGGCAGGGCGAGCAGCTGGGCGTGATCGGTGGGTACGTCGCCGTCGTGCCGTTCCGTTATCGCGACCGCGGCGCCGTGCAGACGCAGGGCGCGGCGGGGGTAGCCGAGCCGGCCCCAGGCGCGGACCGCCTCGCCGGGGGCGTCCGCGGCGAGGTCGGCGGGGCGGGGCCAGCGGGCCAGCCACTGTTCGTAGACGGGCAGGACGCGGTTGACGGGCGTCTGCTGGAGCATGAACTCGCTGACCATCACGCCCCAGGGACCGGCTTCGGGGCGGCGCCACGGGAGGTCCCGGGCGTGCTCCTCGAACCAGTCGATCACGGGGGCGTGGAGGTCGCCGGCGGTCTCTCCGACGGGGGAGTCGGAGGAGGAGCCGGCGGCGGGGCTGTCGTGTGGGGGTTTCGTGGGCGCAGTCATGGCGCTTCCGATCCTGCCATGGTGCGCGGTCGTTGGACCGCCGTTGCGCTGTGTGCCGGTGGGTGGGTCGGGGGCGTGGCGGTGCGTCGGCGTGCTCGCGTGTGTGGGGGTGCCGGGATGATGATCCGGAAAAGTTGAGGTACTGGCGGCGGGTGGGGCGAGGGAACGTTCCGATCTCTCGTACAGTTTGCGCCGTGGGATCTATGCGCAATCCGGTCGGGCCGCTTCCCTCCACCATCTACTGGCGTCGGAGGGCCGTACTGCTGTCCGTACTCGTCCTGTTGGCGCTGCTGGTCACGTGGATCGTGACCTCAGACGGCGGGGGCGGCAAGAAGGACGACGACGGGGCCAACGGCAAGACTCCCGCGCCCACGATCTCCGCGGGGCCGTCCGGTTCGGGGCCCGCGATCAGTGAAGCCCCGGGCGGGCGCGACGAGTCGAGCGGCGGCAGCGCCGACGGCGGTGCGAGCGGCGACACCGGCGGGGGTTCCGGCGACTCGAACGGCGGTGACTCCGGCGGCAGTTCGGGTGACACGGGGTCGGCTTCCGGCTCGGACGGCGGCAGTGGCTCAGGTGGTGGTGTCGGTACGGGTGACACCGTGCCCGTCGACTCCACCTTGCCCAACTGCACCGCGAGCAACGTGACGTTGAGCCTGCGCAGCCTCCACAACAACTACGGGCCCGACGACACGCCCTCGTTGCTGCTCACCGCGAAGAGCTCCGCCGGCAGCGACTGCAAGGTCGACCTGGGACCCAAGAGCGCGGTCGTGACCATCCTCAAGGGCGGGACCGCGTACTGGTCCTCCGCCGACTGCCCCAAGACGTCGGGCAGTTTGCTGTACCGCGTGCCCGCTGGGAGCAGCGTCACCTACACGGTGAAGTGGGACCGCAAGCCGAGCGCGCCCGAGTGCGCCACGCCGCCGGCCGGGTCCGCGGGGGCCGGCACGTATCTGGTGGAGGTCCAGGCGGCGGGGTACGCCAAGCTGCAGACCTCGTTCGTGCTCGACAACGACTGACCGCGACCGGCGGTCGCCGGGCGGTCGGTCGGACGTGGCGTTCCCGCGTCAGACCTGGCGCTCCGGCGTCAGACGTAGCGCTCCAGGATCGACGACTCCGCCAGGCGGGAGAGGCCCTCGCGGACACTGCGGGCCCTGGCCTCGCCCACGCCGTCCACCGTCTGAAGGTCGTCCACGCTCGCGGCGAGGAGCTTCTGCAGCCCGCCGAAGTGCTCGACCAGGCGGTCGATGATGGCTCCGGGGAGCCGCGGGACCTTGGCCAGGAGGCGGAAACCGCGCGGGGAGACCGCCGAGTCGAGGGCTTCGGGGGAGCCGGTGTAGCCCAACGCCCGGGCCACCGTGGGGAGTTCGAGGAGCTCCGCGTGGGTGAGGGCGTCCAGCTCGTAGAGCGCCTCGTCCACCGTGCGGGAGCGCTTGGCCGTCGGCTCGGGGACGTAGTCGCGGACCACCAGCTCGCGTTCGGGCTCCACGCCCGCGATCAGTTCGTCGAGCTGGAGGGCCAGCAGACGGCCGTCCGTGCCCAGTTCGACGACGTACTCGGCGATCTCGGTGGCGATACGGCGGACCATCTCCAGGCGCTGGGCCACGGCGGAGACGTCCCGGACCGTCACCAGGTCCTCGATCTCCAGGGCGGAGAGCGTGCCCGCGACCTCGTCCAGGCGGAGCTTGTAGCGCTCCAGGGTCGCCAGGGCCTGGTTGGCGCGGGAGAGGATCGCGGCCGAGTCCTCCAGGACGCGGCGCTGGCCGTCGACGTAGAGGGCGATCAGGCGCATGGACTGGGAGACGGAGACCACGGGGAAGCCGACCTGTTTGGAGACGCGGTCGGCCGTGCGGTGCCGGGTGCCCGTCTCCTCGGTCGGGATCGTCGCGTCGGGCACGAACTGCACGCCCGCGCGCAGGATCTTCGACTGGTCCGAGGAGATCACGATGCCGCCGTCGAGCTTGCACAGCTCACGCAGACGGGTGGCCGTGAACTCGACGTCCAGGACGAATCCGCCCGAGCACATCGCCTCGACCGTCCGGTCGAAGCCGAGCACGATGAGTCCGCCGGTGTTGCCGCGGAGCACCCGCTCCAGGCCGTCGCGCATCGCCGTGCCGGGTGCCACGGCGCTCAGGGAGGCGCGCATCAGGCCATCGGCACCGGAACTCCCACCGGGCTTCCCGGGAGCTGCTGCCCGGTCGTTGGCTGCCACTGCACTCCTCCGGTCGCAGGTTGCTGGGGCACCGCCGTTCGCACTTCACGTTCGTACGGACGGGCGAGACCAGGGCAAAGTCTACCGGCGGTCCTCCGCGTCCCGTGGGGCCTCTCTCCTACGGGAGCTCGGAAGGACCCTCAGAGCGTCCCCTATGTCCGCGACTTCCAGCACCTTCATGCCGCTGGGGATCTTGCCCGGGTCGCCCGGGACGAGGGCGTGGGTGAAGCCCAGGCGGTGTGCTTCGGAGAGCCTGCGCTGCACGCCCGTGACCCGTCTGACCTCGCCCGCGAGGCCGACTTCGCCGATCGCGACGAGGTTCTTCGGCAGGGGGGTGTCGCTCGCCGCGGAGGCCAGGGCGAGCGCGATCGCCAGATCCGCGGCCGGTTCCGAGAGTTTTACTCCGCCGACCGTCGCGGAGTAGATGTCACGCTTGCCGAGGGCGCTGATCCGGCCGCGCTGCTCCAGGACGGCGAGCATCATCGAGACGCGGGAGGTCTCCAGGCCCGAGGTGGTGCGCCTGGGGGAGGGGATCTGGGAGTCGACCGTGAGCGCCTGGACCTCGGCCACCAGGGGGCGGCGGCCTTCCAGGGTGACGGTCAGACAGGTGCCGGGAACGGGCTCCGCGCGGCGGGTGAGGAACAGGCCGCTGGGGTCGGCCAGGCCCGTGATGCCCTCGTCGTGCAGCTCGAAGCAGCCGACCTCGTCCGTCGTGCCGTAGCGGTTCTTGACGCCCCGTACGAGACGCAGGCGCGCGTGGCGGTCGCCCTCGAAGGAGAGCACCACGTCCACGAGGTGTTCCAGGAGGCGGGGGCCGGCGATCGCGCCGTCCTTGGTGACGTGACCGACGAGGAGGGTGGACATGCCGCGCTCCTTGGAGGCGCGGATCAGGGCGCCGGCCACCTCGCGGACCTGGGCCATGCCGCCGGGGGCGCCGTCGATCTCCGGGGAGGCCACCGTCTGCACCGAGTCCAGGATCAGCAGCGAGGGCTTCACCGCGTCCAAGTGACCGAGGATGGTGGCCAGATCGGTCTCGGCGGCGAGATAGAGGTGGTCGGCGATGGCCTTGATGCGGTCGGCCCGCAGCCGGACCTGGCTCGCCGACTCCTCGCCGGTGACATAGAGGGTGCGGTGCTCGTCGCTCGACGCCTTGGCCGCGACGTCGAGCAGCAGGGTCGACTTCCCTACGCCGGGTTCGCCCGCGACGAGGACGACCGCGCCGGGGACCAGACCGCCGCCGAGCACCCGGTCCAGCTCGGGCACACCGGTCGAGCGGGCGGTGGCCTGGCGGCCGTCGACCTGGCCGATGGGCAGCGCGGAGGTGGTGACGCGGCCCGGTGCCGTCGTACGGACGGCGGGCGTGCCGTACTCCTCGATCGTCCCCCACGCCTGGCACTCGGAGCAGCGGCCGAGCCACTTGGCCGTCTGCCAGCCGCACTCGGTGCAGCGGTAGGACGGACGGTCCTTGGTGGTCTTCGTACGGGCAGCCATGGACGGAACCGTAGTCGAGGCCACTGACATCGCCGCCGGACGCCGGGACGACATCGCGGCCGCCGACCGGTCCGGGCGGGCCGGCGCGCGGTGCGCGCCCCCGGGATTCGGCCACCTCCTGTCAGGAACAGGCCACGGAATTCGGGGTTCCTGTACCCGATTGAGGGATCGTTTCACCCGTACGGATTAAAAGTGCTCAAGGTGCCGGAAGGGGCCCTCGCGGGCCGCCTACGGTCCACGGATGATGAGCAGCAGTCCGGAGACCTCGCCCCGCACCACCGGCGCGCACCGGGCGCGTCGGGAGGCGCGTGACCGTGCCGCGGCGCGCACGCTGGCGCAGCGGCCGCCCGCGCGCTACGAGCCGTATCTGGACGGGCTGTTCACCTACTGTCTGTCCGTCCTGTGCGACCACGACACGGCCACCGCGGCGCTCGGCGACGTCCTCGCGCTCGCCGAGCGGCGCCGCGGTCCGGAAGCGGACGGCGACCGCCGGGCCTGGCTGTACGCGCTGGCCCGCTGGGCCTGTCTGCGCAAGCTGGCCGAGGCCAAGCAGAAACGTCAGGGCACCCACGCGGCGGGCCGGCACGAGGGTCACCGGGAGACCGCCGTCCCGTTGATCGCCATCGAGGTCCAGGAGGAGCGGCGGCGTGAACTCGCCCTGCTCGCCTGGCCGGAGGCCGCCGGCACCACCCCGGAGCAGCGCGAGGCGCTCGAACTCGCCGTGCGCCACCACCTCGCCGCCCACGAGGTCGCCGCCGTCCTCGGCCTGGACCTCGCCGCCGCCCGCGAACTGCTCGCCTCCGCCGCCTGCGAGGTCGAGCGCACCCGCGCGGCCCTCGCCGTCGTCGAGACCGGCAACTGCCCGAGCGTCGCCCGGCTCACCGGCGACCACCAGCTCGTCCTCTCGACCGCCCTGCGCAAGGAACTCGTCCGGCACGTCGACGACTGCCCGCACTGCCGCCGCAGCGCCGAGCGCGCGGTCCCCGGCCCGTGGCCCGGCACGACCGTCGCCCCCGCCGAACTCGCCGTCCTGGAGGCGCCCCGCGCGGCCCTGCACGTGGCGCTGGCGCATCACCCACGCGCGCGTGGCGCCGCCGCACCCCGCTTCGACCGGCGCGGCTTCCCGATGGACCCCAAGGACCGTGCCGCCCGCCGCGACCGCCTGCGCGCGCGAGCCGTCACCACGACCGTCGTCGCCACCGTCGTGGCCGCCCCCGTGCTGGCTCTGTGGGCCGCCTACCGGGGCGATCCGGTCGGCGAGGGCCCCGACGGGCACAACGCCACCGCCAGCGAGGCACACGGCCCTGGGCTGCTCGACGGCGAGGCGGCCGGCACCGGCTACGAGAACGCCGGCAACGCCAGCACCAGGCCGGGACCCCGCTTCGGCAAGGGCGACAGACCCGACGTGTCGGTGGAGGTCATCAGCGTCACCGGCGCCGGCCGCAAGGGCGCCGGACACCTCGACGTCTCGGCCGGCAACAGCGGCGACACCACGCTCGTCACCCTTACCGCGACCGGCTCGGCCCCCGTGCGCTGGTCCGCCACCACGAGCGCCTCCTGGCTCTACCTCAGCCAGTCCTCGGGAACGCTCGCACCGGGCGAGTCGTTGACGATCAAGGTGTACGTCGACCATCTGCGCGAGCCGTCCGGCCACTGGAGCGCACGGGTGGCGATCTCACCGGCCGGCGCCGTCGTCTCCATCGACGGCTACGGCACCGCGCCCAGCCCGTCCGATCCCGGTACCGACCCGGGCGGGCCCAGCGATCCGCCGCCCTCGTCCCACGACCCCGACCCGACCCCGACGGAGACCTCGGACCCCAGCCCGAGCGACCCGCCGTCCTCGTCGCCCGACCCGAGTCCGACGCCCACGGACACGGCCCCGTCCGACCCGGGCGGCACCTCGCCCCCGCCCGGTGACGGCGGCGACCCGAGCCCGTCGACGTCGTGACGTCGTAGGACCTGGTCGGACACCTGGCGTCCGCCAGGCCCTGTCGCCTCGGTCAGCTCGGTCCGCTCAGCTTGCTCAGTCCACCGGGTCCGCGGGGTGCGGTGCCAGCAACGGCAGCTGCGAGGCCAGGCGCTGCTCGCACAGTTCGACCAGGCGGTCGTAGCCGGCCTTGCCCATCAGCTCGGTCAGCTCGGGCCGGTAGGACACGTACACCGGGTCGCCCGCGCCGTGCGCCGAGGTCGCCGACGTGCACCACCAGTGCAGGTCGTGGCCGCCCGGACCCCAGCCCCGGCGGTCGTACTCACCGATGGAGACCTGGAGCACGCGCGTGTCGTCGGGCCGGTCGATCCAGTCGTAGGTCCGCCGCACCGGCAGCTGCCAGCACACGTCCGGCTTGGTCTCCAGCGGTTCGAGGCCCTCCTTGACCGCCAGGATGTGCAGCGAGCAGCCCGCGCCGCCGGCGAAGCCGGGCCGGTTCTGGAAGATGCAGGAGCCCTGGAAGGGACGGGTCTGGCGCTCGCCGTCCTCGTCCTCGGAGACCCAGCCGCTCTCCCGGCCCACGTCGTGGTGCTGCCAGATGTCCGGGGTGAGCCGCTCCACGAAGCCGGCGACGCGTTTCTCGTCGTCCTCGTCGGAGAAGTGGGCGCCCAGCGTGCAGCACCCGTCGTCCGCGCGGCCCGCCTGGATGCCCTGGCAGCCACTGCCGAAGATGCAGTTCCAGCGGGAGGTCAGCCAGGTCAGGTCACACCGGAAGATCTGCTCGTCGTCCGCCGGGTCGGGGAACTCGACCCACGCGCGCGCGAAGTCGACCCCCTTCTCGTCGGCGGCCAGCGCTTTCTTCGCCGCCTTCGACATTTTTCCCGTCGACTTGTCGGCCTTTGCCTTTTTCGTCTTTGGCACGAGACCAGCGTAAGGCGCGGAGGACGGCATCGAGGACGGAGGACCGTTCAGCTGGCAGTAGCGTTCTGTACATGAGACTCGGTGTCCTCGACGTGGGATCGAACACGGTGCATCTGCTGGTCGTGGATGCGCACCCCGGCGCGCGACCGCTGCCCGCGCACTCGCACAAGGCGGAGCTCCGCCTTGCCCAACTCCTGGACGAGGACGGGGCGATCGACCCCGAAGGAGTGGACAAGCTGATCTCGGTCGTCCGGGAGGCCGTGCAGGCCGCCGAGGACAAGGGCGTCGAGGAAATGCTGCCCTTCGCCACCTCCGCCGTGCGCGAGGCCAGCAACGCCGACGACGTCCTCGCGCGCGTGCAGGCCGAGACCGGTGTCGAGCTCCAGGTCCTCACCGGTGCGGAGGAGGCCCGGCTGACCTTCCTCGCGGCCCGCCGCTGGTTCGGCTGGTCCGCGGGCAAGCTGCTCGTCCTGGACATCGGCGGCGGCTCCCTGGAGATCGCCTACGGCATCGACGAGGCGCCCGACGCGGCCGTCTCCCTCCCGCTGGGCGCCGGCCGCCTCACCGCGGGCTGGCTCCCCGGCGACCCGCCGGACCCGGACTCCATAAGGGCGCTGCGCCGCCACGTACGGGCCCAGATCGCCCGCACGGTCGGCGAGTTCACCCGCTTCGGCGCCCCCGACCACGTAGTGGCCACGTCGAAGACCTTCCGTCAGCTGGCCCGGATCGCCGGCGCGGCCCGCTCCACGGAAGGCTTGTACGTCCAACGCGAACTCAAGCGCGAGTCCCTCGAAGCCTGGGTCCCCCAGCTCACCGGCATGACCACCGCCCAACGCGCCGACCTCCCCGGAGTCTCCGAGGGCCGAGCGAGCCAACTCCTGGCCGGCGCCCTGGTGGCCGAGGGAGCGATGGATCTGTTCGGCGTGGAGACGGTGGAGATCTGCCCGTGGGCACTGCGGGAAGGCGTAATCCTGCGGCGACTTGATGGGATGCGTACGGTTTAGAGGCCTTGTGGAAGGAACGGGGCTGAGTGGATGTGCGTTCGCTGCATGCCCCTGAGGGGCGCGGGGCTGTGTCGATGTGCGGCTCCGCCGCGTGGGCGCGACAAGCCACAACGCACCCGCACCCGCCTATGGCGAACCCCACAACGGCCAATAGGCGCCCCGCCCCACCCAACCGCACCCCGTAATCTGTCCCCCATGGCGGAGCCAGTCGTGAGGATCCCGGATGCGAAGGTCGCCCTGTCAACGGCCTCGGTGTACCCGGAGTCGACAGCGACCGCCTTCGAGATCGCCGCGCGCCTCGGCTACGACGGCGTCGAGGTCATGGTGTGGACCGACCCGGTCAGCCAGGACATCGAGGCACTGCGCAGACTCAGCGACTACCACCAGGTCCCGATCCTCGCGGTGCACGCCCCCTGCCTGCTCATCACCCAGCGGGTGTGGTCCACCGACCCCTGGATCAAGCTCCAGCGGGCCCGCGCGGCAGCGGAGAAACTGGGCGCGACCACCGTGGTCGTACACCCCCCGTTCCGCTGGCAGCGCCAGTACGCGCGGGACTTCGTGACCGGGATGTGGCGCATGGCGGACGAGACGGATGTGCGGTTCGCCGTCGAGAACATGTACCCGTGGCGCTACCGCGACCGCGAGATGCTGGCGTACGCCCCCGACTGGGACGTCACCAAGGACGACTACCGGCACTTCACGATCGACCTCAGCCACAGCGCGACCTCCCGCGTCGACGCGATGGACATGGTCGACCGCATGGGCGACCGCCTCGGCCACGTCCACCTCGCGGACGGCAAGGGCTCGGCCAAGGACGAGCACCTGGTCCCGGGCCGCGGCTCGCAACCCTGCGCCGAACTGCTGGAGCGCCTCGCCCTGACCGGCTTCGACGGCCATGTCGTCATCGAGGTCAACACCCGGCGCGCGATGTCCAGCGCCGAACGCGAGGCCGATCTCGCGGAGGCGCTGGCCTACACGCGCCTGCACCTCGCCTCCGCGGTGAAGGTGCCCCGACGGTGACCGAGGCCACCTCCCGGCGCCGTGGCCGGCGGCCGCGTACGGAGTCCGCCGACACCCGCGACCGCATCCTGGCCGCGGCCCGCGAGGAGTTCTCCGCGCGCGGGTACGACAAGACGTCCGTGCGGGCCATCGCCAAGGCGGCCGACGTGGACTCGGCGCTGGTGCACCACTACTTCGGCACCAAGGAGCAGGTCTTCGAGGCGGCCATCGCGGTCGCCCTCGCGCCCGCGGCCAACGCGCCGGAGGCGGTGGCCGACGGCCCGCTGGAGGACGTCGGCGAGCGCCTGACCCGGTTCATCTTCGGCGTCTGGGAGAACCCCGTCACCCGTACGCCCCTGCTGGCGATCGTCCGCTCGGCCGTCAACAACGAGGCCGCGGCCACCGTCTTCCGGCGTCTTGTCGTCGCCCAGGTGCTGGGCCGGGTCGCGGCGCAGCTGGAGGTGCCGGACGCGGAGCTGCGGGCCGAACTCGCGGGGGCGCAGCTGGTGGGGATCGCGATGCTGCGGTACGTGATCAAGGTCGAGCCGCTGGCGTCGGCAGACGTCGAGCAGGTCATCGCCCGCGTGGCGCCGGTGGTGCAGGGGCATCTGACGGGGCCCTGAGCCCTCGTACCCCGAGACAGTTGTCCCGCATTCCGGACACCGCGTCCCGACCCCTGGATGACGGGCGTACGCTCGAATGCAGTCAGAAGTCTCTTACGACCGTCTCTGAAGTCTCTGACGACCGTCTCTGAAGGAGCGAGCGACGATGCCCGAGCTGAGGTCCCGCACAGTCACCCACGGCCGCAACATGGCGGGCGCACGCGCCCTTATGCGCGCCTCCGGTGTACCCGGCGCGGACATCGGCCGCAAGCCGATCATCGCGGTCGCCAACTCGTTCACGGAGTTCGTCCCCGGTCACACGCACCTCCAGCCGGTCGGCCGCATCGTCAGCGAGGCCATCACGGCCGCCGGCGGCATCCCGCGCGAGTTCAACACGATCGCCGTCGACGACGGCATCGCGATGGGCCACGGCGGCATGCTCTACTCCCTGCCCTCCCGCGACCTGATCGCGGACAGCGTGGAGTACATGGTCGAGGCGCACTGCGCGGACGCCCTGATCTGCATCTCCAACTGCGACAAGATCACCCCGGGCATGCTCATGGCCGCCCTGCGCCTGAACATCCCCACGGTCTTCGTCTCCGGCGGCCCCATGGAGGCCGGCCGCGCGACCCTCGTGGACGGCACGGTCCGCACCCTCGACCTGATCGACGCGATGGTCGACGCGGCGAACGAGAACGTGTCCGACGCGGACGTCCTCCGCATCGAGGAGAACGCCTGTCCGACCTGCGGCTCCTGTTCCGGCATGTTCACCGCCAACTCGATGAACTGCCTGACCGAGGCGATCGGCCTGTCGCTGCCGGGCAACGGCTCGGTGCTCGCCACGCACACCGCCCGCAAGGGCCTGTACCAGGACGCGGCCCGCACGGTGATGGACATCACCCGCCGCTACTACGAGCAGGACGACGAGACGGTCCTGCCGCGCAACGTCGCCACCTTCGCGGCCTTCGAGAACGCCATGGCGCTCGACATCGCGATGGGCGGCTCCACCAACACGATCCTGCACCTGCTGGCCGCGGCGCAGGAGGCGGGCGTCTCCTTCGGCCTGGACGAGATCAACGCGGTCTCGCGCCGGGTCCCGTGCCTCGCGAAGGTCGCCCCGAACGTCGCGAAGAGCCGCACGTACTACATGGAGGACGTGCACCGCGCCGGCGGCATCCCCGCCCTGCTGGGCGAGCTGCACCGCGCGGGCCTGCTGAACGAGGACGTCCACTCGGTTCACAGCCCCTCCCTCGCGGACTGGCTCAAGACGTGGGACGTGCGCGGCGGTTCGCCCTCCCCGGAGGCGATCGAGCTGTGGCACGCGGCCCCGGGCTGCGTCCGCAGCGCGGAGGCCTTCTCGCAGTCGGAGCGCTGGGAGGAGCTGGACGAGGACGCGGCCGAGGGCTGCATCCGCAGCGCCGAGCACGCGTACTCCAAGGACGGCGGCCTCGCGGTCCTCAAGGGCAACCTCGCCGTCGACGGCTGCGTGGTGAAGACGGCCGGCGTCGACGAGTCGATCTGGACCTTCGAGGGTCCGGCGGTCGTCTGCGAGTCGCAGGAGGAGGCCGTCGAGAAGATCCTGAACAAGCAGATCAAGGACGGCGACGTGGTGGTCATCCGCTACGAGGGTCCCAAGGGCGGCCCCGGTATGCAGGAGATGCTCTACCCGACCTCCTTCCTCAAGGGCCGCGGCCTCGGCAAGACCTGCGCGCTGATCACCGACGGCCGCTTCTCCGGCGGCACTTCGGGTCTGTCGATCGGCCACGCGTCCCCCGAGGCGGCCTCCGGCGGCACGATCGCGCTCGTCGAGGACGGCGACCGCATCCGCATCGACATCCCGAACCGCTCGATCGAGCTCCTCGTCGACGACTCCGAACTCGCCCGGCGCGAGCAGGAGTTGGGTGGCGTGTACGCCCCGAAGAACCGCGAGCGCAAGGTGTCGGCGGCGCTGCGGGCCTACGCGGCGATGGCGACCAGCGCGGACCGGGGCGCGGTGCGGGACGTGTCGAAGCTCGGCTGAGTGTCGTAGCGGACCGAGGTTCTCTGTTCGAAAGGGGCTGTCCCTTCGGGGCGGCCCCTTTCGCGTGCCCTCTGTTCGCCTCTTGGGCTACCAGTCCGCCGGTTTGCGGGAGTTCACCGCGAAGACGGTGCCGTCGGGGGCGGTGGCGTACACGCGGGTGCCGGCGACGACGGGCCGGGGGACCGTCGCGGCGACCTGGCCCGAGTTCGCGCCCGGGCGTGCCGGGGTCTGCCCGACGAGCCGCCCCGTGCGGGCGTCGACCGCGAGCAACCGCCCGTCGCCCGCGGCGAGATAGACGTGGGCGTCGTCGGCGACCGGCTCCGAGCCCCGGCTCACCGAGGTCTCCAGGTGCCACAGCCGTTTGCCCGCCTTCATGCCGACGGCGTCCAACGCGCCGTCGGCGGCCAGCAGATAGACGACGTTCCCGTGCACGCTCGCCCGGGCGTCGGGGCGCGCGACGGGGAGGGCCACCCGGCGCGTGGACCCGTCCGCCGGGTCGTACCGGACAACGGCGTCCGTGTCGCCGTAGACCGGGTCGGTGGCCAGGAGGAAGACGGAACCGTCCTGGGTGCCGACGGCCTCCAGGTTCCCCTTGAGGCTCGCGTCCCAGCGCACGGCTCCGGTGGCCGGGTCGACGGCGGTGACCCGGGTGCTCGACCCGTCGGCGGACGGGCCGGTCGCGTACGCCAGCGGGTCACCGGTGAACGAGCCGAAGTACGGCCGGCTCTGGCCCGCGATCCGGTGCTCCCACCTGGTCTCGCCGGTCGCGCCGTCCACACCGGTGACCGTGCCGTCGGCGTGGGTGAGCAGGAGCATTCCGCCGACGGCACGCAGGGAGGTGTGCGCGGGCATCTTCCGCTGCCAACTCGGCTTGCCCGAGGCCGGGTCGAGCGCTTCGAGTCGCGGGCCCTGGTCCACCAGCGGCTGGACGAGCCCGCCGGCCAGGACGGGCGGCCCGCTCCGCTGCGACGCGGCCACGGAGTGCTTCCACAACAGCGTGCCGTCGTCGGGATCGAGGGCGAAGACCGAACCGGACCGCGCACAGATCAACTGCGCGGTTCCGTACGAGCATTGCGGCGTCCCCGGCTTCCCGGCCGCCGCGTCCGAGGCCCACGCCCCGAACCCGGCTGCCGAAGTCGCCCCCGACGCCGACGACTTGGACGGTGTGCTCTCCTCGGCCGTCGCGCCGTGGTTCCCGAGCAGCTGTACGGAGGCCAGCGCGCCGCACACGACGAGGGCGAGGCCGACGACACCCACCGTAAGGAGGGCCTTTCGTCGCCGGCGTCCTCCGGGCGGCTGTTCCTGTCCCGGCTCCGAGTCCGCCTCGGGCGCGGGTTCACGTTTCGTCCGCTGCGACGGTATGAAAGCCTGCGTGTCGTAGGAGGCCGCCACCGACCGCAGCTCCCGCATCAACTCGTCGGGCGTGGGCCGGTCTTCGGGCTCCTTGGCCAGACACCGCAGCACGAGCGGCGCGAGATTCTCCGGTACGCCGCTCAGATCCGGCTCGTCGTGCACGACCTGGTAGGCGACGACGTACGGACTGTCCGAGTCGAAGGGACCGCGCCCGGTCGCCGCGTGCACCAGTACCGAGCCGAGCGCGAAGACGTCGGCGGCGGGGCCGACTTCACGCGGGCGCCGGAACTGCTCGGGCGCCATGAACGGCGGGGTGCCGATCAACTTGCCCGTCTCGGTGCGCAGTTCGCTGTCCTTTGGCCGAGAAATGCCGAAGTCGATGACCTTGGGCCCGTCCTCGGCGAGCAGGACGTTGCTCGGCTTGAGGTCGCGGTGCACCACCCCGACACGGTGGATGTCCCGTAGCGCCTCGGCCAGTCCGGCCATCAGCCTGCGCAACTCGGCAGGGGGCATCGGACCGTTCCGCTTCACCTGCTCGGCGAGGGTCGGACCGGGGATGAACAGCGTGGCCATCCAGGGCCGTTCGGCCTCCGGGTCGGCGTCCACGACGGACGCGGTGAAGGCACCGCTCACCCGCCGCGCGGCCGCCACCTCCTGCCGGAAACGGCCCCTGAACTCGGGGTCCTTGGCGAAGTCGGCGTGCACCACCTTCACCGCGAGCTTCATCCCGGAGGTGCTGCGCGCCAGGTGCACGACCCCCATGCCGCCCGAGCCGAGGCATGACTCCAGGCGGTAGTGACCGGCGTACTCGGGAAGTTCCGCTTCCGCGCCCGCTCCGGTGTTGCCCTGTGGCGCCATTGGGACCACTCCCGTGCTGTTCGTCCGCGCGCGACGCTCGGAGCCTAGTCGATGAGGCGTTCGGGACAGAGGCGGCTTGCTGGCGTACGTGTGCGAGTTGTGTACATGTGTTTCATGGCGTGTTTTAGGGGAATCAATGGGGCCTCATGGCAGTCATGGGGTCCAACGGGGGAGGTTTTTCATGTCCATTGACCGCACGGAGGAGGCCGGGAGCGTCGAGGGCGCCCAGGCTCTGACGGCCGCCGCGACCGTCCGCTACTACTCGGTCGCGCCGGGTGTCCGGCTCAACGTCCGCAGCGGCCCCGGCACCAGCTACAGCATCGTCCGGGTCCTGGCCGCGGGCGCCAAGGTGCCGATCTACTGCCAGACGCCGGGCACGCGGGTGACGGGCCCGTACGGCACGAGCAACATCTGGGACAACATCAGCAACGGCGAGTACGTCTCCGACGCCTACGTCCTGACCGGCAGCGACGGCTACGTCGCCGACCGCTGCGACTGATCCCGGCCGGGAGCCCGCCCCGCCCCGGGCGCCATAATCGTCCCGTGAGCGACGAAAACGGCACCCAGGACACGGCGGGCTCCCCCACGGGGCCCCGCCCCGAACCCCTCCGCTTCTTCGGCACCACCTGGGTGGACCACGACAACGGCTACGCCCTGCGGCGCGTCGGCGCCGCCGTCGGCTCCCTCGCCGCCGGGGTCGCCTCCTGCCTCGTCCTGCGCTTCGCCTACCAGGGCCTCCAGCTCGCCGACACCGGCTCCTTCGTCACCGTCCTGGTCGTCGCGATGTTCGCCATCTGTAGCGCGCTCGCCTTCCGGCACACCTGGGAGTCCTTCGGCACGCGCCCCGACCCCGAGCGCCAGGCCTCCCTGCGCGGCCTCCTGGCCATCGGTTTCGTCGGCTCCCTCGCCGCGTACTTCTTCCGCTCCCTGACCGAGGCCCCCGGCGAGCGACTCCACCGCACGGAGTACGAGACGGCCCGCACGGAGTACGAGAAGCGCACCACCCGCCGCACGGGCAACCCGTCGAAGAAGCGCCGCCGGAAGTAGCGGGCGCCGCCGGAAGCAGCCGGGGCGGCGGCCACCGTCGGACACAGAGGGATCATGGCTGCTCCTTCCCCCGGCAAAACTCACGCTCCCCTTTACCCAACGGGTCCACCATGGCCGTATGACCGCCTCCTTCCACGCCTCCCGCGCCCACTCCTTCAACGCCGCCGCGGCCCAGTACGCCGCGAACCGCCCCTCCTACCCGCCCGCCCTCTTCGACGCGATCGAGGAGCTCGCCGGCCGCCCCCTCGAAGGCGCCCGTGTGGTGGACGTGGGTGCCGGGACAGGGATCGCGACCGCGCTGCTGCACGGGCGGGGCGCCGAGGTGGTCGCGGTGGAGCCCGGGGAGGGCATGGCGGCCCAGTTCCGGCACACCAACCCCGGTATCCCGATCGTGCGGGGCAACGGCAACCAGCTGCCCCTCGCCGACGCCAGCGCCGACTTCATCACCTACGCGCAGGCCTGGCACTGGACCGAGCCGGCCTGCTCGGTCCCGGAGGCGCTGCGGGTCCTGCGGCCGGGCGGAGCGCTGACGCTGTGGTGGAACACCAGCGCCCTCGACGTCCCCTGGATCGACGCGCAGTCCGAACGCATCCGGCGCCACTTCGGCGTCGACCGCGTCGTCGACCGCAACGGCAGCGGCATGCACTCCGCCCTCGCCGATCCCACCGGCCGGCTCCACTTCGCCCACCGCCGCGTGCGCTGGAGCCGGCACGTCCCCGTCGACACCCACCTCGCCAACATCAGCAGCCACTCGATCTTCCTGGTGGCCGGCGAGGAGAGCACCGAGGCCTTCCTCGCCGAGGAGCGCGACCAGCTGCTCACCGTCTTCCCCGGCGGAGTCGTCGAGGAGATCTACGTCGTCGAACTGCTCGTCGCCACCGGTTCCTGACCCCGCGCGGCGGCCCACCCCTCCAGGGCCGCCGCGCAGGCGTGGTCCAGGTGCCGCAGCCCGCCCAGTTCGAGCCGCACCTCCCGGTCCACCGGCAGCGCGTCGAGTGCGTCCAGCAGCTTCGGCAGCCGCAGGAACGTGGCGTGCCCGAGCACCCGTACGACGATCCCGGCGTCCCCCCGGTCCTCCGTCTCGATGTGTACATGGCTGACGTCCCAGGCCGTCTTGGCCACCGCCAGCGTCAGCCCCACCAACACCCCCTCGAACAGGTTCCCGACGACGATCGCCCCCGCCGTCACCACCAGCACGAGCACCTCCCCGCGATGCCCGCGCCACAGCACCCGCACCTCCCGCACCGGCACGAGCTTGCACCCGGCGTGCACGAGCAGCCCGGCCAGCGCCGCCACCGGAATCACCCCGAGCGCCCCCGGCACGAAGACCGTGAACACCAAGAGCCACACCCCGTGCAGCAACCGCGAGGCCTTGGTCCTCGCCCCCGCCTGAACATTGGCCGCACTCCGCACGATCACCGCCGTCATCGGCAGCGCCCCCAGCAGCCCGCACACCGCGTTCCCCGCGCCCTGCGCCAGCAGCTCCCGGTCGTAGTCCGTACGCGGCCCCCGGTGCAGCCGGTCCACGGCCGCCGCGCTGAACAACGACTCCGCCGACGCGATCAGCGCGAACGCCACGACGGTCCCGATCACCCCCACTTCCGTCAGCCGCCCGAAGTCCGTCGGCTCGGGCATCCGTACCGCGTCGAGCAGCCCCCGCACCTCGACCCGCCGCACGTCCAGGCCGAAAACTCCGGTCACCGCCGACACCGCAGCCACCGCGACCAACGGCGCAGGCACCACTCGCGCCCCCCTGCGCCAACGCGGCCACAGCAGCAATACCGCAAGGGTGGCACCCCCCACTGACAACGCCACCGGATCCACCCGCCCGGGCAGCGACACCAGCCCGGCGAGCTTGCCGAGCCCGCCGGCCGGCGCCGCCGCGTCGCCCAGCGCGTAGACCTGACCGGCGATCAGCACCAGCCCGATGCCGGCGAGCAACCCCTGCACCACGGCCATGGACACGGCCCGGAACCAGCGCCCGAGCCGCAGCGCCCCGAGCCCCAACTGCACAAGACCGGCGCCGAACACCAGCACGCCGAGCGCCTCGACGCCGTACCTCTCGACGGCCTCGTACACGAGCACCGTCAGTCCCGCCGCGGGCCCGCTCACCTGGAGGCTGCTGCCGGGCAGCGCCCCGGCGACCAGCCCGCCGACGATCCCGGTGACCAGCCCCAACTCGGCCGGGACTCCGGAGGCTATGGCCACGCCCACACACAGCGGCAGCGCGACGAGGAACACGACTAGGGAAGCGAACAGATCGGCCTTCTGTACGACGCCACAGCGCTTGCGCATGACGGGAGCACCTCCGGTGATCGAGCGGGAGATGCGTGGGCGCCGAGCCGGGGGAGGGCACGGCGAACCTGCGTGCGCGGCATATGATCTCGCACTGAAATCCATTGTCGGGAAAGGGAGTTGGCTGCGCACCCCGTTCGTGTTGCCGACCCGTGAACGCGGAAGCGCGGATACCGGAACACCCCCTTCCGATCACGCCGCCACGCGCCTGCGCCGTCGGATGCACCCGCTTGACGACACCGCCCCGCGAGAGCATTATTCATCACATGATGAATTACGTTGCCGAGCCACCCGGCACAGCCGGCACCGGACGTGAACCCGCCGTCCACGCCGAGAACCTCAACGTCGTCCGCGGCCCCCGCACCGTCCTGCACGGCCTCGACTTCACCGTCCCGCGCGGCCAGATCACCGGCCTGCTCGGCCCCTCCGGCTGCGGCAAGTCGACCCTCATGCGCTCGATCGTCGGCACCCAGGCCAAGGTCACCGGCACCCTGGACGTCCTCGGCCGCCCCGCGGGCCACCCCACCCTGCGCACCCGCATCGGCTACGTCACCCAAGCCCCCTCCGTCTACGACGACCTGAGCATCCGTCAGAACCTCGACTACTTCGCCGCGATCCTCGACCCCGGCCGCGCCGGCGCCGAACGCCACCACGACGTCGAACGCGTCCTCGCCGACGTCGACCTCACCAGCCACGCCGACTCCCTCGCCGGCAACCTCTCCGGCGGCCAGCGCAGCCGCGTCTCCCTCGCGGTCGCCCTCCTCGGCACCCCCGAACTCCTCGTCCTGGACGAACCCACCGTCGGCCTCGACCCCGTCCTGCGCCGCGACCTGTGGACCCTCTTCCACGCCATCGCCGCCGACCGCGGCGCCACCCTCCTCATCTCCTCCCACGTCATGGACGAGGCCGAGCGCTGCCACCGCCTCCTGCTGATGCGCGCGGGCGAGATCCTCGCCGACGACACCCCCGAGGCCCTGCGCGCCGGCACCGGCGCCGAGACCGTCGAAGCGGCCTTCCTCCACCTGGTCGACGAGGCGACCGCCGCCGCCCGCGAGGGTTCCGCTGGCGGCTCCCGTGACAACACCCGCGCGAAGGAGAACACCCGATGAGTACGACGACCCCCGCGCCCACCGGCACGGCGGCCCCGAAGCCCGCACCCACCGGCGTCTTCAACGCCTCCCGCACCTTCGCCACCGCGACCCGCGTCCTGCGCCAGCTCCGCCACGACCGGCGCACCATCGCGATGCTGATCCTGATCCCGTGCGTGATGCTGTTCCTGCTGCGCTACGTCTTCGACGGCAGCCCGCGCACCTTCGACAACATCGGCGCCTCGCTCCTCGGCATCTTCCCGCTGATCACGATGTTCCTGGTCACCTCCATCGCCACCCTGCGCGAACGCACCTCCGGCACCCTCGAACGCCTCCTCGCCATGCCCCTGGGCAAGGCCGACCTGATCGCCGGCTACGCCCTGGCCTTCGGCGCCCTCGCCATCGTCCAGTCCGCCCTGGCCACCGGCCTCGCCGTCTGGTTCCTGGGCCTCGACGTCACTGGCAGCCCCTGGCTCCTGCTCCTGGTCGCGCTCCTGGACGCCCTGCTCGGCACCGCCCTCGGCCTCTTCGTCTCGGCCTTCGCGTCCTCGGAGTTCCAGGCCGTCCAGTTCATGCCGGCCGTGATCTTCCCCCAACTCCTCCTCTGCGGCCTGTTCACCCCCCGCTCCAACATGCACCCCGCCCTGGAGGCCGTCTCCGACGTCCTGCCCATGTCCTACGCCGTCGACGGCATGAACGAAGTCCTCAAACACACCGACATGACCGCCACCTTCATCCGCGACGCACTCATCGTGGCCGGCTGCGCCCTGGTGGTCCTGGCCCTGGGCGCGGCGACCCTGAGGCGCCGCACGGCATGACGGCGTTCCGCCAGCCGGACAGCCGCCTCACCCCACACACCGCCGGTGCGAGGATGAACCCATGACCCAGACAGTCGCAGTCCTCGGCACCGGCAAGATCGGCGAAGCCCTGCTCAGCGGAATGATCCGCGGCGGCTGGACGCCGGCCGATCTCCTGGTCACCGCACGCCGCCCGGAGCGCGCCGAGGAACTGCGCGCCCGGCACGGCGTCACCCCGGTCACCAACCAGGAAGCCGCCAAGACCGCCGACACCCTGATCCTCACGGTCAAGCCGCAGGACATGGGCAATCTCCTCGACGAACTCGCCCCGCACGTCCCCGCCGACCGCCTGATCATCAGCGGCGCCGCGGGCATCCCCACCTCCTTCTTCGAGGAGCGCCTCGCTACGGGCACCCCCGTCGTCCGCGTCATGACGAACACCCCCGCCCTCGTCGACGAGGCCATGTCCGTCATCTCCGCCGGCAGCCACGCCACCGAGGCCCACCTCGCGCACGCCGAGGAGATCTTCGGCGCCGTCGGCAAGACCCTGCGCGTCCCCGAGTCCCAGCAGGACGCCTGCACCGCCCTCTCCGGCTCCGGCCCGGCCTACTTCTTCTACCTGGTCGAGGCCATGACCGACGCCGGCATCCTGCTCGGCCTGCCCCGCGACAAGGCCCACGACCTCATCGTCCAGTCCGCGATCGGCGCCGCGGTGATGCTCCGCGACAGCGGCGAACACCCGGTCAAGCTCCGCGAGAACGTCACCTCGCCCGCCGGCACCACCATCAACGCCATCCGCGAACTCGAGAACCACGGCGTACGAGCCGCCCTCATCGCCGCCCTCGAAGCCGCCCGCGACCGCAGCCGCGAACTGGCCTCCGGCAAGAAGGACTGACCCCCACCGGGCCGGCCCCGCCGGGCCAACGCCCGCTCGGCGGCGGCCCGTTCACCCCGCCGCCGCGTCCACCACCTCCTTCGTGGTGACCACGCGCGCGAAGCCACCCCCGTGCAGCGACACCGCCGCCGCCTGTCCCACCTCGTCCGCGGTCCGCCGCCAGCCGAACGGCCCCTCCAGGTCGAAGGTGTACGTCGCGTCGTACGGCACCACCACGTCGTACCCGAGATTCCCGCCCATCCGGGCCGTCGTCTCCACGCACATGTTCGTCTGGATCCCGACCAGCACGAACTGCGAGATCCCCGCCTCCGTCAACCAAGCCCCCAGATCCGGCGTCCCCAAGAACGCCGAGTTCACGGTCTTGGTCACGAACAGCTCGGGCCCGCTCCCCTTCCCCCGCCTCCCCTCCACGTACTCCTTCAGCTCGTTCCCCTCGTACCCGAGCCGCAACGGCGACCCGGGCTTCGACGAGTCGTGCCGCACGAACACGACCGGCCGCCCCGACGACTGCCATACGTCGATCAGCCGCGCGATGTTGTCATCGGCCCCCGGGTTGTTCCGAGGCCCCCAGAAGTCGGCCTCCTCGAAGCCCTTCTGCACGTCCACGACCACCAGTGCCGCGTTCTCTGAGATCTCCATGCCCTCGATCCTGCTGCCGAGGGCACGCGGGCCCCAGAGGGTCAGAAGTCAGCGATCGATGGTTTACTGCCAGCTGTGGATCCTGCCCCTGCCCCTACCCGTACCCCTGTCCCGTACCGCGTGGCCCTGGTCGCCTTCCCGGGCATCCGCGCCTTCGACGTCTCCGTCATCACCGAGGTCTGGGGTACCGACCGCACAGACCGCGGCGCCCCCGCCTTCGACCTGCGCCGCGTCGCCACCGACAGCACCCCCGTCCCCATGCGGGGCGGCCTCACCCTCCTCCCCGACCGCGCCCTCGGCTGGCTCTCCCGTGCCGACCTGATCGTCGTCCCCGGCCTCGACGACCACGTCACTCCCGCACCCACCCCCGTCCTCGACGCCCTGCGCCGCGCCCACGCCCGCGGCACCACCATCGCCGCCCTCTGCGGCGGCGCCTTCACCCTCGCCCAGGCCGGTCTCCTCGACGGCCGCCGCGCGATCACCCACTGGAACCTCGTCGCCCTCCTGCGTGCTCACCACCCCCACGTCACCGTCGTTCCCGACGCCCTCTTCATCGAGGACGACAACCTCTGGACCGCCGCCGGCACCGCGGCCGGCATCGACCTCTGCCTCCACCTCGTCCGCCGGTCACACGGTGCCGAGGCGGCGGCCACCATCGCCCGGTCGATGGTCACCGCCCCCTTCCGCACCGGAACCCAGGCACAGTTCATCGAGCACCCCACCCCGCGCACGGACCGAGACGCCGACACCCTCGCCGCCGTACGCGAGCATGCCCTGCGCCACCTCGACGAACCGCTCACGGTCGCCGACCTGGCCACCCACGCGGGCATGTCGCCGCGCAGCTTCGCCCGTCACTTCACCGCGGAGACCGGCACGACCCCACTGCGCTGGCTCCTCGACCAGCGCATCGCCGCAGCCCAGAAGCTCCTCGAACGCACCGACCTCCCCATGCCCGAGGTCGCCCGCCGCGCCGGCTTCGGCAGCGAGGTCACGATGCGCCAGCACTTCGCATCGCGCCTCGCCACCAGCCCACGCGCCTACCGGGCCGCGTTCAGCACCGGTTCCGTGGCCGGCGTCGTCGCCGACTCAGTCACCGGCTCAGTCAGCGGTTCCGACGTGGGTTCCAGCAGTCCGATCGCCCGGTAAGCCGTATCCACCGTCGGCCGCGCCATGGCCCGAGCCTTCTCCGCACCATCCCGCAGCACCCCCTCCACATAGCCCGGATCCGCGCACAACTCCTTGTGCCTCTCCTGTACGGGCTTGAGGATCTCGACCACGGCCTCTGCGGTGTCCTTCTTCAAGGACCCGTACGACTCATATACACCGCTCAAGGCTTCGGGGTTCCCACCTGTGCAGGCAGCGAGGATCTCCAGCAGGTTGGCGATCCCCGGCCGCTCCTCCCGGTCGTAGACGACGTCCTGCCCGCTGTCGGTCACGGCCCGCATGACCTTCTTGCGCACCACGTCCGGCTCGTCGAGCAGATAGACGATCCCCGCCCCGAAGTCGTCCGACTTCCCCATCTTCGAAGTCGGGTCCTGGAGGTTCATCACCCGAGCAGCGATCTGTGGTGTGGTCGCCTTCGGCACCACGAACGTGTGCCCGTACCGCTGGTTGAACCGCAACGCCAGATCCCGAGTCAGCTCCACATGCTGCGTCTGGTCGTCCCCCACCGGCACCTCGTCGGCCCCGTACGCCAGGATGTCCGCCGCCATCAGCACGGGATAGGTGAGCAGCGACAGCCGCACACTCCCACCACGCTCACGCTCTCGCGCGGCCTTCTCCTTGTACTGGATCATCCGACGCATCTCGCCGTCGGTCGCCACGCACTCCAGCACGTACGACAGCCGCGCGTGCTCGTCCACATGACTCTGTACGAACACGGTGCACAGCTGTGGATCAAGTCCCGCCGCCAGCAACAACGTCGCCGCCTGCCGACTGAGCCTCCGTACTCTCGCGGGATCGTGGTCCACGGTCAGCGCGTGCAGGTCGACGACGCAGAACAACGCGTCCGACCGGTGCTGGTCCACGTCGACCCACTGCCGCATGGCTCCCAGGTAGTTCCCCAGGGTCAGGTGTCCGGTCGGCTTGATCCCGCTGAAGACCCGAGTCATTTCCACTCCACCTCCTGATCGAGACCGCCGTCCCGGCGGCCGACCCTCAGGAGCTCTGGAGGGAGAAACGAGAACGGCCGCCGAGGCGGCGGCCGTTGAGTGCATACGTGCGCACGGCCGCCGTCAGGCGGCCCACCAGAGCTGGGTGCACGTACGCGTAGTCATGGGCCCAGAGTACGCCTCAGGGCCCCGGTCCGACCGCGAGTTGACACACCCAGGTCCGGTACGTAGTGTTCTCCGAGTTGTCCGACGTGAGCGCCGACTCCGGTCGGTCCCCGGACAGCCATTCCGCAAGTACCAACCACTAGTCGACTAACAGTCGGTCTGACTGTCGTCGTGTTATTGGCGTGCGTATTCGCGAAATGAGGAATCTGCGTTCGAAAGGGCGCAGCACCCGATTAGCGTCGGGGGCGGGAGTCCGCTAAAGTCTCACTCGTCGGAACGGCCCAACAGCCGGAAAGACAACCCCATCTGACGGGGAATCGGACGCCGAAAGGGTCTGATAGAGTCGGAAACGCAAGACCGAAGG
>NZ_JBSFXO010000020.1:0-118043 GCF_053595415.1 Streptomyces sp. NPDC002499
GAGGGCAAGGAGCCCAAGATCACCGGCTGCCTGCACGCCGAACAGCACCGACCGGCGTTTGAGGACGAGGCCCCTTCAGGGCCGATCGGGGTCCGGGGCGGAGCCCCGGCGGGGTCGAAGGGGCAGCGCCCCTGGGATGGGACGGGTAGGGGCGGCGGGGGCGATCAACTCCCGTCAGAACCATCCGCCGCCTCCCGAAGCGCCGCCCACCGAGCCTCCCGCGCAGCGTCATCGTGCCAACCCCCCTCCACCGGCTCGACCGGCAACAGGTCATACGGCTCCAACGCATCATCGCTCCGCTGATCCCGCAGCAACGCGGCCACGACAGCCCCCTGAACCACCGGCACCTCAGCCGCAGCAGCCCCTTCCTCACGGGCCCCCGCTCCTCGCGCTTCCCCACCCCCCTTCCGAATCCCCAACCACCCCACGACAGAACCCACCCGAAACCCCGCCCCGACCTCACGCCCCCGCCACCCACGAACCCCCAACGCGACAGGCACCCCCACCCCCGCCATCCACACAACCGCCACCCCACCCACCTGCCACCACACCGGCCCGAACTGAGCCAACGCCCCCACCCCGAGCCGCCCACCCGCAAGCCCCGCCAGAACCGCGACCATCCCCCCACCCAGCACCGCCGCCACCCCACAAACCCCAGCAGTCCGCCCCCGCGACCACCTCTCACCCCCGCCCGCGACACCGGCCCCCCGCCCCACGAACCACCCCACGACCACCCCCGCAACGACCGGCACCACCCCCACCGCCCACTCCAACGGCCCCCCGACCCCCACCCCCGGCACCGCGGCCAACAACGGAAACGGCGGCAGCAACGGCGCGGGATCGGACGACAACGGCCCCACCACATGCCCCGCCCCCAGCACGAACCCCGGCCCCACCCCGTACCCCACCGCCCACACCACCGCGTTCGGCACCAACGCCACACACAGCAACAGCACCGCGAACCGCCCCGACCACCCCCCCGTCAACTGCAGAAACGACCCCCGAACCACCCCGCCGTGCCACACCAGCGAGCCCCCGAGCAACAACGCCCCACCCCCGACAAGCACCGCCACCCCGGCCAGCCCACCCCGCACGGCCACCCCGAGCCGTTCCCGCGCCTCCACCCCGAGCACCAGCCGCCGCAACGACCCCGGCAACAGAATCAGCACCCCGTCGGCGACATCCCGCGGACGCCCGTACGCCGTCCACACCCCCACCCCCGCCGCCATCACGACAACCGTCGGCAGACACACCACGGTCCACGCCCACGACGGCCGCAACTCCCCGCCGGACGCGTACAGCGCGGCAGCCGTCCCCACGCCGAGATACCCGACCACGACCCCGACCCACGCCGTACGTCCGGCCACCAGCGGCCGATCACCGTCCCCGCCCTCCCCCTCGCCCTCGTCCCCATCCGCACCGTCGCCCGCTCCCCCGCCCCCGTCGACCGCATCCCGCGCAGCCCGATGCACCAGCCACACAGGCACCGCGAGCAACAGCAAGGGGGTGACACCGACCGGCGCGGGCACGCCGGAGAGCGTGTCGGTACGGACCAGTTCGGCACCGTGCGCGAGCAGCCACAGCGCCGCCGCGACATGCAGCGCGCCCCCGGGCCCGCTGTCGGGATACGGCGAACTGATCCACAGCACCATCACGAGCACGGCGAACGACCCCAGCCCGAGGCCGGCGGCGAGCACACCACCCAGGAGGCTGGCAGCCAGTCCGGGTGATCGGTCGAGCATCCGGGTGAGCAGGGACGACAACGGCGATCGACGAGCGGTCATCTGGATCACGCCCGTCATGCTCCCAACGACACGCGCTTTTTCGTCGTAACAGGCGAACCTCCGAAGTGTCGCCCAATATATATTTATGTACTTTTTCGTACGAAGGGGCGTCCTGTGACGCAGAGCCCTGCAACTCCCCTCCCCTCACCCAAGGAACGCCGACGCCTGCGCGAGTCCGGCTCGCTGACGCAGGCTCAGGTCGCCGAACGGGTCGGCGTCTCGCGCGAGACCGTCCGCTCCTGGGAGACAGGCCGCACGACTCCACGCGGCGACAAACGGGAGGCGTACGCGAAACTGCTGGCTTCGCTCGAATGCCCGACTCCCCGTCAGGAGCCGCCGAAGCCCCGGCCGGTGACGGTGTCTCTGAAAAAGCCACAGAAGCCGAAGCCAATGCCGGAGCCAAAGCCGGAGCCGGAGTCAGTGCCGGAGCCCGCCGCCGTGCCCGCCACCGAACCTGCCACTCCCCTGACGCCCACTCAGGCCTTCGACGCGCTCTACGCGTTCTGCGCCCCCGCCCTCGTACGCCAGGCCTATCTCCTCACCGGCCGCCGCGAACTCGCGCGCGAGTCGGTCGAGCGGGCCTTCCAACTCGCCTGGCAGCGCTGGCCCGAGGTGGCGGTCGACCGCGACCCGGCGGGCTGGGTACGGGCGACGGCGTACGAATACGCGCTCTCCCCCTGGCACCGCCTCCGCCCGCGCTACCGCCACCCCGAGCCGCCACCCCCCGACGCGGCCGACCGCGCCCTGCTGACCGCACTCCTCAAGCTCCCGGCCCCGCACCGCCGCACCCTCATGCTCTACGACGGTGTCGGCCTCGACCTGCCCGAGACGGCGGCGGAGACGGAGGCGAGCACGCCGGCGACGGCCAACCGGCTGCTGCACGCGCGCGAGGCGCTTGCCGCGCGGTTGCCGGAGTTGGCGGATCCTGAGGTGCTGCATCGGCGCCTGGCCGAGGTCGCCGCGACGGAGCGGCTGCGCGCGGCTCGGCCGCCGGCGGTGCGGATCGGGAGTGAGCGGAGGGCACGTTTCTGGACGCGGGCGGCGATCGCGTTCACCATCGCCCTGATCGGCACGACGGCCCTCACGGTGCGGACGGCTCCCACGCACTACGAGCCACCGATCGCCCCCGGGGCGGAGGTGCAGGGTGTGCCACCGCAGGTGGCGCCGGGTTCTTTGTCGGACGAGGAGATCGAGCTCCGGGAGAAGCTGCACGGCGAGATGACGAGCGGACCCGAAAGGCTACTTCCGTTGAGTCGTTAGCCGCGGCCCGGTGGGGGCTGGTCGCGCAGTTCCCCGCGCCCCTTAAAAGCAGGTCGGCTCGGACGCCCCATCTTTTAGGGGCGCGGGGAACTGCGCGACCAGCCACAACGAACCCGCACCCGCCCGATAACGCGCCGATGGGCCCGCCCCAACCCACAGAACGAGCCCATCAACGTTCAGCTAGCTGACCTCAGCCGCCCAAGATCTCGCGCGCGAGCTTGGCCGTCTCGGTCGGCGTCTTGCCGACCTTGACGCCCGCGGCCTCAAGGGCCTCCTTCTTCGCGGCGGCCGTGCCGGAGGAGCCGGAGACGATGGCGCCGGCGTGGCCCATCGTCTTGCCCTCGGGCGCGGTGAAGCCCGCGACGTAACCGACGACCGGCTTGGTCACGTTCTTCGCGATGAAGTCCGCGGCCCGCTCCTCCGCGTCGCCACCGATCTCACCGATCATCACGATCAGGTCGGTGTCGGGGTCGGCCTCGAAGGCGGCCAGAGCGTCGATGTGGGTGGTGCCGATGACGGGGTCGCCGCCGATGCCCACCGCCGACGAGAAGCCGATGTCACGCAGCTCGTACATCATCTGGTACGTCAGCGTGCCGGACTTCGAGACCAGGCCGATACGGCCCGGCTTCGTGATGTCGCCCGGGATGATGCCGGCGTTCGACTGACCGGGGGTGATCAGACCCGGGCAGTTCGGACCGATGATGCGCGTCTTGTTGCCCTTCGCGACCGCGTACGCGTAGAACGCAGCCGAGTCGTGGACGGCGATGCCCTCGGTGATGACGACCGCGAGCGGGATCTCGGCGTCGATGGCCTCGACGACGGCGGCCTTGGAGAAGGCCGGCGGTACGAAGAGGACGGATACGTTCGCACCCGTCTTCTCGATCGCCTCGGCGACCGTGCCGAAGACCGGGATCTCGGTGCCGTCGAAGTCGACGGACGTGCCCGCCTTACGCGGGTTCACGCCACCGACGATGTTCGTGCCGTCGGCCAGCATGAGCTTGGTGTGCTTCATGCCCGTGGCACCGGTCATGCCCTGGACGATGACCTTGCTGTCCTTGTTGAGGAAGATAGCCATGGCTGTTAGTCCCTCGTCCCTTACTTCGCAGCCGCGAGCTCGGCGGCCTTGTCGGCCGCGCCGTCCATGGTGTCCACGCGCTGGACCAGCGGGTGGTTGGCGTCGGAGAGGATCTTGCGACCCAGCTCGGCGTTGTTGCCGTCGAGACGGACGACCAGCGGCTTGGTGACGTCCTCGCCCTTGTCCGCGAGCAGCTGAAGCGCCTGGACGATGCCGTTGGCGACCTCGTCGCAGGCGGTGATGCCGCCGAAGACGTTGACGAAGACGGACTTGACGTCCGGGTCGCCGAGGATGATCTCCAGGCCGTTCGCCATCACGGCCGCGGACGCGCCGCCGCCGATGTCGAGGAAGTTGGCGGGCTTGACCCCACCGTGCGCCTCACCGGCGTACGCGACGACGTCGAGGGTGCTCATGACGAGACCCGCGCCGTTGCCGATGATGCCGACCTCGCCGTCGAGCTTGACGTAGTTGAGGTTCTTGGCCTTGGCCGCGGCCTCGAGCGGGTTGGCCGAGTCCTTGTCCTCGAGCGCCTCGTGCTCCGGCTGGCGGAACTCGGCGTTCTCGTCGAGGGAGACCTTGCCGTCAAGGGCGATGACCTTGCCGGAGGCGACCTTGGCGAGCGGGTTGACCTCGACCAGGAGGGCGTCCTCCTTGACGAAGGTGTCCCACAGCGTCACCAGGATCTCGGCGACCTGCTCGGCCACGTCGGCCGGGAACTTCGCCTGCGCGACGATCTCGCGGGCCTTCTCGATCGAGACACCCTCGTTGGCGTCGACCGGGACCTTCGCGAGGGCCTCGGGGTTCTCCTCCGCGACGACCTCGATCTCCACGCCGCCCTGGACGGACGCCATGGCGAGGAAGGTGCGGTTGGTGCGGTCGAGAAGGAAGGAGACGTAGTACTCCTCCAGGATCTCGGGCGCGGTCTCGGCGATCATCACCTTGTGGACCGTGTGGCCCTTGATGTCCATGCCGAGGATGTCCGTCGCACGCGCGACGGCCTCGTCCGGGGTGGCGGCGAGCTTCACGCCACCGGCCTTGCCACGGCCGCCGACCTTCACCTGGGCCTTGACGACGGACTTGCCACCGAGCCGCTCGGTGGCTGCGCGGGCCGCCTCAGGCGTGTCGATGACTTCACCGGCCAGCACCGGTACATCGTGCTTGGCGAAGAGGTCCCTCGCCTGATACTCGAACAGGTCCACGCGCTTCCGTCCTCAGTGATCTCGCGGTTCGTTGGATGCGTGGGCGTGCCGCGAAGGGCAACGTGACGTCCGCTGTCACAAGGGAGGCGCACACGGTGACCGAGCGCGCGGCATGTCCGTCTCGCAGGTTATCGCTGCTTGCGGAGGGCCCCTAAATCGAGGGTCACACCTGAGCGGTGATACCTGTCACATGATGCCGCGCTCACTGGCACGCCGTGCCGCGAGTGAGGCCCCACCGGGCTGGGGTTGACCCGGTGGGGCCCTTGGTACCGCCCCGAGGGGCGCGGAACGGGTGACGCCCACCCCAATGGGAGTCACCCGCCCCGACCGCGGGATGTCAGCAGGACCGACCGACGGTTTTCGGTCGTCCTTGCTCGGGACCCGCGGAGTCGTGGAACGGCGGCAGGCAGCAGGAAGCAGAAAGAAAGGGGAGGGGACAGCAAGGGAGGGAGCAGCAGAGGAGCCGGGAGGGTCCTGAGTGCCCTGGGAGACGGCTCTACGCGGGGGAGACCGGAATGTCCCGGTGCCTGTCCCGGATCTCGGCCGCCTCGGACCGCCCGGCGGCACCGGCCACGAACCGCAACGGCACCCGGTGAGTCAGCGCGACCGCATGCGCGTCACCGTGCCGCGAGGAACCACCGTCGACACCCGAACGGCTGCCCGCCGCACCATCGCTCGGGTCACCGCCGGGCGCCTGGTGCACGGGCGCGTACCCGGCACCGGCAACCCGCTGACCACCGCTCGGCGCCGAGCCATGCCCGACGGCACCGGCATCGACGATGAGCAGCGGGCCGTACGTCGTCGATCCGACCTCGGCCGAGCCGCTCCGTCCCCTGGCCTTGCCGTTGCCCTTACCCGGGGCCCTGCCTGTCGTGTGCCCGGCACCGTCCGGCTGAGGCGCCTGCACGACGGGCGCGGGGGTGGGGGCGGGCGCGGGCAACGTCTGTCCCGGCGCTTCGGGAGGCTCCGGCTGCGTAGGCAGGGTGGGGAGCGTGGGCAGCGCAGGGAGGTCCGGGAGCGAGGAGAGGATCGGCAACGACGACAGCGGCGGTATCTGCGCGGTCACCTCGCCCAGCTCGTCGGTGACCGCCCGCACGACTCCGCCGACCGGCTCCAGGACCCCGACGTTCACGGACTGCACGACGTGATCGGCCACCGCGACCGGCTTGACCCGCCTCGGCGGCTCCGTCGACTTCGGCGGCCTCGGCAGCTCCGTCGGCCTCGGCGGCTCCGTCGGCCTCGGCGGCCTCACTCCAGCCGGCGCCCGCGGCTTGAGCAACTGCCCGACCACATGCACCGTCAACGGCCGCACCGACGATCCCGAGGTCGCCCCGTCCGCCGCCTGCGCCTGCTCTCCGCAGAGGAGCCCGACCGCGAACAACCCGCCCACCAGTAACGCCACTTGCAGCGCACGCCGCCCAACCGCCGTGCGCATCACGCGCAGAGCGGCACCGGGCAGTGCTGCGGGCCGGTTCAAGTGGGGGCGGGTCCTCCCGTGCGGGCGGGCGACTCATGCGCACCGCTGGCGGGCGTCGATCCTTGCACGCCCCTGCCGAGGTTGCGCAAGCCCCCTGTTACCGATGGACACTCATGTCCGTTTTGCTGCCCGCGCCGGTGTCAACGGATCGACAAGTCTCCTGCCAAGTCGCCTACCTCGCGCCCGAGTTGCCGAACCCTCACGCCGTGTCCGGCACCGGTATCGGCCGCTTCTCGATCGCCGCCGCCATCACCTCCGGAAAGAGGTCCGGCGTGCACGCGAACGCCGGTGCGCCCAGCGCGGCCAACGCCGCCGCGTGCTCCCTGTCGTACGCCGGCGCCCCCTCGTCCGACAGCGCGAGCAATGCCACGAACTGCACCCCCGACGCCTTCATCGCCGCGACCCGCTTCAGCATCTCGTCGCGTATCCCGCCCTCGTAGAGGTCGCTGATCAACACGACCACCGTCTCGGCAGGGCGAGTTATCTGGGACTGGCAGTAGGCGAGCGCCCGGTTGATGTCCGTGCCGCCGCCGAGCTGGGTGCCGAACAGCACGTCGACCGGGTCGTCGAGCTGGTCGGTGAGGTCGACGACCGCCGTGTCGAAGACGACCAGCCGGGTGCTGATCGACCGCATGGACGCGAGGACCGCCCCGAACACCGACGCGTAGACGACGGACGCCGCCATCGACCCCGACTGGTCGATGCAGAGGACGACCTCTTTCTTCACCGACTGGGAGGCACGCCCGTACCCGATGAGCCGCTCGGGCACGATCGTTCCGTACTCCGGCAGGTAGTGCTTGAGGTTGGCCGCGATCGTGCGGTTCCAGTCGATGTCGTGGTGACGCGGCCGGTTGATACGGGCGCTGCGGTCCAGGGCGCCGGAGAGCGTGGCCCGGGTGCGGGTGGCGAGCCGCTTCTCCAGGTCCTGGACCACCTTGCGTACGACCGCCCGCGCCGTCTCCTTCGTCGTCTCCGGCATCGCCTTGTTGAGGGAGAGCAGCGTGCCGACCAGGTGCACGTCGGCCTCCACCGCCTCCAGCATCTCCGGTTCGAGCAGCAGCGCGGACAGCCCGAGCCGGTCGATGGCGTCCCGCTGCATCACCTGCACGACGGAGGAGGGGAAGTACGTCCGGATGTCGCCGAGCCAACGCGCCACCGACGGCGCCGACGCCCCGAGCCCCGCCGAACGATCCCGCCCCGCCTTCGCCTGCCCCTCGCCCCTCCCGTACAGGGCGCCCAACGCCCCGTCCATCGCCGCGTCCCGCCCCGACAACGTGCATCCGGTGCCGTCGGCCGCGTCACCCCCGAGCACGAGCCGCCACCGCCGAAGCCGCTCCTGGGTCGGGTCCGGGGCCATCGGGGCCCCCGTTGCCGCACCCGTCGAGGCTCCCGTTCCCGCTCCCGTGTCCGTCGTTCCGGTGCTCATCCGCGCGCCTCCGTACGGCGCCGGTCCCACAGCGGCACCACCGTCACGGTCGTCACCGGTCGACGGTAAGTCCCTGTCCGCTGCCCGCACTTGCGACCGGGCGTGCGTCCATCGGCGTCCACCACATCGCCCCGCTCCCCCACCTGCGCCCGCCCGTCGGTCCTCATCGAGCCACCCCCACAAGGTTGTCGTCCGCGTCCTTGGCCATGCCGTTCACGCCGTCCACGGCGTCCAGTCCCAACAGCAGCCGCACCACGGGCAGTACGGCGTCCGCGCGCTCCGCGTCGAGCTCGGCCGCGAAGCCGGGTATCCCGGCACCGGTCACCGCCGTATGCCCCGGCCGTCCGGGCCCACGCCGGACCAGTTCACCGAGGGTCCGCCGCACCCCGGGCTCGTACGCCGAGAACGTCCGCCGCAGCAGCGGCAGCACGTCCGTGAACGCGGCCGCCGGCACGGCCGTCAGCCAGGCGTCGACCAGCGCGAGCAGCCGCTCGTCGTGCACGAGCAGCATCCCGCCCCCGGACCCGCCGCCCACGAACCCCTCGATCCACGCGGCCGCGTCCCCCGGCGCCGTCCCCGGCGACAGCACGAGCCCCATGAGCCGCGCGGCCTCGTCCTGCCCCAACTCCCCTTCGTCCAGCAGCAACCGCACGGCCCGCCCCCGCACCACCCCCGCAACGGTGTCCCGCACCCCCAGAACCCGCAACACGCGATACCAACGCCCCCGCAACGCAGTCCCACCACCCCCCGACCCGACCCCGACCGTGGAATCGCGCGGGGCCACCTCCACCCCGGAGGCACCCTGCGCAGGCGCGTCGGCCAGCAACCCCACCGCGCCGTGCACCGCGTCCAGGTGGCGTCGCATCTCCTCGGCCGCGTCGGCGTCCAGGGCGGCGCAGGCCGGGGGAAGGCCGACGAAGACGCGTTCGGCGAGGCCCGCGGCGACCCCGGCCAGGGCCCCGGTGTCCGTGCCGCGCACATCGCCGTACCGCAGCGAACGGACCAGGGCCGGCAGGGCCTGGGCGAGATGACCGACGTCCGTGTCGAGCGCGGCCCGGTCGGCGAGGACCCGCATCACCACGGGCAGCGCGTCGGGCAGTTCGGCCAGCAGGCAGCGCTCCGCGAGCCCGGTGACGTCGGCGAGGCCCCGCGCGCCCACCGCGTCCGCCTCGGCCTTGGCCGTCGCGGCGCCGAGCACGGTCGTGCCCCACACCCCGGCCTCGGCCACCCGCACGGACAGCTCCGGCTCCCACCGCAGCCGCCACGTCTCCCGGAAGGTCCCCGTGCTCCCCCGCGAGGCCGTCGGCTCGCCCCACCCGATGCCCAGCAGCCGGAGCCGATGCAGCAGCCTGCTGCGCCCGGCGTCGGTCTCCTTGCGCAGGTCGAGCTCCAACTCCCGCTCCAGCGCCTCCGGTTTGAGCCGCAGCTTCCGCTGGATCCGGTCGAGGTCCCGCTGCAACGGCACCGCCGGCGCCGACCGCGGGACCTCCCCCAGCACGTCCCCCACGACCAACCGGTCGTGCACCAGCGCCAACGGCACGTCCGAGCCCTCGCACATCACCGCGCGCACGGCGTCGGTCGTCTCACCGAGCCCCGGCAGCGGACGCCCACGCATCGCGGCGAGCGTCTCGGCCAACCGCACCGCCTCGATGACATGCGCCGAGGACACCAACCGGTCCTGGTCCCGCAGCAGCCCGGCCACCTTGGTCAGCCACCGCTCGACCGGCCGGTCCGGCGCGCTGAACAAGTGCCCGTACCAGCCGGGCGAGTCGATCCCCGCCCCGTATCCGCTGACCCGCGCCAGCCTCCGGTGCGTCCACGGCACCCACGTCATGTCCGCCTTGACCTTGGGCAGCCCCTTCACCAGCGCCCGGTCGGCGGCGACGGCCGTCCGCTGCCGCAGCGCCGGCACGTGCCAGGCCCCGCACACCACGGCCACGTCGTCCCCGAACTCACGCTGCGTGGCCCGCACTTGGAGCCGCATGTACGCCTCCCGCACGAGATCCCGGTCGTGTCCCCCGGCGCCGTAGGTCTCCCGCAGCGCCCCCATGGCCTCTTCCAGCGCGGCGAACGGCGCGAACGCGTCCCCCTCGCCCACCCCCCGGTGCTCGACGACGTCCTCCCACCACCGCTCGGGATCGTCGTAACCGGCGGCGTCGGCGAGCACTGCGAGCGGATCGACCCGGACGGAAGCGTCGAGGGCCTGTTGTGAGCCGGAGTCCGGCGTCTCGTCCGGCCCGTCCTCCGACTCCTTCTCCCATGCCAGCGTGTGCGTCGCCGGCAGGTCGATGAAACGGGCCGGGACGTCGTGCTCCAGGGACCAGCGAATGGCCACCCACTCCGGCGAGAACTCGGCCAGCGGCCAGAACGCGGAGCGGCCGGGCTCGTCCACGGCATGGGCGAGAAGGGCGACCGGCGGCCGCATGTCCTCCTCGGCGGCCAACGGGATCAGGAAATCGGCCTCGGGCGGTCCCTCGATCAGCACGACCCGCGGCCGGGCCGCGTCCAGCGCCGCCCGCACGGCCCGCGCCGACCCGGGCCCGTGATGCCGTACGCCCAGCAGCAACGGCCGATCACCGACCGGCCCGCTCGCACCCGGCTCAGGCTCAAGGCCCGTCACAACGTCCCCCTCCGCACCGCGCCCACCGACTTCGCCCGCCGGACACCTCGCTGAAGCCGACCCCGGCCCCCGCTCTGCCATCGAAGCCACCGCCGCCCCCATCGACCCCGTTCCCCTCGTCGAACCGGCCGCCTCCCCCGGCGCCCGCGCCCGTCGCCCCGACCGCCCCCGGCAGTCACGCACCCCACACACACCGCGCCGTCCGACTCTCCCGAAGCGCCGGACCCGCCGGTCCCGCCAGCTCCCCCGCTCCCACCGGATCCGCCCGATCCCTGGCCCCCGCCGGAGCGCCCCCACCCCAGGTCGTTCGTCACACGCTCACCTCTCGGCAGGCCCGGTAGAAGTCCGTCCAGCCGTCGCGCTCCCGCACGACCGCCTCCAGGTACTCCTGCCAGATCACGCGGTCGGCCGCCGGGTCGCGGACGACCGCGCCGAGGAGGCCCGCGGCGACGTCGCCGGCCCGCAGCACGCCGTCGCCGAAGTGGGCGGCCAGGGCAAGTCCGTTGGTGACGACCGAGATCGCCTCCGCCGTCGACAGCGTGCCGCTCGGCGACTTCACCTTCGTACGGCCGTCGGACGTCACCCCGTCACGCAGCTCGCGGAAGACCGTCACGACACGGCGGATCTCGTCGATGCCGTCGGGTGCGGACGGCAGGTCGAGGGAGCTGCCGAGTTGGTCGACGCGGCGCGAGACGATGTCGACCTCGGCCTCCACGCTCTCCGGCAGTGGCAGCACCACCGTGTTGAAACGGCGGCGCAGGGCGCTGGAGAGGTCGTTGACCCCGCGGTCGCGGTCGTTGGCCGTCGCGATCAGGTTGAAGCCGCGGACCGCCTGCACCTCCTGCCCCAACTCCGGTATCGGCAGCGTCTTCTCGGACAGGATCGTGATCAGCGTGTCCTGTACGTCGGCGGGAATGCGGGTCAGTTCCTCCACCCGCACCGTCATCCCCTCCGCCATGGCCCGCATGACCGGGCTGGGCACGAGGGCGTCGCGGCTCGGGCCGTGGGCGAGCAACTGGGCGTAGTTCCACCCGTACCGGATCGCCTCCTCCGGCGTTCCCGCCGTGCCCTGCACGAGCAGCGTCGAGTCACCGCTGACGGCGGCGGCCAGGTGCTCGGACACCCAGGTCTTGGCCGTGCCGGGCACGCCGAGCAGGAGCAGGGCGCGATCGGTGGCGAGGGTGGTGACGGCGACCTCGACGAGGCGGCGCGGGCCCACGTACTTCGGCGTGATCACCGTGCCGTCCGGCAGCGTGCCGCCGAGCAGATAGGTCGCCACCGCCCACGGCGACAGCTTCCAGCGGGCCGGGCGCGGGCGGTCGTCCTGCGCGGCCAGTGCGGCGAGTTCATCAGCGAAGGCGTGCTCGGCGTGCGGCCGCAACGGCTCGTTCGACGGCTTCTCGCTCGCTCGGACGGACGCGGGTTCTACGGACACAGTCATGGCTGAGGCCCCCTCCAGCTCGGCCGGTTCGGATCTGGTGTCCACCGTGCACCATGCCACTGACAACGCGATCTGACCTGCTAAAACGCGCTTGCCGGCCCGCCCGCCGAACCGCTCGCGGACCGATTGTCAGTGCCGGGCTCTACCTTCGATGTCATGACTGAGCTGGGGGTGCGCTGGAGCGCGGATCAGGTGCTGGCACTGGCTCCTGACGCCGCATCACGCAAAGCGGGGAGCAAACTCGGGGCGGCCGGGCCGTGGTCCGAGGCGGGGAGCGGCGAGGAGGGGACGGTGTGGGGGCTGTGCAAGGGCAGTGGCAGCAAGCCGTATCAGACGGTCGTGGACATCGCGGACGCCTCCGGGCCCGCGTACAAGTGCAGTTGTCCGAGCCGGAAGTTCCCGTGCAAACACGCGCTCGGGCTGTTGCTGCTGTGGGCGGGCGAGGACGGCGCGGTGGCGCCGGGCGCGCCGCCGGACTGGGCGGCGGAGTGGATAGAGGGGAGAAGGAAACGCACCGAGCAGAAGCGGACCGCGGGCGACTCCGACTCCGCGTCCGGATCCGCTGACCCGGAGGCAGCGCGGCGGCGGGCTGAGCGCCGGGCCGAGCGGATCACCGCGGGCGCGACCGAGTTGGAGCAGCGCCTGGCGGACCTGTTGCGCGGTGGCCTGGCCGGCGCGGAGCAGACGGGGTACGCGCTGTGGGAGGAGACGGCGGCCCGCATGGTCGACGCCCAGGCGCCCGGACTGGCCGCGCGGGTACGGGAGTTGGGGGCGATCCCGTCGTCCGGTCCCGGTTGGCCGGTGCGGCTGCTGGAGGAGTGCGCGCTGCTCCACCTCCTCGACCAGGCCTGGCTCCACCGCGAAGGGCTGCCGGAGTCCCTGGCGGCGACGGTCCGCTCCCGCATCGGCCTCCCCAACTCGGCGGACGGCCCGCCGCTGCGCGACCGCTGGCTGATCCTGGCCCAGTACGACACGGCGGACGCCCGCCTGACGACCCGTCGCGTCTGGCTCTACGGCGCCGACTCGGACCGCACGGCCCTGCTCCTCTCCTACGGCGCCGCCGGCCGCGCCCCCGAACTGGCGCTCCCGGTGGGCCTGACCCTGGACGCGGAGGTGTCCGCGTATCCGGGCGCGGGCCAGCCCCGGGCGGCGCTCGGCGATCAGTTCGCACCCCCGACACCCGCCGGGATACGCCCACCGGGAGTGACGACCAGCCAGGCCGCGGCCCGCTATGGCGAGGCACTGCGCGCCGACCCCTGGCTGGACTCGGTCCCCATCACCCTGGACCGCGTCATACCGACCCCGGCGGGCGACGGCTGGCAACTCGTGGACGCCGACACGGACACCGCGCTCCCCCTCACCCCCACGGCCCGGACCCGCCCCGGCCTCTGGCGCCTGGTCGCCCTCTCGGGCGGCACCCCCGTCAAGGTCTTCGGCGAGTGCGGTCACCGAGGCTTCACGCCGTTGACGGCCTGGGCGGAGAGCACGGCAGAGGCGGTGACGCTGTGCTGACCCGACGGCCCGGGACTCCGGTACGGCCCACCCCTTCGCCCAAGCCCTCCACTCACACTCCATGGAGAGGAACCGCATGAGCAGCACGGGGTCCACTGCCACCAGCAGGTCCGCGCCGAACAGCTGGGAAGAACTGGTCACAGCGGCGCTGCTCGGCACGGACCGGCGTACCCCGCCGGTGCACGAACATGGACACGCGCACGGGCCAGTTCGCCAAGCACCCGTCGCCTTGCTGGACGCGGCGGCCGTCGAGACCGTACGCCGTCGGGCCGGGTTGCGGCCGGCGCAGGCGGCCGCACGCCCGGAACCGGCCCCGCAGGACTCGCGACCGGCGCTGCCCGCCGCGGCGGCCCGCAGGCTGGCGTTGTTGCTCGCCGACCGTCCCGGTGCGGGCGGTGGTGGCCGCAGGGGCACGGCGCCCGACCTCATGGAGCTGTTGCCGCAGTGGCTCGCGGCGGCGAACGCCCGGGGGTTCGGGGCGCCCCCGCAGGTGCTGCCCGCCCTGCTGGACGCGGCGCGCGGGCGGACGGATCTACGGCCGGCGGCGCTGACGTTCGCGGGGGCGCGCGCGGTGTGGCTCGCCCGGCTGAACCCGGACTGGCGTTTCGCCCTGCGCGCGACGCCGGGCGGGGGCGCGGCGCTGCCCGGTCCGGACGACGAGGAGGGCACTCGACGGCTCTGGCAGGAGGGCCTGTTCGCCGAACGGGTCGCGTTGTTGTCGGCCCTGCGCGCCCACGCACCGGCCGCCGCGCGCGAGTTGCTCACGACGACCTGGCCGACGGAGCGGGCCGAGGACCGCCTGATGTTCCTCGACTCGCTGCGGTCGGGACTGGGCCCGCGGGACGAGCCGTTCCTGGAACAGGCGTTGGCCGACCGCAGCCGCAACGTACGGGCGACGGCGGCGGAGTTGCTCTCCGCGCTGCCGGACTCGGCGCTCGCCGGACGGATGGCGGTCAGGGCCGGGGCGTGTGTGGCCGTCGACCCGATGCGGGAGACGCCGACGGTCGTCGTCGAGGCCCCGCACGAGTGCGACGCGGGCATGGAGCGCGACGGCGTGGTCGCCAAGGCCCCGGCGGGCCGGGGTGAACGGTCGTGGTGGTTCGGACAGTTGGCGGAGGCGGCCCCGCTGGCGACGTGGCCCGCACGGCTCGGTGGACGTACGCCCCAGGAGCTGGTGGCGCTGCCGGTGGCCGACGACTGGCAGGGCGATCTGCACGCGGCGTGGTGCCGGGCCGCGGTACGGCAGCGGAACGCCGAGTGGGCACGGGCGCTGCTCGGTACACCGTCCGCGCCCGAGGCCGGCGGCCCGGGGGCGGTGTCCCTGGCGGAGCGCGCCAAGCTGCTCGGCACCCTGAGCACGGCCGAACGCTCGGACTGGGTCGCCGGGTTCATCGCGACGCACGGTCTGTCGGAGGCGTTCCAGTTGCTCGGGGTGTGCGCGGTGCCGTGGTCCGAGCCGCTCGGGCGGGCGGTGGTCGACGCGCTCGACATCGCGCGGGACGCCGGGAGTTACCCGTGGAGCTTCAGCGGAGTCATGGGTCTCGCCGAACGCTGCCTCGACCCGGGCCAGGCGAGCCGTCTGGAGGGCCTGACATCGATACCGGAGGAGGCGGAGGACGCGTCACCGGGAGCGGGCGGCTACTGGGCGGAGGCGTTCCAACGCCTGGTCACGACATTGCGGTTGCGGGCGAGGATGGCGGAGGAATTGGAGTGCGGGTCAGGCCGATCCGGCCCGTCCGGCGTTTGAGGACGAGGCCCCTTCAGGGCCGAAGCGGGGGTCTGGGGGCGCAGCCCCCAGGGACGGCCACCACAACCGACCCGCGCCTGAAAAACGACCTACGCCCCCGTCGGTTGCCGGACGGCAACCCGGACCCAGTCCACGATCGCGTGCGTCGTGGCCCCCGGCGTGAAGATCTCCGCGACGCCCTTCTCCTTGAGCGGCGCGATGTCCGCCTCCGGAATGATCCCGCCGCCGAACACGAGGATGTCCGCCGCGTCCCGCTCCTTGAGCAGGTCGATGACCGCGGCGAAGAGCGTGTTGTGGGCGCCGGACAGGATGGACAGCCCGATCGCGTCGGCGTCCTCCTGGATCGCGGTGTCGACGATCTGCTCGGGAGTCTGGTGGAGGCCGGTGTAGATGACCTCCATACCGGCATCGCGCAGCGCCCGCGCGATCACCTTGGCTCCGCGGTCATGCCCGTCGAGCCCGGGCTTGGCCACCACGACGCGGATCGGACCGGCTGCCACACCCATCACTGCCTCCATGAAGCGACTACATCCATCCGTACCGACATGTGTACCGGCATGGGTACCGACCTACCAGCAAGTGAACGAACGTTATCTCCAGCATCCCGCAACCGGCAGTTTCGCGAGGGAGACCGAGGGGGAAATCACACGGTGGGACACGTTCGTAGCGCATATTTCGCGCGACGGGAGCCGCAACGGGGTCGCCGCACCATCGCGCCGCAGGCCGCGCGACGTGGTGGTGCGGCGGGTCGGCGACGGCGGGAAGGGCGTACGGGACCGACAGCCCGCACGCCGCAGGTCGCCCGCACACCGCCGACCACCTTCGTCGCGACCTCCCACGAGGGCACACGGGGGACAGAGCCGTCCTCCGCGTGCCGACAGGAGGTCGGCCATGAAGGTCACCGGGGCAGTGTCGCCCTTTGTTCCGCTCTGCCAGAAGCTGCTGCCGAGCCGGCTGGCGGGACTCTCCCTGGCCCTGCTGAAAGCGACCGCGCTGGAGTTCGCGATCCTCGCGGGACACCTCCTCCTCTATCCCTCGGGCATCACCCAGGAGCGCCGAGGCCCCGCCGACCCGCTCCCCGCGCCGGACGAGGGCACGGCACAGCTGCCCACCCGGACCAAACCGCCGGTCGTCCTGCTGCACGGCTTCATAGACAACCGCTCGGTCTTCGTCCTGCTGCGCCGCAGCCTCGCCCAGCACGGCAGGCAGCAGGTCGAGTCGCTGAACTACTCGCCGCTGACCTGCGACATCCGCACCGCGGCCGAGCTGCTCGGCCGGCATATAGAGGAGATCTGCGAGCGCACCGGCAGCCGGCAGGTCGACATCGTCGGGCACAGCCTCGGCGGACTGATCGCGCGGTACTACGTGCAGCGCCTCGGCGGTGACCTCCGGGTCCGCACGCTGGTGACGCTCGGCACCCCGCACTCCGGCACGAACGTGGCGCCGCTGGCCAACGCGCACCCGATCGTGCGCCAGATGCGGCCCGGCTCGGACGTCCTGGAGGAGCTGACGCTCCCCGCGCCGGGCTGCCGGACGCACTTCGTCAGTTTCTGGAGCGACCTCGACCACCTGATGGACCCGCTGGAGACGGCCTGCGTCGACCACCCCGACCTGATCGCCCAGAACGTGCGGGTGAGCGGAATCGGGCATCTCGCCCTGCCCGTGCACCCCGCCGTCGCGACCGGGATACGCCAGGCCCTCGACGCGACGGAAGCGGGATCCGCGGCCGTCGCGCACGCCGGCGGTCTGACGGTGGCGTGACGGTGGGATGTCGGTGACACACCGCGCGTGACGTCCGGTGGGCTGTCGGAGAGCCGGGGGACGCCTCCGCACAGCCGCCCCACACCCCTCGGACACCCCTCGGACAGCCCCCGCGTATCGAACGTTCTTCGAACACAGGGCCAAACCCTCGCCCGGCCTCCCCCGAAACACAGCCGAATGCCCGTTTCCTGCGAGCGCAAAACCTGTTGAAGATTGTCGCGCCCGCGTACCGCCGGGTACAGTCGCCGCACTGCTCTGCCAGCCCCTGTTGTCGAGGCGAAAGAGAAGTTGGTGAACGACCGTCACCCGTCGGGGATCATGACCACCCCGGCTCCGGCCTCCGAGGCCGCCGCGACGCATTACGCGTCCTACGGCACCCAGGACGGCCAGTACGGCGACTTCACCACGTACGGCGACTACGACGCCAACGGTTTCGCGACCGGTACCGGCACCCACGCCACGGCGACCTTCGCGGCCGACCCCCTCTTCGGCTGCCTCCCGGACGACGGGACAGGCACCGGCACGTACGACAGCTCGACCTGGTCCACCGGCGGGCAGCAGACCCTGAACTACGACGCGTACGCGGCCCAGCACCACGCCGCCGCCTACGACACCGGCACGTACGAGACGACCGCCTGGTCCGCCGAGTACCAGCAGCTCTCCGCCATCCCGCCGCAGGCCACCGGGAACGACACCTCCGGCCAGTGGGACGCGAACGCCTGGCTCCAGCCCGACCAGACCACCGCCGCCGCGGCCGACCAGACCCAGCACTGGGAATGGGGCACGCAAGCCTTCGACACCGGCGCCTACGACGCCACCCAGTGGAACTCGGACAGCCAGGGCACGCCGGGCGAACAGGGCGAGCAGCAGGACCAGTTCGAGGACTACACCGAGTACGACGCCACCGAGTACGGCGAACACGCCCCGGCCGAGGACGAGTTGGCCTCCACCGGTGAACTGCCCGCCGTGGCCCCGCTGTTGGACGACCAGGAAGAGGTCGTACCGCCGCAGGGGCGCGCGGCCACCAGGAACGCGAACCGTTCCCGCCGGCGTCCGCCCCCCAAGCGCTCCGCGCTGCTGACCATCGCCGTCCCGTCGGCGTGCGTGATGGGCGTCGCTGGTGTCGCCGTCGCCTCCGTGGGCACCTTCGCCAGCGAGCAGGACTCCTCGAACACGGCCTCGGACGCGACCGCGGTGAAACCGTCCGCCGCCAACAACAAGCTGGACGCCCAGCTCAAGAGCCTCTCCGCCGGCGCCGACGACTTCGCCGACCGGGCCAGCCGTACGCAGGAACGTATCGACCTCAAGGCCGAGCAGCTCGCCGAGAAGAAGAAGGCCGCCGCGGAGGCCGCCCGCAAGGAGCGGCTGCGCCCCAAGTACGCGCTCCCGGTCGCGCAGCACGGACTCAGCGCCTACTTCGGCCAGGCCGGCATCAACTGGATGTCCGTGCACACCGGCATCGACTTCCCCGTCTCGTACGGCACGAAGGTGATGGCCGCGACCGACGGCACCGTACGGACGCAGTGGAACAGCGCCTACGGCAACATGATGATCGTGACCGCGAAGGACGGTACGGAGACGTGGTACTGCCACCTCTCCAGCTACCAGGTCGCCTCCGGTACGACCGTGAAGGCCGGCGACGCGATCGCGTACTCCGGGAACTCCGGCAACTCGACAGGACCGCACCTGCACTTCGAGGTCCGGCCGGCCGGCGGCGCGGCCATCGACCCGCTCCCGTGGCTGCGCAGCCACGGCATCAACCCGACGTAGCTCCCGCGCGGGCCGTCCCGCCGACTTCCTTGTGAGCCCCCGCGGTTGGAGCGGGGGCTCAGCTCATGTCCCCTGCGAGTTGCCTACAGCTTCTCCACCGGCGCGTACCGCAGCAGGAGCCGCTTCGGCTTCTCCTCGCCGAAGTCGACCGTCGCCTCGGCGTTCGCGCCCGTGCCTTTGACCCCCACGACCGTGCCGAGTCCGAACTGGTCGTGCGTCACGCGGTCGCCGACGGCCAGCGACACGACCGGCTTCTCCGAACTGCGGCGCGTGGCGAAGCCGGACGCGCCCGAGGCGGAGGAGCGGGAGCGGGACGAGGACAGCGAGGCCGCCACGCCCGACGCCGGTCCGGCGGGGGCCGACGCGGTGGCGCCGGTCCGCTTCCAGTCGACGTGCTGTGTCGGGATCTCCTCCAGGAAGCGGGAGGGCGGGTTGTACGACGGCTGCCCCCAGGCGCTGCGCAGGGAGGAGCGGGTGAGATAGAGGCGCTCACGCGCGCGGGTGATGCCGACGTACGCCAGGCGGCGCTCCTCCTCCAGCTCCTTGGGCTGGCCGAGGGCGCGCATGTGCGGGAAGACGCCGTCCTCCATGCCGGTGAGGAAGACGACGGGGAACTCGAGGCCCTTGGCGGTGTGCAGGGTCATCAGGGTGATGACGCCCGAGCCGTCCTCCTCCTCGTCCGGGATCTGGTCGGAGTCGGCGACCAGCGCGACCCGCTCCAGGAAGGCGGCGAGTCCGGCGGGCGTCTCGCTCTCGCCGTCGCCCCCGCTGTTCTCCTGCTCGAACTCCAGGGCCACGGCGGCGAGTTCCTGGAGGTTCTCGATGCGGGTCTCGTCCTGCGGGTCGGTGGAGGCCTGCAACTCGGCGAGGTAGCCGGTCCGTTCGAGGATCGCCTCCAGGACGGTCGCGGGGCCCGCGCCGGACTCGACGATCGTACGGAGGTCCTCCATCAGCGTGTTGAACTTCTTGACCGCGTTCGTCGACCGCGCGGCCATGCCGTACGCCTCGTCGACGCGGCGCAGCGCCTGCGGGAAGCTGATCTTCTCGCGCTGCGAGAGCGCGTCGATCATGGCCTCGGCGCGGTCGCCGATGCCGCGCTTGGGCACGTTCAGGATGCGGCGCAGCGGGACGGAGTCCTCCGGGTTGGCAAGGACCCGCAGGTAGGCGAGGACGTCCCGGACCTCCTTGCGCTCGTAGAAGCGGACGCCGCCGACGACCTTGTAGGGCAGGCCGACGCGGATGAAGATCTCTTCGAAGACACGGGACTGCGCGTTGGTGCGGTAGAAGACGGCGACGTCGCCGGCCTTCGCGTCGCCCGCGTCGGTGAGACGGTCTATCTCCTCGGCGACGAACTGGGCCTCGTCGTGCTCGGTGTCCGCGACGTAGCCGGTGATGCGCGCGCCCGCGCCCGCGTTGGTCCACAGGTTCTTGGGGCGGCGGGACTCGTTGCGCTCGATGACCGCGTTGGCGGCGCTCAGAATGGTCTGCGTGGAGCGGTAGTTCTGCTCCAGGAGGATCGTCGTCGCGTTCGGGTAGTCCTCCTCGAACTGGAGGATGTTGCGGATGGTCGCGCCGCGGAAGGCGTAGATCGACTGGTCGGCGTCACCCACCACGCACAGCTCGGCGGGCGGCAGGTCGTGCTCGGCGGGCGGGGTGTCCTCATCGTGCGCACCGGTGCCGACGAGCTCGCGCACCAGCGCGTACTGCGCGTGGTTGGTGTCCTGGTACTCGTCGACCATGACGTGCCGGAAGCGGCGGCGGTAGTGCTCGGCGACATCGGGGAAGGCGCGCAGCAGGTTGACCGTCGTCATGATCAGGTCGTCGAAGTCGAGGGCGTTGGCCTCGCGCAGCCGCGACTGGTACATGGCGTAGGCCTGGGCGAGGGTCTTCTCGAAGCCGTCGGTGGCCTGGGCGGCGAAGTCCTCCTCGTCGATCAGCTCGTTCTTCAGATTCGAGATCTTGGCGCTGAAGGACTTCGGCGGGTAGCGCTTGGGGTCGAGGTCCAGGTCGCGGCAGACCAGGGCCATCAGGCGCTTGGAGTCGGCGGCGTCGTAGATGGAGAACGACGACGTGAAGCCGAGCTGCTTGCTCTCGCGGCGCAGGATGCGCACGCACGCGCTGTGGAAGGTCATCACCCACATCGCGTTCGCGCGGGGGCCGACGAGTTGCTCGACGCGCTCCTTCATCTCGCCCGCGGCCTTGTTGGTGAAGGTGATCGCGAGGATCTGGCCCGGGTGCACATGCCGCTCGGCGAGCAGGTGGGCGATGCGGTGGGTGAGCACACGGGTCTTGCCGGAGCCTGCGCCGGCCACGATGAGCAGGGGCGTGCCGGCGTGCACGACGGCCGCGCGCTGGTTCTCGTTCAGCCCTTCCAGAAGCGTCGCCGCGTCCAGCGCCGGGCGCGGGGCGCCGTCGCGGTAGTACGCGTCTCTGTCCGGCGGCGCGTCGAACTTCCCGCCGAACAGATCGTCCGGAACGGGCTCCGGTCCGTGCTCGTCCTCGGGCGGTGGCGGGGGCTCCTCCGCGTGCCCGCGAGGGGGCTGGAGGTCCGCCAGGAAGCTGTCGTCAAAGAGGCTGCTCATCGCTCTCCGAGTCTAGGGCGCCCCACTGACAACCCGCCGCCGCCCCGGGAACATCCCCGGATTCGGTGACGGTGCGACTTCTCCCCACCCTCCGGAACCGGATGTTCACGTTCCGCAATCCCCGCGCCCCCGCCGGACGATCCCTGACCGAAGGTCACAAAAACGTATCGGGCATATCGAACATCAACCTTCACACAGGCCACACCAGTTGGCTACCGTTTCAGGAACCGACCGAACAGTCTGGGCCCCCCACCACGGACTCGGTAGTCGGAGCATGGAAGGAGTCGCCTCTTTTGGCGTCGCACCGAAAGTCGCGTCCTTCGGGAACGCGCGTAGCAGGGATACGCACCCCTGCGATCGCCACGGCCGCCCTCACCTCCGTGGCCCTGCTCTCCCAGACGGCCGAGGCCGCCCCGTCCGCCGACGGGAACCCGAGCCTCGAAGAGGTCGAGAAAAAGGTCGACGACCTGTACCGCCAGGCGGAGTCGGCGACCGAGAAGTACAACGCGGCGAAAGAGAAGACCACCAAGCAGCGCAAGCGCGTCGACACCCTCCTGGACGACGTGGCCCAGCGCACCCAGAAGCTCAACGAGGCGCGGGCGGAGCTCGGTTCCATCGCCGCCGCCCAGTACCGGACCGGCGCCACCGCACCGGACACGTCGACCTTCCTGCTCGCCGACTCCCCGCAGGACTACTTCGACCAGACCCAGTTGATGGACCGGCTGACCGGCCGCCAGAAGGACGCGGTCGACGACTACGTCACCGAGCAGTCCGCGACGATGAAGAAGCGCCAGGAGGCGTCTCAGGGCCTGGAGACGCTCACCGAGACGCAGACCGATCTGCGGACGGCCAAGTCGACCGTCCAGAAGAAACTCGCCGACGCGCGCGGCCTGTTGTCGCAGTTGACCGCCCAGGAGAAGGCGCGGCTCGCCGAGCTCGAGAAGAAGAAGCGGCAGGAGGCCGCGCGCAAGGCGGCCGAACTGGCGGATCAGCAGGCCGCAGAGGAGAAGGCGGCGCAGGAGGCCGCGTCCCGGAGCGGCACGGGCTCCTCCTCGTCCGGCACCAGCGGCTCCGACTCCGCCTACGCCACCAAGGCCGCCAAGGCGCTCGCCTTCGCCCGCGCGCAGGTCGGCAAGCCGTACGTGTGGGGCGCCACCGGCCCCGACTCCTACGACTGCTCCGGCCTCACCCAGGCCGCCTGGAAAGCCGCCGGCGTCACCCTCCCCCGCGTCACCTACGACCAGGTGAACGCCGGGACGACCGTCTCCCTCGCCGACGCCCGACCCGGCGACCTGGTCTTCTTCTACGACGACATCAGCCACGTCGGCCTCTACATAGGCAACGGCATGATGATCCACGCCCCGAAGCCCGGCGCGTACGTCCGCGAGGAGTCGATCTACTACGACGGCGAGTCGGCGATCCACAGCGTGGTCCGCCCGGCCTGACGCGAGGAGTACGCGCCCCGGCGCCACCTCCCTGCCCCGCACCCGCGCGTATTTCCGCGCCCCCGCGCGCGTGCCCCGCCCGCAACCCGTGCCGTGCTCCTTAGCATCGGCCCATGTCCGGTCTCTCCTCCCTTCGCGCCTGGTGGGCGCAGCGTCCGCCGGCGGCCGGAGCCGTCGTGATGGCGACCGGCATCGTGTCCGTCGGCTGGCATCTGACGGGATACGAGGTCCTGTCGCGGATCGCCCTGGTGGTCGCCTGCGTCGCCTGGACGGCGCTGGCCGCGGACTTCGTCGTACGGCTGCTGCGGGACCGGGCGAGATGGTGGGCGGAGGCGGCGACACCGGCCGCGCTGACCGCCGTCGCGGCGACGACCGTACTCGGCACCCGGTTCGTCGCCCTCGGCCGGCGGACCCTCGCCGAGGCGCTGCTCGCGCTGGCGGCCGTGCTGTGGCCGGTGCTGCTCGTCGATGTCGTACGGCACTGGAAGCGTCGTATGCCGGGAGGCGTGTTTCTGGGGTGTGTGGCCACGCAGGGCCTCGCCGTGCTGGGTGCCTCCCTCGCCGCCGCCGGGACCACGGCGTGGCTCGCGCACGCGGCCCTGGTGCTGTTCTGGCTGGGCCTCGCCCTCTACCTCGTCGCGCTGCCCCGCTTCGACCTGCGCCAGGTGGTCACGGGCGCCGGCGACCACTGGATCGCGGGCGGCGCGCTCGCCATCTCGGCGCTCGCGGGGTCGAAGTTGCTGGCCGCCGACAGCGCGCGGCTGTACCTGTGGAACGACGACGACCGAGGTGTGTTGCGCGGCGTCACGGTCGCGCTGCTCGTGCTCGACCTGGCCTGGTTCGCCGTCCTGCTCGTCGCGGAGGTGCTCCGGCCGCGGCTCGGCTACGACGTGCGCCGCTGGTCGACCGTGTTCCCGATGGGGATGACGGCCGCCGCCACCCTGTCGGTCTCCGCCGCCGTGGACGTGTCGTGGCTCAGGGACCCCGGGGAGGTGCTGCTGTGGGTGTCGGTGGCGGCCTGGCTGGTGGTCGCCGCGGGGGCGCTGCGGTCCTACACCGCGGGCGGGCCCGAGGTCACGTCCACAGCACCGCGATGAAGATGTTGGCCGTGGTGAGCAGGCCCACCAGGCCGAACAGGCTCTTGTCGACCTTCTCGTCGTCGCGCTTCACATAGACCAGGCCGAGGATCACGACCAGCAGGGCCAGCTTCAGGCCGATCTTGATGTTGTTCACGTGCTGGTCGTCGGCCTGGTTGAGACCGACCAGGATCGCGCCGGTGACCAGCATCGTCAGCGCGCCGTGCAGCATCGCCGGGACGAACCGGGCCTCGCCGCGGCCCATCGCCTTCATCTGGGTGAGGAAACCGCCCAGCAGCGAGGCGATGCCGATGATGTGCAGGCCGACGAAGAGATGGATGAGTACGTCCATGACGCCGGAGCCTAGTCAGGGGCCCGGGTGCCACCCGACACCGGGCCGCCCCGCACGCGCCGAACCCATAGGGCCGATCTTGCATAAATGCGGGCTATAGCACCGCGTCGCCCATACGTGTCCGGGAATCGTCACATCGGTCAACGCACTGTGTGAAGTCGACGGACCCGGGCCGGGATCACGATCGTTTCCGGTCACCGGGCGGTCCCCTGGCGGCAGTTCCGCACATCGCGTTACCAAGCCGACACAGTCGGGTTTAGCGTCCTTCCCCAGGTGACCGGCTCCCCACCGCCGCCCGGGCCAGGGGCGGCAGTCGGCCACCACCGCCGAGAAGGTCCGGCGGCGGCCCGCTCCCCCTGTGCGGGCCGCCGCCGGACGTGTGAGAGCGGTCGTACGAAAGGACGTGCAGTCCACTTGGCAGCGCACCGAAAGCCCGGCCGGCGTTCGGCCGGCGGCAGTACGGCCCGCACCGCCTTCACCATCGCCCTGGCGGGCGCGGCGACCGCGACGGCCTTCGACGGGACGGGACACGCGGAGCCGAAACTGACGCCGACGCAGGTCAAGGCGAAGGTGGACCAGCTGTACCAGGAGGCGGAGAAGGCCACCGAGAAGTACAACGGGGCGAAGGAGAAGGCGGACTCCGCCGAGCACCGTCTCGGCACCCTGCGGGACGAGGCCGCCCGCAAGACGGACAAGCTCAACACGGCGCGTGCGTCGCTGGGTTCGATGGCCGCCGCCCAGTACCGCGACGGCGGTCTGGACCCGGCGCTGCAACTCGCGCTGTCCGACGACCCCGACCGCTACCTCGACGGCGCCGAGTTCGTCGACCGGACCGGCACCCGGCAGGCCGCGGCGGTCGCGGGCGTCCGCGAGGAGCTGCGGGAGATCGAGCAACTGCGCGGGGCCGCGCGCGTCGAGCTGGCCGCGCTGCGGTCACGGCAGGCGGAGCAGAGCCGCCACAAGAAGGCGATCACCGGGAAGCTGGACGCCGCCAAGCGGCTGCTGTCGGAGCTGTCGCCCGCCGAGCGCGCCCAGTTCGAGGAGGGCACGGGAGCCGGCTCGGACCGCGCGTCCCGGTCCTCCTCGGGCGCCCGGACCGCTCTGGAGGCCCCCTCCTCCGCCACGGCCGCGGCCCCCAACTCCCGTGCCTCGGCGGCCGTCTCGTACGCCTACGCCAAACTCGGCAGCCCCTACGTCTGGGGCGCGACCGGGCCGGACGCCTTCGACTGCTCGGGCCTGGTGCAGGCCGCGTACCGCTCCGCGGGCGTCTCCGTGCCCCGCACGACCTACGCCCAGATCGGCGCCGGCCGCCGCGTCACCCGCTCCGAACTGCTCCCGGGCGACCTGGTGTTCTTCTACTCAGGCATCAGTCACGTCGGCATCTACATCGGCAAGGGCCAGATGATCCACGCGCCGAACCCCTCGGCGCCGGTGCGGATCGCGCCCATCGACGAGATGCCGTTCGCGGGCGCCACGCGCGTGGTGTGAACCCCGGATCGACCCGTCACACCAGCCGTCGTGCCGTGGCCCATCGCGTCAACTCGTGCCGGTTGGACAACTGGAGCTTCCGCAGCACCGCCGAGACGTGCGACTCGACCGTCTTCACCGAGATGAACAGCTGCTTGGCGATCTCCTTGTAGGCGTAGCCCCGGGCGATGAGCCGCAGCACCTCCCGCTCGCGCTGGGTGAGGCGGTCGAGGTCCTCGTCGACCGGCGGGGCGTCCGTGGAGGCGAAGGCGTCGAGGACGAACCCGGCCAGCCTCGGGGAGAAGACGGCGTCGCCCTCCTGGACCCGGAAGATGGAGTTGACCAGGTCCGTGCCCGTGATCGTCTTGGTCACGTATCCGCGCGCGCCGCCACGGATCACGCCGATGACGTCCTCCGCCGCGTCCGACACGGACAGCGCGAGGAAGCGCACCGGCTGCTCGGCGTCGGCCATCAACGGGGCGCAGCGGCGCAGGACTTCGACCCCGCCGCCGCCCGGCAGGTGGACGTCCAGGAGGACGACCTCGGGGCGGGTCGCGGTGATGACCGTGACCGCCTGGTCGACGTCCGCGGCCTCGCCGACGACCTCGACGCCGGTCTGTGCCGTCTGGCCGATCTCGGCCTGTACGCCGGTACGGAACATGCGGTGGTCGTCGACGAGGACCACGCGTACGTGGCGCTCCCCCGCGCCGCCGGCCGCCTGTTCCGTGCGCTCCGGGTTCGCCTCGGTCGGGTCGCTCATGACGTCATCTCCGCCCTCTCCATCTCCAGCTCGACCTCTGTGCCGCCGTCAGGCACCGCGCGCAGCCTGGCTGTTCCGCCGTGGCGTTCCATGCGGCCGATGATCGATTCTCTGACACCCATCCGGTCGGCGGGTATCGAGTCCGGGTCGAAGCCCGGCCCGCGGTCCCGGACGGACACGAAGACCGTCTTTCCTTCGACCTCGGCGTAGACCTGGACCGCGCCGCCCTCGCCACCGTACTTGGCCGCGTTCACCATTGCCTCGCGCGCGGCCTGCATCTGTGCTCCCGTGCGGTCGTCGAGCTCGCAGTCGCCGACGATGACGACCTCTATGGGGACGCCGTGCTTGTCCTCCACCTCGGCCGCGTTGCGGCGCACCGCGTCGGCCAGGGTGGTGGGTTCGTCGGCCTCGTCCTTGCCGGTGCCCTCCGGTTTGTAGAGCCAGGTGCGCAGGTCGCGCTCCTGGGCGCGGGCGAGGCGGCGCACCTCGCTCGCGTTCTCCGCGTTGCGCTGGATCAGGGTGAGGGTGTGCAGGACCGAGTCGTGGACGTGGGCGGCGACCTCGGCGCGCTCCTGGGCGCGGATGCGCATCAGGCGCTCCTCGGAGAGGTCCTGGGTCATGCGGACGAGGTAGGGGCCGGCGAGGAGCGTTATCCCCACCAGCACCGCGAGCGCCGCCTGGAGGACGGAACCGAGGTGGGCGGCGGAACCCTGGAGGACGAAGATGCCGGTGACGCCGGCCGTGACGAGGAGGACACCGCCGGCGGCACGCAGCAGCCGCAGGGTGCGCTTGCGGCGGCCGACCTCGGCCCAGCGGGCCCGCCGCGCGTTGTCCGCCTGGCGCCAGACCAGGGCGACGCCCGCGCCGACGAGGACGACGGGCCACAGGTAGGCCTTCGCGCCGTTGCCCAGATTCACGCTGCCGACGAAGACCATGGCCACGACGACCATGAGGAGCAGCGCGACGATCTGCCCCTTGTCGGGGCGCCGGGCGACCAGCCTTCGCCGACCGTCCGGCGAGGTCTCGGTCGAGACCAGCGACGGCGGCCGCTGCCCGGCCACGCCCCCGATGCCGAGCGGCACGAAGAACCAGAACGCGGCGTAGAGCAGCGCGCCGAGCCCGTCCGCCATGAACAGCCCGACGAACACGAGCCGCACCCAGATCACGGGCAGCCCGAGATGCCCGGCGAGCCCCCGCGCCACACCACCGAGCCAGCGTCCGTCACTGCTGCGGTAGAGCTTGCGCGGCGGCCGCGGTTCGACGAGGGGCGCTGCTGCGGCTTCCGGCATGGCATCGATGGTCACATGACCAGGCCGGCAGAGCATCAGGGTCGACCCCGGAGACTCCCCTGATCTTCGGCGCCGGGTCGGGTGATCTTCGGCGTCGGGTCGGGATCGCCCCCGGAATCCCGGCCCGGCCCCCGCGATCCGGGCCGGTCGAACGCTTCCCCGGCCTCGGGTCAGGGGCGAAATCAGGGTCCGGCCAGGGTCGTACGGGCTGCCGTCGTCGCGTCGCGCCCGTCACCATGGACACATGACAGATCACGAGCGCGCCGCGACGGGTCCGGGACCCGGCTCCGGCCCGCGCCCCGCTGCGGGCGCCGGGCCGCAGGATGCCGTGCCCGCCGCGGACGCCCCACCCACGGCGGACGCGGGGGCGGGGCCCCGACCGGGGCGACGGGCTGGGTCCGGGCCCGCGCAGGCTCAGGCGTCGGCCTCCGCCGCTGAGCCCGCCGCGGACGGCGTGAGCAGGTCTGGCGAGGTCGGCGACGCGTCCCGCAGGTTCCGGCGCGACCGCGACTACAAAATGCTCGCGGGCGTGTGCGCGGGGCTGGGGCGGCAGTGCGACATGGACCCGGTGATCTTCCGGATCACGCTCGCCGTGCTCTCCGCGACCGGCGGTATCGGCCTGATCTTCTACGGGTTCGCCTGGCTGCTGGTCCCGTACGAGGACGAGGAGGAGAACGAGGTCCGCAAGCTCCTCACCGGCCGGGTGGACGGCCAGGCGCTGACCGCGGTGCTGTTCGCGCTGGTCGGCTGCGGAGTGTTCCTGACGATGGTGGCCAACGGCGGGGTGATGACCTTCGCCGTCGTCCTCTCCCTGCTCCTCGCGGGCGCGGGGTACTGGTCGCGGCAGCGCGGCAACCACGACCCCGACCCGCTCGCCGCCCAGGCCGCCGCCGACGCCCCGCCGGAGGCCCAGGCGCCGCCGGTCCCCGCCGCGTACCCCTCCTGGTGGCGGGACCCGATCGTCAAGGACGGCACGCACGTGGGGGGCACCGGCTATCTCTGGGGCCCCCAGGACTCCCGCGACCGGGACATCGCGGCGGCGGTCAACATCAGCCTGGGTTCCACCTGGCGCAGCCGCGCGGACATACGCGCCCCGCAGGTCCCGGCACCGAGGCAGCGCGGGTCGCGCTGGATCGGCGGCTGGGTGTTCCTGCTGGCCCTTCTCGCGGGCGGCCTGGGCACCGCCGGGACCTGGGAGGACCACGCCCTGGGCACCAGCCTCCAGACCGGTCTGGCCTGCGCGCTGATCGTCTTCGGCCTCGGCATCGCGGTCAGCGCGGTCCGGGGACGCACGGGCGCGGGCTCGATCTTCCTCGCGATCATCACGGCGGCGCTGCTCGCCGGCTCGGTCGCGCTCCCGAAGGACATCGACACGCACTGGATCCGCACGACCTGGCAGCCCGCCTCGGCGGCCGACGTGCGGGCGAAGTACAACCTGGGCTCCGGGGTCGGCACGCTGGACCTCAGCGGGGTGCACGTGGCAAAGGGGCAGACGGTCGAGACGGAGGCGGAGATCGGCGCGGGCCGGGTGAAGGTGATCGTGCCGAAGGACGCGACCGTGAGGCTGAGCATCGACGTGGGGGTGGGCGACATCCAATTGCCGGGTGACGAGCAGAAGGACGTGGACGTGGCGCCGGACAAGCACAAGGTAGTGACCCTGAAACCCGTCACGGGCGGCAAGAACGCCGGCACGCTCGACATCGACATCCAGGTCGGCCTCGGACAGGCGGAGGTGAGCCGTGCCACGTCATGAGTTCCAGCCCGGCAAACTGATCGCGGGCCTCGCCCTCGCCCTCGCGGGTGTCGTCTACGCCGGCGACGCGGGCGGCCTCTGGGACACCCCGTGGTTCGCGATCATCCCGCTCCTCACGGTCGGCCTCTTCCTGGCCGGCGCGACCAGCGTCCTGACCCGGGCGGTACGCCGCCGCCGGGCACCACGAAAAGTCACCGAGCCCCGCCAGGACATACCGGCCTGACTCAGGTCGCCGAGGCCGGCCTGTCGGGACGGCCCGCCCCGGCGGCCACCGCCTCGCCGCACGCCGACGGGGCAGGCCGACGACGGACCTGCCCCACCCACACCTCGGCCGATGTCCCCGCCGGCCGGACGGACCTACCGGTATCCGCCCGCACGTTGCCTCCGCCTCGCTCGCAGGGCCGCGTCCAGGGAGAACACGGACGCGCCCGCGAGAACCAGCGGGAGCCAGGCCATCAGGTAGGCCAGGTCGTTGCCGTAGTAGTAGGGGTCCGAGCCCCAGCTCACGGTCAGCCACAGGCTGAGGGAGATCAGCGCTCCGCCGAAGGCGGCGAGCCGGGCCAGGAGCCCGATCAGGGTGCCGATGCCGACGGCGAGTTCACCGAAGGCGATGGCATAGCCGAAGCCGACCGGGTTCTTCAGGGCCATGTCGACCATGGCCGGGATGGCCGAGGAGTCCCGTACGGCGCGCATCATCTCGCCGACGGAACCGGAGCCGGAGTCCTTGAGGAAAGCGCTGTCGGTGAGTTTGTCCAACCCGGCGTAGATGAACGTGACGCCGAGGAACACACGGAGAGGGAGGAGGGCGTATCGGGTCGCGGTGTCCCGCCAGCTCGGGCCCTCGTCGAGATAGGGGGTTTGCATATCCGTACGCGTGCCGTAAGTCATAGCCGTCGCCTCTCGCCCGCCATGCCAAAGACCCCTTCAAAGACCATACGTACGTAAGGGGCGGAGCGCTCAATCCGTTCGTGCAGAATTTCGAGCCGGGGCACACACGCCCGGCGCCCGTACGTATCGGTCCTTGTCGGACCGCGTCAGTCCTGGTCGGTCCTGGTCAGTCCGTGACGTCGATCGCGTAACGGTTGGTCTCCACCCCGGCCGCGGTGACCACCTGGACCTCCACCCGCCCCGGTTCCACGTCCGCCGGCACCGGCACGGTCAGGACCGCGTCCGTCGGGTTGCGGAAGCCGCCGGCCACCGGGACCAGCGGTACATGGACGTGGACCGCGCCGATCCGGACGACCATCCGGGACAGCCGGTCGGCGCCCTGCGCGCCCGGCGGTACGAAACCGGCGCCCCGGATCTCGATGTCGTCGCCGGTGCGGATGGGCGCGTCGAGGTCGCCGGCCTCGCGGGAGCGGACCACGGAGAGGATCACCGGACGCCCGCCCTCGGCGTACTTGCCGGCCACGTAGGTGGCGGCGGAGACGAGGACGACCACGGCCAGACCCCAGGGCAGGTCGGGGAGTTGGTCCGGGCGGCGGGCCAGGCGTACGGCGGCGAAGACCACGGCGACGGCGCTGATCACGGTGTACTGGATGTCGGCGAAGGTGCCCCGGCCGGAGTCGTCGGTCAGCAGGTCGGCCGCGCGGGGCCGGTCCGCCCGTACCTTCTGGAGTCGCTGGCCGAGCACGCGCAGGCCGACGACCCGGCGGACCAGTACGGCGATCGCGCAGACCACGGCGAGGACGGTCACCACCCCGGCGCCGCGGGCGAGTTCGAGCCCGGAGATGAGGGTGTCGCGCTGCGCGTGGTCGGACGCGGCGGCCAGCCGGCCGACCAGCACCAGTACGGCGTAGACGACGAACAGGACCCAGACCGCGGCGACCGTGCGGGAGGTGGAGAGGCGGTTGTCCTCGCCGATGATCGGGGCCAGTACGCCACCGCGCGTCCGGTGGAACCAGGACGCGGCGGTCAGGGCGCCGGCCACGAGCAGCGCGGCGAGCAGTCCGGCGGTGCGCGCGGCGGTCCAGCCGGCGCCGATCGCCGTGAGGGCCTGCACCAGCAGAAGCGTCAGGACCAGGGCCCACACCGTGAACACGGCCCGGCGCCACAGACAGGCCAGCCAGGCCTCGCCCTCGGCGCGGCCGCGTTCGGCGACCAGCCCCGCGGACTGGGTCAGTTCCTCGGAGACCCACTGCCGGGAGGCCTGGGCCGAGTGGGCCACCGCGGCGGGCAGCCCCTGTCCGGCGGCGAACCCCTCGCGCAGCAGCAGGAATTCGGCGACCGCGCGCCGGTGTCCCTCGCGCGCCCCGTGCGGGCAGTCCCCGCAGGTGCAGCCACCCCCGTGCGCGCCGCCGGGAGCACCGCCCGGCACTGTTCCGTATCCCGTCCGGCCGGCGCTCGCGTCCGCGCCCCCTCTCGCCTCCTGCACCGCCACGCCCGACGCCCGCCTTCCCCACAACCCCATCGACCGGCGGCCCCGACCGAGTGCCGGCCGCCGCCTTGCAAGTCCCGCGTGATGACAGCGCATTGTGCCCTACGCCACCCCGTCCGCGTCCGGCAGGTCTGGTCGAGGCGGGTGAAGCCCGGACCGCAGTGTTGACCCGGCTGCGAGAATTTCCCTATGGCCGAGATCATCCAGCGGGACGGGACCTGGGCCTTCGACGGCACCACGGTCAGGATCACGCCGGGTCTCCACCGCTCCGTGCCACTGTTCCGGCAGACCTACGGAGAGGTCGCGGTGCCCCTCGAAGCCGTCGCGGGCGTGGTCCTTGAACCCGAACGCAAGCGCGGGCGGCTGCGGTTGCGGCTGCGCGAGGGCGCCGACCCGCTGTTGCAGGCCACCGGCGGGCGGCTGCCGGAGGCGGCCGACCCGTACCGGCTGCTGGTGGACGTGGACCGTTCCGGGGTCGCCGAGTACATCGCGGAGGAGATCCGCCAGGCCCTGATGCTGGACCGGATCCCGAAGGATCCGACCAAGGCGTATCTGCTGCCGGGGCCGCCGGTGCCGGTCTCGGTGCGCTCCTCCGACGGGACCGTCTCCTTCGACGGCACCCAGGTGCGGCTCGACTGGTCCGACACCTCCGACCGGGTCAAGCGGGCGACCGGGCCGCGGATCATCGCCCTCGGCGACCTCGTGCAGGTGGAGTGGCTGCCCAACTCCGGCTACGAGGACGGTTTTCTGCGCTTCGTGACCCGGGAGACGGTGTTCTCCAAACTGCCGCCGGAGAAGGATCCGTACGCCCTCGATCTGTGGGGCAGTACCCGCCGTGACCTGCTCACGGCGCTGATCGCCACCGCCGTCACCGCCCGGCTCCCGCACCCGTCCACCCGTGCCGGCGGCGATCTCTCGGACCACGACCAGGAGCGGCCGCAGTTGGCGGCGGCCGTGCCGGCGCAGTCGGACCATCACGACGTACTGCTGCGCAGGCTGCGGGAGTTGGGCGAGCTGTACCGGGACGGGGTGCTGACGGACGAGGAGTTCGCGATGACGAAGGCGGCGGTGCTGCGCGGTTTCTGAGCCCGCCCGCACGCCGTCCGCCGGCTCCGGGACCGTCAACTCAGCAGATCCGGCTCACTGCGGCTGATGTCCTGCCAGACGGGCTGGTAGTTGATCCACGCCACCAGGTCGCCGCCGAGCTGTTCGCGGGTGGCGACGGCCAGTTTGTGGTCGATGAGGAGCGGGCGGCCGGCCGCCTTGGCGGTGAGCTGGACCTGGCTGGAGCGTTCCATGGACAGGAACCACCAGGCCGCCGCGTCCACCGAGTCGCCGACCGTCAGCAGCCCGTGGTTGCGCAGCACGAGCGCCTTGCGGGAGCCCAACGCGGCGGCGATCCGGCGGCCCTCGTCGGCGTCGACGGCGACGCCGGTGTAGGCGTCGTACAGCGCGTGGTCCTCGTAGAAGGCGCAGCTCTCCTGGGTGATGGGGTCGAGGAGGTCGCCGAGTGCGGACAGGGCGCGGCCGTGCACGGAGTGGCAGTGGGCGACGGCGACGACGTCGGGGCGGGCCGCGTGGACCTGGGCGTGCACGGTGAAGGCGGCCTGGTTGACGTGGTAGCGGCCCTCGATGACCTGACCGTCGGAGTTGGCCATGACGAGGTCGCTCACGGTGACGTGCTTGAACGGCATGCCGAACGGATTGACCCAGAAGCAGTCGCTGTACTCGGGGTCGCGGGCCGTTATGTGCCCCGACACACCGTCCTCGAAGCCGAGCCGTCCGAAGATCCGCAGCGCGCCCGCGAGCCGCTCCTTGCGGTGCCGGCGCTCGTCGTCGAGCGACTCGTGCATGGGCGGCATGGCGAAGCGCAGCCGATCCGTGGGGAGCGGCAGCGGTGGGGTCGGCCCGTGCATGTGTGGTCCTCCGGCACTGGGGTGTTCTAAAGGGCGGAAGTTACCGTCGGTCAGCGCAGGAGAACAGGGTTGTGATGTAAAGATGACGCACGCGACCGAATCACGACAGAAGATGTCGGGTTTACGGGCGACGATCGGCGTATGACATCGAACTGGGCCGCCTTCCGCAGCGCCGAACCCGAGCTGGCGCGGACCGCCGAGGAGCGCTTCGCCGGCCATGTCCACCACGTCCTGGCCACCCTGCGCGCGGACGGCTCCCCGCGCACCAGCGGCCTGGAGGTGCGCTTCCTGGCCGGTGAGCTGTGGTTCGGGATGATGCCGGGTTCGCTCAAGGCCCTCGACCTGCGCCGGGACCCCCGCTTCGCGCTCCAGACCAACCCCGGCGAGGGCACCGGCATGGCCGGCGGGGACATCCGCGTCGGCGGCCGGGCGGTGGAGGTCGAGGACGGGGCGGCGAAGGCGGCGTACGTGCGGGAGGTGGAACCGCCGGAGCCGTTCCACCTCTTCCGCACCGAGTTGACGGAGGTCGTACGGACCTACGTCGAGGACGAGAAGTACCTCGTCGTCGAGATCTGGCAGCCCGGAGAGCCGCTGCGCACGCTCAAGCGGACCTGAGCCCCCTCAACCCTGACCCCTGTGAACAGGGGTTCTACTCCCACTCGATGGTCCCCGGCGGCTTGCTCGTGATGTCGAGGACGACCCGGTTGACGTCGGCGACCTCGTTCGTGATCCGGGTCGAGATCCTCGCGAGGACGTCGTACGGCAGCCGCGACCAGTCGGCCGTCATGGCGTCCTCGGAGGAGACCGGGCGCAGGACGATCGGGTGGCCGTAGGTGCGGCCGTCGCCCTGGACGCCGACGCTGCGGACGTCCGCGAGCAGGACCACCGGGCACTGCCAGATCTCGCGGTCCAGGCCGGCCGCGGTCAGCTCCTCGCGGGCGATGGCGTCGGCCTCGCGGAGCAGGTCGAGGCGGTCCTTGGTGACCTCGCCGACGATCCTGATGCCGAGGCCGGGGCCGGGGAAGGGCTGACGCTGGACGATCTCGTCCGGCAGGCCCAGCTCCTGGCCGACCATCCGGACCTCGTCCTTGAACAGCTTGCGCAGCGGCTCGATCAGCTTGAACTCGAGGTCTTCCGGCAGGCCGCCGACGTTGTGGTGCGACTTGATGTTCGCCGTGCCCGTGCCGCCGCCGGACTCGACGACGTCCGGGTAGAGCGTGCCCTGCACCAGGAACGCGACCTCGGGGCCCTCGTCCGCGATGATCTCGGCCTGGGCCTGCTCGAAGACGCGGATGAACTCGCGGCCGATGATCTTCCGCTTCTCCTCGGGGTCCGAGACCCCGGCGAGCGCGGTGAGGAAGCGCTCCTCCGCGTCCACGACCTTCAGCTGGACGCCGGTCGCGGCCACGAAGTCCTTCTCGACCTGCTCGGTCTCGCCCTTGCGCATCAGACCGTGGTCGACGTACACGCAGGTCAGCTGGGAGCCGATCGCCTTCTGGACGAGGGCCGCCGCCACGGCGGAGTCGACACCGCCGGACAGGCCGCAGATGGCGCGCTTGTCGCCGACCTGCTCGCGGATCGCGGCGACCTGCTCGTCGATCACGTTGCCGGTGGTCCAGGACGGGGTGAGGCCCGCGCCCCGGTACAGGAAGTGCTCCAGGACCTGCTGGCCGTGCGTGGAGTGCATGACCTCGGGGTGGTACTGGACGCCGTAGAGCTTCTTCTCGTCGTTCTCGAAGGCGGCGACCGGGACGACGTCCGTGGAGGCCGTGACCGAGAAGCCCTCGGGGGCGGCCGAGCAGGCGTCGCCGTGCGACATCCACACCGACTGCTCGTCCGGGGTGCCCTCGAAGAGGGTGGAGGACGACCGGGAGACGTGCAGCGGGGTCCGGCCGTACTCGCGGGCCCCGGTGTTGTCGACCGTGCCGCCGAGGGTGGTCGCCATCAGCTGGAAGCCGTAGCACATGCCGAAGACGGGGACGCCGGCGTCGAAGAGCGCGCGGTCCAGGCGCGGGGCGCCCTCCGCGTACACCGAGGACGGGCCGCCGGAGAGGATGATCGCCGCCGGGTTCTTGGCGAGCATCTCCGCGACCGGCATGGTGCTCGGCACGATCTCGCTGTAGACCCGGGCCTCACGGACGCGACGGGCGATGAGCTGGGCGTACTGCGCGCCGAAGTCGACGACCAGGACGGTGTCGGGGGCGGCGGCAGTAGGGGTCGCTGGTGACACGGGAGCCTTCCGGCGGTGGGGCGGGGGTCTTGTGCGTACGCCGATTCTACCGAGGCCCGCCCCGGCCCGGTCCCGTGGCATACTGGCGCCCATGCTCACGCACCCGACCTTCCTCTTTACCTATGGCAACCGGCCCACCGGCTGCCATGGTCGTGCTGCTTGAGCAACTGACAAGCGACTTCCCAGGCGCCCCGGGCCGACAAGGTCCGGGGCGCCTGTGGTTTTCCGGACCTTGCCGCTCCGGGGCTCCGCACCGCATCCGACGAGGAGCCCAGACATGACCGCCACCGCAGCGGAGCAGACCGGCGCGCACACCCCCGAGGCCGCCGACGTGATCACCGGCGCCCGGGAGCGCATCGACGCGCTGGACGACCGGATCATCGGCCTGATCCAGGAACGGATGGCGGTCTCCACCGTCATCCAGGACGCCCGGATCGAGTCCGGCGGCCGGCGCGTGAACCTGTCCCGTGAGAACGAGATCCTCAGCCGCTACAGCGGCGCGCTCGGCAAGCCCGGCACCTCCCTCGCGATGACGCTTCTCGAACTGTCCAGGGGGCGCATCTGAGTTCGGGCCCCCTCTCACCCGTACGGCCCGTGACCGCAGCGCGAACCGCTTCGTTGGTCCCGATGTCCGTGCCAGCCAGGGGCGGGCCCGAAAGAACCACGCGTGGCTCCGCTGGGGCGATGAGACGTACGGGATCGTGCCGTGTGTCGTGGGACCTCGCTCCAGGGTCGTGACCGGACGGCAGGGGACAGCAGCCCGGTCACCCAAGAGAACGGTCGGCTCCGGGGACGCCCGGGGCCGTCCGGCGGAATATGCAAATATGCACGATCCTGGGTCAAACGGTTGCGGAGGCCGCGAGCATCCAGCACGATGCCTAGAAAGCCCCAAGTCCCGCCACAGCTCCCCGTATTGACCTGTACAGCCCATCGCACAGCCCTGTACTTCCGTACTGCCAGAGGTCGAGACCATCCGTGCGCCCGGTTCGCGCCGGGGCGGCGACCAGGGCGCACAGACAAGCGGCGCAACCCCCCGGCGCCGCTCCCAGGCACCGGCGCTGCCCTGACGTCGGTGCTGACGGAGAAGGGCCCCGCGGACGCACGTCCCGCGGGGCCCTTCGCATGTGTACGGGGTCCACGTACCGAATCCGCGTACGGGGTCCGTCAGGTGCGGCTCACCGTGCCGCAGTCCCCGCTCTCCTTGCCGATGTCCCGGCTGCGGTCGTACGGGTCGACCGCCGGACCGCTCGGCGTGGCACTCGCGGAGGGGGCCTGGGACGGGAACTGGGGGTGCAGATAACCGTCGTTGACGTCGCAGGCGGAGTTCCCGGCGTCCTCGTCGTACTTGGCGATGCTCAGCCGCCCCGGCGTCACCTTGTAGTGCGTGGGGTCGAGGAGTTCGGTGTCGATCACGCGGCGCACGATGGTGCGGGTGACCTCGGTCGAGCCGTCGGTGCGCACGACCGGGTAGACGAAGGTGTAGTCGGCGTGCACCGAGACCGCGTCGAACTTGCCCTTCTTGAAGGTGATCCGGCCGCGGGTCTTGATCACGTCACCGACCAGCCGCACCTCGCTCGGGTCGAAGCGGCTGAACATCGACAGCGGGTCGTGGGCCTTGGTCGGCGTGCGCAGGGCGGTGTTCAGGTCGTCGATCAGCTTCGGCTGCTTGGGGTCGAGCACCGAGAGCGCGGCCTCGGGCCGGGCGCCCGCCACCACCTTCGGGTTCAGGTTCGCGTCGACGAGCAGCTTCCTGGTCTGCTGGAGGGCCAGTTCGACCCGGTCCTCGGAGACCGCGCCGAGGGCCGTGGCCTTCGGCAGCACGATGCCTGCCTCGCCGTCGGCCCAGCGCAGCGCGGGCGAACCGGCGAACGGCTCGTCGAGCGTGGGAACGTCCGGGTCGGCCGCGACGGGCGGCGCGGTGGGCTTCGTGCTCTCGGCGGGCAGCGGGGAGGAGGAGGCGCCCGCAGCCGAATCCGAACCCGAGCCGAAGGGGTCGCCCGGCAGCAGCGACGGCTTCATCGCCACGACGGCCACGGCGATCGCGACGGGTACGCCGATGATCGCCCACGCCTTGCGCCGACGGCCCTTCTTCGGCGTACCGGTCGGGCCGGTGCGCCAGCCCTCGGGCGGTGCCCCCTCGCGCTTCAGCCGCTCGGTGACCATGCGGGCCCGGGCGGAGGGTTCCTTGGGAGCGGAGTCGCGGATGCTCCGCTCGTTGTCACGGATGAACTGCTCCCACACCTCGTCGGATATGGGTGAGGACGACGGCTCGTCCCCCGATGGATCTTCGGACCGTCTGTCAGACATCGGACTCTCTCTTGGCTGGGTCGACGGGCCGAGGATAGCCATGCCCATGCCGATTACTCACGCCGAAAAGTTTCCGTGAATACGGAGGCAACCATTCCCGCGCCTCGTCGGTCACACCACCAGAAGCACCGGTCTCATCACCAGGACCAACAGCCACAGACGAAGTGAGGGACCTGCGCTCGGAGGGGGGTGCAGGTCCCCCACTTCGTCTGCTTCGCCCACTGCTTCGGCTTCGTCCCCTACTTCTTCGGCGGCACCGTCGGCATCCCCAGGAACGGCAGCCGCAGCCCGCCGAACGCGTCCGCGGGGACGGCCGGCGCCTGCGGCTCGACCGGCTTCAGCCGCTCGTACGCCGTTCCCTGCGCCGGACGCGGATCCGCCTCGCCCTTGTTGGGCCAGAACGACATCGCGCGCTCGGCCTGGGCGGTGATCGTCAGCGAGGGGTTCACGCCCAGGTTGGCCGAGACCGCGGAGCCGTCGACGACGGAGATGCCGGGGTGGCCGTAGAGCCGGTGGTACGGGTCGATGACACCGCTCTCGCGCGAGGAGCCGATCGGACAGCCGCCGAGGAAGTGGGCGGTGAGCGGGGTGCCCATCAGCTCGCCGACGTTCGAGCCGGCGAAGCCGTTGATCTCGGCGGCGATCGCGGTCGCGGCCTCCGAAGCGGCCCTGATCTGCTTGGGGTTGGGGGCGCCGTGACCCTGCCGGGCGGTGAGCAGCCCCTTGCCGACGCCGTCCGGTTTCAGGTACGTCGTCAGGGAGTTGTCCAGCGACTGCATCACCAGGCCGATGATGGTCCGCTCCGACCACTGCCGGTTGGAGAGGGAGCGCAGCACGAGGAGCGGGTGGCGGGTGGCGTTGCGCAGCCAGGCCAGCGCCCTCGACGAGCCCTCCGCGTACGGGACTTGGAGGATCGACAGGCCGCCCATCGAGTTGGAGCCCCGGCCGTAGCGGACCGGCTCGATGTGGGTGTTCTCGTCCGGGTGGACCGAGGAGGTGATGGCGACTCCGCGCGTGAAGTCGACCTTCGGCTCGCCCGTCGCTTTTCGGTAGCGGCGGTTGTCGGTCTGGGCGCCGACCAGCGCCTCGGAGTTGGTGCGGGTCAGCTCGCCCAACCTCTCGGAAAGGTAAGGGAGTTGGCCGCCCGCCTTCATCCTGTGCAGCAGGGTCTGGGTGCCGTAGGTGCCGGCCGCGAGGACGATCCGGCGGGCCTTGAAGGTACGGCCCGCGGATTTCCGGCGGGCGTCGGTGGGCAGCGTGGCGACCGCGTAGCCGCCCTGCGAGTCGTCGGTGACCGACACGACGGTCGTCATCGGGTGGACGACCGCGCCCGCCTTCTCGGCGAGGTAGAGGTAGTTCTCGTTCAGGGTGTTCTTCGCACCGTGCCGGCAGCCGGTCATGCACTCGCCGCACTCGGTGCAGGCCTTGCGGTCGGGGCCCGCGCCGCCGAAGTAGGGGTCCGCGACCGGGTCGCCAGGGGCCGCCTTCGACTCCCCCTCGGCGTCCTTGCCGTCGCCGAAGAAGACGCCGACCGGGGCCATGTGGAAGGTGTCGCCGACGCCCATCCGCTCGGCCGCGGCCTTCAGATGGACGTCGGACGGGGTCATCGTCGGGTTGAGCCGTACGCCGAGCATGCGCTGCGCCTGGTCGTAGTACGGCTTCAACTCCTCCTGCCAGTCCGTGATGTCCCGCCACTGAGGGTCGTCGAAGAACGGCTTCGGCGGGACGTACAGGGTGTTGGCGTAGTTGAGGGAGCCCCCGCCGACGCCCGCGCCGGCGAGGACCATGACGTTGCCCAGCAGGTGGATGCGCTGGATTCCGTACATGTTGAGCTTGGGGGCCCAGAGGTAGTTCCTGAGGTCCCAGGAGTTCTTGGGCAGGGACTCCCTGGTGAAACGGCGGCCCGCTTCCAACACGCCGACGCGATAGCCCTTTTCGGTCAGGCGCAGGGCGGTGACGGAACCGCCGAAGCCGGAACCGACGACCAGGACGTCGTAGTCATAGGCATCTTGCGACAACGTGTTCTCCTCATTGAGATGCGCTGCGGGCCGTCGTCGGTCACCTGAGCCGGAAGGCCTTCATCGCCTTCAGGCTGGTGCTCATGAACGCGGCGTACTTCTCGTCGGTCATGCCGAACGACGGGGCCATCGGCAGCAGGCGCTGCTGGGCGATCGTCTGGGCCTCGGTGTACTTGAGGATGCCCTCGGAGCCGTGGCGGCGGCCGAGGCCGGAGTCCTTCATGCCGCCCATCGGGGACTGGACGCTGCCGTAGGCGGAGGCGTAGCCCTCGTTGACGTTGACCGTGCCGGTGCGCAGGCGGGCGGCGACCTCGCGCCCGCGGGCCGCGCTCTTCGTCCAGACCGAGGAATTGAGGCCGTACGGCGTGGAGTTGGCGGCTTCCACGGCCTCGTCGTCGGTCTTGAAGCGGTAGAGGGAGACGACCGGGCCGAAGGTCTCCTCGGCGCAGACGGCCATGGGTGCCTCGACGCCGTCCAGGATGGTCGGCTCGAAGAAGTACGGGCCGATGTCCGGGCGGGCCCGGCCGCCGGCCACGAGCGTGGCGCCCTTGGCGACGGCCTCCTCGACGTGACGGGTGACGGACTCCAGCTGGCGTTCGCCGGCCAGCGAGCCCATGTCGGCGCCGTAGGCGAGGGAGGTGCCCAGGCGCATCGCCTTCGTGCGGGCGGCGAAGCGGTCGAGGAAGGCGTCGGCGACCGACTCGTGGACGTACAACCGCTCGATGGAGACGCAGAGTTGGCCCGCGGAGGAGAAGCAGGCGCGGACCGCGCCGGCCGCGGCCTTCTCGATGTCGGCGTCCTCCAGGACCAGCATGGCGTTCTTGCCGCCGAGTTCGAGGGAGACGCCGACCAGACGGGCCGCCGCGCCCTGCGCGACCTCGCGGCCGGTGCGGGTGGAGCCGGTGAAGGAGACGTAGTCGGCGTGCTTGACGATCTCCGGGCCGATGACCGGTCCTTCACCGATGACGACCTGGAAGACGTCGGCGGGCAGACCGGCCTCGACGAGGAGGTCGCGGGCCCACAGGGCGGTCAGGCAGGTCTCGGTGTCCGGCTTCATGACGACCGCGTTGCCCGCGACGAAGGCGGGGAGCGCGTCGCCGACCGACAGCTCCAGGGGGTAGTTCCAGGGGGCGATCTGGCCCACCACCCCCCGCGGGTGGCGCAGTTCGGTGACCTTGGTGAGGGTCGGGACGGCTCCGGTGTGCCGCTTCGGCTTGAGGTAGGCGGGGGCCTTGCGGCCGTAGTGGCGGGCCGCGACGGCGACGGCCTGGACCTCCTCGTGCGCGTGCAGCCGCGCCTTGCCGGTCTCCAGCTGGACGAGGTCGAGGACCTCGGCCTGGCGGGCGAGCACCAGGTCGTGGAAGCGCAGCAGCACGGCCGCGCGCTGCCGGACCGGCACCTGCGCCCACAGCGCCTGTGCGGCGCGGGCCGCCGCGAAGGCCTCCGCCACGTCCTCGGGCGTCGACTCCGGCAGGTCGGCCAGCTTCTCGCCGGTGAAGGGGCTGTGGTTGGCGGTGCGCCCGGAACCGGCCACGCCCTTGGTGAGCTGGGCGACCAGCTCGGGGGTGACCACGTCCGCGGCGGTGCGGGCGCCCTCGGGGGCGGGGGCGAGGGGGTTGGTGCCGGCAACGGTGGTGCCGGTCTTCTCCGGGGCCTGCGAGTCCGTCATGACGGGCAGCGTATGCCGGAGCGGAGGCTTTGGGTACCCGTCGGTAACGCGGCTTCACCGACCGCACACACACCGCCAGTGATGACTGGCAACGAACACGCTGATCAGGCTGTTGTGCAAGGACCAACAGCCCTGTTCAGCCCTTCGCAATCACCAGACGGTCCTTGGCGCCCTCGAACACGGCGGCGCCCTTCTTCTCGCTTGGCGTGCCCTTGGGCATGTCCACGCGCAGCTCGTACATGCGGTCGTCCGCGGTCGCGATGATCAGCTGGATCACCCGGGTCGGGGACTCGTCCTTGTTGTAGGTGATGTCGGAGAGGACCGCGTCCAAGCCCTGGAAGACGGTACGGGTCCCTCCGCCGCTCGCGTCGTGCGCGTAGCCGTTCCAGATGTTGTACGCCTTCTGCGCACGGTCCAGCACGGTGCCGGGCGCCTTGTCCCACAGGGTGAGGCGGACCTGGACGAGCCCGATGTCGTAGACGACGAGCCGGGGCTGGTCGGCGGCGCTGCCCTCGCGGGCGGCCTCCTTGTACTCGGCGGGGAGGGAGAGGACGGCGTCCATCTCCGGCTCGCGGTGGGCGATCCAGGAGGTGCTGGCGGAGGGGCTGGGGGCGGGGGCCGGAGCCGCGGTTCCGGAGGCTGCCGGGGCCACGCTCCGGGTGACGGTGACCTCGGTGGTGGATCCGTCGTCGGACGCGGTGAAGCGCGGCACGGTGAGCAGGGCGCCACCCAGGACGAGGATCCCGGCGGTGGCGAGGAGGGCGGGGTGGCGGAGGGGTGAGCGCCTGGGGCGGGTGCGGGGGCGGGTGTCGGGGGTGGGGACGGTCTGGGTCACCGGTTCGGCAGGGGGCGGGTCCTCGACAGGCGGGGTGCCCTCGGCGAGCGGGGCGTCCTCGGAGTCCGGCGTGGTGGCGGGGTTCGACGCACGCTCGGGCGCCCGTCCTCCCCCGGCCGTCACGTCACTCGCCGCCCCCGACGCCGCCGCTGCTCGTGCGGCCGACTCCGACGGCGTACGGGACGCCGGCCCCGCCCCCAGCCGTACCGTCCCCGCGTCGTCCTTGAACTCCCTCAGCAGCGAAGCATCCTGAATGTCCGTCACATCCCCGGCGGAGCCGACCGGTACCGGCCAGCCCTCGGCCACCGCCTCCAGGATCGCGGACGCCTCCTCGGGGCCCGGCCGCTGCTCGGGGTCCTTCGCCAGCAGACGGGTGATCAACGAGCCGAGCGGGCCTGCCTGTTTGGGCTCGGGCGGGTCGGAGGCGATGACCGCGGCGAGGGTGGACTCCAACGTCGTACGCCGGAACGGGGACCAGCCCTCCACGGCCGCGAACAGCACCACGCCCAGGGCCCACAGGTCGGAGGCCGGACCCGCGCCACGACCCGACATCCGCTCGGGCGCGACGAACTCCAGCGAACCGATGAACTCCCCGCTCATCGTGAGGGATTCCTCGCCCTGGACATGGGCGATGCCGAAGTCGGTGAGGACGACGCGGCCGTGCGTGCCCAGGAGCACATTGGCCGGCTTGACGTCCCGGTGGACGATGCCGACGGAGTGCGCGGCCTGGAGGGCGCCGAGGACGGCGTGGCCGATACGGGCGGCCTCGGGGGCGTCGACCGGGCCGCGCTGGAGGAGTTCGTGCAGGGACTCGCCGCGGACCAACTCCATGACGATCCAAGGGAGTCCGTCCTCCTCCACGACGACGTCATGGATGGAGACGGCGGCCGGATGCTCGACCCGGGCGGCGGCGCGGGCTTCACGGTAGAGGCGGTGGGCGGCCCGCTGCCGGTGCTCGTCCTCGGGATCGCCGGGCAGCCGGGGCTGCTTGACGGCGACGTCCCGGCCCACGAGCTCGTCGTACGCCCGCCAGACAGTGCCCATCCCGCCGGAGCCGATGCGCTCGGTCAGCCGGTAGCGCCCACCGAGCAGCCGTCCCTCGCGAGTCCGTTCGCCGCCTGCACTCATGCCCCATCAGTACCCTGCGGGGCGCCCGGTTGTCGACGCGGGCCGGCCGTGACGACCGCTACGGCGTCCAGCGGGCGAAGACCAGCGCGCCGTCCCGCCGGCTCACCTCGGCAACGCCCGAACCGGCGAGGTGCGCGGGGATCACCAACTCGCCCTGGTCAGCGGCCCGTTCCAGCACCCGTCGGCGGCTGGTGGCCGCCCGCGCGGGGTCCAGGTCGAAGCGGCTGTTGCACTCGGGGTGCGGGATCTGGACCGGGCTGTGCAGCAGGTCGCCGACGAGGACGGCCCGCTCGCCGCGCGAGTGGATCCGCAGGACGGCCGAGCCCGGGGTGTGGCCGGGAGCGGACTCCAGGGTGAGGTGGTCGTCGATGCGGTACTCGCCGTCCCACAGCAGGGCCTGCCCGGACTTGTGCACGGGCGCGACGCTGTCCTCGTAGATCAGACGGTCGTCGGGGCGCGCACCGCCGCCGAAGTCACCGTCGGGGCCGAAGTGGCGGTCGTCCGCGGCCGGCAGGAGGTAGGTCGCGTCGGGGAAGGTGGGCACCCAACTCCCGTCCTCGTCATGGGTGTTCCAGCCGACGTGGTCGCCGTGGACGTGGGTGTTCACGACGAGGTCGACGTCCTCGGGCCGCACGCCGGCCCGCGCCAGCCTGCCCGGCAGATCGCCGCCCTGCCGCTGGTGGAACAGCGGATTGCCGGGCCGTTCCCGCCCGTTGCCCACGCCGGTGTCCACGACCACGGTCCGCCCGCCGCTGCGCAGCACCCACGTCTGGATCGCGACCACGGCACGGTCGGTCTCGGGCTCCCAGTGGTCCGGTACGAGCACGTCCCGGTGGGCCTGCCACACCTCGGGCCCGGCGGTGGGGAGGAAGTCCCGGGTCCCGGCGTAGGGCGCCTGCCATTCGACGACCCGGGTGAGTTCGACGTCGCCGATCAGGAAACTCTGTGCGTTGTCATCAGCCATGCCGTCGACGCTATGGGGAGTGGGTGAGCATCCCAATGCCTGAACTGCTCGCCTGAATACGCGAAAGCCTCAACAGCGATCCGTCGGCGCGTAACCTGGGGACCATGGACGTGGTGAGCGACGCGATCTCTGCCGTGCGGATCGGACAGCCCTCCTCCAACCGGCTGCGGGTCGAGGGCAGTTGGTGCACCCGGCTCGCGCCGTACGGGGGCGCGGGGTTCCATGTCGTGCTCGCGGGCGGCTGCTGGCTGGTGCCGGACGGGGGCGGCGCGGCGGTGACACTGGGCGCCGGCGATGTCGTACTGCTGCCGCACGGGGCGGGACATGTGCTGGCGGATGCGCCCGGGGACACGGGGCGGGCGGTGCCGTTCGAGGAGATGCGGGGGCCGGTCGGGGGCGGGCGTGAGGGCAGAGGTGGGCGTGCGGTGGAGTTGCTGTGCGGGAAGTACCGCCTCGACCGCAGCCGTGTGCATCCGCTGATGGCCGAGTTGCCGGAGGTCGTCCACCTGCCCAACCGGGTCGGTGCGCACCCCGAACTCCGCGCCGCCGTCGATCTGTTGGCCCGCGAACTCGACGAGCGCCGGCCGGGTTCCTGCCTCGCTCTGCCGAGCCTGCTCGATCTGCTGCTGATCTACATGGTCCGGGCGTGGATGTCGGACGCGGCGACGGGTGTGTGGCCGGCGGTGCTGAGCGACCCGGTGACCACGGCCGCTCTGCGTGCCGTGCACTCGGACCCGGCGGCCCCCTGGACCAACGACCGGTTGGCCGCCGAGGCGGGGGTCTCCCGGGCGACGCTGGCCCGGCGGTTCACGGCGCTGGTGGGGCGGCCGCCGATGGCGTACCTGACGTGGTGGCGGCTGACCCGCACGGCGGCGCTGCTGCGGGACACCGACGTCCCGTTGGCGTCCGTGGCCCGCGAGACCGGGTACAGCACGCCGTACGCCCTCTCGCACGCGTTCAGCCGGGAGTTCGGGGTGACGCCGGGGAGGTATCGGGCGGGGGTTCGGGGCGGGTGACGGAGGGACGGGTCAGAGGTTGTGGATCTGCCAGTTCTCGATCACGGACTTGGCGATGTCGCGGCCCTCGTCGGTGAAGTAGCTCTTGCCCGGGTAGTCGATCCACAGCCGGTACATGTCGCCGTTGGTCGCCCGGTAGTACCGGACTTCGGCCTCGCGCGGCTGTGGATTCTGCGAGTCCGCCGCCACGTAGGTGATGTGGTTCCCCTCCGCCTTGCGCCCCTCGTACGTCGCCTCGTCGGGTCCGCCCTTGGGAGCGGGGGTGTCTCCGATGCCCCAGGAGTACTCGCCGTCCTTGAGCGACTCCCACTCCGCGAAGGCCCTGGCCGCGGCGGAGTCCGGGATCTCGTTGTCCTTGTCGTCGGCCTTGGCGTCCCGGTCCACGCTGACGTAGACCGCGCTGCTGGGGTCCCTGAACCGCACGGTGGTCCCGTCGGAGTCCGTCGCGGGCTTGTCCTTCACGAAACCGGCGGGCACCGCGACCGTCGTACCGACCTTCGCGCCCAGGTCGTACTCCTTCCACCCACCCGGCAGACCCCCCGACCCCCCGAACGGATCCGCCACCGCCACATACGCCGACGCCCCCGCCACCACCGCCGCCGCGACGACTCCCGCGCCGAACGCCAGCCACGTCCTGCGCCCGCCCCAGGCACCGGCACCGGCACCGGCACCCGGCGCGATGACCCGAACCGACTGTGTGGGCAAGGGAGTCGGCGGGTTCGCCGTCTCCTCCAGCAGCGCCCTGACCTGCGCCGCGTTCGGTCTGTGCGCCGGGTCCTTGTGGAGCAGGCGGGTGATCACGTCGGACAGCGGCCCTGACGCCGAAGTCGGCGGCGCCGGCGTGCCGTTGAGGACCGACTGGAGCGTCGCCGGGGTGTTGCTGCGACGGAACGGCGAGACGCCCTCCGTGGCCGCGTAGAGGACGACGCCGAGGGACCAGAGGTCGGAGGAGGGGCCGGGGCGCTGGCCCAACACCCGCTCGGGGGCGATGTATTCGGGCGAGCCGACGAACCCGCCGGTGTCCGTCAGGTTCGTCTCGCCCTCGATCTGGGCGATGCCGAAGTCGGTGAGGACGACCCGGCCGTGCCGGCCGAGCAGCACGTTGTCCGGTTTGACGTCCCGGTGCAGGATGCCCGCCGCGTGCGCGGCCTCCAGCGCGCCGAGCACCTCCAGGCCGACCCTGGCCGCCTCGCGCGCGTCCAGCGTGCCCTCCTGGAGGGCGTCGCCGAGCGAACGGCCGTGCACCAGCTCCATGACGATCCACGGCTGGCCGTCCACGACGGCCACATCGTGGACGTTCACGACGGCCGGATGGTCGAGGCGGGCCGCGGCACGGGCCTCACGGCGCATCCGCTCGAAGGCGTTGGCGCGTTCGCGTTCGGGAAGTGTGTCGGGGACGCGGGGTTCCTTGACGGCGACCTCGCGGTCCACCGTCTCGTCCTTGGCCCGCCACACCGTCCCCATGCCACCGTGCCCGAGCTTGGCCAGCAGCCGGTAGCGCCCGGCGATGAGACGACCGGTCCCGGGCTCCTGCGGGCCGACCTGCGGATGGGCGACGACCTGACTGGGCGGTTGCAGAACAAAACTCGTCGTGTCGTCGGGCCGGTGCCCGGATCCCCCGTTGCTGCTCATGTCACCATGCATATCGCGCCACGTGGCTCCACATCCAGACAGCGGGCACAGCGGTCACAGAGCCGTGACGAACGTGTCCACCGCGACATCGAAGTACTCCTTCGCCTCCCGCACCTTCCCGACCGGCGCCGACACCCACACGTCGTACAGCCGCCCGTCCTCCTCCCAGCACACGTCGTACGTGTGCCGGGGACCCTCGGCCGTGCTGAAGCCGTTCCAGGTGAACTCCCAGAGGGCGGCGGGGAGTTCGTGGTGCGTGGTCTCGGTGACCCGGCCGTCGTGGTAACCGGGGTTCGTGTCCGGGCCCTTGGCCGCCGCGCGCCGCATCACCCCGAGCGGGCCGCCCTCCTGGGGTTCGGCAATCTTGATGCCGAGGCGGAATGTCTGCCCCGGCGACATGTAGAAGACGCGCTCGCCCTGGGGCGTGCGGGTGAAGCCCTCCGGGACGGCGAGCGAGAATCCGGCGGGGTCGTCCGCGACGCGGTAGCCGGAGGGCGCGGAGGCGTGGGTCCCGTCGGTGGGTGCGGGGGAGGAAGCGCGGGGCGCGCTCGGCGTCGGCGTACCGGCTGTCGGCGTACCGCTCACCGGCGTGCTCGGGGCGGACGGGTGCGAAGTCGGCGTACGGGCCCCCGTCGTCGCGCTCACCGACACCCCGGGCCCCGAACTCTTCGGCGCCCCGCCGCCTCCGTCCCCGTCCCCGTTCATGAGCAGCGCCGCCGCCGACACCCCCGCCCCGGCCGTCGCGGCGACGAGCAGGGCGGCCACCAGTACGCCCCGGGTGGAGCGCCGGGTCTCCACCGTCGGGGAGGACGGGGCAGGAGTCGCCGGCGCGGGCGACGGCGTGGGCGTGTCCCGCCGGGTCGGCGTGTAGCGGGGCGACAGTTGGGGCGTGCGGCCGGAGTCCAGATAGGCGCGCAGCATCCGCTCGGCCTGGGGCGCGTCAAGGCGCCGGTCCGGATCGCGCTCCAACAGGCCCCGTACGACGGGCAGGAGCGGGGCGGCCTGGGCCGGCGGGCGGATCTCGTCGAAGACGACGGCGTGCAGGATGCCGCCCAACGAGTCGCGCCGGAACGGGGACTCACCGCTGACGATCGTGCACAGCAGCGCGCCAAGCGACCACAGGTCGGACTCCGGTCCGGTCCGCGCCCCCGACATCCGCTCCGGAGCCGTGTACTCGGGCGAGCCGACGAAGGCCCCGGTCTCGGTGAGCGTCGTGGCGCCCGCGACCTGCGCGATACCGAAGTCGGTGAGGACGATCCGGTCGCCCTCGGACCCCAGCAGCACGTTGGCGGGCTTGATGTCGCGGTGCAGGACACCGGCCGCGTGCGCCGCGGCGAGCGCGCTCAGCAGGGCGATGCCGATCCGCGCGGCCTCGGGGGCGTCGACCGGGCCGCGCGTGGAGATCCGGTCGGCCAGGGATCCGCCGTCGATCAACTCCATGACGAGATACGGGCGTTCGTCCTGCTCGACGACGTCGTGGACGACGATGATGTGCGGGTGGCGGAGCTGGGCCACGGCACGCCCCTCCCGCAGGGTGCGGTCGCGCTGGCGGCGGGTCTCCTCCGCGGAGAGCGTCTCGTCGAGGTCGAGCGGTATCTCCTTGACCGCCACCTGCCTGCCGAGCAGTTCGTCGGTCGCCCGCCACACCACACCCATGCCGCCGCGCCCCAGCCTCGACTCCAGCCGGTAACGGCCCGCGATGACGCGGACGCCTGCCCCCTCGGTCCCCATGCGTCCCATCATGCCGCACCGGACGAACCGGCTCCGGGGCCGCGACCGGCCAACCCGCGCGCCAACCCCCGTCGGCGGGACGGCCGTTCAGATCACTGGGAGGTCTTCTCCTGCCAGCCCTGAAGCACCGACGTGAACTGCTTGCTCGTCGTCGCCCAGTCCGCGGCCGGCGAGGAAATGTAGATCACGTACTCGGTGCCGTCCCGCGCGATGTACGTCTCCTCGACGGCCCGGCGCGGCCCGGGGAACGGGGTGTCCTTCGCCCGCGCGGTCCAGGTGTACTCCCAGACGGAGCCGTCGCGGTCGCGGTAGATGTTCTTCTGCAGCCGCACGGTCTTGTAGTCGACCAGCCGTACCTGGAGCTGCTGGTCCAGGTCGGCCTGGTGGTCGTAGGCGGTCGCGAAGTCCGGCGAGGTGTCGACGGCGATACGGACGAAGTGCTCGCCGCCGTCGGGCGTGTAGTCGACCTGCCGCAGATCGCCGTCGACCCCGACGACCGACCGCTTCCAGCCCGCGGGCAGATAGACGCTGAAGCCCCAGGGGTCGTCGTACTTCCGCCACCCGGCGGGCACGGCCCCGTTGGTGTTCTCCGTGGACGTCGACGACGCCGACGGCTCCGGGCTCGACGACACCGAGCCCGACCCGTCGTTCTGCCGCCCCTCGTCCCACTTCTGGAGCGCCACGACCGTCCCCCCGCCGACGACCGCCGCGAGGACGACGGCGAGCACGAGGGTCCGCAGCCGCCGACGCCTGGGCGCGGGCCCCGGGCCGACGCCGGTGGGCCCTTCCGGCCCCATCCCGTGCGGCCCGACCGACGTCGGACCGTTGACCGGCGGGTACGGGGTGGCCGAGCCGGAGGGATACGAGCTGCCCGGACCGGAGGGATAGGCGGTGCCCGAGCCGGACGGGTACCCGGCACCTGAGCCCGAGGGATACCCCGTACCCGGACCGGGCGCCGGATACGAGCTGCCGGAGCCGGTCGCATACGGCGGCGTCGCACGAGGCGGCATCGCGGAACCGGCCTGCGAGCCCCGCCCGCCGGGCCCCTGCTGAGAGTCCGTCCAGGACTCGGCCTGCGAATCCGTACCGGACTCCGGGTCGTGCCGTACGCCCGTGTGCTGCGTCGGCACGTACACCTGTGCCCCGTTGGGCCGGCGCCCCTCCGCCGCCTCGGCGAGCAGTTGCTCGGCCTCGGCGGTGTCCGGGCGCAGGGCCGGGTCCTTGTGCAGCAGCGCGGTGATGACGGGGGCGAGCGGTCCTGCGTGGTGCAGCTCGGCGGCTTCCTCCTCGACGACCGCCTGCATCGTGGACAGCGGCGAGGTGCGGCGGAACGGCGACCTGCCCTCCACCGCCGTGTACAGCGTGGCGCCCAGCGCCCACAGGTCGGAGGCGGGGCCCGGGTCGTGGCCGCGGACACGCTCGGGGGCGAGGTAGTCGACCGAGCCGACGACCTCACCGGTGCGGGTGATCGTCGAGTCGCCCTCGATCTGGGCGATGCCGAAGTCGGTGAGGAGCACACGCCCGTCGTGCCCGATGAGTACGTTTCCAGGCTTCACATCGCGGTGCAGGACACCGGCGGTGTGCGCGGCGCGCAGCGCCCGCAGCACCCACAGACCGATGCGCGCGGCCTCGGCGGACTCGATCCGTCCGCGCTCCTTGACCGCGTCGGCCAGCGAGTACCCCTCGACCAGCTCCATCACGATCCACGGCCGGCCGTCGTGTTCCAGCACGTCGTGCACGGTGACGACGGCGGAGTTGTTGATCCGCGCGGCGGCCCGCGCCTCGGCCCTGGTCCGCGCGAGCAACCGTTCCTGGTCGCCCTCGGACACATAGAGCGCGGCGGTCAACTCCTTGATCGCGACGGCCCGGTGCAGCACCTCGTCGTGGGCGCGCCACACGCGGCCCATGCCACCGCTGCCGATCGACTCGGCGAGCCGGTAACGGCCGGCGACAAGCTGGCCCTGCATCTGATTCACGTTGCCCCGCAATGGTCTTGACAGGCTCAGACTAAGGACCGGTCCACGTCCAGGGAACCAGGGGGGTCCCAAGGAAACCCCACTGTGACAGTTGTCGCTTCTGGGCCGGAGAGTGAACCGATCGCCCTCTTCACGCACTGTTCACAAGTGGAGGCCGTCCGGTGACGTGAGCGAAGGTCAGCCCGTCCTGCGGACGGGAGGTCAGCGCGTGAACTGGTAGGTGGCCGACGCCTGCTCGTACAGCCGTGTCACCTCGTCCCGCTCCGACTCGGGCCCACGCACCTGCACCACGTGGTACCGCCCGTTGATCAGGATCGCGAGATTCCGTACGAAGAGGTCGCGCCCCGAGTCGTCGCTCCAGGTGTACTGCCCCTCGGCCATCTCCCGTTCGCCCACCGTGATCGACTTCAGCCCGGTGGCGGTGGCCCAACTGGAGGTGCGGTACGGCTGCAACTCGTGCTCCGTGTCCCGCTGGTACGCCAACGGATCGCTGCCGTAGGTCACGGCGCCGTCGCGGCCCGGCACGAGGATGAGCTCGAAGTCGCCGTGCGAGTAGACCACTTGGTTCCAGGAGTTCTTGGGCGTCCGGGTCCAGCCCTTGGCCACGGCGACCTGGAAGCCCTCGGGGTCCTTGCGCAGGGTGAACCCGGCACCGACGTCGGGCCCGGAGGTCGCCGACCCGCCGACGCTCGCAGACGCCGACTTCGACGGTGTCTTCTCCGGCTGGGGCGAGGTCTGGTCCGGCCGCGGCTCGCTGCTCGCGGTCACGTCCGACCGCTGCGGCTCGGGACTGACGTCCCCCGCGGCCCCGGTCCGGTCCGTGCCGGCCGCGCCGTCGTCGCCGGACTTCGGCATGAACATCAGGGCGTACGCGACGGCCCCGGCCAGCAGAAGCAGGATCAGCAGCAGGAGGGTGCGGCCGAGGTGACGCGGCGACTTCGCCTCCGTCTTGGCCCGCTTGTGCCGCCCGTGCGGAGAGGTCGCGGGCAGCCCGGCCCGCCGCCGGCGCACCAACTCGCCCCGCCGGCGCACGATGGGCAGCCGGCTGGAGTCGGCGGGCGGCGCGGCCACCACGTTCACCCCGGCCTCGGCCTCGGGCGCGGAGCGCACCAACGACCGCAGCCAGCCCCTGAGTTCCTCGAACTCCAGCCGCTCGGTCGGATCCTGCCGCAACAACGACTCGACGACCGGCCGCAGCGGACCGCACTCCTCCGCGAAGGCCGGCGGCTCGGCGCACACCATCTGCACCAGTTCGGCCGTCGACTCCTCCGGATACGGCGCATGCCCCTGCACGGCCCGGTACAGCAACGCGCCCAGCGCCCACAGGTCGGTGGCGGGCCCGATCGGCGCCGCCAACTGCCAGTTCTCGTGCACGGGCCCGGCCTGCTCCGGCGCCCACCGCTCGGTCACGGGCCCCACCACAGCCATCCGAGCCTGCCGCGCCCGCTCGGCGGCGAGCGGAGTGGCAGGCCCACGCCGAGCGGCCGGAACGTCGGCACGGAGGTCGTCCCAGCGGCTCGGGGGGTGGGGTCGCTGAGTGGGGACGGCGGTGCCGGGAGCCTGGAGCCCTTGGCCGGAGTGACCGGACACCCCGACTTCAGGCGCGGCGTGACCCGCGGAGGGAAGGGCGGCGGCGCCACGATGGATGCCCGCCTGCCCCGGCTGACCGAGGTGAGACCCGATGCCGGACACGCCGTGCGGGCCTGACGGGGAGTCGGGGTGGCCGAACGTGTCGGGACGACCCGGCGTCCCGGGGTGAGCGCCGAAACCGGGTTGGCCGGGAGTCGGGACGCCCGTCGCGGGGGCCGCGCCCAGGCCGGGAGCCGGGGCACCGGGCGCGGAGGGCATGCTGAAGCCGGGGCCGGTACCCGTGCCGGGACCGGTACCCGTGCCGGGGCCGGTACCCGTGCCGGGGTCGCCACCGGCCGGCAGCGCCGTACGGTCCTGTCCCTCCGTCACCGGTGTCGCCCCGCGAGGCGTCGCGCCGTGCCAGGAGGTGCCCACGCCATAGGGGTCGGCGATCTGCCCCGGCGGCGCTCCCGCACCGGGCCTGCTCTCCCCGCCGTCCCCGGAGGGATACGGCTGTGACGAGCCGTTGGTCTGCGGGCCGGGCCCGACCTCGGGCGCCGGCCGGGCACCGGGCAGGGCCGCCCGCCCGTGCTGCTGCGCCTCCTGGACCCGGGCCGCGGCACGGGCGCCCGCCCGGTACGCCGCGATCGCCCCGGCCCGCGCGGCCCTGATGTCCCCGCCGCCTTCCAGCGCCTTCGGCGCGAGGGCGCCGGACGTCCCCGTCCCGTTGGCCGCCGTCTCTGTCCCGGCCGGCGGCAACCCGCCCGCCGCACGCGCGTTGATGGCAGCACGGCGAGCGGCCTCGGGATCAACGCCCCCGGCACCACCCGCACCACCGTGACTCCCCGAAGCCCCCGCACCCCCCGGGGAGTTGCCCACTCCTAAGGCACTGGCACTGGCACCGGCCCCGGCTCCTGCGAATCCCTGGCCTGCGGACCCGCCGGACCCTCCGAGCCCCTGTCCCGTTCCGGACCTCTGCCCGGCCCCCTGCCCAAGCTCAATTCCCTGCCCATGCCCATGCCCCTGACCGTGCCCCGGCGTACCTGACACCCCGGGCCCAGCCCCACCGCCACCTGTACCCACACCCGCGGCCGCGCCCGCACCGTCATCATCCGCCGCCGGCACCGGGTCGTACCCGCACAACGCCTCCTCCGCCGCCCCCACCGCGAGCCCGGTCAGCATCACGCGGCCGTCGTCGCAGACGAGCACCGTGCGCGCGGTGATGTTCCGGTGCACCCAGCCGTGCGCGTGCAGCACCCGCAGCGCCATGAGGACGTCGGACGCGACCTCGGCCGCCCGGTACGGAGTCAGCGACTTCTCGGCGAGCAGCGCCGACAGCGGCCTCGCGGGCACCAACTCGCTCACTATCCACAGCGACCCACCCTCGGCAAACACGTCGAAGACCTGGTCGAGCCGAGGATGGTCGGGAATCCGGGCCGCGGCCTGCGCGGCGTCGACCGCGCGCCGCACGGCCGGATCGGCGGGCCGCCGCGGCTCACCACGCGCCGGGGACCGTCGCACGCCGCGGTCACGCGCCGTGAATCCCTCGGGCAACCCCTGGTCGTCGAGCACCTCGGCCTCGACGACCTCCGGCAACGGCACCTGCCGGACGAGGACTTCCTGTCCGCTGTAGGTGTCGAAGGCGCGGGTCTCGGTCAGTTCGTACTCGTCGGAAGGCGGCAGCGGCAGGCGGTAGCGGTCGGCCAGGACCCGTCCCGCATAGTCGTCCACGTTGCCTCCCCCAGCCGCCCGGTCGGTCAATTCCGTTCGCCTCGCGTCCCGTTCCGACGCATACCCGGATGCGTACGGTCCGCGAACCTTCACGATACGTGCCGGAGGCAACTCGCAAAGAGGGGATGCCAGATCTCACGCCCCAAACAGCGGCCAGTCAGCTCACGATTTGGGTTCGAACGTCTTCGCGAGGGTCTGCCAGGTGGCCTTGCGGAGGTCAGTGTCCCAGTTCGCGGCTTTCGCCGTGTACATCAGCGCGTACCCGAGACTCCCGTTGACCACGAACCCCCGGTCGATCGTGCGGTACTTGGTGCCGCCGTCCACGTAGGTGAACTCCCAGTCGGCCGTGTTCCAGCCGCGGTAGTCCACCTGCTCTATTCGGATCTTCGTGTACTGCGAGCGCGCCATGGCACGCTCCTGGTTCTTCCAGTCGGCGACCGGGTCGCCCTTCGGCGTGGACGTCCAGGCGACCAGCAGCTTCTGCCCGTCGGGCCCCGTGAACCGGTCACCCGCAGCGTCCGAGGACTTGTACTTCCACCCCGCGGGCAGCCCGATCGAGTACCCCTGGCTGCCCTTGTGCGTCGACTCCACGCCGGCGGCGTCCCCGGAAGACCCGCTCGACCCGTTCGAACTGCCCGAACTCGACCCGTCGCCGGACGCGTTCGCACTGGCCGTCGAGTCCGTCTCGGTCCCGGTGTCCCCCGACGAGGACCCGCCCGCGCCCTTGCCGGCGCTGGTGTCCTCCTTGGTGTTGTCCTCCGACCCGGACCCCGCGCTCGCCTTCGCGCTCGAACCGGAGCTCGCGACAGTCTTCCCGCCCTCGCTCTTGCCGCTGTCGGACCCGTCGTCGTCCCCACCGAGCGTGAAGGCCAGCACGACACCGAGCACCGCGAGCACCACGACCACCGCGATGATCACCAACGTCCGCCTCGGCACGACGTCCGTGATCGGCGCCCTCGGCACCGACCGCGGCGGCAGATCCGGCGGCGTCATCACGGGCCACCCCGAACTCCGCCCACCACCCGAGGCGTTGGACCCCGAAGCCCCCGAGGCGCCCGAGGTCGCCGACGACGAGGACACCCCGGACGACGGCGAAGCCGTCGTCGAGGCCCCGCCGGAAGAACCCCGGGAAGCCGAACCACCGGACGCGGCAGGAGTCTTGGGAGCCGCAGGAACAGCCGGAGCCGAAGGGGTCACGGGAGCCATGGGTGTCGTCGAACCCGCGGGAGCCGTAGAACCCGCGGAAGCCACCGCCCCGGCCGAGCCACCGACACGGTCGTCACGGACGCCAGCCCCGGATCCGACACCAGTCCCGGACCCGGCACCAGCCCGCGTCCCTGCTCCGGCCCCGGCCCCACCCTCAGCCTTCGAACCCTCCGACCCGCCCCCCGACTTGGTCCGCGCCGCAGCCGCCGACCCGGCGGCACCGGCCGCCACCGCCGCCTTCTTCACGGAACGGAACGCCCCGCGCAGCTTCTCCGCGGCCTCCTCGCCGCGCTTGCCGCCGGAACCCGTCGAGCCCGAACTCCCCCTGCCCCGACGCCCGTCGGGCTGCTCCGGCAACGGCACGACCCTGGTCGTGTCGACCGCCGGCTCCGGCTCGGCCTTCGGCTCGGGCGCGTGGATGACCGCGTTCAGCATCCGCCGCGCACCCGCGTCGTCGAGCCGCTGCGCCGGGTCCTTGGTGAGCAGTCCGTAGATGACGTCCTTCAGCGGCCCCGCGTTCTTCGGGTCCTCCAACGGCTCGGTCATCACCGCGGTGAGGGTCGCGATCGCGGAACCCTTGTCGTACGGCGGCGCACCTTCGACCGCCGCGTACAGCAACCCGCCCAGCGACCACAGGTCGGCCGCCGGACCGGGCTTGTGCCCGCGCGCCCGCTCCGGGGAGATGTAGGAGGGCGCGCCGACGAGCATGCCGGTCGAGGTGATGGACGGGTCGCCCTCGACCTGGGCGATGCCGAAGTCGGTGAGCACGACACGGTCGGTCTCGGACTCCAGCAGCACGTTCGACGGCTTCACGTCACGGTGCAGGATGCCCTCGCGGTGCGCCGAACGCAGCACGTCGAGTATCGCGAGGCCGACCTCCGCGGCCCGCTTCGGCTCCAGCAGGCCGTCCTCGCGGATGACCTCGGCGAGCGACTTGCCCTCGACGAGCTCCATCACGATCCACGGCCGGTCGTCCTCGTCGACCACGTCGAAGACCGTCACCGCGCTGTTGTTACGGATCCGCGCGATCGCCTTCGCCTCGCGCAGCGTCCGTGTGATCAGCCGCCGTTTCTCCTCGTCGTCGATGCTCGACGGGAACCGCAATTCCTTGACCGCGACCGTCCGGCCCAGGGTCTCGTCCTCGGCCCGCCAGACCGTGCCCATGCCTCCGCGGCCGAGCACTCCTCCCAGGCGGTACCGCCCGGCGAGAAGACGCTCGCTCTTGTCCTGACGAGTGTCCTGGCGAGATGTGCCCGCCCGCTCCGCCTCCGACATGCGTCCCCTCATGCAACCCGCCCTGACAGAGCCTCCATTGTCCCTCACCCGACAAGTGCCCTACGCCCAGGGTGCCTCTGACGCCCCACCTGGACCCGAACACCTGCCCCAAAAACCCCACGCATCCGGAACCCTGGCTTCCAGCCGCCCGAACCCGCAGTAACAAAGCGCCCGAAGCCCCGCATCTCAAGACCCCGAGCCCGACACTTCAGCACCCCCGGCCCCAAACCCCGAGCGCCCCGAATCCCGGAACTCCCCCACCGGAACCGCCCGTTCCGCTCAACCCGGCCCCCCTTGGACCCGGCACCCGCCCGCCCTGCATGATGGGCCCCACCAGAGACGGACCGAAGGCGGACCAACGAGGGGCCCGCGAGGGACCGGCGATGGTTCGGACCCGGTTCAGAGATGGACCCGACAAGGACCCACGACGGGACCCGCGATGCCACCGCTTCGGACACTACTGGCCCTGCCTGTGTCCCTCGTGTCCCTCGTATCCGTCACGCTCCTGGCCCTGACCCCGGCGGCCTCCTCCACTCCCGAGCCACCGGCCACGGACGCACTCCTCCCGCTCCTGGTCACCCAGGGCGGCGCCCCCGCCGCGGCACTGCTCGCGCAGGAGGAGTCGGGCACCCGCTACGCCGCCGCGGGCACCGGCATCTCCCGCGCCGACCACTTCCGCGCCGGCAGCATCACGAAGACCTTCATCGCGACGGTCGTGCTCCAACTGGCCGCCGAACACCGGCTGTCCCTGTCCGACACCGTCGAGGACCACCTGCCCGGCCTCGTCCACGGCGCGGGCAACGACGGCCGCGCCCTGACCCTGCGCGCCCTGCTCACCCACACCAGCGGCCTGTACGACTACACGCGCGACACCGCCGGCACCGTCCCTCTCACCCCCGCTCAAGCCGTACGCCTCGCACTCACCCACCCCCCGGCCGACCGCGGCCACTTCGCCTACTCCAACACCAACTACGTCGTACTCGGCATGGTCGTCGAGCAGGTCACCGGCCGCTCGTACGCCGTCGAGGCCGAGCGCCGCATCATCGCTCCGCTGGGTCTGACGGGCACCTCCTTCCCCGGCTCGCGCACCACGCTCCCCTCCCCGCACGGCCGCGCCTACGCCGCCGACGGAACCGACGTCACCGAACTCGACCCGCGGGTGGCCGGCGCCGCGGGCGAGCTGGTGACCACGCTCGCCGACCTGAACCGCTTCTACGCGGCCCTGCTCGGCGGTGAACTGCTGCCCCCGCGCCGGCTGCGCGAGATGCGTGACACCCGGTCCGCACACGGCTCGTACGGCATGGGCCTGTTTCCCGTGAAGCTGTCGTGCGGCATCACGGTGTGGGGGCACAACGGACGCATCTCCGGCAGCTACGTGCGCACCGCTGCCACCGTCGACGGCCGTCGGGTCCTCACCTTCCGCGTGAACACGACCGCGATCGCAGACCCCGACCTTGAACCCCGGTTGCTCGCCGCCGAGTTCTGCCCCCGCACCTCGTAGAACGAGCCGGTTCCGAACGAAGATCCCGGTTCACGACACTCGTTCGAGTGACACCGCGGGCGGTCCGCGGAACTCCGCGAACCGCCCTGGCAAAGCACTACCCGACTACCGCCCCGCAGGGCATCCCACCCGGCGTCCTACAGCGGCACGATGTCCGGCGCCCCCAACCGCGCCGCGTCCGCCGTCAGGTCGTCGGGCTGGCGCTGGGACTCCCGCTCGGCCTCCACCCGCTTCTCGTAGTGCTCGACCTCGCGCTCGATCTGGTCCTTGTCCCAGCCGAGGACCGGCGCCATCAACTCGGCCGCCTCACGGGCGCTGCGCGTGCCCCGGTCGAACGTCTCGATCGAGATGCGCGTGCGCCGGGTCAGCACGTCGTCCAGGTGCCGGGCACCCTCGTGCGAGGCGGCGTAGACGATCTCGGCGCGCAGATAGTCGTCGGCGGCCTGGAGGGGTTCGCCGAGCGAGGAGTCGCCGGCGATGAGGTCGAGGACCTCCTCCGCCATCGACCCGTACCGGTTCAACAGGTGCTCCACGCGCACGACATGGATGCCGGTCTTGGCCGCGATCCGCGCCCGCGCGTTCCACAGCGCCCGGTAGCCCTCCGCGCCGATCAGCGGCACGTCCTCGGTGACGCACTCGGCGACGCGCATGTCGAGTCCGTGCACGGCCTCGTCCACCGCGTCCTTGGCCATCACCCGGTACGTCGTGTACTTGCCGCCCGCCACGACGACGAGCCCCGGCACCGGATGCGCCACGGTGTGCTCGCGCGACAGCTTGCTGGTGGCGTCGGACTCACCGGCCAGCAGCGGGCGCAGGCCGGCGTAGACGCCCTGGACGTCGTCCCGGGTCAGCGGCACCGCGAGCACCGAGTTCACGTGCTCAAGGAGGTAGTCGATGTCCGCGCTGGACGCGGCCGGGTGCGCCTTGTCGAGGTCCCAGTCGGTGTCCGTCGTACCGACGATCCAGTGCCGGCCCCAGGGGATGACGAACAGGACGGACTTCTCGGTGCGCAGGATCAGGCCGGTGGAGGAGTTGATGCGGTCCTTCGGTACGACGAGGTGGATGCCCTTGGAGGCCCGGACGTGGAACTGGCCGCGCTCCCCCACCAGCGCCTGGGTGTCGTCGGTCCACACGCCCGTCGCGTTCACGACCTGCTTGGCGCGGATCTCGTACTCGCCGCCCGCCTCGACGTCCTGCACGCGCGCGCCGACGACCCGTTCGCCCTCGCGCAGGAAGCCCGTCACGCGCGCGCGGTTGGCGACCTTCGCGCCGTACGACGACGCGGTGCGCACCAGGGTGGCCACGTAGCGGGCGTCGTCCATCTGGGCGTCGTAGTACTGCAACGCTCCGACCAGCGCGTCCTTCTTCAACGCGGGTGCCACGCGCAGGGCGTGACGGCGGCTCAGGTGCCGGTGCGTCGGCAGGCCCCGGCCATGCCCCCGGGCCATCGACATGCCGTCGTAGAGCGCGACGCCCGATCCGGCGTACAGGCGCTCCCAGCCCTTGTGCTGGAGCGGGTACAGGAACGCCACCGGCTTCACGAGGTGCGGGGCGAGCCGCTCGAGCAGCAGCCCGCGCTCCTTGAGCGCTTCTCGTACGAGGGCGAAGTCGAGCATCTCCAGGTAGCGCAGGCCGCCGTGGATGAGCTTGCTGGACCTGCTGGACGTGCCCGAGGCCCAGTCGCGCGCCTCGACCAGGCCCGTCGACAGGCCGCGGGTCACGGCGTCCAGGGCGGTGCCCGCGCCGACCACACCGCCGCCCACCACCAACAGGTCCAGCTCGCGCTCGGCCATTCCCGCCAGTGACTCGGCCCGCTGCGCCGGCCCCAGTGTCGCTGTCCTCACAGCTGCCTCCCGCTTTCCGCTTTCGGTAGCGCCGGCCACACCCGTCGGGCGAAGCCCGTTCCCGTTCCCTACTCCCCCCGACCCGGATTCCTACGTCCCCCTCCTGCCCAAATTCTGACCGTGTTGCCCAACTTCAGCCACTACTCGCCCCCAGCCTGTGGACAACATTCACCGCCCGCCCGGAAAACACAGCCGACCAATCCCGCATATCGGTCATATTTACTCCTAGTCTGACATTGCGCTCGCTCGTTCTGTCCACAGGGCTTGCGCACCTGTCCCGCTTCGGTTACTGGGAAGGACGGCCCACGCCATGCCCGCAGATCTCGCCGTCATCGGACTCGGCCCGTTCGGCCTGCCGCTGGCCCAGGCCGCCGTCGCCGCCGGCATCTCCACGCTCGGCTACCGGACCGGGCCCGAGCCCGGTTCGCTCAGCCCCGCCGAACTGCGCCGGATGCTCTCGGGGGGCTTCCGGCACGCGACCAGCCCGGCCGAGCTGGGCCGCGTACGCACCGCGGTCATCTGTGTGCCCACCCCGCGCGGCGCGGACGGCGGCCTCGACCTCACCCCGGTGGAGACGGCCGCGCGCACCCTCGCCGCGCAGTTGCGCCCGCACACCACCGTGATCCTGGAGTCGCCCGTGCACCCGGGCACCACGGAGACGGTTCTGCGCCCGATCCTCGAAGCGGGCTCAGGGCTGCGCGCGGGCCGCGACTTCCACCTCGCGTACTCCCCCAGCCGGGTGGATCCGGGCAACCGCGACTTCACCCCGGCCAACACCCCGAAGGTGATCGGCGGCCTCACGCCCGCGTGCACGGAGTCGGCCGCCGCGTTCTACGGGCGCCTCACCGACAAGGTGGTACGCGCGCGTGGCTTGCGCGAGGCGGAGACCGTGCAGCTCCTGGAGACCAACTTCCGGCACGTCAACATCGCGCTCGTCAACGAGATGGCCGTCCTCTGCCACGACCTGGGCGTCGACCTCTGGGACGTCATCCGCTGCTCGGAGACCAAGCCCTTCGGCTTCCACGCCTTCCGCCCAGGACCCGGCGTCGGCGGCCACGCCGTCCCCCAGGACCTGACCGGCCACACCGGCCGCACCCTGCGCATGGTCGAACTCGCCCAACAGGTCAACACCCAGATGCCGCGCTACGTCATCCAGCGCGCCGCGGCCCTCCTCAACGAGCACGGCAAGTCGGCCCGCGCCGCCCGCGTCCTCCTCCTGGGCGTCACCTACAAACCCGACCTCGCCGACCAACAGGCCACCCCCGCCCGCGAGATCGCCGTCCGCCTGATGGAACTCGGCGCCTCCGTCAGCTACCACGACCCGCACGTCCCGTCCTGGAGCGTCCTGGACCGCCCGGTCCCCCGAGCCGACTCCCTCTATGAGGCCGCCGCCGAAGCCGACCTCACGATCCTCCTCCAACACCACCGCACGTACGACCTCCAGGGCCTGTCGGTCAAGGCCCAACTCCTCCTGGACACCTGCGGAGCGACCCCGACGGGGGCGGCGCACCGCCTCTGACCACGGCACCGGGCCCGGACAGCACGAAGGGGGCCGGTCACCTCACCAGGTGACCGGCCCCCTTCTCGTCGTAAGGGCCGCGTCCTACGACTACCGCTTGTGCTGTGAGTCCGCCACCGTGACCTCCACCCGCTGGAACTCCTTGAGTTCGCTGTAGCCGGTGGTGGCCATCGCGCGGCGGAGGGCGCCGAAGAAGTTCATCGAGCCGTCGGGGGTGTGGGAGGGGCCGGCCAGGACCTCCTCGATCGTGCCGACCGTGCCGAGGTCGACCTTCTTTCCGCGGGGCAGTTCCTCGTTGACCGCCTCCATGCCCCAGTGGTTGCCCCGGCCCGGCGCGTCGGTCGCGCGGGCCAGCGGGGAGCCCATCATCACCGAGTCCGCGCCGCAGGCGATCGCCTTGGGGAGGTCGCCGGACCAGCCGACACCGCCATCCGCGATCACGTGCACGTACCGGCCGCCGGACTCGTCCATGTAGTCCCGGCGGGCCGCGGCCACGTCGGCGACCGCGGTGGCCATGGGGACCTGGATGCCCAGCACGTTGCGCGTGGTGTGCGCGGCTCCGCCGCCGAAGCCGACCAGGACGCCCGCCGCGCCGGTGCGCATCAGGTGCAGGGCCGCCGTGTACGTGGCGCAGCCGCCGACGATCACCGGTACGTCGAGCTCGTAGATGAACTGCTTCAGGTTCAGCGGCTCGTGCGAGCCCGACACGTGCTCCGCCGAGACCGTCGTACCGCGGATGACGAAGATGTCCACGCCCGCGTCGACCACGGCCTTGGAGAACTGCGCCGTGCGCTGCGGGGAGAGCGCGGCGGCGGTGACCACGCCCGAGTCGCGCACCTCCTTGATGCGCTGCCCGATCAGCTCCTCCTTGATGGGAGCCCGGTAGATCTCCTGGAGGCGGCGGGTCGCGGCGTCCACGTTCAGCTCGACGATCTCGTCGAGCAGCGGCTGCGGATCCTCGTACCGCGTCCACAGCCCTTCGAGGTTCAGCACGCCGAGGCCGCCGAGCTCGCCGATACGGATCGCGGTGGCCGGGGAGACGACCGAGTCCATGGGAGCGGCCAGGAAGGGCAGCTCGAAGCGGTAGGCGTCGATCTGCCAGGCGATCGAGACCTCCTTCGGGTCCCGCGTACGGCGGCTGGGGACGACGGCGATGTCGTCGAAGGCATACGCCCGCCGGCCGCGCTTGCCGCGCCCGATCTCGATCTCAGTCACGTCTGTGGCCTTTCCCTCTGCGTTTCAGCGTCTTCCAGTATCGCCGACGGGTACGACAAGGGCGGCCCCGGATGCTCCGGGGCCGCCCCATCACACGTCTGGCGACTACTTGCGGCTGTAGTTCGGTGCCTCGACCGTCATCTGGATGTCGTGCGGGTGGCTCTCCTTGAGGCCCGCCGAGGTGATCCGGACGAAGCGGCCCTTGGTCTCCATCTCGTCGATGGAGGCGGCGCCCACATAGCCCATGGTCTGGCGCAGGCCGCCGACCAGCTGGTGCAGGACGTTGCCCAGCGGACCGCGGTAGGGCACCTGGCCCTCGATGCCCTCGGGCACGAGCTTGTCGTCGGAGGACACCTCCGCCTGGAAGTAGCGGTCCTTGGAGAACGACTTGGCCTGGCCGCGGGACTGCATCGCGCCGAGCGAACCCATGCCCCGGTACGACTTGAACTGCTTGCCGTTGATGAACTGGAGCTCGCCGGGCGACTCCTCGCAGCCGGCGAGCAGCGAGCCCAGCATCACGGTGTCGGCACCGGCGGCCAGCGCCTTGCCGATGTCGCCGGAGTACTGCAGGCCGCCGTCGCCGATCAGCGGGATGCCGGCCGGGCGGGCGGCGAGGGACGCCTCGTAGATGGCGGTGACCTGCGGGACACCGATGCCGGCGACCACACGGGTCGTACAGATCGAGCCGGGGCCGACCCCGACCTTGATGCCGTCGACGCCGGCGTCGATGAGCGCCTGGGCGCCGTCACGGGTGGCGACGTTGCCGCCGATCACGTCGACGCGCACGCTCGACTTGATCTTCGACATCCAGCTGAGGGCGTTGCTGTTGTGGCCGTGCGAGGTGTCGACGACCAGGAAGTCCACACCGGCCTCGGCCAGCGCCTGGGCCCGCTCCAGCGCCTCGGGGCTGGCGCCCACGGCGGCACCGACGATCAGCCGGCCCTCGGAGTCCTTGGCGGCACCGGGGTACTGCTCGGCCTTGACGAAGTCCTTGACCGTGATGAGGCCCTTGAGGATGCCCGCGTCGTCGACCAGCGGAAGCTTCTCGATCTTGTGCCGGCGCAGCAGCCCCATGGCGTCGCTGCCGGAGATGCCGACGTGGCCGGTGACCAGCGGCATCGGGGTCATGACCTCACGCACCTGACGCGAGCGGTCCGACTCGAAGGCCATGTCGCGGTTGGTGACGATGCCGAGCAGCTTGCCGTTGCCGTCCGTCACCGGGACACCGCTGATGCGGAACTTGGCGCACAGTGCGTCGGCCTCGTCCAGCGTCGCGTCCGGGTGCACCGTGATCGGGTCGGTGACCATGCCGGACTCGGAGCGCTTCACGAGGTCGACCTGGTTGACCTGGTCCTCGATGGACAGGTTGCGGTGCAGCACGCCGACGCCGCCCTGGCGGGCCATCGCGATCGCCATCCGGGACTCGGTCACCTTGTCCATCGCCGCCGACAGCAGCGGGATGTTCACCCGCACGTTGCGGGAGATGCGGGACGAGGTGTCGACCGCGTTGGGGAGCACCTCGGACGCTCCCGGCAGCAGCAGCACGTCGTCGTAGGTCAGCCCGAGTGTCGCGAATTTTCCGGGCACTCCGTCGACGTTCGCAGTCATGACACCTTCCCCAAATGGCCTTGATCGGTGCGGATGTCCATGCTAACGGGAACCACCGGTCCCAAATTCCACGGTTACGTCCGCCCCCGGCTTCGTATGTTCGTACGCAACCGGCCGCCGAGCCGTTCAGGCAAAGCCCCCACGAGCCCCACGCACCGCAGGCCTTGCCGTTCCCCTCCGGCCCTACTGCTCCGCGAGCGCCCGCAGCCGGCTCAGTGCCCGGTGCTGTGCCACCCGCACCGCGCCGGGTGACATTCCCAACATCTGGCCGGTCTCCTCGGCCGTGAGGCCCACCGCGATCCGCAGGAGCAGCAGTTCGCGCTGGTTCTCCGGCAGGTTGGCCATGAGTTTCTTGGCCCATTCGGCGTCACTGCTGAGCAGCGCGCGCTCCTCCGGGCCGAGGGAGTCGTCCGGCCGCTCCGGCATCTCGTCGGACGGAACCGCGGTCGAGCCGGGGTGCCGCATCGCCGCCCGCTGGAGGTCGGCGACCTTGTGCGCGGCGATGGCGAAGACGAAGGCCTCGAAGGGGCGTCCGGTGTCCCGGTAGCGCGGCAGCGCGAGCAGGACGGCGACGCAGACCTCCTGCGCGAGGTCCTCCACGAAGTGCCGGGCGTCGCCCGGCAACCGGGACAGACGGGTACGGCAGTAGCGCAGCGCGAGGGGGTGGACATGGGCGAGCAGGTCGTGCGTGGCCTGCTCGTCCCCGTCGACGGCGCGATGGACGAGTGCACCGATCGCCCCTGCGGCCCCGGCCGCCTCGTCGTCGCGCATCGGTCCATGGTGCCTTGCGGCGTTGCGGTCCGTGGCACCGCGTCCGATGTTGTGTGCCGAAGCGTTATGAGCAGGTGCGCCGGAACTCATCCCTTGCACCCTCCCCTTCCGCTCGACCGACTCGTCCCCGAGAGACTCCACACCTCAAGGATGCGGCATCCGCGCCGAAACGAGCAGCGGGGCGCCGACGGGGCCGTGCAACCGGCCTCGCGACCGCGCCCCTTCAGGGGCGCGGGGAACTGCGCGACCAGCCACGAACGACCCGCACCAAAGCGACAACCTGTAGAACCGAGCCCTTTGGAACCGACCTTTTAGCGAACCAATCCCCAACGGAAGCCGAGCGCCACCGCGTGCGCCCGGTCGGACGCACCCAGCTTCTTGAACAACCGCCGGGCATGCGTCTTCACGGTGTCCTCGGAAAGGAACAACTCCCGCCCGATCTCCGCATTCGACCGCCCGTGACTCATCCCCTCGAGGACCTGGATCTCACGCGCGGTGAGCGTAGGAGCCGCCCCCATCTCCGCGGACCGCAACCGCCGCGGCGCCAGCCGCCACGTCGGATCGGCGAGCGCCTGCGTGACGGTCGCCCGCAATTCCGCCCGCGAGGCGTCCTTGTGCAGATAACCCCGCGCACCCGCCGCGACCGCGAGGGCGACCCCGTCCAGGTCCTCCGCGACGGTGAGCATGATGATGCGCGCACCGGGGTCCGCGGACAGCAGCCGCCGGACGGTCTCGACGCCGCCCAGACCGGGCATGCGTACGTCCATCAGAATCAGGTCCGAACGGTCGGCGCCCCAGCGGCGGAGGACTTCCTCGCCGTTGGCCGCGGTCGTCACGCGCTCGACGCCGGGCACGGTCGCGACCGCCCGGCGGAGCGCCTCTCGGGCAAGCGGGGAGTCGTCGCAGACGAGGACGGATGTCATGGCCGCCCTCCGCAGCTGATGCACGTCACCTTGAGCCTCCAGGCTGGTACGAAATCGTCACCTGTGCGGTCGACCGTCTCGGACGCCTGCCCGAGCACTCGTTGTTCCAACCGCCTCCGCCACTCTCAACGATGGTCACTCGAAAGAGTTACGGGGCCGTGTGCCATCTTCGGCACTCTACGTGAGGGGGCGGACACAGCGCAGACGTGCGACGTCGACCCACAACGTTTCATCACAACCGGTGCCCCATTTAGCTCTATTTCTTCCCTTCTGCTGGTGTCTGAGGCTAGATTCGCAATGAGTCATATTTTCATCTCCTTAGATAGTAGATGTACGGTCGTGGGCACCGTATCCGCTCAGCACGGCTACAAGGGGTCACGTAATGGCAGATTTCTCCCGCCTTCCTGGACCGAACGCGGACCTGTGGGACTGGCAGCTTCTGGCTGCCTGCCGCGGGGTGGACAGCTCGCTCTTCTTTCATCCGGAGGGCGAGCGCGGTGCGGCCCGGAGCGCTCGCGAGAACTCGGCCAAGGAGGTCTGCATGAGATGCCCGGTCCGCGCACAGTGCGCGGCACACGCACTGGCGGTCAGAGAGCCGTACGGCGTGTGGGGCGGACTGACCGAGGACGAGCGCGAAGAGCTGATGGGACGGGCACGGAACCGGTTGGTGTCGGCCTCGGCCGGTGCCGGCGACGGCGTCTCGAACAACTGAAGGAACGTTTCTTCGATCCAGGGCTCCGGAACAGTTCCTGGACCGAGCACCAGGCCGGTGGGCACGCGCACGCGTGCCCACCGGTTTTCACTGTCGGGCCGCCGCCCGCCCGAGCTGCTCCAGCGTCGCCGCGACCGCCGGCACCTGGGCCAGGTCGGGCAGCGTCAGCGCGACGATCTCCCGCCGCACCGCCGGCTCCAGCGTCAGCACGCGCGCGTGCCGCGGCCGTACGGACTCGATCGCGAGCTGGGGCAGGACGGCGACGCCGAGACCCGCGCCGACCAGGCCGACCACGGCCGGGTAGTCGTCGGTGGCGAAGTCGATGCGGGGCGTGAAGCCCGCGCCCTCGCACACCTCCACCAACTGACCGCGGCAGCGCGGGCATCCGGCGATCCACGGCTCGTCCGCGAGTTCGCCGATGGCCACGGTGCCGGCCCCCGCGAGGCGGTGCCGCTCCGGCACGAGCCCGACCAGGCGGTCCGTCAGCAGGGGACGTACGACGAGGTCGTCCCACTCCTCCGCGCCCGCCGCGCCCTCGTAGCGGAAGGCGAGCGCGATGTCGCAGTCGCCCTCGCGCAACAGCTCGACGGAGGCGGGCGGTTCGGCCTCCTCCAGGGAGACACGGGTGCCGGGGTGCGCGGCGCGCAGGGCGGCGAGCGCGGTCGGTACGAGGGTGGAGCTGCCGCTGGGGAAGGAGACCAGCCGCACCCGTCCGGCGCGCAGGCCCGCGATCGCGGCGACCTCCTCCTCGGCGGCGGTGAGCCCGGCGAGGATGCCGCCCGCGTGCCGTACGAGTGCCTCGCCCGCCTGGGTCAGCCGCATCTCGCGCCCGCTGCGGATCAGCAACGGCGTGCCCACGGACGCCTCCAGCGCCTTCATCTGCTGGCTGACGGCGGGCTGGGTGCAGCCCAGCGCACGTCCCGCCGCCGAGAAGGAGCCGGTCGCGGCGACGGTACGCAGGACGCGGAGATGACGTGCCTCGATCATCCTTCGAGGATAGGCCAGTGATAAGTGACTCTTTGATACGTCGTCGAAAAACGCGTCGACGCTTTGACATGGGGCTCGCTATCGTGCCCGTATGGAGCTTCTCTCGCTGAACCTGGGACACGCCCGGACCGTCCCGTACGCGGACATGGGAGTCACCGGCATCGACAAGCGGCCGGTGACCGGACCCGTGCTGGTGTCGGCGCCCGGGCCGAAGGGGGTCGGCGCGAGCGGGCTGGCCGGGGACGACGTGTGCGACAAGCGGCACCACGGCGGGGACGACCAGGCGGTGTACGCCGTCGCGCGCGAGGATCTCGACGACTGGGAGCGCGAGTTGGGCCGCCCGCTCGCGAACGGTTCCTTCGGGGAGAACCTGACGACGCTGGGCCTGGACGTGTCCGGGGCGCGGATCGGCGAGCGCTGGCGCATCGGGGCCGACGTGGTCCTGGAGGTGACCTGCGGTCGGATTCCGTGCCGGACGTTCCAGGAGCATCTGGGTGAGAAGCGGTTCACGGAGCGGGGCGCGCCGGGCGCGTACTTCCGGGTGATCGTGCCGGGTGAGATCCGGGCCGGCGATCCGATCGAGGTCGTGCACCGCCCGGACCACGACGTGACGGTGGCCCTGCAGTTCCGCGCGGTCACCACGCGGCGTGAGCTGTTGCCGATGCTGCTGCCCGCGGGCGAGGCGCTGCACCCGGAGTCGCTGGCCCAGGCGCGGAAGTACGCGGCGGAGCATGCCGCCGGGCACCCTGCGGAGCAGGCGGGCTGACCCGTCCCGAGCACACGGGCCGACCGTCCCGGAGCGCGCGGGCCGACCGTGCGCGCGGGCTTTGTTCGCCGGTCCTTCACCTATCGGGAGGGCGTGTGCAGCAATCGGGCGAATGCGTTCCAGGTCACTAATCTTGCGCCATGACAACGGCTCTGATTACGGGATCGACCGCGGGCATCGGCGCCGCGTTCGCGCGGCGGCTGGCGGCCGACGGGCACAACCTGGTGCTGGTGGCCCGGGACACCGAGCGGCTCGGGCAGCAGGCGACCGAGCTGCACGACCGGCACGGCATCGAGGCGACGGTCCTGACGGCGGACCTGGCCACGGACGCCGGCATCGAGGCGGTGGCCGCGCGGCTGTCCGACCGCAAGAACCCGGTGGACCTGCTGATCAACAACGCCGGCTTCGGCAACAAGGGCCGTTATCTGGAAGTACCGATGGCCGACGAGCTGAGGATGCTCAAGGTGCACTGCGAGGCGGTGCTGCGGCTGACGTCGGCGGCGACGGAGGCGATGCGCGAGCGCGGGCGGGGCGGGGTCGTCAACGTGGCGTCGGTGGCGGCCTTCGTGCCGCGCGGGACGTACGGCGCGTCCAAGGCGTGGGTCGTGCAGTTCACGCAGGGCGCGGCGAAGGACCTGGCCGGCAGCGGGGTGCGGCTGATGGCGCTGGCGCCGGGCTTCGTGCGGACGGAGTTCCACGAGCGGGCCGGCATGGGCACGGACAACATCCCGGGCTGGATGTGGCTCGACGCGGACAAACTGGTCGCGGCGGCGCTGCAGGATCTGGCGCGCGGCAAGTCGCTGTCGATCCCGGATCCGCGCTACAAGGTGCTGATGGGCTTGGCGAAGATCACTCCGCAGGCCCTGCTCGGCGGGGTCACGTCGAAGACCGGGCGGAAGTACGGGCCGCAGTGACGGCGGCGGGAGGCGTCCCGCCGGGTGGTGCAGGGAATCACGGCACCGGAATCCGCGGGTCGGAGTCGGTGGCTGTACCGGCTCGGCCACTCGCCCCGCTCCAGCGGATCCCCGCACCCCTTCGCAGGGCGTGCCCCGGCAGCGCGAAGGCCCGGCGCCCCCTGAGGGGTGCCGGGCCTTCGGTTGTTCACCGACGTGCGTCAGTGGGAGTGGCTGTGGCCACCGGCGGCGGCCGGCTCTTCCTCTTCCTTCTTCTCGACGACCAGGGTCTCGGTCGTGAGGAGCAGGGAGGCGATGGAGGCGGCGTTCTCCAGGGCGGAGCGGGTGACCTTGACCGGGTCGATGACGCCGGCCTTGACCAGGTCGCCGTACTCGCCGGTGGCGGCGTTGAAGCCCTGGCCCTTCTCCAGCTCGGCGACCTTCGCGGTGATGACGTAGCCCTCGAGGCCCGCGTTCTCCGCGATCCAGCGCAGCGGCTCGACGACCGCGCGGCGCACGACGGCGACACCGGTGGCCTCGTCGCCGGTCTTGCCCAGGCCGCCCTCCAGCACCTTCGCGGCGTGGACGAGCGCGGAGCCACCACCGGAGACGATGCCCTCCTCGACCGCGGCGCGGGTCGCGGAGATGGCGTCCTCCAGACGGTGCTTCTTCTCCTTCAGCTCCACCTCGGTGGCGGCGCCGACCTTGATCACGCACACGCCGCCGGCCAGCTTCGCGAGGCGCTCCTGGAGCTTCTCGCGGTCCCAGTCGGAGTCGGTGTTCTCGATCTCGGCCTTGATCTGGGCAACACGGCCGGTGACCGCGCCGGAGTCACCGGCACCGTCGACGACCGTGGTGTCGTCCTTGGTGACCGTGACGCGGCGGGCGGAGCCGAGCACGTCCAGGTTGACCTGGTCGAGCTTGAGGCCGACCTCCTCGGAGACGACCGTGGCGCCGGTGAGGATCGCCAGGTCCTCCAGCATCGCCTTGCGGCGGTCGCCGAAGCCGGGGGCCTTGACCGCGACCGCGTTGAAGGTGCCGCGGATCTTGTTGACGACCAGGGTCGACAGGGCCTCGCCCTCGACGTCCTCGGCGATGATCAGCAGCGGCTTGGAGGAGTTGGCCTGGATGACCTTCTCCAGCAGCGGCAGCAGGTCGGCGATGGCGCCGATCTTGCCCTGCGTGATGAGGATGTAGGGCTCGTCGAGGACGGCCTCCATGCGCTCCTGGTCCGTGACGAAGTACGGCGACAGGTAGCCCTTGTCGAAGGCCATGCCCTCGGTGAAGTCCAGCTCCAGACCGAAGGTGTTGGACTCCTCGACGGTGATGACACCGTCCTTGCCGACCTTGTCCATCGCCTCGGCGATGAGCTCGCCGACCTGGCTGTCCTGCGCGGACAGACCGGCGACGGCCGCGATGTCGGCCTTGTCGTCGATCGGGCGCGCGGTGGCGAGCAGCTCCTCGGAGACGGCGGCGACGGCCGCGTCGATGCCCTTCTTCAGGGCGGCCGGGGAGGCGCCGGCGGCGACGTTGCGCAGGCCCTCGCGGACGAGCGCCTGGGCCAGCACGGTGGCGGTGGTCGTACCGTCACCCGCGATGTCGTTGGTCTTGGTCGCCACCTCCTTCACCAGCTGGGCGCCGAGGTTCTCGTACGGGTCGTCGAGCTCGACCTCGCGGGCGATGGTGACACCGTCGTTGGTGATGGTGGGTGCGCCGAACTTCTTGTCGATGACGACGTTGCGGCCCTTGGGGCCGATCGTCACCTTGACCGTGTCGGCAAGCTTGTTGACGCCGCGCTCGAGGGCGCGACGGGCGTCCTCGTCGAACTTCAGGATCTTCGCCATGGGAGCGGTTCAGCCCTCTCGGAAAACGTGGGTGAAACGAACCACGCCCCCGACGCCCGGCTTCATAAGGTCGCGGGGGCCAGGGGCGCAGCTCACTGCAAAACTGGGTGAAGCGAAGTGAATTACTTCTCGATGATCGCGAGAACGTCGCGAGCCGAGAGGACGAGGTACTCCTCGCCGCTGTACTTCACTTCGGTGCCGCCGTACTTGCTGTACAGCACGATGTCGCCGGTCTTGACGTCGAGCGGCAGGCGCTCGCCGTTCTCGAAGCGGCCCGGGCCCACAGCGAGGACGACGCCCTCCTGGGGCTTCTCCTTCGCGGTGTCCGGGATGACCAGGCCAGAGGCCGTGGTCTGCTCGGCGTCGAGCGGCTGGACCACAATGCGGTCCTCGAGCGGCTTGATGGCAACCTTGGAGCTGGCGGTCGTCACGATCCGACCTCCCCCTTCGGAGATCTCACGGGGTTAACTGTCTGAGGTGGCGACCAGGTGGATCCGTCGTCGCGGGTGCCGGACCTGCCCGTCGCTATTGGCACTCCCCAGTGGCGAGTGCCAGAACCGAGACTATGACCGCGATTAGCACTCGGTCAAGCGGAGTGCCAATCAGCCACGAGATGCCGGCGGCGCTTCGGCGGGTTCGTCGGCCTGAACGGCCTCGTCCTCAAACGCCGGACGGGCTGAAAATGCCGACCGGCATCGAGACCTCGCCCTAGACGTAATCCTCCAGCCTTCCCACCGTAAGTCCCGCCCTCTCCGCCTCCCGCAGCACCCGTACCGTCCGTTCCCGCAGCGTCGGGTCCGCCTTCTCGCCCGACGCCAGCGAGACGATGTCGCCGGGGCGCAGCCGGTGTTCGCCGCCCGTGAACGTGAGGGTGCCGTCCTCCGAAGCGGCCCGCCACAGCACCACCGCCGACACCCCGCAGTCCCCCGCCGCCCGCAGTGTCGTCGTGTCGTACGTGCCGTAGGGCGGGCGGAACAGGCGGGGGCGGAGGCCGAAGCGGGCGCGGAGTTTGTCCTGCTGGCCGCAGATCTCGGCGCGCTGGCCGAGGTAGGGCAGGCCGCGCAGGGCGGCGTGGTCGAGGGTGTGGTTCTGGATGCTCGCGCCGACCGACTGGAGCCGCGCGAAGTGGCCGTAGCCCGGCCCCACCACGCTGTCGGTGAGGAACATGCTGACGGGCAGCCGGAGTTCGCGGACCATGTCGACGAAGCGCGGGTCCTGCTCGGCGCCGTCGTCGTACGTGAGGAAGACCACCTTGTCGCGGGTGGGTACGCGAGAGAGGACCGGCGGCAGCCCCGGACCTGCCGAGCGGGCGGCCGGGAGTCGGGCGGCCCGCGGGGCCGGGGCGAGCGGGGCGGTCAGGCCCCAGCGGCGGTACGGCGGCTGCGCGGCGCCGGCCGGCCCGTGCGGGCGTACCCGCTGGGCCGCCTTCCTGCCCAGCCGCTCGATCGGGTCGACGGACTGGGCGCAGCCGGCGAGCAGCGCGGCCGCGAGGACGCCGGCCAGCAGGCCCCGGCCCCGCGTTTTCACAGGTAGTCCTCCAGCCGGGCCACCGCGTAGCCCTGGGCCGTGACCTTGTCGAGGAAGCGGCGGACCATGTCGGGCATGGTGCCCTTCCAGTCCTCGCGGCCCCGGAAGTGGCTGAGCACGATGTCGCCGGGGTGCAGGTCCCGGTCCCACTCGCGGTACTCCCAGTGGTCGACGAAGACCTCCTCGTCCCAGATCGGCGCGTACCTGATGCCGCAGTCCTTGGCGGCGCGCAGGGTGTCCTGGTTGTAGTTGCCGAAGGGCGGCCGGAAGAGGGTCGGACGCTTGCCGTACCGCTTCTCGATCACGTCCTGCATGCCGCAGATCTCGTGCTTCTGGCGGCGGTAGGACAGGGCCGGCAGGTAGGGGTGGTGGAGGGTGTGGTTGTTCAGGACGACACCCCGGTCCTGCATCTTCTTGAAGTACGGGTAGTCGTCCTTGATCAGGTAGTCGCTGAGGAAGGCCGTGTACGGGATCTTCAGGTCGCTCATCATCCGCAGGAACGCCGGGTCCTTCTCGGCGCCGTCGTCGATGGTGAGGAAGACGACCTTCTCCTTGGTGGGGATCGTGGTGAAGACCGGCGGGAGGTTCAACTCCTCCTGGTCGTCCACCTCGAAGCCCTCGCGGGCGGTGATCTCCGGCTTGTGCGCGGGGGCGGCGGGCGCGGTCAGCGGGACCGTCCGCAGGCCCCAGCGCTTCGCGGCGGCGACCCGGGCGGCGTGTGCGACACGCAGTCGCGTGGCGTACGCGTCGAGGGCACGGGCGGGTGCAGCCTTGAGCGCCTGCTGGCCCGGCGCCGGCCGCACCGCATGCCCGTGCCCGCGCCCGGCCCCACCGTCCCGCCCGCCGTCCTGCGCACAGCCGGCGGCGAGGGCGGCGACGGCGAGCACGGCGATTCCGCCACGGACCCGCCGACCCCAGAACGACCCATTTTTGTCATTTTGTACGACTGCTCGCATGGTGCCGGATCCTCGCAGGCCAGGCCCCTGCTCCCGGCCCGACACCGCGGCCGGCGGCACACCATCCACCGACTGGCCCACAATGACCCGGTGAACGACCTCGCCCTCCTCCTCACCCCGCAAGGCCGCGCCCTCCTCCACGAGGTGCGCGACACGGCCCCGGCCGACGAACTGACCGTCGCCACCCGGCTGCGCCGCGAGCACCCCGCCGAACTGGTGTCGGCGGCGCTCGGACAGGCCCGGCTGCGGCAGCGGGCGGTGGCGAAGTTCGGGGCGCAGGACGCGGCGCGGATGTTCTTCACGCCGAACGGCGTCGAGCAGTCGACGCGGGCGAGCGTGGCGACGTATCGGGCGCGGCGGCTGAAGGCGCAGGGGGTGACCTCGCTGGCCGACCTGTGCTGCGGGATCGGTGGGGACGCGATCGCGCTGGCGCGGGCCGGGATCCGGGTGCTCGCCGTGGACCGGGACCCGCTGACGGCGGCCGTGGCCCGCGAGAACGCGGCGGCGCTGGGTCTCGCCGAGCTGATCGAGGTGCGGGAGGCCGACGTCACCGAGGTGGACACGGCGGGCTGGGACGCCGTCTTCGTGGACCCCGCCCGGCGCGGCGGACGCGGCCGGATCTTCGACCCGGAGGCCTACTCACCGCCCCTGTCCTGGGCGATCGAGGCCGCGCACAAGGCGCCCCGCGCCGCGCTGAAGGTCGCCCCCGGCATCCCGCACGAGGCGGTGCCCGGCGCGGCCGAGGCCGAGTGGATCTCGGACGGCGGGGACGTGAAGGAAGCGGTGCTGTGGTTCGGGACCGAGCCGGGCGCGGTGCGCGCGACCCTGCTGCCGGGCCCGCGCACGCTGCTCGGCAGGGGCCTCCCGGATCCCGAAGTCCGGTCCGTGGGGCGCTACTTGTACGAGCCGGACGGCGCCATCATCCGCGCCCACCTGGTCGCCGAGGTGGCCGAGGAACTGGACGGCGGCCTGATCGACCCCACGATCGCCTACGTCACCGCGGACGAACTGCACCCGACCCCGTATGCCACCGCCTACGAGATCAGCGATCAACTGCCGTTCAATCTCAAGAAGTTGAAGGCGCTGCTGCGGGAGCGGGAGGTCGGGGTGCTGACCGTGAAGAAGCGGGGGTCGGCGGTGGAGCCGGAGGAGTTGCGCAGGAAGGTCAAGCCGCAGGGGCCGAACTCGGCGACGGTCTTCCTGACACGCGTCGCGGGGGCGCCGACCATGTTGGTCGGCGCCCCCGCTTAGGGCGTGACTACCGCTGTCCTACTGGTGGTTGGCCGTCCTGAGCGGGCCCAGGTGCGGATCGGCCGTCACCGGGCCGGACTTGGCCGGGGTGGCGGCGGGTCCCGCGGTGTCCGCGCGCAGTGACTGCGCGCTCGCGGCCGGGACGCCGTTGTAGAACGGCACGTACGTGAACTGGCTGCCGTTCGCGCTCATCGCCGCGCCGGCCGTGTTCAGCGTGCCCGCCGTGACCGAGGACGTGGGTCCGAAGGCGATCGCGGACTGCGTGCCCGCGGACTCACGGAGCAGGTAGCTCTTGGGGTCGGCGGACAGGTCGGGCTTCGAGGTCCACACGAGCGGCGCGTAGATGTTCATCGCCGCGCCCGCCGAGACACCGTCCCGCCAGGCGCCGGTGTAGGCGAACGCCACCTGACTGGGCACGGTCCACCAGAACTTGGCGAGGGCCACCGAGAGACCCTCGCTCGTGCCCGAGGTGACCGGGTAGTAGTAGTACGTCGACGGCCACTTGGAGAACGAGGTGTGCGTCAGCGCGTACTTCGCGTCCGAACCGACCGGGATGACCATGGTCTTGTCGGGGTTCACGCTGTTGAGGTACGACTTCACCGCCGACGTCAGCTTCTTGCCGTTGCTGAGGACGAAGGTCGCCGTGCTCGCGGTGCCGTCGGAGCCCGCCGCGGAGGCCGCCGGGAGGGCCGCCTTGTAGTCGGTGCCGCTGGCCAGGAACACGTACTTCGGGGCGGTGGTGATCGCCTTGGACACCTTGACCGAGGTGTCGTAACGGTCCACGCCGGACAGCCGCTTGGGCACGTAGCCGAGCGCCTTGACCTGGGTGGAGACGTTCGTGGCGAGGGTCGAGGTGCCGCCGAGGAGCCAGACGGACGCGCCCTTCTTCAGGGTGCGCTTCAGCTCGTTCTTCACCGCCGTCGACAGACCCGTCTTCGGGGTCATCAGGACCGGGCCCCGCTTCTTGCCGGCCAGGGCGGGCGCGGTGAGCGAGTACGCCGTGCTGTCCCGGTTGATCAGCACCGCGGACTTGGCGTCCAGCAGGCCGGGCGAGCTGGAGCCGAGGGTGTTCCAGCTCCAGCGGGAGGCGGCGATCGCGGTGGCGTAGCTGTCGCTGCCCCAGACGCGGGCGGTGGTGTTCTTGCGCAGCGGCTGCCAGCTGGGGTTGCTGCCGTGCGCGCCGCCCGGGACCGCGGTGAGGGAGCCGCTCGCCACGTCCGCGTACTCGGTGGTGTGCGTGTCGACGCCGTTCGCCGAGGTCCGCACGTCGAAGACGATCCGGGTGCCGGTGGGCGACCAGGACGGGTTGGCGTAGGAGCGGGCGTCGGTGGTGAGCTGCGTGACGCCGGTGCCGTCGGCCTTCGCCGTGAAGACCTGCCCGTCGCGGACGAAGGCCAGCTTGGTGCCGTCCGGCGACCAGGCGGGCTGCGTGGCGTCGGTGAGGACGCGCTTCACCGTGTTCGTGGACCCGGTGTAGACGTACACGCCCGGAGTGCTTGAGCAGTTGCCGGTGCGGCGCTCGAAGGCGACCAGGCCGGCGGTGTTCACGGTCGGCTCGGTGTCGCAGACCGAGGACGGCTCAAGGGAGTTGGACAGCAGCGGGGCCGGGGCGTAGGAGCCGTCGGAGGGGCCGTAGGCGAGCTGGCCGCCGGTGGCGAAGGCCACGTAACGGCCGCCCCACCCGAAGGTCAGGTCCGTGTAGGTGGCGCTGGAGCGCATGCCCTCGGCCCGGGGCAGGGTGATCTTCGTGGTGCCGCCGGTGCGGACGCTGGTGATGGTCTGCCCGTTGATGACGGCGAAGCGGCTGCCGTCCGGCGCCCAGGCCGCGTACTCCCCCGAGCCTGCGCCCGGTACCGCGGTGGCCGCGCCGGTGGCCGGGTCGACCAGCCACGGCCCGTCGGTCAGGATCCTGCCCTCGGTGCCCGGCCAGGGCCCGGCGTCGTCGGCGACGGCGCCGGGCGCGGTGGCCAGGGTCCCTACGGCGGCGAGTGCCGCCGCGGTGGCGAGCGCCGCGACATGGCGGCGCGTGAACGGTCTCAAGTTGTTGTCTCCCCCACGGATCGGATGACGTCATCCGGTCGATGTCCGGTCGATTCGGTGCCGCGCGCGGCCGGGTCGGCGTCTGTCCCCCAGGCGACCACACAGCCGATGCTCAGCGGCCGGATCACTGTAGTGCGCAACGAGGCGGGAGGGGAACAGAGTTACGAGTAAACAGTGGGGTGGTTCCAGGTCAAGAACGGCACTTCCCGGCCCGCCCAAGCAGCATCTCCCGCTCCCGCTCGTTGCGCGCGAGCCCCGCCGCCCGTACGAACTCCTCGTGCGCCTCCGCCGTACGCCCCAGCCGCGCCAGCAGGTCGCCGCGGACGCTGGGCAGCAAGTGGTAGTCCTTCAGGGCGGGTTCGGTGGCGAGGGCGTCGACGATCGCGAGCCCTTCGGCCGGCCCCCGGGCCATCGACACGGCGACCGCGCGGTTGAGTTCGACGACGGGCGAGGGCGCGCGGACCGCCAGCAGGCCGTAAAGCGTGGCGATCGTGCGCCAGTCGGTCTCCTCGTAGGTGTACGCGTGGGCGTGGCAGGCGGCGATGGCGGCCTGGAGGGCGTACGGGCCGGGGGCGCCGGTGGAGGTGGCGTCGGCGCGGCCCAGGGCGGTGATGCCGCGGGCGATCAGCATGCGGTTCCAGCGGCGGCGGTTCTGGTCGGCGAGCAGGACGGGCTCGCCGTTCGGTCCGGTGCGGGCGGCGGTGCGGGACGCCTGGAACTCCAACAGCGAGGTCAGCGCGTGGACTTCGGGCTCCTTCGGCATCAGCCCGGACAGCACGCGGGCCAGCCGCAACGCGTCCTCGCACAGCGCCGGGCGCAGCCAGTCGTCGCCGGCGGTGGCCGCGTACCCCTCGTTGAAGATCAGGTAGATGACGTCGAGTACGGAGCCCAGCCGGGCCGCGCGCTCGGGGCCGTAGGGCACCTCGAAGTCGACGTTCTTCGTGGCGAGGGTGCGTTTGGCGCGGACGATGCGCTGGGCGACCGTCGGTTCGGGGGTGAGGAAGGCGCGGGCGATCTCGGCGGTGGTGAGGCCGCCGAGCAGGCGCAGGGTGAGGGCGATGCGGGCCTCGGCGGACAGCACGGGGTGGCAGGCGGTGAAGACGAGCCTGAGCAGGTCGTCGTCGATGTCCTCCGGGTCGGCCGGCTCCTCGGGCGGGGCGGTGGTCTCCAGGTCGCGGCCGATCTCCTGGAGCTTGCGGGCGTAGTTCTCCCGGCGCCGGATGAGGTCGACGGCGCGGTGGCGGGCGGTGGCCATGAGCCAGGCGCCCGGGTTGTCCGGCACGCCGTCCCGCGGCCACTGCTCCAGGGCGGCGACGAGCGCGTCCTGGGCGAGTTCCTCGGCGATCCCGACGTCACGGACGATGCGGGCGACGCCGGCGATGATCCGGGGGGACTCGATGCGGAAGACGGTCTCGATGGCGGGACCGGGGTCGGCGGGTGCCGGTCGGTCGTGCGACTGTCGGCCGACGGGTTGCTGTCGGCCGGGGGGCTGTGGGCTCACAGCCCCCCATTCGACACCCGGACCGGCGCAGGACCAAGGACGACCGGCAGACGGACGAGCGCGGCCGCTCAGCCCTCCATGATCTCCCGCACCTCGCAGGTCACCGTCCAGAACTCCTCGTGCACCTTCAGGAACCGCTTGGTCCACTCCAGGGCCTCGGCGCGGTCCTTGCACTGCATGATCGCGTAGCCGCCGACGACCTCCTTGGACTCGGTGAAGGGCCCGTCGGTGACGCTGATCTCGCCGTTCTCCCAGTGCACCTTCATGCCCTGCGCCGTCGGGGTGAGACCGGCGGTGTCGAGCATCACCCCGGCCTTGGTGACCTCCTCGATCAGCTCGCCCATGCGCTGCATCAGCTCAGGGCTGGGTCCCTCGGCGGGGGCGGTCTTCTCGTCGATCTGCACGAGCGACAGGTAACGGGGCATGGTGCCCTCCTCATTCGATGCGGGGCCGGGTCCTTCCCGGCCTCTCACCCCTGCGTCGATCGGGATCCGGCCGGATCGACACGACCGCCGGAATTCTTCGAAGATTTTTTCCCGGAGTACGTTTCCGCAGGCCGGGACGTTTTCCCGTACAGGAGCCCGCCCGCGAGGGCACCGAAGGCGAGCAGCCCGGCGGCCACCCAGTACGCGGCGGAGAACCCGTCGACGAGCCCTTGCGCCCCTCCCGCTCCCCCGCCGACGCTCGCGGCGACCGTGACCTGCACCCCGAGCCCCACGGCCCCGCCGACCTGGCGCGAGGTGTTGAGCAGGCCGGACGCCATGCCGGTCTCCGCCGGGTCGACCCCGGCCGTGGCCGCCGTACCGAGCGGCACGAAGCAGAGCCCGATGCCGAGGCTGGCGACGAGGGACGGTCCGAGGATGGTGGTCAGGAAGCCGCCGTCGACGGCGAGGGCCGCCGCGAACCAGGCGATGCCCGCGGCCGCGAGCAGCCCGCCCGTCACCAGCAGCGCCCGGGGCCCGACCCGCGCGACCGTCTTGGCGGCGACCACCGAGGCGACCACGATCCCGACGCAGAACGGCAGGAAGGCGCTGCCGGTGGCGGTGGCCCCGAACCCGAGGACCTGTTGCAGATAGAGGGAGGTGAAGTAGAAGGCGGCGAACTGTCCGGCGGTCATCATCAGCGCGAAGACGTTCGCCGCGAGCACCGGACCACCCCTGAGCAGCCCGAGCCGCAGCAACGGCTGCCGCACCCGCCGCTCGGCCACGGCGAAGGCGACGAGCAGCAGGACAGCACCGCCCAGGGCCACTTCGGTCTGCCAGGAAGTCCAGCCGTACGCCTCGGTGCGCACCAGGCCGAGGACGAGGAGGGTGGTCCCGGCGGTGACCAGGAACGCCCCGACGAGGTCGAGCCTCGGCCGGGGTCCATCGGCCCGGCGGTCGGCGGGTACGGCGGTACGAGCGAGGGCCAGCACGGCGATGACGACCGGCACGTTGACGAGCATGACGGCACGCCAGCCGGCCCAGTCGGTGAGCAGCCCGCCGGCCAGCACGCCGACGGCACCGCCGGCCGCACCGGCGGCGCCCCACAGGCCGAGGGCACGCGAACGGGCGCTGCCCGCCGCGTAGTTGACGGTGATGAGGGTGAGCGCGACGGGCGCGAGCGCGGCGGCCCCGACGCCCTGCACGGCCCGGCAGGCGATCAACTGCCCCGGCGCCTGGGCCAGTCCGCCGGCGAGACTCGCGGCTCCGAAGACCGCGAACCCGGCGATGAGCGTGCGCCGCCGCCCCACGACGTCGGCGAGCCGCCCGCCCAGCATCAACAGCCCGCCGAAGGTGAGGGCGTACGCGTTCACGACCCAGGACAGCGAGTCGCCGCCGAAGCCGAGGCCGGTACCCATGTCCGGCAGGGCGACGTTGACGACGGACATGTCGAGGGAGACCAGGAACTGCACGGTCAGCAGCACCGGCAGCAGCCAACGGGAGGTGCGTGTCTGTGATGTGCGTGTCTGCGAATCCACCATGCTCAGCAGATTAATATACGCGTACATAAATTAACCAGGGGGCTGCTCGGACAGGTACTGGAACCGGCCGCGAGAGAATGCGCCCGTGGGAGACGAACCAAGCCCAGAGGTCCCGGTGGTACGCAAGCGCGCCGTCGGCCGGCCGCGTCGCATCGAGGCGGACCAGATCGTGGCGGTGGCCCGGCGCATCCTCCAGGAGGAGGGCGTCGAGGCGGTGTCGATGCGCCGGGTGGCGAAGGAGGTGGGCGCCACGCCGATGGCGCTCTACCACCACGTGCGCGACAAGGACGAGCTGCTGATGCTCACGCTGTCGGGGATGGCGGCGTCGATCCCGCGCCCGGTCCTCCCTGCGGACCCACGCGAACGCATCGTCACGATCGCGCTCCACACCTACACGGGCATCAGCCGGTTCAGCTGGATCGTCGACGTCCTGGGCCTCGGCGACCTCACGGACCGCAGCGCGCTGTGGATCCCGGAAGGGATCATCGGTGCGGCGGAGGAATGCGGGTTGTCTCCGACGGAGGCGGTCCACACGTACCGCACGGTCTGGTACGTGGTGTACGGCGCCCTCGTCTTCCACCGCGCGGAGGAACGCCGGGCTGCGGCCCCCGACCGGCGACCGTTCATGTCCTCGCTGGTCACGGAAGAGGACGCGGAGGAGCTGCCGCATCTGGCGGCGGTGGCCGGGCGGTGGGAGGAGATCACTGGGGGGTATGACGTGGAGGGGCAACTTCGGGGAGTGGTACGAGGGTTGCTGGGGGCGGAGGGTTAGGGGAGGCCGTCCCAGAGGCGGACGGTGCCGTCGGTGCTGGCGGTTGCGAGAAGGGTGCCGTCGGAGCTGTAGCTCATGGAGGTGATCTTCTCCATGTGGCCATGCAGGGTTTTGATGCGCTGCGGGGTGCTGTTCGTGGACCAGAGTTCGACGGTGCCGGCGGTGCGGAGCCCTTCGGGGTCGGCGCTGATGACGGCGACCGCGAGGACGGGTTGGTTCGGGTGGAAGATCGCGGCGGAGGAAGCGGGCAGCTCTCCGGCGGTCAGGTACCAGTTGCCCTGGGGATCGGGCCGCCACATTTCGCCGCGGAAACCCGAGACGTAGAGGCAGTCGTCATGGGGACTGGCCACCAGGCCGGGTGAGAGGCCGTTGATGTACGCGCCGTTCAGGTCGTATCGCGGCGGTACGAAGAGCCGGTGAGGCTCCATCCCCTCGTACGGCGAGCGCAGGGCGACGACATGGGCGCCACTCACCACCAGCTCTCCGTGGCACAGGAACGCCAAGGCGCTTCCGGCTTCCTCTTGGACGTCTCTGATCGTCAAGGCATGCGGGCGACCATCGGATCCGACGCGGCTCACGAAGGGCACGTCCAGGCCGGTGTACGGGGACGTGGCGACGCCGGCGACGTAGCCACCCGAGGGGTGGAAGACGAGACGGTCGACTCTTCCCACCCGTCGGCGGTTCAGCAGGGTCGGAGGCTGCTGCCGGACGTCCCAGAGTTCCAACGACTCACCGCTCCCGACGGCCAGGAATCGCCTGCCGGTAGGGTCGAACGCCAGGGAACGGACGTCAGGCAGTGCCTTCTTCCAGCCGGGACGGACCATGCGGCCGGGATCGAAGAGAAGCCGCCCTCCCGAGAACACGTTGCCCCACCAGATCCGGCCGTCCTTCGCCCCCCACACCAATTCGTGCTTACCCGGCCGGAACGCCACGGCCGACAGGGACCGCCTGTCGGAGTCCGCGAACACCACCCTGCTCTGGTCCCGATGACGCGTCAGCACCACCCCGGTGCTGGTGCACGCGGCAACCAGCCCTGCCGCCAGCACGACCCGTCGGCGCACACTCTCCGACTCGGTCCTCCGCGGAGTCCGGTCACGGGTCCTCTGCCCGGCGAGTGCCTCCTGGAGCCGGATGTGCCGGAACTGGTAAGTGCCGCCGGACTGGCGGAGGATCTCCCGCTGCCTGGCGTCGGCCAGGAAGGCCATCAGTCGCCAGGGCAACCGGCCCCTCAGCGCGAGCCACCACCGGGCCACGACGAAGCGCGGCCAGGCCCGGGTGAGCACGACGAAGACGGCGAATACGGATCCGGGCAACAGCAGTACCACCGCGCCCCCGAAGGCGCCTCTGCCGTACTCGTGACCGTTCTGGCGCCACTCCGCCCATGTGTAGTCCCCGAGACGCGCGCCCCCGGGCCAGCCCGGCCAGTCGGCCGCCCAGCCGAAGAGCAGACCGCCGCCGAGCAACCCCGCCCGCAGGCCGTACAGGACCAGCACACCGAAGACCAAGCCCGCCAGCGCAGCCCCGGCCAAGGCCGAACGCCGGTCCTGCTGAACCGAGTTGGCGGGGCTCACCTGGGCGGCCCGGGACGGCGGCGCGTTGAGCCAACCGTGCGCGGTGAGTGCCAGTCCGATCACGACGCTGAGCGCCGCGCACACGACGAGGAATTTAGCGAGCGCCTCCGCACCTTGCAGGGTGCCCGCACCGAGCGTGTTGTCCAGTACGTTCACCAAGGTCACACCGCCCGCGACGGGGACGACGAAAGCGGCGCCCAGTACCGCACCGCCACGGAACCCTCGCCAAAGCCTCCGCCCGGACCCGCTCAGAGACCATGACAGCCGGCCCGGCGACGGACTGCCCGCCGCGTACCAGAGGACGGAACCGATCAGGGTGAACACCCCTGTGGCCAACAGCGCCACTGTCGCGGCGGCACTGGCCGATGCGAACGCGTTCTCCGACCCGGCCCAGACGACCGCGACGCACGCGAGCACCAGCCCCACGCCCATCACCACGACCGGCCCCGCCCACATGGGCAACAACCGCGCCCCCACCACCCACCAAGCCAGATCCCGCTCCCGATGCTCATGCAAATGACGGGCGAGGAACGTCAGCCATCGCCGCGCCTGTTCAGGACTCCACCGTCCCCCCTCCCGCGCGTCCTCGGACGCGTACGCCGCCTCCACCACCTGGTGCGTCAGGTGGTCCTCGACCGCGTACCGGCAGTCGAACCGCTCCTCGTCCACCAACTCGGCAGGATCACGGCCCCCACGCCGGTACACCAGCCGAACCGTCGTCACCATCAACGGCGTCGACAGCGCCTCCGCCACCGGCCCCGGCGGTTCCGCGCGCAGCCGGTCGAAGACGCCGTCCCAGCGGACGCCGTCCGGCCAGTCCAGGTCCCGGAGGTAACCGATGACGTCGGCGGGCGGCACCGGCAGTACCTCCACCACCGGCGCCCGCCGCAGCCGCGGAGCCCCACCCCGGATCAACTCCTCGTACTCCACGGCACGGCAGGTCACGACGACCGGCCGGTCCGAGCCGATCGCCTGGTTGATGCCACGGATCGCACCCCGCCGAGCGGACTCCGGGATCTCGTCCAGACCGTCGAGCACCGGAAGCAGCAGACCGTGCGTGAGCAGGCTGCGCGGGATCTCCGGATCGCCCCCGTAGTACGGGACGGCGAGAGTACGGACGATCCAGTCGTCGAGCGGTTCGCGCAACGGGTCCCAGGAGGACACGGGCAGCAGCACCGGGACACGCGTCCCCGCGTCCCTGGACGCCAGCAGTCCGAGGGTCAGCAACAGGGCCAGGACCGTCTTGCCCGCCCCCGGCTCCCCGATGGCGACAAGCCGCCCGTGCCCCAACCGCCTGTAGCCCTCGGCGAGTTCACCGATGGCTCGGTCGAAGTGCCCGTCCAGTCGGCCGTCCAGCCGCATCCGCACCACTCGCCCACCGACAGCATCCGAGGGCAGTTCGTCGGCGACCTCCCGGCCACTCGTCGCCCAGGCGATCGGCAGCACCCGGGGATCGCGCAGCCGCCGGGCCTCCGCCTCCTCCAGCCACTGCGCCCTGACCGTGCGGGCCAGGTCGTCGGCGTACCCGGCGGGATCGGGCGCGGCCGGCTCCTCGCGGAAGAAATCGACGAGGGCCAGAAACAGCGAGGCGATACCTACGAACAGCCCGCCCACCGTGGCGACATGGTCGGACGCACCGCCGACGAGCATCCACACCGAAAGGCCGGTCGCCCCCGCCCCGACAGCGGCGAAGACGCCGATGCGGACGAGTCGCCGACGCACACGCACCTGCCGTAAGGGCCCCCGAAGCACGACCTCAGTCTGGACACGCACGACCCCGCACGCGCCCGCTTCGCACGGAACGCCCCCTTACGGGTGACCACTGCTCGTCAGCGCAACGACTCCCACAGATCACTCGCCGCCGGCTCCTTCGCCACCACCCGGTTCGAGTCCGACGGTGCCGGTACCACCGGCATCATCACCGTCTTGAGATCGCTCGCCGACAACGACTTCAGGCTCTGCCCGAGACGCATCAGTTCGCTCAACGAGTTCAGGCCCGTGTCGGTCGTGAGGCTGTCCGTGACCGCGTCGGCGACCTCGTAGAGCTTGGCCGGGTTCGTGAGGAGGTTCGTGGACGAGATCTGCGTCAACAGGGCCTTCACCAGCTTCTGTTGGAGGCCTATTCGGCCCAGGTCGCTGCCGTCGCCTATGCCGTGTCGGGTGCGGGCCAGGGCCAGGGCCTGGGTTCCGTTGAGGTGGTGCGTGCCCGCCTTCAGGTGCAGGTGGCTGTCGTCGTCGTCGATGTCCTCGTCCGTGGTGACGGTGACTCCGCCGAGCGCGTTCACCAGCTTCGCGAAGCCCGCGAAGTCGATCTCTATGTAGTGGTCCATGCGGACGTTCGTGATCGACTCGACCGTCTTGACCGCGCACACCGGCCCGCCGACCGAATAGGCGCTGTTGAACATCGAGTTGTACGCCACCGACGTCGAACCCCCGGAGGACAGGGGGCAGGAGGGGCGGGTGACCAAGGTGTCGCGCGGGATGCTCACCACCGTGGCGCTGGTCCGGCCCGCGTCGATGTGCACGACCATCGCCGTGTCCGAGCGCGCGCCCGAGCTGTCGCCCCCGCCGAGCTCCTGGTTCGCCTTGCCGCTGCGCGAGTCCGAGCCCAGCACCAGGATGTTCACGGCACCGGTGGGCAGCGGGGACGCCGACGCGCTCGCCGAGGCGGACGGGGTGGTGACCCCCGGGGCCGGGCGGTCGTCGCCGAGCGCGCTGTTGATGTCGACGCTCTTGATGTTGTTGTTGAGATGCCAGTAGGCCCAGCCGGCCGCCGCCACGGTCAGCACCAGCACGCCCGCGAGAGCGAGGCCGACGGCCTTCAGCACGCGTGGCCGCCGGCCCGTTCGTCTGCCCTCGTCGCCGCTCTCGTCTCCGGTCACGGAAGGAACGTAAGTCCGAATTATTAGGAGACTGTTAGGGGAAGCACCCCAGGACGGTTTTCTTCGGAAAATCTCACATTCTCAGCTGAGCGTCACAGTCGGCACCGGGTTGCTCCCGCTCCACGACCCGTTGAACCCGAAGGTCACCGAGCCCCCGTCCGGCACCGACCCGTTGTACGAGGCGTTCGCGCAGCTCACGGTCGCGCCCGACTGTGCGCAGACCGCGTTCCAGGCCTGCGTGACCTGCTGGCCCGCCCCGAAGGTCCAGTTCGCGTGCCAGGAGGAGAGCGAGGCCCCGGAGCAGGCGATCGTCACCTGGCCCGTGAACCCGGTGTTCCACTGGCTGCTCACCCCGTACGTCGCCTTGCAGGCGCCCGTCGGCGGGGTCGTCGTGCCTCCGCCCAAGGCTTCCGCGATCGCGTAGTACGCCGGTTTCGGCCCGTAACTCTCGTCGTACGGCGTCGCCGCCCCGTACCCCGGGAACGTGCTCGGCACCCAGGAGTCGGAGTCGGTGAAGCCCCAGACGGTGACGTTGACGCAGCGGGTGACGGCCACGCACGCGGCGACCACGGCCTTGTAGTCGGCGGCCTGCTGGGCGAGCTTCGCGCTGTCCGCCGGCAGTGCCATCCGTACGTCCAGCTCGGTGATCGCCACGTCGACGCCGAGGTCGGCGAAGCGCTGGATGTTCTGCTGGAGGGTGGCCGGGACCTGGCCGAGGATCAGGTGGGCCTGGAGGCCGACGCCGTCGATCGGGACGCCCGCCGCCTTCAGGGACTTGACCAGGTTGTACAGGGCGGTCGACTTCGCGTTGACGCCCTCGACGTTGTAGTCGTTGATGTACAGCTTGGCGGCCGGGTCGGCCGCGCGGGCCCAAGTCAGCGCCTGCGCTATGTAGTTGGCGCCGAGGCCGTTGTACCAGAGGGTCGAGCGGTAGGTGCCGTCCTCGTTGAACGCCTCGTTGACCACGTCCCACGCGGCGATCTTGCCTTTGTAGCGGCCGACCTCGGTGTTGATGTGGTTCTGGAGGAGCGTGCCGAGCTGGGCCGACGTCCAGCTGCCGTTCGTCAGCCAGCTCGGGTTCTGGCTGTGCCAGACCAGGGTGTGGCCGCGTACCTGCTGGTTGTGGGCCTGTGCGAAGGCGACGATCTGGTCGGCCTCCGCCCAGTTGAAGGAGCCCTGGGTCGGCTCGACCGACCCCCACTTCATGGCGTTGCCGGGGGTGAGCGAGTTGAACTGCGCCCCCGCGATGTCGCCGTACGACCCGGTCAGCTTGGAGCCGGTGACCGCCGTACCGACGACCTTGCCCTTCGCGGCGGCCAGATCGCGCAGCGGGGTGTCGGCCGCGTGCGCCACGGGTGCCGTGAACAGCATCGCGGCGCCGACCACAACTGCCGCCAGCGATAAGCCTGTTCCCGGTAAGCCTGTTCTCAGAGATCTCATGCGGGTGCCTCCGAAAGTTTCGGTCGATGAACCGATTGGCTTCGGAGGAGTGTGGGCGCGCCCGCACCACCCGTCAATACGTCACCTTCCGGCCACCGGCGGCGCCCCCGTGCTGCTGCGCACCACCAGGCTCGTCGCCAGCTCCACCCGCGTGGCCACCGGCGGCTGGTCCTCGCGCCCCAAGTCGAGGACCAGCTTGCCCGCCGCCTCGGCCATCTCCATCAGCGGCTGCCGTACGGTCGTCAGCGGCGGCCCGATCCAGCGGGCGATCGGCAGATCGTCGAAGCCGACCACGCTCAGGTCCTCCGGGATGCGCAGCCCCAACTCCCGCGCGGCTTCGTAGAGTCCGAGCGCCTGGAGGTCGTTGAGGGCGAAGACGGCGGTCGGGCGGTCCGGGCGGCGCAGCAGCTCCAGACCGTGCCGGTAGCCGGCCTCGTGATGGAAGTCGCCGGTCGCGATCAGCGCCGGGTCGACCGGCAGGCCCGCGGTCTCCAGCGCGGCCCGGTAGCCGTCCACGCGCGCGCGGCTGCACATCATGCGGGTCGGCCCGGTGATCGCGCCGATACGGGTGTGACCGAGATCGATCAGGTGCCGGGTGGCGGCCAGGCCGCCCTGCCAGTTGGTGGCGCCGATCGAGGGCACGTCCACACCGGGGTCGCCGGCCGGGTCCATCACCACGAACGGGATGGAGCGGCTGGTCAGCAGCGCGCGCTGGGACTCGTCGAGTCCGGACAGTACGAGGATCACGCCGTGCGGCCGGCGGGCGGCGACCTGGTCGGCCCAGGTCCGCCCGGGCGTCAGCCGCCCCGCGCTCTCGCTGAGCACCACGCTCAGGCCGTGCTCCCGGGCCACGTTCTCCACGCCCCGGATGACCTCCATCGCCCAGGCGCTCTCCAGTTCGTGGAAGACGAGGTCGATCAGGGGCGAGCGGCTGGCCTCGGCGCGGCGGCGCCGGTAGCCGTGCGCGCGCAGCAGGTCCTCGACGCGGCTGCGGGTGGCCGGGGCCACGTCCGCACGGCCGTTGAGGACCTTCGAAACAGTCGGCGCGGACACGCCGGCCTCGCGGGCGATCTCCGCGAGGGTCGCGGTCTGCGAGGACCGGCCTGCCGTCGGCGTCGCCGGCCGGGTTTCCACGGGCTCCGGGGGTGTCATGGCGGCGATCGTATCCCTGCGCGACCTCTTGACGAACCCCACACACCGCCCTAGGTTCCCGGAACATTCGATAGATGCGTCGAAACATTCGCGAGAGGGTCAGCCACACCCCCTCGACCAGAGCAGGAGTTTCATGACCACCGCCCCCTGGCGTGACCCCGCCCTGCCCGCCGCCGCCCGCGTCGACGACCTCCTCTCCCGGATGACCCTTCAGGAGAAGACCGCCCAGCTGTACGGCGTCTGGGTGGGCGCCGCCACGGACGGCGACGGAGTCGCGCCCCTGCAGAGCGAGATGACCGCCGCCTACGACTGGGACGAGCTGATCACCCACGGCCTGGGCCAGCTCACCCGCTCCTTCGGCACCGCCCCCGTCGACCCTGCCCTCGGCGCGCGGGCACTGGCTCGCGCCCAGCACCGGATCGCGGCGGCGGGCCGCTTCGGCATCCCGGCGATCGCCCACGAGGAGTGCCTGGCCGGCTTCACCGCCTGGGGCGCCACCGCCTACCCCGTCCCTCTCGCCTGGGGCGCGACCTTCGACCCGCCCCTGGTCGAGGAGATGGCCCGCGCCATCGGCCACGACCTGCGCGCGGCCGGCGTCCACCAGGGCCTCGCCCCCGTCCTGGACGTCGTCCGCGACCCGCGCTGGGGCCGGGTCGAGGAGACCATCGGCGAGGACCCGTACCTGGTCGGGACCGTAGGCGCGGCCTACGTCCGGGGGCTGGAGTCGGCCGGGATCATCGCCACCCTCAAGCACTTCGCCGGGTACGCCTCCTCGGCGGGCGCCCGCAATCTCGCCCCCGTGCGCGCGGGCGTCCGCGAGTTCGCGGACATCACCCTGCCGCCCTTCGAACTGGCCCTGCGCGAGGGCGGCGCGCGTTCGGTGATGGCCGCGTACACCGACACGGACGGCGTCCCGGCCTCGGCGGACCCGGGACTCCTGACCCAACTCCTGCGCGAGGAATGGGAGTTCACCGGAACGGTGGTCGCCGACTACTTCGGCATCGGCTTCCTCCAGACCCTGCACCGGGTGGCGGGCACCCCGGCCGAGGCGGCGCACGCGGCGCTGGCGGCCGGGATCGACGTGGAGCTGCCGACGCTGAAGTGCTACGGGCAGCCGCTGCTGGACGCGGTGCGGGCGGGTGAGGTGCCCGAGGCCCTCGTCGACCGGGCGGCACACCGAGTGCTGGTGCAGAAGTGCGAGTTGGGTCTGCTGGACGAGGACTGGAGCCCGGAGCCGACGGAGACGATCGACCTGGACTCGACCGCCAATCGCGCGCTGGCCCGCCGTCTCGCCGAGGAGTCGGTGGTGCTGCTGGACAACCCGGACGGCGTCCTGCCCCTCTCCCCCGACACCCGGATCGCCGTGGTCGGCCCCCGCGCCGCCGACTCCCTTGCCATGCTCGGCTGTTACTCCTTCCCGTCCCACGTGCTCACCCACCACCCCGAGGTGCCGATGGGCATCGACATCCCGACCGTCCTGGAGGCGCTGCGGGCCGAACTCCCCGACGCCAAGGTGACGTTCGCCGAGGGCTGCGGGGTGTCCGACCCGGACGACTCGGGGTTCACGGAGGCGGTGGCCCGCACGTCGGAGGCGGACGTGTGCGTGGCGGTGCTCGGCGACCGGGCGGGCCTGTTCGGGCGGGGCACGTCCGGCGAGGGCTGCGATGTGGCGGACCTGCAACTCCCCGGCATCCAGGGCGACTTGCTGGACGCCTTGGTCGCCACGGGGGTCCCGGTGGTCCTGGTCCTGCTCACCGGCCGCCCCTACGCCCTGGGCCGCTGGCACGGCCGACTGGCCGCCGTGGTCCAGGCGTTCTTCCCGGGGGAGGAGGGCGGCCCGGCAGTCACGGGGGTGCTGTCGGGCCGCGTCAACCCGTCCGGGCGGCTACCGGTGAGCGTCCCGCGCGTCCCGGGCGGCCAGCCGTGGACCTACCTCCAGCCGCCCCTGGGCCTCGCGGGCGAGGTCAGCAACCTCGACCCGACTCCGCTGTATGCCTTCGGCGAGGGGCGGTCCTACACGACGTTCGCCTGGGAGGACTTCACCGGCGGCTCCGCCCAGGAGATCGGCACGGACGGTACGTACGATCTCGCGCTGACCGTCCGGAACGCCGGGGAGCGGGCGGGGGCGGAGGTCGTCCAGCTCTACCTGCACGACCCGGTGGCCTCGGTGACCCGCCCTGATGTCCGGCTGATCGGTTACCAGCGCGTGGAGTTGGAGCCGGGTGAGTCTCGCCGGGTGACGTTCCGATTCCACGCGGACCTGTCGGCGTTCACCGACCGGCGCGGGGTTCGAGTGGTGGAACCGGGTGCGCTGGAGCTACGGCTCGGGGCGTCCAGCGCGGACATCCGGCATACGGCACGCATTCAACTCACGGGTCAGCTGAGGGAGTTGGACGCTTCTCGTGTACTGCGCTGTGCGACGAAGGTGGACCAGGCGGCGGGGCCGACGGTGAGGTGAGGGCGGGTGCGGTCTTTGGTGTCGCGGATGTGGATGGTGGCGGGGGTGAGGGCGACCTCTATGCAGTTGTCGCCCTGGGTGCCGCTGTAGCTGGACTTGAACCACGCCAGGTCGGTGCTGCCATTCATAGCTCTCCTCTGATGCGCTCCAGCAGGCTCACGGAGTCCAGGGGACTGAGAGCCTGTGAGCGGAGTGTCGCATAGCGGCGGTGCAGGATGGCGGCCTCTTTCGGGTCAGTGATCAACTGGCCTGTCTGCTGCCCTTCCGAGTACGCGAGATGCTTTGCCTCCGGGGTCTCCAGCAGCGCCAACGGGCCATCCAGGCCTGCATGCACCTGGCAGTCGAGCGGCATGACCTGGATCTCCACGTTGCGGAGTTGTGCGTAGCCCAGCATGTGGTCCAACTGGACGCGGGCAACCTCTGCGCCGCCCAACTGCCGCCGCACGATGTGCTCGTCAAGGACGAAACTGAAGGACGTGTTGGGGCGCTCCCTGAGCATCCGCTGACGCTCCATACGGGCCACCACCTGCGCATCCACCTGCTCGTCCGACAACGGCGGAATGCTGTTCCCGAACACCGCCCGCGCATACGGCTCCGACTGCAACAGCCCCGGAATCAACCGGCATTCATAGGTCGCCAGGCTCACCGCCTCCTGTTCCAACTGCGCCCACCTCCGGAACCACGCCGCAAATCCCGGTTGCCGCCCCACCCTCCCGAACGCCTTGCGGAGCGCCCCCGTGTTGCCAAGTGCCGGCTCCGCCATCTCCACGAACTGCTCGTCCGCGAGCCGCCGTCCCAACTCGATGGACGCGATGGAGTGCTTGGACAGATGAACCCGCTCCCCCAACTCCTCCCGGCTCATCCCCGCATGCTCCCGCAGCCCCTGCACGAACGCCCCGAACGTCCTCATGCTGTCGGACGCCTCGGGCTCCCCACCTACCTCGATGCCACCACTCATGCACTCAGGGTGACGAATCCCGGCCCACTCCGCACCCACATCTCGTAAGCGGATAGATCCATCCACTTACTGCTACCGTGGATCCCATGACACAGAAAAGAACCTGGCTGTCGCTGGGAGCCGTCGTCCTGGTGGTGAACGCTCTCCAGTGGGTGATCGCGGAGGCGGTCACCGCCGGGGCGTGGAAGAACCCGCCCTACAGCTACGCCGCCAACTACATCAGCGACCTGGGCGTACCCGACTGCGGCGTGGAGTTCCAGGGCCGCGAGATCTGCTCGCCGTCGCACGACCTGATGAACACGTCGTTCATGGCGCAGGGGATCCTGTTCGCGATCGGCGTGCTGCTGCTGGCCCGCGTGCTGGAGGGCAGGACGCGTCGGACGGTCACGACGCTCGCGGTCGCGCAGGCGGTGGGGTTCGTGATGATCGGGACCTTCCACGGCTCCCCCGAGGGAGCGTCGTACGTGCTGGCCCTGCATCTCGTGGGGGCGCTGATCGGCGTCCTGTCCGCGAACGCGCTGGTGTTCATGGCGGGACGGGTGAAGAACCTGGACCTGCCGAGGCCGTACCGCGTCTTCAGCATGACGGTCGGCGTCCTGGGTCCGGTGAGTGTGCTGGGTGCGGGCATCTCGGAGAGCACCGCCGGGGCGTTCGAGCGCGGCGGGGTCTACTCGTTCCTGCTCTGGAGCGTCGTGACGGGCGCACTGATGCTGGCCAGGAACCTGCGCCGATCGGCCGTCGTGGAGAATGCCTTGGTGTGAGCGAGGACAGGCAACGCCCGCTGCGCGCGGACGCGGAACGGAACCGACGGCTGATCATGGACACGGCCGAGCGCCTGTTCGCGGAGCGGGGCTCGGTGGCCACGCTCAACGAGATCGCGCACGAGGCCGGCGTCGGGGTCGGCACGGTGTACCGCCGCTTCCCGGACCTCGCCTCCCTGATGAACGCGCTGTTCGCCGAGCGGTTCACCACGTTCCTCCAGCTCGCGGAGACCGCTGCCGACCACGCGGAGGCGGGGCAGGCGCTGCGGCACTACCTCGTGGAGGCGGCGCGCCGGCGGGCCGGTGACCCGGCGCTGGACGTGATCCTCGCCCACGCGGACCTGGAGGTGGCGCCGGCCGCGGGGATGCGCGACGAACTCGGCCGCCGGGTGGACGCCCTGGTGGAGCGGGCGGTGACGGCGGGCGCGGTCCGCGAGGGCTTCGCCAGCACCGACGTGTACGCCTACCTGTACATGATCGGCGCCGTCGCCGACCGCACCCGTGACGTCGCGCCGGACGCCTGGCTCCGCTATGTCGACGTCCTGCTGAGGGGCTTCGGCCTGGAACCGGCGACAGCGATGCGGCAGCCCGCGATGACCGACGCGCAGATCCTCGGCACCTGGCCGAAGCCCTGAGCGGACCGGCGCCGCGCCGGTACAACGCTGGTCGAACCGGGCGCCCTGGAACTACCGTTGGTGAGATCCAGTACATGGGGGACACGGGGGAACGTGATGGGCAGGTACGTACATCAGGAGTTGCTGGCCGCGCTGGCGATACTGGCCGGCATTGCCGTCGGCGTGACGGTGGCGGTCGAAGTACGGGACGAGGACCCGATGTCGGGCCGCGGCGTGGCCGTGACGGCCGCATTCGCGGTCGCCTACCTCGTCGCGACGGCGCTGCTCAGGTCGAGCCGGCTCAAGTGGATCGGAAAGGTGCGGGAGTTCGACGCCGCGGTGCCGCGGCCGGGTGCCGACACGCCGGCCGACCGCGTCTACTACGTGCGGATGCTCGTGCTGTTCGTGCTCGCCGCCGTGTTCACCTCGTACCTCGGGTTCGCGGTGTTCATCCCCCTGATGCTGGGCCTGAACTGGCTCATCCAGGGTGCGGTGGCCGCCCGTTGGGAGCGCCGGAACGGCAAGGTGCTGTGGCGCGGCTACCGCAGGGACGAACCGTGGAAGCTGTCGTACACGTCCGCTAGTCCGTCCCCAATGACTCGAACCGCCACCGATGGACCGGCCGTGTGATCAACTCGCCGTCCGGCTCCGGGAGTTCGGGCAGCTCGGCGTCGTAGGCCGCGTCCCACCAGGTGATGACGAGGACGCGGTCCTGCGGGCCGCGGAAGGACTCCCGGCGCACGGGTGTCAGCGGCAGCTCCGACTCCCGTGCCCAGGCGAGCAGTTCGGCGCCCCGGCCCTCGACGGCCCGCGCCTCCCACATCAACGCGACGGTCACGAGTACAGGTTGTCCTTGCTGACCTCGTGCACATGGTCGTGGTCGTGAGCGTGGTGGTGGCCCGGCACATGCGTCTCGGTCACCGGCAGCGACGAGTCCGCCGACAGATCCCAGTCGGAGGCGGCCCGGTTCCGCGCGACCATCTCCGCACCCAGCGCGGCGACCATCGCCCCGTTGTCCGTGCACAACTTCGGCCGCGGCACCCGCAGTCGGATGCCGGCCGCCTCGCACCGCTCCTGGGCCAGCGCCCGCAGCCGCGAGTTGGCGGCCACCCCGCCGCCGATCATCAGGTGGTCGACGCCCTCGTCCTTGCAGGCCCGTACGGCCTTGCGGGTCAGCACGTCGACAACGGCCTCCTGGAAGGAAGCCGACACGTCCCGCACCGGCACGTCCTCACCGGCCGCCCGCTTGGCCTCGATCCAGCGGGCCACGGAGGTCTTGAGCCCGGAGAAGGAGAAGTCGTAGGCCGGATCGCGCGGCCCGGTGAGCCCGCGCGGGAACGCGATCGCCTTCGGGTCGCCCTCCTTCGCGTACCGGTCGATGACCGGGCCGCCGGGGAAGCCCAGGTTGAGCACGCGCGCGATCTTGTCGAAGGCCTCGCCCGCCGCGTCGTCGATGGTCGCGCCCAAGGGCCGTACGTCCGAGGTGATGTCGGTCGAGAGCAGCAGCGACGAATGACCGCCGGAGACCAGCAGGGCCATCGTCGGCTCGGGCAGCGGGCCGTGCTCCAGCTGGTCCACGCAGATGTGGGAGGCCAGGTGGTTGACGCCGTAGAGGGGCTTGCCGAGCGCGTAGGCGTACGCCTTGGCGGCGGTGACGCCGACCAGGAGGGCGCCGGCGAGCCCGGGGCCCGCGGTGACCGAGATCCCGTCCAGGTCCTTCGCGCTCACCCCCGCCTCCTTCAGCGCGCGCTCGATCGTCGGCACCATCGCCTCCAGGTGCGCCCGGGAGGCGACCTCGGGGACGACACCGCCGAAGCGGGCGTGCTCGTCGACGCTGGAGGCGATGGCATCGGCGAGCAGGGTGGTGCCGCGGACGATGCCGACGCCGGTCTCGTCGCAGGAGGTCTCGATGCCGAGGACGAGCGGCTCGTCCCGGGTGTCAGCCATTGATCTCGGTTCCTCGCACTGAAGTCGTGGGGTCGGTCAGACGCATCACCAGCGCGTCCACGTTGCCGGGCTGGTAGTAGCCGCGGCGGAATCCGATGGCCTCGAAGCCGAAGCGCTCGTAGAGCTTCTGGGCGCGGATGTTGTCGATCCGGCACTCCAGCATCACTTCGGCGCACTCGAAGGCCGTGGCCGCGCGCAGCAGTTCGGTGAGGATCAGGCCGCCGAGGCCGGTGCCCCAGTGGTCGCGGGCGACCGCGATGGTCTGTACGTCGCCCAGGTCACCGGAGGCGGCGAGGCCCCCGTACCCGACCGTCCGTCCTGCGCCGTCCTCAGCGACGACGTAGCGGCGGGTCGCCTCGGCGCCGCGCGCGTGGGCCAGTTCGGACCAGAACATGCCCCGGGACCACGTGTCCTCGGGGAAGAGTTCCTTCTCCAGCTCCAGCACGGAGTCGATGTCCCACCAGCGCATCTCGCGCAGGCGTGGGGTCGCGGGTGTGGTCACTTGGGGGTGACCACCTTGTAGTTCTTGGGCACCTGGGCATCGGGCCGGCGCAGATACAGCGGCCGGGGCGGGGGCAGTTCCTCGCCGGCCGCCAGTCTCTCGGCGGCCAGCGCCGCCAGCGCGGCGGCCGACACGTGCTCCGGCTCGTGCGCCTGCGGGAAGGTGTCCGGGTACAGCAGCGCGCCCGCGCCGACGGCCGGCATCCCGGCCACCCGCTCGGCGATGTCGGCGGGCCGGTCGACGGCGGGATCGGTCAGCCGGGTGCGCGAGTCGGCGTACGTCGCCCAGTAGACCTCTTTGCGCCGGGCGTCGGTCGCGACGACGAAGGGCTGCCCCGCCCCGACATCGGCGGCGTACGCGAGACCGTCCAGCGTGCACAGTCCGTGCACGGGGACGCCGAGCGCGAGCCCGAACGTGTCGGCGGTCATCAGCCCGACCCGCAGTCCCGTGTACGGACCGGGCCCGATCCCTACGACGATCCCGGTGACGGCGTCGAGCCTCAGCCCGGCGTCGGCGAGCACACGGTCGACGGCCGGCAGCAGCAGCTCCCCGTGCCGACGCGCGTCCACCTGGCTCGACGAGGCGATGACGTCCGTACCGTCGTGCAGCGCGACGGTGACGGCGGGGGTGGCGGTATCCAGAGCGAGCAAGAGCACACAAACAGCCTACGGCTCCCCGGGCTCCCTGTCGGACGTCCCACCACCACGCCCTCATTCACACCCGGGCTGTGCCCGAACGGGCTGTGAGGGCGGGCCGCGCGGGGCACCCGAACGGACCGGCGACGACTCGGGCACGGCGGCCCGGACCTGCGGACGTTCACTGCTACGGTCGCCGGGAATCGCTACGTACGACGTGATGGCTGAGGTGGGCGACGGTGGCAGGCGGCAGCTCCGGGTTCGTGTTGGGACTCACCACGGCGGCGCTCGCGTCGGTCGGTTTCCTCGCCTACCAGGCGTCCGCGAGCGTCCCGGCCGACCTTTCGGGACCGGACAAGAGCGGCAAGCCCTCGGTGGCCGCCTCGAAGGCGCCCCGCGACAAGAAGAACCCCGTGGCCCTGCCCGCCGGCTCCGGCAAGGGCGAGCGGGTCGTGTACTCGGTGGACGACGACCGCGTGTGGCTGGTCGGCGCGCACGACAAGGTCCGGCGCACCTTCAAGGTCACCCCGGGCACCGTCGACCCGTCCCTGGGCAGCTACTCGGTCACGTCCCGTTCGAACGCCATCACCGGAACGGACGGCACTCCCATCGAACACGTGGTGCGCTTCGCCACGGAGGACGGCGTGGCCATCGGCTTCAGCGCGGCCGTGGAGAACGCGCCGTCCCCGACCCCCGGCGCGTACGTGCGCACGGGCGGCATCCGCGAGTCCCGCGCGGACGGCGACGCGATGTGGGAGTTCGCGACGATCGGCGAGCCGGTCGTGGTGATCCGCTGAGCAGGCGGATCCCCTGAGGTCAGGCCGCTTTGCGGTGCTCGGCCGGCGGCTGGGCCACCTCGGGGTCCGGCAGGCGCGGCGGGGTGGAGACGGCCCGCGCGGCGGCGCACGAGGCCAGCAGGTCCCGCATGGACACCCCGGACGCTCGGTGCGCGGGCACGTCGTCCCGTTCCACTCGTTCCGTGACCGACATGGACGCCTCCTGGGTTCGGGGGCGGGCGTAGTTAGGCAGACCTAACTACCGATTGAGTACCATGTGACCACGCACAAGACACCAAACGCAATATCTTGCCGACGCGTTGTCGGAACCTTCATCAAAACCGACCATTCGCCGTCAGGCGGACAGCACACTCAGGTCGGCGGCGGCCCACCGCTCCCCCAGCCCCGTCAGCGTCACGTGCCGTACCTCGTCCGTGGTGTCCCCGACGGCCCGGTGGATGACGACGTTCAGCCGGTCGTCGGTCAGCTCCTCGACCTTGCCCTCGCCCCACTCCACGACGATCACCGAGTCGGACAGCGAGACGTCGAGGTCGAGGTCCTCCATCTCGTCGAGCCCGCCGCCCAGGCGGTACGCGTCGACGTGGACCAGCGGCGGCCCCTCCCCCAGCGAGGGATGCACGCGTGCGATCACGAACGTCGGCGAGGTGACCGCGCCCCGCACCCCGAGCCCCTCGCCGAGCCCCCGGGTGAGCGTCGTCTTGCCCGCGCCGAGCTCCCCGTTGAGCATCACGAGGTCGCCGGCGCGCAGCAGTTTCGCCAGGCGGCGGCCCAACTCCCGCATCTGGTCGGGGGAGGTGACGGTCAGTTCGGTCTCAGCCCGGCTGTGCGGTGCCGCTGGTGCTTCCATAGCCACCCACGGTAGCTCCTGCCGGTACGGCGCCCGCACGGGTCAGCAGGTCCGCGAGGCGGTCCGTGACCACCTCCGGGTGCTCCAGCATGACCAGGTGCCCGGCGTCCGGGACCAGCACCAGCTCGGCGTCCGGCAGCAGGTCGGCGATGGCCTCGCTGTGCTCGCTGGGCGTGACGAGGTCCTTGACCCCGGCAAGCACCAGCACCGGCAGCTCCTTGAAGTGGGCGAGCGCCAGCGTCTTGTCGTGGTCGGTGAACGCCGGGTAGAACTCGGCGACCACGTCGATCGGCGTGGACTCGATCATCCGCTCCGCGAACCGCTCGACCGCCGGGTCGACGTCCCGGGTCGCGAACGAGTACCGCTTGATGATCCCGGCGAACAGGTCGGCGGTGGCCCGCCGTCCCTTCTCCACCAGCGCCGCCTGCGTCCCGAGCGCCTTCAGCACCCCCGGCAGGATCCGCCGCACCGCGTTGACCCCGGCCACCGGCAGCCCGAAGTTGACCTCGCCGAGCCGTCCGGACGACGTACCGATGAGCGCGACGCCGAGCACGCGGTCGCGGATCAGCTCGGGGTACTGGTCGGCCAGGGCCATCACCGTCATCCCGCCCATGGAGTGCCCGACCAGCACGATCGGCCCCTCGGGCACGGCCGCGTCGAGCACGGCCTTCAGGTCGCGGCCCAGCTCGTCGATGGTGACCGGCACGCCGTCCTGGTGCTGCCGCACGCCCCGCCCGGACCGCCCGTGGCTGCGCTGGTCCCAGTACACGGCGCGGACGACACCGCGCAGGGCGGCCCGCTGGAAGTGCCAGGAGTCCTGGCTGAGGCAGTAGCCGTGGCTGAAGACGACGGTGACGGGAGCGGGCGCCTTGCGGCCGAACAGCCGGCGCCGGCGCGGACCGATCGAGGGCACGGCCTCGGGGTCGACGTCGTCGACCTCGTAGTACAGCTCCGTGCCGTCGTCGGCGTACGCCCTGCCGGGCATGCCGCGCAGCCCGCCGTACGGTCCCGTCGAGTCGAGCGCGAGCTTGGCCTTCTGGCGCATCCCGCGGCCGACCGTCAGCCGCTCGATGGCGACACCGGCCGCCGCGCCCGCCGCGATCACGCCTATCGCGGCGCCCGCGATCCCGGTCGCCCTGCGCCAGTTGCCGCCCGCCGCCGTGGCGGAGGCTACGGCTGCGACGGCCTCGACGGCCTCCGCACTGCTCTCGCTCACGTGTATCGCTCCTCTTCGCCGGACTGCTGTTCGCCGGATCGGGTGATGGTGTGGCACAGGTCGTGAGGTGTCCCCGAGGGGGTTACCCCACCTGTTCCCTGTTCACAGCTCGTTCCTCGTTCAAGTAGCCGTATTCACATAGACGCGAGGAACGCGCGTTCCGATGCGCGTGACGATCTCGTACGCGATGGTGCCCGCGGCCTGCGCCCAGTCCTCGGCCGTGGGCTCGCCCCGGTCGCCGGGTCCGAACAGCACCGCCTCCGTGCCGGGCGGCGGCTCGTCCCCGCCGAGGTCGACGACGAACTGGTCCATCGCGACCCGCCCCGCGACCGTCCGCCACTTGCCGTCGACCAGCACGGGCCCGGTGCCGGAGGCGTGCCGCGGGATGCCGTCCGCGTAACCGACGGGCACGAGGCCGAGGGTGGTCTCGCCGGGGGTGGTGTAGTGATGCCCGTAACTGACGCCGTGACCCCCGGGGACGTGCTTCACGAGGGCGATGTTCGCCGCGAGCGTCATCACCGGGCGCAGTCCGAAGTCGGCCGGGGTGCCGACCTCCGGGCTGGGCGAGATGCCGTAGAGGGCGATCCCGGTGCGGACGAGGTCGAAGTGGGCCTCGGGGAGCGTGAGCGTGGCCGGCGAGTTGGCGATGTGCCGCACCTCGGGGCGCACGCCCTGGCCCTCGGCGTACGCCAGCATCTCCCGGAAGAGGGTGAGCTGGGCGGCGATGGAGGGGTGCCCCGGCTCGTCGGCGCAGGCGAAGTGGGACCAGAGCCCGGTGATCCGGACCAGCCCGTCCGCCTCGGCGCGCAGGGCGGCGCCGACCAACTCGGCCCAGTCGTCGCCCGGTTGGCACCCGTTGCGCCCGAGTCCCGTGTCGGCCTTGAGCTGCACGCGCGCGGGGAGCCCGGCGGCGCGCGCGGCCTCCGTGACCTCCTCCAGGGCCCACATCCCACTGACGGACACGTCGATGTCGGCCTCGATCGCCTCGCGCCAGGGTCCGCCGGGCGTCCACAGCCAGCACATGACCCGCACCCGCTCGGGCGTGAGCCCCTCGGCCCGCCGCAGCGCGAGCGCCTCCTCGGGCGTCGCCGTGCCGAGCCAGTCGGCCCCCGCCTCGACGGCCGCGCGGGCGCACGGCACCGCACCGTGGCCGTACGCCTCGGACTTCACGACGGCCATGAGCTGCGCACCCGGCGCCAGGGCGCGCAGGGTCCGCACATTGGCCCGCAGGGCGGCCAGATCGATCTCGGCACGGGCGCGCAGCGGTGCGGTCGGGGCGGTGGCTGTCTCATTCATGACGTCCCCAGTCTCTCAGAGGGGTGCGACAACACCGGGAACCCGTCCGGTGGTCCGGCGCAAGGGCGTTCCCGGCCGAGGTGCGCGTCCGCGGGAAAGAAGTGCGCGCCGGCGCGAAAGACGGCCGTGCGGGGCCGCTGCGAGAGTCGTGGACGTCGACACACCACGGCACCTCCGCCGTGCACCGGCACACCACGGCACATCACCTCTAAGGATCCGCATGCCCTCGTCACCGGCAGTACAGACCGTCCGCGGCCCCATAGCGGCCAGCGACCTCGGCACCGTGCTGATGCACGAGCACGTCTTCGTCCTCAGCGAGGAGCTCCGGCAGAGCCTGCCGGAGACCTGGGACGAGCAGGAGCGGATCGCCGACGCGGTGACCCGGCTGAAGGCCCTGGCCGCGACCGGCGTGACCACGATCGTCGATCCCACCGTCATCGGGCTCGGCCGCAACGTCGCGCGCGTGGCCGAGGTGAACGCCCAGGTCGACCTCAACATCGTCGCGGCCACCGGCGTGTACACGCTCACCGACGTCCCCCACTTCTTCCAGTACCACGGACCGGGCACGCTCCTCGGCGGCCCCGAGGCCATGACCGAGCTGTTCGTGCGCGAACTCGCCGTGGGCATCGCGGACACCGGCATCAGGGCCGCGTTCCTCAAGTGCGCGATCGAGAACGAGCTCACCCCGGGCGTGGAGCGGGTGCTGCGCGCGGTGGCCCAGGCCCATCTGCGCACCGGCGCCCCGATCACCGTGCACACCAGCGCGCAGGCCCGTACCGGGCTGGTCGCGCAGGACATCCTGCGCAGCGAGGGCGTGGACCTCGGGGCGGTGGTCATCGGCCACAGCGGCGACACCGCCGACCTCGACTACCTGCACCGGCTCGTCGACAACGGCTCGTACGTCGGCATGGACCGCTTCGGCCTCGACATCCTGCTGCCGGGCGACCAGCGGGTGGCGACGGTCGCGAAGCTCGCGGCCGAGGGTTTCGCCGACCGGATGGTGCTGTCGCACGACGCGTCCTGCCACATCGACTGGTTCCCGCCGGGCGTGCGCGAGCAGATCGCGCCGAACTGGCACTACACGCACCTGCACGACGAGGTGCTCCCTGCACTGCGCGCCGCGGGCGTCACGGCGGACCAGCTGACGACCATGCTGGTCGACAACCCGCGCCGCTACTTCACACCCCTCGCCTAATTGCCGGGCCGGTGTCCCCACACGTACACCCGGTCGCCCTTCTTCAGCACACCCCACAGCTTCCGGGCGTCGCCGAGGCGCAGGTTGACGCAGCCCCAGGACCCGGTAGTCGTGTAGATGCTCCCGTAGACGGCGTGGAAGGCCTGCCCGCCGTCGAAGAACTGGGCATACGGCATGGGTGAGTTGTACAGCGTCGACCAGTGGTTCTTGTGCTTCCAGAAGACCTTGTGCCACCCGAGCCGGGTCCGGTGCCCGGTGCGCCCGCTGCGCATCGGCACCGGCCCGAAGACGACCTTCTTGCCCTTCTGCACCCAGGTCAGCTCGCGATTGAGATCGACACAGGCGACCCGGTACGACTTCACCGGGCACAGCTTCTTGGCGTTCGGATTCTTCCGGGCGCCGATGTACTGCATGGTCGCCCAGGTCACGGGCCCGGCGAACCCGATGGCGGGCTTGATCTTCTGCTTCAGCTGAAAGTTCCGGATGGCCTTGCAGTCGGCGGCCGACTGCTTCCCGTCCGCCTTGCGCTTCAACCACCGCTCGACCGGCCGCTGATAGGGCCCGGTCCGCTTGCTGCACGCCACCTTCGCGACGGCGTCCCCGAGCGGCACGTACTCGACGAGGTCGTACGTCCCCTCCGCCGCGTCCCGCGGTTCCACGGCATCCTCCGCCCGCGTGGGCGTGTACACCTGCGGCGGCAACACCTGGTCGGGCGTATCGATCTGCCAGGGCTGATACGGGCCCGGAGCCACCCCGGGCACCAGCTCGGCCTCCGGACCGGGAACGGCGGGAGCGGGCGGCACGGGCGCGGCCCAGGCGGTACCGCCGGAAAGGGTCGTGACGGGAAGGGCCGTCACGACGGCGAGGACCACGGCAACACTGCGACATGCGATACGTCTGCTGATCATGCGATCAGAGAAACGTGCCCGGCGCCCGGGACAGGGGTGGCACGCGGACGGGGTCACCCATACGTAGCCGCGCGGACCCCCTCATTGGTCCTCTGCGCCGACCTCGTCCTACCGGTCGCGCACATCCCGCCACGCCCGTACGACCGCCTCGGCCACGTCATGTGCCCCCACCGGCGCCCCGTCCGAGGCGAACCTCCCGGCAAGGCCGTGCAGATACGCGGCCACGCTCCCCGCGTCCAGCGCGCTCAGCCCGGCGGCGAGCAGTGACCCGCCGAGCCCGGACAGCACGTCCCCGCTGCCGGCGGTGGCCAGCCACCCGGTCCCGGTCGGATTGACGCGTACGGCTCCGCCCGCGGCGTCGGCGATCAGCGTGGTCGACCCCTTGAGCAGGACGGTCGCCCCGTACCGCGCCGCCAGTTCCCGCGCCGACGCCAGCCGGGCCCCCTCGACCTGCTCGCGGGCCACGCCGAGCAGCGCGGCGGCCTCACCCGCGTGCGGGGTCATCAACGTCGGCGCGGTGCGGGCCCGTACGGCATCCCGGTCGGCGAGCCGCAGCCCGTCGGCGTCGATCAGCACGGGCACGTCGGCGGCGAGCACCTCGCCCACGTACGAGGCGTCGTCCCCAGCCCCGGGCCCGACGACCCACGCCTGTACGCGCCCCGCGTGCTTGGGCCCCTGGTCGGACACGAGCACCTCGGGGAACCGCGCGAGCACGGCGTCCGCGGCGGGACCGACGTACCGCACGGCCCCGGCGCCGCCCCGCAGCGCCCCGGCGACGGCGAGGACGGCCGCGCCCGGGTACCGCGCCGACCCGGCCGCGATCCCGACCACTCCGCGCCGGTACTTGTCGCTCTCGGCCCCGGGCACGGGCAGCAGCGCGGCCACGTCGGCATGCTGCAGGGCCTCCAGCTCGGGCTCGTCGGGGAGCACCTCCCCCAGCCCGATGTCGACGAGCCGCACGGACCCGGCGTACTCGCGGGCGGGATCGATCAACAATCCCGGCTTGTGCGTGCCGAAGGTGACGGTCAGATCGGCCCGCAAGGCAGCCCCCCGCACCTCGCCGCTACCCGCCTCGACCCCGCTGGGCAGGTCGACGGCGACGACGGGAACGCGGGCCTCGGCGACGACCTCGGCCAACCGCTCCGCGTCGGGCCGCAGCCCACCGCTGCCGCCGATCCCGACGATCCCGTCGACGACGAGGTCGGCCCGGAGGATGGCTTCCTCGACCGCGTCGACGCCGAGAGTGGGATTGATGTCACCGGAGTCGACAACCCGCCCCCCGGACCGCCGAAACGCCGTGAGCCCCCCGGCATGGGCCCGCTCGGGCGCGAGCAGCACGGCGGCGACCCCCGCCCCGCGCCGGGCGAGGCGCGCGCCGGCGTACAGGGCGTCGCCCCCGTTGTCCCCGCTCCCGACGAGCAGGACGATCCGGCTCCCGTAGACGCGCCCGAGCACCTCGGCACAGGCGACGGCGAGTCCGGCGGCGGCGCGCTGCATCAGCGCCCCCTCCGGAAGCCGCGCCATGAGCGCCCGCTCGGCGGTCCTTACCGTCTCCACGCTGTACGCAGTACGCATGCGTCGAGTCTCTCGCGCGGGCGCGCGCCACCGCACCCGGGCACCCGGCTCACCCCTCGGCGATCACCACGGCCGACGCGACCCCGGCGTCATGGCTGAGCGACACGTGCCAGGACCGCACGCCCAGCTCCGCCGCCTTCGCGGCGACGGTCCCCTTCACCCGCAGCCGGGGCCGTCCGCTCTCCTCGACGTACACCTCGGCGTCCGTCCACAGCAGCCCGGCCGGCGCCCCGAGCGCCTTGGCCAACGCCTCCTTGGCGGCGAACCGGGCGGCCAGCGAGGCGACCCCGCGCCGCTGCCCACCGGCCAACAACAACTCACTCTCCACGAACAGCCGCTCCGCCATCCCGGGCGTGCGCTTGAGCGACGCCGCGAACCGATCGATCTCGGCCACGTCGATTCCGACCCCGATGATGCTCATGCGGAGCACCTTATGGCGGGTGGAGAAGCTGACCTCGTCTTGACCCGGTGTTCCACGGGAGTTGGGGCCGGGGTGCGAGGGTGTGCGGCTGGTGAAGGAGCCGTACCCCTGTCCTCGTTCAAGGAGAGATGTATGCCCCGTGCCCTCAAAGCCGCCCGCAGAGTCGGCGCCGTGGCTCTCACGCTCGCTGCCGTCGGATTCCTGTCGCCGTCACCGGCGCAGGCCGCCGTCACCTACTCGACGCTGGTCAACGGCAACAGCTTCCAGTGCCTGGCGATTCCCCACGCCAGCGGCGCCAACGATGTCGTTCCGATCCAGTGGCCCTGCAGCGACGACGCCGAACAGCAGTGGTACCTGAAGCCGCAGGCCGACGGGCGCGTCACCATCATCAACAAGAACAGCCAGAAGTGCCTCGTCGTCGGGGGCGCGACAAGCGGCACGAAGCCCATTCAGTGGACCTGCGACTCGGACAACCCTCCGGGCCAGCAGGATCTCTGGATCCACGACAGCGACTTCCGCCTGCGCAGCATGTACGCCAACCTCTGCCTCGCCGTCCCCAACTCCAGTACCACCAGCGGCATCGAGCCGATCCTGTGGACGTGCAACACGAACAACGACCAGACCTGGCAATGACCCGCGATCATGACATGCTCGCGCCCCAAGTACTGTTCCCCGTGACCCGTGTCCGCCGTTGCGGACGCGAACGCACGTCAACGGGAGAACGTACGCAATGAAGTTGAAGGCACTCGGCACCGCGGCAGCGGCCGTCGCCCTGGTCGGTACGGCGCTCACCGGCGGTGTCGCCGTCGCTCAGCCCGCCACCGCGGCGGCAGCCGCCCTGCCCACGGACTGCAGCAAGTTCCTGAGCCCCATCAAGCCCAAGGAAAGCGTCAACATCCGCACCAGCCCGAAGACTTCGGCCACCGCGATCGGCGTCTGGCCCAAGGGCAAGAGCGGTGCGATCTGCAACGACGGCAAGTCCTACAAGGGCGGCTCGTACACGGCCTGCGGCAAGACGAGCGACCAGTGGTACTACGGCAGCTACGGCTCGAAGAAGGGCTGGGTCACGAAGACCTGCACGTACTGACGGAACGGAAGGAGGGGTGGCCGGCACACGCCCGTCCACCCCTCCCCGCGTTCAGAGCAACCCGCTCACTCCACCGTCACCGACTTCGCCAGGTTCCGCGGCTGGTCCACCTCGTTGCCCCGGGCCGTGGCCAGCTCACACGCGAAGACCTGCAACGGCACGGTGGCGACCAGGGGTTGGAGCAGGGTCGGCGTCGCGGGGATGCGGATCAGATGGTCGGCATACGGCACCACCGCCTCGTCCCCTTCCTCCGCGATGACGATGGTCCGCGCCCCCCGGGCCCTGATCTCCTGGATGTTGGACACGATCTTGTCGTGCAGCACGGACCGCCCCCGGGGCGACGGCACGACCACCACGACCGGCAGATCCGGCTCGATCAGCGCGATCGGCCCGTGCTTCAACTCCCCCGCCGCGAAGCCCTCCGCGTGCATGTAGGCGAGTTCCTTGAGCTTCAGTGCCCCCTCCAGCGCGACGGGGTACCCCACATGCCGGCCGAGGAACAGCACCGTGTTCTTGTCCGCGAGCGACCGCGCCAACTCCCGTACGGGCTCCATGGTTTCGAGGACCCGCTCGACCTCGCCGCCGATCTGCGCGAGGTCCCGGATGACGGCCCCGATCTCGTCGCCCCACTTGGTGCCGCGCACCTGACCGAGATACAGCGCGACCAGGTAGCACGCCACCAGCTGCGTCAGAAACGCCTTGGTCGACGCGACCGCGACTTCCGGCCCCGCGTGCGTGTACAGCACCGCGTCCGACTCACGGGGAATCGTCGACCCGTTGGTGTTGCAGATGGCCAGCACCTTCGAGCCCTGCTCACGGGCGTGCCGCAGCGCCATGAGCGTGTCCATGGTCTCCCCGGACTGCGAGATGGCGATCACCAACGACCGCGCGCCCAGGATCGGATCCCGGTACCGGAACTCGCTCGCCAGCTCCACCTCGCACGGGATCCGCGTCCAGTGCTCGATGGCGTACTTGGCGATCAGCCCGGCGTGGAAGGCCGTACCGCACGCGACGATGACGACCTTGTCGACCTCGCGCAGCTCGTGCACCGGGATCCGGACCTCGTCCAGCCGCAGCAGCCCCTCCGCGTCGATCCGCCCCAGCAACGTGTCGGCGACGGCCTTCGGCTGCTCGGCGATCTCCTTGAGCATGAAGTAGTCGTAGCCGCCCTTCTCGGCGGCGGAGGCGTCCCAGTCGACGTGGTAGGAGCGGACCTCGGCCGGGGTCCCGTCGAACCCGGTGACCGTCACCCCGTCCCGCCGCAGCTCGACGACCTGGTCCTGCCCGAGCTCGACCGCCGACCGGGTGTGCGCGATGAACGCGGCGACGTCCGAGGCGAGAAAGGCCTCCCCCTCGCCGACACCCACCACCAGGGGCGAGTTCCGCCGCGCCCCGACCACCACGTCCGGCGCGTCGGCGTGCACGGCGACCAGCGTGAAGGCCCCTTCCAGCCGCCGACACACGAGCCGCATCGCCTCGGCGAGATCGGCGGTGGCGGAGAACTCCTCGGCGAGCAGATGCGCGACCACTTCGGTGTCGGTCTCGGAAGCGAGCTCATGCCCCCGCTCGGCCAACTCGGCCCGCAGCAGGGCGAAGTTCTCGATGATCCCGTTGTGGACGACCGCGACCCGCCCCGCGTTGTCGAGATGAGGATGGGCGTTCGCATCGGTCGGCCCACCGTGCGTGGCCCACCGGGTGTGCCCGATCCCGGTACCGCCCGCCGGCAGCGGCCGCTCCACCAGCTCCTTCTCCAGATTGACCAGCTTCCCGGCCTTCTTGCCCGCCGCCAGCCCCCCGTCCGCGAGCACGGCGACCCCCGCCGAGTCGTACCCCCGGTACTCCAGCCGCTTCAGCCCGGCCATCACCACATCAAGCGCCGACTGCGACCCCACGTATCCCACGATTCCGCACATGGGCGGCAGCCTAGACACCGAAAGCCGCCAAAACACGACACATCCTGCCCGATTTCGGAAATTGCGGAGGCCCCGATAAGAAGGGGTCCCGCACCGGCGATCCGACCAGACCAAAGAACCAAAGGACTCCCCATGCCGAACGCCCTCCACGCAGCCGACCAGGTGATAGCCCTCGTGCGCGCCCACGAGGACCTCTTCCAGCACGGCGACGGCTGCCCTCCGGAGCTGATCGCCAGAGCGGAGACCGAGATGACACTCTCCTTCCCGCCCTCCTACCGCCGCCTGATCGAGGAGTTCGGCACCTGGGAGACCCCGCCCACCGAATTCCTCGGCGTGTACCAAACGCCGGCGGCGGGCGAGAAACTTCTGGGCACCTCCGCGTACACCTGCGAGGACCGCACCGCACTCGGCCTCCCGCACCACTTCATGGTCCTCATGCACGACGACGTGTGGGAGGTCGTGGTCCTCGACACCTCCCGCCCCGACGAGGAGGGCGAGTACCCCGTCCACGCGTGGAACACAGGGGTTCTCGTCGGCGGCCTCATGGAGAGGATCGCGGACAGCTTCGGAGAGTTCGCGCTGACCGAGTGCCAGCAAAAACTGAGCTGGAGCTGACCCCCCGGCTCCCCCACGTGACGGACCCCACCCGCCACCCCGTTCAAACTCCGTTAACAATGGACTGTGATCTCTCCGGTCTCCCCGATGCCCCGGAGCGCCCACCGGCACAGGCCGGAGGCGACTCCCTACGTCGACCTCACCCGAGCCGAGTGGAGCGCGCTGCGCGACAAGACGCCGCTGCCGCTCACCGCCGAGGAGGTCGAGAAGCTGCGCGGACTCGGCGATGTCATCGACCTCGACGAGGTGCGTGACATCTACCTCCCGCTGTCCAGACTCCTCAATCTCTACGTCGGCGCCACGGACGGTCTGAGAAACGCGCTGAACACCTTCCTGGGCGAACAGGGCTCCCAGTCCGGCACCCCGTTCGTCATAGGCGTCGCCGGCTCGGTGGCGGTCGGGAAGTCGACGGTCGCCCGCCTCCTCCAGGCCCTGCTCTCCCGCTGGCCCGAGCACCCACGCGTGGAGCTGGTGACCACCGACGGCTTCCTCCTGCCCACCCGGGAACTGGAAGCCCGCGGCCTCATGTCACGCAAGGGCTTCCCGGAGTCGTACGACCGCCGCGCGCTCACCCGTTTCGTCGCCGACATCAAGGCGGGCAAGGACGAGGTCACCGCCCCCGTCTACTCCCACCTGATCTACGACATCGTCCCGGACCGGCGCCTCACGGTCCGCCGCCCGGACATCCTGATCGTCGAGGGCCTGAACGTCCTCCAGCCCGCGCTCCCCGGCAAGGACGGCCGCACCCGCGTCGGCCTCGCCGACTACTTCGACTTCAGCGTCTACGTGGACGCGAGCGGCGACGACATCGAGCGCTGGTACCTCAACCGGTTCAGGAAGCTGCGCCAGACCGCCTTCCAGAACCCGGACTCCTACTTCCGCAAGTACACCCAGGTGTCCGAGGACGAGGCCCTCGACTACGCCCGCACCCTCTGGCGCACCATCAACAAGCCCAACCTCGTCGAGAACATCGCCCCCACCCGAGGCCGCGCCACCCTCATCATCCGCAAGAGCACGGACCACAAGGTCCAGCGACTGAGCCTGCGCAAACTCTGACCGCTAGCCTGCCCCCATGCTCCACCTCCGCCTGATCACCCCGTCCACCCGCACCGACGACGTGGTCCGCCTGATCGAAGGAACCGTCGGCACCACCCACCTGGTCGTGTTGCCGGGCGCCGCCCGCGACCCCGCCGGGGACCTGGTGCTGTGCGACGTGGCCCGCGAGGCCGGCGACGAACTCATCGCCGGGCTGCGGGAGTTGGACCTGGACCGCACCGGTTCGATCGCCGTCGACAACATCGACCTGTCGCTGTCCGAGCGCGCCGACAAGGCGGAGGCGGACGCACCCGGCGAGGGCGCCGACGCGGTCCTGTGGGAGCACCTCGCCGAGGCATCGCACGAGGAGTCGACGCTCTCGGTCACCTACGTCGCCTTCATCACGCTCGCCACGATGATCGCGGCCTGCGGTGTCGTGCTCGACAACGCGATCCTGATCGTCGGCGCGATGGCGGTCGGCCCGGAGTTCGGCCCGCTGGCCGGCATCTGCACGGCGATCGTGCGCCGCGCGCCCCGCCTGGCCCTGCGCTCCCTGATCGCCCTGCTCGTCGGCTTCGCCTTCGCCATGCTGGTGACGGTCGGCTTCAGCTACTTCATGGACGCCGTCGACCTGTTCAGCAAGGTCCGCCTCGAGGCCGACCGCCCCAACACCAACTTCATCTACCAGCCCGACGCGTTCTCGTTCGTCGTGGCGGTCCTCGCCGGCATCGCCGGCACCCTCTCCCTGACCTCGGCGAAGTCCGGCCTCCTGGTAGGCGTGGCCATCTCGGTCACCACGGTCCCGGCCGCCGCGAACGCGGCAGTGGCCTTCACCTACAACGAGTACAGACAGGCCTGGGGCTCCACGGAGCAACTACTCCTGAACCTGCTGGGAATCGTCCTGGCAGGCACCCTGACCTTGCTGGCGCAGAAGCTGCTGTGGTCGAACCAACGGCGCCGCCAGAACGCCGTCTAGGGCATCGCCGTCAGGGGCGCGGGGAACTGCGCGACAAGCCACGACGAACCCGCAGCCCGCACCACACAGATCCACGCACCCCGAACCCGGAACCAAGAACTACCCGAGCGCCGACTTCACCGCATCAGCCAACCGCCCAGCCACAGACCGAGCCTGATCAATATCCGCAGCCTCGACCATCACCCGAACCAACGGCTCAGTCCCGGACGGCCGAAGCAACACCCGCCCCGTAGCCCCGAGTTCTCGCTCGGCCTCAGCAACGGCAGTTGCCAGCTCCGCCGAACTGCCCACCCGACCGCGATCGACATCCGGCACATTGATCAGCACCTGAGGCAACCGCTCCATCACAGAAGCCAGTTCCCGCAACGACCGCCCGCTGGAAGCAACCCGCGCCGCCAGCATGAGCCCGGTCAACGTCCCGTCCCCGGTCGTCGCGTGGTCGAGAATGATCACGTGCCCGGACTGCTCACCGCCCAGCGCGTACCCGTGCTCCTTCATCTCCTCCAGCACATAGCGGTCGCCGACGGCGGTCTGGATGATCGTCAGCCCCTCCCGCTCCATGGCCAGCTTGAAGCCCAGGTTCGACATGACCGTCGCGACAACGGTGTCCGACCGCAGAGCGCCCCGCTCACGCATCGCCAGCGCGAGCACGGCCATGATCTGGTCGCCGTCGACGTCGTCACCGGTGTGGTCGACGGCCAGGCACCGGTCGGCGTCACCGTCGTGCGCGATACCGAAGTCCGCCCCGTGCTCGACGACGGCCGCCTTCAGCAGCTCCAGGTGGGTCGACCCGCACCCGTCGTTGATGTTGAGCCCGTCCGGCTCCGCGCCGATCGTGATGACCTCGGCACCGGCCCGCGAGAACGCCTCCGGCGAGACCCGCGAGGCAGCGCCGTGCGCCTCGTCGAGGACGATCTTCAGCCCGTCGAGCCGGTTCGGCAGCACGCCGATGAGGTGGGCGACGTACTGGTCGAAGCCCTCGTTGTAGCGCCGGACCCGGCCGACGCCCGAGCCGGTGGGGCGGTCCCAGGGCGCGCCGGTGCGGTGCTCCTCGTAGATCTTCTCGATCCGCTCCTCCAGCTCGTCGTCGAGCTTGTGCCCGCCGCGCGCGAGGAACTTCAGTCCGTTGTCGGGCATGGCGTTGTGGCTCGCGGAGAGCATCACGCCGAGGTCGGCGCCCAGCACGCCGGTGAGATACGCCACCGCGGGGGTGGGCAGCACACCGACGAGCAGTACGTCCACGCCCGAGCTGGCCAGGCCCGCGACCACGGCCGCCTCCAGGAACTCCCCGGACGCCCGCGGATCCCTGCCGACCACCGCCGTGGGCCGATGCCCCTCGAAGGAGCCCGCCTCGGCCAGTACGTGCGCCGCGGCCACGGAGAGCCCGAGGGCCAGCTCCGCCGTCAGGTCCGCGTTGGCTACGCCCCGCACGCCGTCCGTGCCGAAGAGTCGTCCCACTTGTCCTCCTGAGGAAGCGTCAGTTACGGAAGCCGGTGCTGATGCAGTTCTTATGGATGCGGCCCGCACCCACGGCTTTCGCGTCCCAGGCGATCCATGCAGTTCATGCATTCATCGCCTGGCCATCCGATCACACAAGCCTTTGAGCGCCTTGTGCCGTTATACGCCCACCGTCGCAATAAACGAACGCCCCGACGGCACTGTGGCGTGCCGCCGGGGCGTTCGGAGTACGAGCAGGCAGCTGCGATTAGCGCTTGCTGTACTGCGGGGCCTTACGGGCCTTCTTGAGACCGGCCTTCTTGCGCTCGACCGCACGGTCGTCGCGACGGAGGAAGCCGGCCTTCTTGAGGGCGCCGCGGTTGTTGTCCACGTCGGCCTCGTTCAGGGCGCGGGCCACGCCGAGGCGCAGGGCACCGGCCTGGCCGGAGACGCCGCCACCCGCGATGCGCGCGATGACGTCGTAGCGGCCCTCGAGCTCGAGCACCTTGAAGGGCTCGTTGACTTCCTGCTGGTGCACCTTGTTGGGGAAGTAGTCCTCAAGGGTGCGACCGTTGATCTTCCACTTGCCGGTGCCCGGGACGATCCGGACGCGGGCGATGGCGTTCTTGCGACGGCCCAGGCCGGCGGCCGGCTGCGGGTCGCCGAAGCGGGACGCGGTCGACTCCGACGTGTACTCGCCCTCGACGGGCGCGTCGGACTCGGTGGTGTAACTCTCGACGTCGACGAGCTCGGTCTCGGTCTCTTCGACCGGCTGCTCAACGGTGGTCTCGGCCACGGTTCTCCTCAGATTCTTTTCTGTCTTAGGGGGTGTGTGGCCGGAACTACTGCGCGACCTGGGTGATCTCGAACGGCACCGGCTGCTGCGCAGCGTGCGGGTGCTGGTCGCCCGAGTAGACCTTCAGCTTGCCGAGCATCTGACGGCCCAGGGTGTTCTTGGGGATCATGCCCCGGATGGCCTTCTCGACGGCCTTCTCGGGGTTCTTCGCCAGCAGCTCGTCGTAGCGGACGGAGCGCAGACCACCCGGGTAACCGGAGTGGCGGTACGCCAGCTTCTGGGTCTTCTTGTTGCCGGACAGGTGAACCTTGTCGGCGTTGATGATGATGACGAAGTCGCCCATGTCCATGTGCGGGGCATAGGTCGGCTTGTGCTTGCCGCGGAGGAGGTTCGCGGCAGTGGTAGCCAGACGGCCCAGGACGATGTCCTGCGCGTCAATGACGTGCCACTGGCGAGTCACATCGCCGGGCTTGGGGCTGTACGTACGCACTTCGCAGCCTTCTTCTTCAGTGGATGGGTGCTGACACATGGCATCACTGAAGCGATCGTGCAGCTGGGGACGACAATGGCCGGGGACGATGCCCGTATGCCGCCCACTGGTAACTGCTCCAGGGAACCTACGTAAGGGCTTCCGGTCCGGGAACGACCTCACCGATACGCATAACAAACCGTAAGAGTACCCGCGCCGCCCCGGACGGGTCAAAACGTGACGGCGGGGGCCGCTCCGGCCGACCGCACGGGCGCCTGCGCCCACCGCGACCGGCCGTGCACGGCGACGGTGACCGCCAGCACGCACAGCGTGAACGCGTCCTTGAACGCCCGCCGCCGGACCGTCTCCAGGTACGGCCAGCTCAGCCCCGGCAACTGCGGCACCAGAGCCAGCCAGAACCACGGACTCCGGGCCACCGACCCGGCCCGCGGCAGCCCGGCGAGCAGCACCGGGAGCACGACGACCAGGTAGTGGTCGTACGACGGCCTGGCGACCAGGAACGCCGAGAGCATCAGCGTCGCCGCGGTCTCGGCGAGACACAGCGGCCCGGGTTCGCCGCGCCGCCACCGCCGGTACGCGCACAGCACCCCGGTACCGGCCCCGAGCAGCGCCGTCGCCGCGGCCACCGCCGCCGGCATCCCCAGTCGCGGCAGCACCGCCGCAGGCGAGGCCTCGTAGAGCCGTACGAAACCGTCGTCGCCGCTCAGCAGGAACGGCAGGGTGCGGGTGAGGAAGCCCGCCGGGTCCGGCAGCAGGAGCGCGGCGCCGGCCGACGCGAGCGCCGGGAGCGCCACCAGGACCGCGAGGGCGCGCCAGCGGCGGGCGAAGACGAAGAGCAGCGCCAGCGGGGCCAGCAGCGGCTTCAGGGCGATCGCCGCACCCACCACCACGGCCGCCGCCACCCACCGCCCCCGGCTCGCGAGCAGCAGGGCCAGCGGCAGCGCGAGCGCGGCCGTCGCCGTCCAGTTCGCCAGCAGCACCAGATGTCCGAAGGGCGCGAACCCGGCGGCCAGGGCGGCCGGGCCGAGGGCGGCGAGCCGGCTCCGGAGCGGAACGCCGTACAGCCGTAGTGCACAGATCCAGCCAAGTCCGAGACACCCGGTCACCACCAGTGGTACCAGCACACGCAGTACAAGAGGGGACAACAGGGTCTGCGGGGCGGCCGCCAGGACCGCGCTCGGCAGATAGAGGAAGTGTGGATCGTCATACGGGGAGCCACCGGCCAACCAGGTCCGCGCGGCCCGTACGACGATCGCGTTGTCCATGCCTCCGTCCGAGGTCAGCCGGGCTGTGCGGGCCGCGGTGGCGCCCAGCACGGCGGCGAGCACCACCCACAACGGCCAGGAAGCAGGTCGCACCAACCACCCAGAGATATCCCTTTTCTCCGTATTCACCGGCACAACGCTAGGTGCTACAGAGCCTGTTGAGACGCACCAGCACGCGCCGTCGCCCGTCTAAGATGCGGCCCATGAGCTTTGGGCAGCAGGGAGGGCCCCCGTCCCAGTGGGATCCCTGGAAACCGCAATCGCAGCAGCCGTGGACCGACGGCGGCGGTGACGGCACCCCGGACTGGGCCGCACTCGCCGAGGCGTCCGAGACCCGCAACCGCAGACGCCGGCTGTTCTTCATCGGCGGCGGCGCGGTCGCCACGATCGCGATAGGCACCGCCGTCGCGATGGCCGTCGTGTCCTCGGACGGTGGCAACCAGGCCTCGGGCAACCCGTCCAACCTGCCCGCCAGCGCCTCCATCCCCAGCGGCAGCGCCTCGGCCCCCTCCTTCGAGCCGACCAGCGCGCCCCCGCCGCTGGACCCGAAGGAGTTCATCGACAGCAAGGCCAAGGACACCGCCCCCCTCAGCGCGACGCTGCTCTTCCCGGGCACCCAGCTGACCATGGGCTCGGTGGTGTACAAGAAGGGCCCGACGGCCGACACGAAGAACTGCGCCTCGGCCGCCCAGGGCACGCTCCCGAAGGTCCTCACCGCGAGCGGCTGCACCAGCTTCATGCGCGTGACCTACACCAAGGACGGCGTCGCGGTCACCGTCGGCGTGGCCGTCTTCGACACCGAGGCCAAGGCCCTCAAGGCCAAGGGCGACGCGGACAAGAAGGGCTTCGTCAAGCCCCTCACCGGCGCCGGCGTGAAGTCCTTCTGCGACGCCGCGCTCTGCCGCACGACCACCAACTCCTACGGCCGGTACGCCTACTTCACCATCGCGGGCTTCACCAACGCCAAGGACGTCACGACCAAGGACACCAAGGTCTTCTCGACCGGCGACGACCTGGCCGAGTTCACCTTCCGCCAGATCCGCCGCCGCGGCGAGGCCCAGGCGTCGGCGGCGGTCGGCTAGTCCTCGCTCAACAGCACCCGGCCCCGGGCAGCGTCCGCTTGTTGCGCGCCTCCTTGCTGCGCGCGGCAAGGAGCTCGTCGGCCGGGTAGCCGACCTCCTCCAGCGTGAGCCCGTGCGGCCGTACGACATGCACGGCGGAGTCCCGTACGCCGGCGGCCAGCACCTTGCCCGGCCAGTCCGGTGTGCGGTGCCCGTCCCCCACGAACAGCAGCGCCCCGATCAGCGAGCGCACCATGTTGTGGCAGAAGGCGTCGGCCCGCACGGTGGCGGTGACGATCCCGTCGTCCCCCCGCACAAGGCTCAGCTCCTGGAGCGTCCGGATCGTGGTCGCCCCTTCGCGCCGCTTGCAGTAGGCCGCGAAGTCGTGCTCCCCGAGCAGCGCTCGGGCCGCCTCGTTCATGGCGTCGACGTCGAGCGGCCAGTCGTGCCACAGCACGTGCCCGCGCAGCAGCGGATCGACCCCACCGGGATGGTCGGTGACGCGATAGGCGTACCGCCGCCAGACGGCCGAGAACCGGGCGTTGAACCCGGCGGGAGCCTCGTCGATTGCCCACACCCGCACATCCTTGGCCAACCGCCCCGCAAGCCGCTTCAGCAGCTTCTCGCGGTGCTCGGCCCACACCTCCCCCGGCAGATCCACATGCGCCACCTGCCCCCGCGCATGCACCCCGGAATCGGTCCGCCCGGCCACGGTCAGTTCGTACAAGGCCTCCCCCGACCGCGTAACGGTCCGCAAGGCCTCCTCGATCTCCCCCTGCACGGTCCGCCGTCCCCCGGCCTGCTTGGCCCACCCGGAGAAGTCGGCCCCGTCGTAGGAGAGATCGAGACGGACGCGTACATGGCCGGGTGCTGCTTCATCACTCACACGGAGATCCTCTCAGGAACACGAAAGCGGGCCCGTCCCTGTAAAGGAACGGGCCCGCTCACAGGACTGCTTACGCGTCCTTGGACTCCTCGTCGGCCTCGGCCGGCTTGGCGTCCTCGACGACCTCGTCGGACTTGGCCTCGACGGCCTCGTCCTTCTTGAGGGCGTCTTCCTTGACCGCACGCTTGGTGGCAGCCTCGGCCTCACCCGTCGCAGCCTGCGCGACGGTCAGGGCCTCGACCAGCTCGATGACAGCCATGGGCGCGTTGTCGCCACGACGGTTACCGATCTTGGTGATGCGGGTGTAGCCACCGGGACGGTTCTCGTAGCGCGGGCCGATCTCGGTGAAGAGCGTGTGGACGACGCTCTTGTCCGTGATCACCTGAAGCACCTGACGGCGGTTGTGAAGGTCGCCCTTCTTGCCCTTGGTGATCAGACGCTCGGCGTAGGGCCGCAGCTTGCGGGCCTTCGCCTCGGTGGTGGTGATACGGCCGTGCTCGAACAGCGACTTCGCGAGGTTCGCAAGAAGCAGCTTCTCGTGCGCGGCACTGCCGCCCAGACGGGCACCCTTGGTGGGCTTCGGCATGTCTTTCTCCTTGGTATCTGCCCCGGCCGTATCAGGTACCGGGGGCAGGACCCGATGAGCGGATGCTCACCGGCAACAACCGATCAGTACTGCTCGGTCTCCACAAAACCCGCGTCCACGTCGTCGTCGGCGCCGAAGGCGTCGGCAGCGGCCGTCGGGTCGAATCCGGGCGGGCTGTCCTTCAGGGCCAGGCCCATGCCGGCCAGCTTCGCCTTGACCTCGTCGATGGACTTCGCACCGAAGTTGCGGATGTCCAGGAGGTCGGCCTCGGAACGAGCCACGAGCTCACCCACGGAGTGGATGCCCTCGCGCTTGAGGCAGTTGTAGGAGCGGACCGTGAGCTCCAGCTCCTCGATCGGCAGAGCGAGGTCCGCGGCAAGGGCGGCGTCCGTCGGGGACGGGCCCATGTCGATGCCCTCGGCGTCGATGTTCAGCTCGCGCGCGAGACCGAACAGCTCGACGAGCGTCTTACCGGCGGAAGCCATGGCGTCACGCGGCCGCATGGCCTGCTTCGTCTCGACGTCGACGATCAGCTTGTCGAAGTCGGTCCGCTGCTCGACACGCGTCGCCTCGACCTTGTACGTGACCTTCAGCACCGGCGAGTAGATCGAGTCGACCGGGATGCGCCCGATCTCCTGACCCACCTGCTTGTTCTGCACGGCGGAGACGTAACCGCGGCCGCGCTCGACCGTGAGTTCCATCTCCAGCTTGCCCTTGCCGTTGAGCGTGGCCAGGACGAGGTCGGGGTTGTG
>NZ_JBSFXO010000021.1:0-86609 GCF_053595415.1 Streptomyces sp. NPDC002499
GGGTGCGGGTGCGGGTGCGGGTGCGGGTGGGTGTGGGTGTGGGTGTGGCTTGTCTGGGGGGTGTGTTGTGGGGGGTGGGGGTGTTGGGATGGGGTGGTCGTGTCGGGCTGTTGGTGGGGGAGGTTGCTGGGATGCGGGGTGTGCGGGGGGTTGGTGGGGTGCGGGGTGTGGGTGGGTTGTGGGTGCAGGTGGTGGTGGTGGGTGGGGGGCCGGTGGGGTTGTTGTTGGCGTGTGAGTTGGGGGTGCGGGGGGTGCAGGTGGTGGTGGTGGAGGAGCGTGGGGGTGTGTCGGGGTGGCCGAGGGCGACGACGGTGCATGCGCGGGCGGTGCAGTGTCTGGTGCGGCGGGGGTATTTGGGTGGGTTGGCGGTGGTGGGCGGTGTGGGCGGTGTGGGTGATGTGGGGGGTGTGGGGGGTGTGGGGGTGGGGCGGGTGGGGAGTTTGTTTCATTTTGCGGGGTTGGGGGGGTTGGAGATTTCGGTGCCGGTGGGGGAGCCGCAGGCGGTGTTGAAGTGTGCGCAGGAGGAGTTGGAGCGGGGGTTTGAGGCGCGGGCGCGGGCGGTGGGGGTGCGGGTTTTGCGGGGGCATCGGGTGGTGGGGGTGCGGGAGGGGGAGCGGGGGGTGTCGGTGGTGGTGGAGGGGGAGTCGGGGGTGGTGGTGTGTCGGGGGCTTTTTGTGGTGGGGGCGGACGGGGCGCGCAGTGTGGTGCGTGGGGAGGGGGGGTTTTCGTCGTTGACGTTTCCGGCGACGGTGTCGGCGATGGCGGGTGATGTGCGGCTTGTGGAGGGTGGGGCGTTGGAGGCGGGGTGGCATCGCACGGAGCGGGGGTGGATCGTGGTGAAGCGGGTGGCGGGGGATGTGGTGCGGTTGCGGACGCTGAGTTTCCGGGGTGTGGCGGGGCGGGGCGGGGCGGGGTTGGGCCTGGGGGAGCTGCGGGACGAGGTGGGGTGGATCGTGGGGCGGGAGGTGGGGATGGGGGAGGGGAGGTGGTTGAGCAGGTTCAGTGATTTCTCGCGGGTGGCGGATGTGTATGGCCGGGGGCGGGTGTTGTTGGCGGGGGATGCGGCGCATGTGCATTTCCCGATCGGCGGGCAGGGGCTGAGCACGGGGCTGCTGGATGCGGTCAATCTCGGCTGGAAGCTGGCGCTGGCGGTGCGGGGTGGGGCGGGGGCGGGGCTGCTGGGCAGTTATGACCTGGAGCGCCGGCCGGCCGCGTTGCGGGTGGTCGCGCACACGCGGGCGCAGCTGGCCTTGATGCGGCCGGGGCCCGAGCTGGATCCGCTGCGGGAGCTGTTCGGTGAGCTGCTGGCGGGGGGCGGGGAGAGCGGGGTGCTGGCGGGCATGGTCAGTGCGCAGGACACGGTGCTGCCGGTGACGGGGGCAGGGTCCTCGCCGCTGGCGGGGACTTTTCTGCACAATGTCGGCCTGCGCACCCGGCAGGGGCGGACCGATGTGATCGCTCTGCTGCGCCAGGGGCGGCCGCTGCTGCTGCTGCTGGGTCGGGGGGGTGCGCGGGGCGGGTATGCCGGGCAGGCGGCCGGGTGGGGCGCCCTGGTGCGGGTGGTGTATGCGGACGCGGTGCCCGAGATCCCGTGCGAGGCGGTGCTGGTGCGGCCCGACGGCTACATCGCGTGGGCGTCGGGGGGCGAGGGGCCGGCCGCGGTGCTGAGGGAGTACTTCGGTGAGGCCGGCGGGGCGGGGGCGCGGGGTGCGGTTGCCGCGGGGCTCAGCTGACGGCGGCGGGCCGGGGTGCGGGGGCGAGGTCCTGCAGTTCGGTGTAGACGGCCAGGCCCCTGGTCTCGGTGAGGTTGACCGAGACCAGTACGGAGGGGACGACCACGCTGGGCAGGATGTGCCGCAGCAGGGCGCTGACCCGGGGGGGCAGGTCCTGGTAGTTGCTCAGGGCCTGGGACATGGCCTGGACGCCGGCGAAGGCGCCCACCAGGACGTCGGCGGTCTGGGCCGGCACGACGTGGGGCAGCAGTTCGCCCTGGGCCTTGGCCTGCTGCAGCAGGGCGGCGCCCACCTCGCTCCAGCGCAGGAAGGGTCCGCTGCGGTCCAGGCTCTGGGCCTGCTGGTCCAGCGAGAGGCGCACCCCGGCCCGGACCATGGGGTCGGTCTGCAGCCGGTGGGCGTGCAGGACCACGGTGTCCACCAGCTGCTGCACCTTGCAGGCCCGTTCGGGGACGGGCACGTTCAGGTCCTGGGCGTGCAGCACGCCCTCGGCCAGGTGCTCCTTGGAGGGGAAGTGGAAGTACAGGGCGCCCTTGGTCAGTCCGGCGCTGGTGAGGATCTCGTTGACCGTCGCGGCCTGGTAGCCGTGTTCCTCGAAGACCCTGGCGGCTGCGGCGAGGATCGCGTCCCTGGTCCGGACCGCGCGTTCCTGCTTCGCCATGCCGGCCTCCTTACTGTCACTGTCGATGAGCCCGGAGACCCACATAACAAACCGTCCAGTTTGTATATTACAGATGGTTGGTGCGTGCGCACCACCTTCCAGCCGGACGAAGTTCGGCACGTGACCGGAAAACGCCCCGCCCCCCGCCCCGCCGCACGCCCCGGGGCGCGCGGCCGGGCGCATGGCCGGGTGGGTGTCGGGGTGTGTCCGGGGGCGGGGTGCCGGGTGCGTTCCGGTGGGGGCGTCGTGTCCGGTGCGCGGGGACGGGGCGGGCGGGGCGGGTGGGCGGGGAGGGGGTCCGGGTGATTCTGGTGACGGGGGGGACGGGGACGGTGGGGCGGGAGCTGTTGGGGCGGCTGCCGGCCGGGGCGGGGGTGCGGGTCATGGCCCGGCGTCCGGCGGAGGCGGCCGCGGCGGTCTCCGCGGCCGGGGCGGGCGGGGCGGTGGAGGTGGTGGCCGGGGACTTCGCGGATCCGTTCTCGCTGGCGGGGGCGCTGAAGGGGGTGCGGACGGCTTTCTTGCTCACCACGCGGCTGGACGGCGGCGACGATGTCCGGTTCCTGCGGGCGGCCTCCGCGGCGGGGGTGCGGCGGGTGGTGAAGCTGTCCGCGGCGGCCGTGCTGGACGAGGGGGCGGACGATCTGATCACCCGGTGGCAGCGTGCCGGGGAGGAGCTGCTGGTGGGCTCCGGTATGGAGTGGACGCTGCTGCGTCCGCGGGCCTTCATGTCCAACGCCCTGGCGTGGGCGCCGTCGGTGCGTGCCACGGGCACCGTCCGTGCGCTGTACGGGACCTCGGGCAGTGCCTGTGTGGATCCGCGGGATGTCGCCGAGGCCGCGGCGCGGGTGCTGACCGAGGAGGGGCATGCCGGGCGCGCGTATGTGCTGACCGGCCCGGAGGCGGTCACGGCGGTGGGGCAGACGCGGCAGCTGGGACGGCTGCTGGGGGTGCCGCTGCGGTTTGAGGAGCTCACCGTGCAGGAGGCGTGCGCGGTGTGGGCGCGCCGCTATCCGCAGCCGGTGGTGGAGGCGCTGCTGGCCGGTGCGCGGCGGCAGCGGGCGGGCGCCAAGGCACAGGTGGGAGAGGCGTTCGCGGAGCTGACGGGCCGTGCGGCGGGCACGTTCGGCGACTGGGCCGCCGATCATCTGCCGGCCTTCGTGCCGGACGGGTGAGCGGCCGGCCCCGGCGTCCGGCGCACCGGCTCCGGCATACCGGCCGCGGCGTCCGGCACACCGGCCCCGGCACGAAGGCCGCGGTGCCCGGGGCGGTGTCCGTCTCGCCCGGGGCGCCGCGGCCTTCGTGCCGGCGGATGCCTTGTGGAGGGGGTCAGGCGGGGGGCGGGGCCAGGGTGACGGTGCAGCGGAACACGGTCGCGGTGTCCTGGCGGGCGCTGACCAGCACGGTGCGGGTGCCGTCCGGCCGCGTCCCGGCGGGGTGCGCCTCGATCATGCAGGGCGCGTTCAGCTCGACGTAGCGCAGGAACTCGCCCGCGATCTCCAGGGGCAGGCCGGCGGGTCCCGCTGTCGCCACCGCCGCCTGGCGGGCGGCCTCCAGCAGCAGCATGCCGGGCACGTGGTCGACGGCGTGGTCGAAGAGCGCGGGGTGGCGGGTGTCCACCCGCAGCTGCCAGGTCCCCTCCCCGCCGGCGGGGGAGAGGACCACGTCCATGGGGGACATGCGGCCCACCGTCTGCGGGGACACCGGGGCCGTCAGCGGGAGCACCTGTGCGGGGTCGCCGCCGCGGGCGGCGCGCAGCCGCTCGTAGACGCGGGGGGCGACGGAGGTCAGTGTGCCGCTCCCGGTCGCGGCGAGGCTGCCGTCGCGGTGGATGTCCACCTCGATGCGGAATCCGGTGACGGCGCCGCCGCGCTCCTTGACGTCGACGCATCTGACGTCGAGGTCGAGCGAGGCCGGGGTCTGCTCGACCCGCAGGTGCCGGGGCCGCACGGCCACACCGAGGTCGTTGACCAGGAAGTGGTGGCCCTGCGGGATGCGGTACTCGGCGTGGGCCAGGAGGATCCCGGCCTGGCGGACCGTCTCGACGGCGATCAGCGGATCGTGGCAGCCGTCGATGCTGGTGAAGAAGCTGTGCCCGCGCGGCCACTGGGCGGTCAGCGCGAAACGGTCGTCCGCCCGGCGCTCCCAGCCGGTGAGCAGGACCTCCGAGACGCTGACACGGTGGACGAGCTCCTTGGGCACGGTGGTGGTGAGGGTCGTGAAGCGCAGACTGCCGGTCTCGATCAGTAAAATGTCGTTCCCGGAGCGCTGGGCGCCCCGTGTCGCGCGGTCGATGCGGAACGTGCTCGCAGACATGGTTCCCCCTGAGCCGCGATGGCTTGAATCCTGAGGGCGAGCCCCTCAGGCAAGCGAAGATACATACCATCCGGTTTAATTTCTAGCGGAAGCAGACGCTCCACGCGGACCAGAAATGGAACGCTCTGGTCCGCGTGAGGCGGGGTGTCCCGCCGCCCCTCTACCCCGTGTCCCCCGGCGGGGAGAACCGGCCGCTCACCGGCCCGCCGGCCCGCCGGGAAGGGTCCTGGGCGGGCGTGATGTTCCGGCCGTCGCGCGGGGCGTGAGGGCGCAGGGCACTCCTGGGGCTCGAGCGGTTCTCGAGCGCCCCGTCCCGCCCCCGGCCCCATCCCGTCCCGCCCCCGGCCCCATCCTGGCCCGCCCCGGGCCCCGCCCCGGCCCGCTCCGGCTCCCGCCCGGACGGCGGCGGGCATCTGCGGCCGCGGGCGGGCGGGGGTCGCCGCCGCGGAAGAGGCGGGTTGTCCGGCGGCGCCGGCGTCCTCCGCCGGCGCCGCCGTCCCCGTGCGACGCCGGCCCGGCCGCCGCCGGCGGAGGACGCCGGACCGTGGGGACGGCCGGTGCCGGACCGGCGTCGCACGGGGGTGGCCGGTGCCGGGCTGTGGGGCGGCTGGTGCCGGTGTCGGTCCGGGGTGCGGATCTGCACGGATCGTCCACCCCGGCAATAGGAAACCATCCGTGCGGTTTGTTAGGATGTCGGGAGTCCGTGCGGGTACCGCGGCGGTGCGGCCGGCCGCCGGTGCGGATCCGGCGTATCACCGGGCCGTCGCGGAGATCGTGTCAAGGACCCCGGCGGGGCCGTCGCTGCGCGGCCGGACCGGGCAGGAACGCGGGAGGCGCGGCGCAGGCCGGCCGGCCCTTTAGTCAGGAGAGCCGTGAATGGTGAAACAGGAACGTGCCGCGCGTACGCGCGAGGCTTTGGTGCGGGCGGCGGCCGAGGTGTTCGCCCGGGACGGATTCGTGCTGGCCTCGCTGGCCTCCATCAGCAAGAAGGCCGGGGTGAGCAGCGGCGCTCTGCACTTCCACTTCGAGAGCAAGCAGGCCCTGGCCCGCGCGGTCGAGGAGGAGGCGGCCGCCGTCATCCGGGCGATCGCCGCGCCGGCGCGGGCCGGGGGGCCCGACGCGCTGCAGCGGCTCATCGATGCCACGCATGACCTGATGGCGAGGCTGGGCAGGGACGCGGTGGTCCGGGCCGGGTTCGAGCTGGGCAGCGGCCCGCCGCGGCTGGAGGGGACGGTGGACGTGCGGGTGCTGTGGCGCGACTGGGTGGAGGAGGTGCTGCGGGCCGCCCAGCGCGAGGGCGTCCTGGCCGAGGGCGTCTCCGCGGCCGGCGCCTCGGTCACGGTGGTGGCCGCGACCGTCGGTTTCGAGCAGCTGGGCGCGGACGATCCCGCGTGGACGTCGGCGGCGACCCTCGTGCAGTTCTGGAACCTGCTGCTGCCCCGGCTGGCGTCGGCCGACGCCCTGGGCCGGCTGGTGTCCGCCGGGACCGCGGCTGCGGCGCCGCCCCGCCCGCACTGAACAGCACATTCGGTCTGTTACTGACCGTCGGCCGCCCCCGAAACCGGGGAAAAATCCCCGAATCCCTCCCCGGGCCGGACGGCACTCCCACCCCTCCGGAAGGGCGGGATCGTACGTCATTGCTGGTGAACGCGGTCGAAGCGGACTCGATGGGAGGTCCGGCCGCGCCTGAAGAACGAGCACGGACGGTTTGATATTGACAAACCGTCCGTGCTGTTTTTTACTGGCGGTGCCAGAGGCCGCAACGGAGCAGGGGGAGACGGCGTGGACATCGACGTACTCGGCGCACTCAAGGTCAGGGAGAACGGGGTCTCGATCGCCCCCACCGCGCCCAAACCCCGTCAGGTGCTGGCTCTCCTGGCACTCCACGCCGACCAGGTGGTGCCGGTCGCCGGGCTGATCGAGGAGCTGTGGGCCGGCCGGCCGCCGCGCAGCGCCCGCACCACCCTGCAGACCTATGTGCTGCAGCTGCGCGAGCTGATCACCGCGGCGCTGGACAAAGACGCCGCCGGCACCGGTGCCGGTGCCGGCGGGGAGGGCCCGCGGCGCAGCGCCAAGGACATCCTGGTCACCTCGCCCGGCGGCTATCTGCTCGTCACCGGCGGCGGGACCAGCGACGTGCGCGAGTTCGAGCGGCTGGCGGGCATGGGCTACCGGGCCATGGACGCGGGGGACTTCCCCGGCGCCGCCCGCAGACTGGGCGAGGCGCTGAGCCTGTGGAACGGCTCCGCCTTCGCCGACGTGCAAAGCGGCGTGCAGCTGCAGATGGAGGCCAAGCGGCTGGAGGAGAGCCGGCTGTGCGCGCTGGACCAGCGCATCGAGGCCGACCTCAAACTCGGCCGCCACCGGGAACTGCTCGCCGAACTGACCGTGCTGGCCAACCGCTACCGCACCCACGAGAACCTGCACGCCCAGTTCATGCTGGCCCTGTACCGCTCGGGCCGGCGGGGCGAGGCCCTGGACGTGTACCACCGGCTGCGCGGCACCCTCGTGCGCAATCTCGGCCTGGAGCCCTCGCCGCGGCTGCGCCGGCTGCAGCAGTCGATCCTGACGGCCGTGCCCGAGACCCCGCTGGCCATGGACCACCAGGCGTCCGCGCCGGCCCGCCTTCCGGCCGCCGCGACCGACAGCGGGCACATGGCCCAGGTGTGAGCACCGGCGGAGCGTGCGGGAGGAACCCGGCGCGGCGGCGTTCTTCGCGGGGCCGCCCGGCCGACGCCGCACTCCGCGGCAGCGGGCCGCCGGCCGGGCGGGGCGTCTGCGCGGCAGCGGGCCGGCGGCGGCCCGGGAGATGAGGCGGCCGGCCACCCGGGGGTACGGGACCGCGTGAGCACCCCCGTGCGCACCCTCGTGCCGGTCCCGCTCCACCGCGGGAGAAGCCCCTTCGCACTCCCTCCCCGCCGATCCGTTCCCCCTCCCTCCCCCAGGGGGAGCACCCCGGCCGGGCCGGTCGGCACGCGGACCGGCCGGTACCGCCCGCCGTCGGGGCCCGGCGGAGCGGCGGCAACGGCCCCTGCCAACAGGCCGGCAGTGCCGGGCCGCACAAGTTCGTAGGACAGCCCGTCCGGCCGCCTGCCGATGCGCACCACCTCTGCTCCCGGTGTCCGGCCCACCGCACTCCGAGTCCCGCCCGCAGCTCTCGCACGGCCGTGCCCGCAGCAGGCCCGCTGCCCCGGGGAGAGCAGAGGGGGAGGGGGAAGGGAGAGGGGGTCGTCGCGCGGCAGGGCCGCGTGGCGGCGGCGCGGGTCCGATCCGGGCTCGGCGCCCTGCTCGGCCGCGGGCCGGGCGTGCACCCGCTCGTGGAGCGCAAGCGCCTCGCCCGGCCGGCCCGCACGGTGCAGGACCGTCATCGACAGGTCCCACAACTGCTCGTGCCGTAGCGGGTGTTGCTGTGCCGGCAGCCCGGGCCGCGTGGTGACGCCGTCGGGGCGTGCCGGGCGCAGCCCCGCTGGGTACCGCGCCCCCGCCGCCGGCCGCTCGGCTGCGCGGTACCGGATCGGGCCGCCCCGGCAGCCGGCGGGCGCCGGCCCCATCACCGGCCCCTCGCCTGCTCCAGCGGTGCGACGGCACGGCCGCAGGCACCGGGAAGCGCGGCCCGTTCCGCGACGGACAGCCGGCGGAAGTGACAGCCGGCGGGGGTGACCGGCGGTGGTGGATGTCCCGCTCGGCCGCGGCACGGTGGGCCCGATGACGGCCGCCGGACCGTCCACGGACGCGAGCGGCCTGCGTAAACGGGCGGCGTGCGCCTGGCACGGCGTTGCCCGCGTCTGCACGATGTTGCCCGAGCCGTGCGGGGACCGGTGCGCCACGGCCGGCCGGTGAGCCGTCCGGCGCGCAGGGCGTGCCCGGCTCCGGTGGCCGGGGCGCACCGGCCGGACCCGCCGCCCGCACGGCCCCGCCCGGTGCCATCCGGTGCGTGCCGTGACGCACCTCCACCGGCGCCGGGAGCCGCAGCCCGCCCCCCCCCGCCGGCTCGCGCCGCGCTCAGGAGTGCGGGGCGGCAAGCACTTGTGCGGGGGTACTGCCGAGCATTCCCGGCCATACCGGCGCAGTCGGTTCTTCCGTCGAATTCCGGCGGGCCGGTTCGAATGCCGCGACGGATTCCGTCCGGTGGTCATCGGACGCGAACGGAGTACGGCATTACGGTCGCCGATGATCTCCGGTAAGTGCCGGCTGGGGAAATGCCCCAGGGGAATCTCGTCCCGGTGCGGGCGGCGGTGTCCGGAAACTCCCCGGGGCCCGGTTCGTCCGGTGTTCCCGTATGCCGTTCCGGCGAAAAGCGATCAGCCCTCTCCCCAAACAACCGACTGCGGTATCCCCCCGGGCGGGGACGTGAAGAGACGCAGCTCAAACCCTGTGCCGGGCGGCCGGTGACCGCGGTGGCCGAGGCAGCTGGAATTCCGTCGCGTCTCCGCCCGGGCCGCGGCATAAAGAATGCGGCGAAAACCACCGCAGGCCGTCCGGGGCGGTCGCCGAAAGAACGGAACGGGGTATTCCGTACGGGGGTGTGCGGAAGGTTTCTCCGGCGGCCCGGCCGCTGTCGTGACAGGCGTACTTGGAGGCCGGCTCGAGAGCTGCTACAGATCTTCGTTTGCTGGAAACGGGCCCGGCTAGCGTGACTCGCGGCATGTATTTCTGGCCAATCAAAGGAACTGGACAGAGGACTCGACCACTACGGAGGACACAGTGAGGATTCAGGTTCTGGGTCCGTTGAGTGCCGAGGTCAACGGGGGATCGATCGTTCCGACAGCGGCCAAGCCGCGGCAGCTCCTGTCGCTGATGGCGCTCCATCCGGGCCGGGTCATGCCCGTTGCGTTACTCATGGAGGAGATCTGGGGAGCCAGGCCGCCGCGGAGTGCGCTCACCACCCTGCAGACCTACATCCTGCAGCTGCGCAGGGGGCTGGGCGCCGCCATGGGGGCGAGTTCCCCCGGCAGCGCGAAGAGCGTGCTGGCCACCCGGCACGGGGGCTACCTGCTGCAGATCGCCAAGAGCAGTGTCGACGTGCACGAGTACGAACGGCTCGCGCGGGAGGGACAGGAAGCCTTCGACCTGGGGGACAACGAGATGTCTGCGCAGCGTTTCCGGGCGGCTCTGGATGTGTGGACGGGCTCGGCCCTGGTCGACGTACGCGTCGGGCCGATCCTGGAGATCGAGGTCAGACGGCTGGAGGAGAGCCGCCTGGTCACCCTGGAGCGCCGCATCGACGCCGACCTCAGGCTCGGCCGGCACGCCGAACTCATCGCCGAACTGACCGATCTGACGGCACGTCACCCCCAGCACGAGGGGCTGCATTCGCAGGTCATGGTGGCGCTGTACCGGTCGGGAAGGCAGGCCGGGGCGCTGGAGATCTACCGCAAACTGCGCAAGCGGCTGATCGACGAGCTCGGTGTGGAGCCCTCGCCGCAGCTGCAGCGGCTGCACCAGGCCGTGCTCGCCGTCAACCCGCAGCTGGAGATACTGGCGGGACCCCGGCACACCTCGACGTTCGACCTGTTCGTCGCCTGATGCCCGCACCCGCGATACCCCCACCGTCACGGATGGCGGCACCCAAGGACACCCCCCCGCACCCCGCACCCCGTACCCCCCGCTGTGTCTCGTCAGGCCGGTCCGGCCGGGATGCGGTGGGTCTGCAAGGGCGCGGCTGTCCGGGGTTTCTCGTCCGCCCTGCCGGCGGCCCGGGATACGAGGGGCACCGTCCGCAGAGGCACGCGAAGCAGGCCCGCCCCGACAACGACAGGGCCGAAGCAGGCGGCAAAGACGTCCGGGGGCAGGAGCGGCACCGGCTTGAGCGCCGCTCGTGAACCGGGCGGCGCGGGCTGTGGCCCGCCCTGTGCAGGCGGCGTGTGTTCTTCCCGCCCGCGGACCCGCCGGCAGACGCTCACGCCCGTGCCCGTGCTGGTGACGGACCGCACCGGCCGGTGGCCGGTCGTCCGGGACCGTAAATGGTGTCGGCTGTGGCCGCCGGCGGGGACTGCGGGCGGTGGCCGTTGCGGGCGGGGGGGCGGGTGCACTCGCCGCCGGGCATGTCACTGGCACGCTGTTGCTGCCTGCGGCGGTACGGGCCGTCCGGGCAGCCGCTGCCGGCCCTCCGCCCCCGGCTCGGCAACGCCGAGGCCGGACCTTTCCGCACCCACGGTGTGCGGCAACACCACGCAGCGTCCCCGCCCGGGCCGAGCAGCTGCCACCGCCACCGCCGCCGACGGCGGCCAGCCCGGAGTACCCCTCCTTGCCAGGCAGCCCCGGCCCGCGGACCCGCCCCGTGCCGGAGCCGGCTGGCCGCACCGAACGGTCGTCCCGGCAGGACCGCCGGACCCCGCACCCGGCACCCCGCACCCGGCACCAGCAGGCGCGACCGCTCGCGGAACGCTGGGGAAGCACCGGAGAGAACCGGGGGGTGCGCGGACGCGCCACTACCGTGACCGGTATCGAGCGAAAAGGGGAGGCAGTCATGGACGAGCGGCACGTCATCCTGGACGTACCGCCCACCGCCCCGGCCCTGTCCCAGGGCGGGACACGCAAGCCGGGCCCGGCCCCCGCGACCGTCCCCGGCAGCGTCTTCGCGCCGGTTGGCGGCGCCGTCCGCGTCAGCGCCGGGGCCGCCCGGCCGGGGGTGTGCGCACCCCCTGGGGCCCGGGTGCGGACGCTGTCGCACCCGCCGTGCCCGCGCCCCCCGGTCCGCGGGAGCACGCAGGGTGTGGGGACCGGTGCCCCACCCTGCCGACCTGCGGCAGCGTCACGCCGGTGGCGAGTGGCGTGGCCTTCCACGCTCGAAGGTCCGTGAGCCAGGAGAAGAGGAAACCGATGCCGACGGAGCGCTCTCAGGCACCGACCATGACCGTGGTCCTCGACCCCGGACACCAGTCCCGGCCGGTGCTCCAGCTGCGGGGCCGGCTCGACACGGCCCTGTTCCGGGCGGCGCTGGAGCGGATCGCCGCCGGCCATCCCGGGGCGCTCACCGGTGAACCCCGCCTGCACCGGCACGGACCCGACCACCACAGTGTGGAACTGCCCGCCCCGGCCGGTGATCCGGCGCCCTACCCGGCCGGACTCCTCGCCGACCTGATCACCAGTACCGCGGTGACACCCCCCGGCCCCGCCTCCACCTCCGCCGCCGGCGGAGGCGACCGGGCGAGCACGCCCGACCGGGCGGGCGGGCGCGGGGCGCTGCCGCAGACGTTCTCCGTCACCCCGTTGCAGCACGAGCTGCTCACCGACGCGGGCAACGGCCCCGACCATCAGGTCGAGCAGCTGGCCTGGCGGTGGCACGGGCCGCTGGACGCCGGCCGGTTCGCCGCGGCCTGGCGGGCGGTGTCCGACGGCGAGAGCGTCCTGAGGTCCGCGTTCTTCTGGGAACCCGACCCCCGCGCCGTCCTGTTCGGTCAGGGGGAGCTCGAGGTGGCCCACCACGCGCACGGCACCTTCGCCGACCGCGAGCGCCTGCTGAGCGCGGAGCGTGCCCGCGGGTTCGACCTGCGCCGCCCCGGCCTGCTGCGCGTCGCTCTGCTGGACCGGCCGCCCGCCGGCCGCGTCGGCGAGGAGGCGTCCACCGACGTGGTGCTCACCTACCACCGGGCCCTGCTGGACAGCTGGAGCGTGCGCCTGCTGGTCCGCGAGTTCTACCGCGCCTACCTCGCCGGCGGCACGCTGCCCGGCGGCGAACGCCGTCCCGACCTGCGTGACTACACCCGCTGGCTGGAGCGTCAGGACCCCGCGCCGGCCCGGGACTTCTGGCGGGCCACCGCCGGCGCCGCCCCCGCCCGCCTCCCGCGCGCCGCCGCCCGGCACACCGGCCGGCACGGCAGCGGACACAGCCGCACCCGGCTCTCCCGGGCCGAGACGACCCGGCTCATCCACTGGGCGGCCCGGTGGGGTGCCACCGAGTCCAACGCCCTGCACACCGTATGGGCGATGCTGCTGTACCGGGCCACCGGCCCGATGCGCGGGCCGGCCCGGATCGGCTTCGGCGTGTCCTTCTCGGGCCGCGGCGGCCTGCTGGAGGACATCGAGCGGATCCCGGGCCCGCTGGTCAACCCGCTGCCGCTGGCCGTCGAGGTCGACCCGGCGGACACGGTGGCCCAGCTGCTGCGCACCCTGCGGGACCGGGTGCTGGACATGGCCGCCTACGAATGGGCGTCGCTGGGCCGCATCCAGCAGTGGCTGGGCAGGACGGAGGCCGCACCCCCCGAGACCCTGCTGGCCTTCGAGCACACCCTGCTCAGCGGCGACCGGCTCACCGACGCGCTCGCCGCGCACGGCGTGCACGTCGAGCACCCCGTGCCCACCGCGGCCCGCACCGCGAGCGCGCTGGGCGTCCTGGCCCACCACGACGGACAGGGCGCCCTGACGCTGTCCGCGGTCCACGACCGTGAGCGCCTGGAGGACGACCGCGCACAGGCCATGCTCGTGCACAGCGCCCGGCTGCTGCGCCGGCTGCCGCACACGGTGCGCGAGTTGACCACCGTCGCCGAAGTCATCGGCCCGCTCGGCGGCGAGCAGCTGCCCCTGCTGTACGACCGGCCCGGCCCCGCGAGCCGGCTCCTCCCGTTGCGCGCGGCGGCTTCGCCGGGCCGGGCCACGATCTGCCTCGTCGCCGCTCCGGGCGCGCACCAGGCATGGTGGCGCACCCTGGTGCGCTGCTACGACGGCCCCGAGGCGCTGTTCGTGCTGCGGGCAGCGGCGGACGGGCCCCGCGGCGGCGCGGCCGCCCTCGGCCCGCTCGCCGGCCCGGGCGGCCGCCTGGTGCTGGGCGGCATCTCCGGCGCGGGCGCCATCGCGTACGAGATCGCCCGCCACCTGATGGCGGCGGGCCGCACCCCTCCGCTGGTGGTGCTCGGCAGCGGCGAGGGCGACGGGGTGCAGGAACTGGCCCGGGCGCTCGGGCAGGCGGCGGCGGGCTGACCCGCAGGACACCAGGACCGCGCCGTGGACCGACACGCCGCGCGGCCCCGCCGGTACCCGCCCGCCCCGCTCACCCCCACCCCGCTCACCCTGACCGCTCCCGACCCGGGGGGCGAGGCCGAGGGCGCTCCTCACGCGGCTGTGGACAGAGCCCTGGGCCCCGAGCAGGGCGCCGTGCACACCGGCCCGGTCCAGGCCGGCGCGTCCCGGCGGCCTGGACCGGGCCGGTGGCCGTTTGCTGCGCGGGCCGCTCGAGGAGCATTCGACGGATGCTCGATCCGGTGCGAAGAGTGTTCCCTACCGAGTTCGGATGCCTTGGAATGCGCCGGCAACCCCCGGCGTCCCTCACCATCTCAAGGACACGACGGAATCGGGGACCGAGATCATGACCGTCGCACTCGCGGACACCGCCGTACTCGCGGACACCGCCGCACCCCCCTTGCACGGCCTGGAGTTCGCCGCCCTGTACGCGCAGGTGCAGCAGTTCTACGCGCACCAGATGCAGCTCCTGGACACCCATGACAGCCAGCGCTGGGCGCGCACGTTCACCCCGGACGCCGTCTTCGAGCTGCCGTCCCTGCCCGGGCCGCTCTGCGGCCGGGCCGGGCTCGCCCACTACCTGCGCGCCGGCGCGGAACGCCGGCAGCGGGCCGGCAGCCGTCTCAACCACTGGGTCGGCAAGCTCGACCTCCAGCCCCGCGCGGACGGGTCGCTGCGCACCCGCTGCTCGGCCCTGGTCTACCTGACCCCGCACGGCGGGAGCGGCAGAGTCCTGTCCGTGTACGTCATGGAGGATGTCCTGGTGGGCGCCCGCGGCGTGTGGCGCACCGCGCACCGCCGGGTGGTCCGCGACGATCTGGCCCGGGCGGACTCGAGCCGGCCCGCATGCCCCGAGCGGGCGCCGGCCGGCTGTCCGCCGGTAAAGACCCCCTGAAGCTGAGCTCGACGTTCCGCACAGCGAGGGCGGCCGGGGCCTGTCCGGTGCCTAGGGTGGCAGCACTCCCCGCCCGCGCCCGCCCCGTCACCTGCGACGGGGCGGGCGCGTCGACACAGTCGGCACAAAGGGAGGGCGGTCCCCGTCCGCCGGGCGGCCGGGCACCCGGCGCGCACCGCCCTGTCCAGGCCGGCGGGACGGTCCGTCGGCGGTCCGGCGAGCGCGGGTGGGCCGGACCCGCAGCGCTGCGCGGCCACCGCCGTCCGAGCACCTTGGTCACGGGCCCGGGGCAGCCGCCGCCCGCCCCGCCGTACCGAGCGCGTATCCCCGTCCCCACGAAGGACAGTCCCACCAAGGACACACGGAGGAACCCACCATGTCCACCACCAGTGCCGCGACCGACGAACGGGCGCCCCGGGCGGAACGCAGGGCCGTTGCGCACCGTCTGCTCATGTGCCGCCCGCAGTACTTCGACGTGACCTACAGCATCAATCCCTGGATGAACCCGGACAAGCCGACCGACACCGAGACGGCTCTGCTGCAGTGGGAGCAGCTGCGGGAGCTGTACCTCTCGCTCGGGCACACCGTCGAGGTGATCGAACCGATCCAGGGGCTTCCGGACATGGTCTTCGCCGCCAACGGGGCCACCGTGATGGACGGCAAGGTGCTCGGCGCGCGGTTTCGCCATCAGCAGCGCACCGCGGAGGGGCCGGCCTATCTCGACTGGTTCGCGCACAACGGCTTCCGCGAGCTGCTGTGGCCGGAGCACATCAACGAGGGGGAGGGCGACTACCTGAGGGTGGGACGCCGGCTGCTGGCCGGCACCGGCTTCCGTACCGACGTGCGCTCCCACGCCGAAGCACAGGAGTTCTTCGGCATCCCCGTGACGGGCCTGACCCTGGTCGACGCGAACTTCTACCACCTGGACACCGCGCTGTCGGTGCTCTCCGAGGACGAGATCATGTACTACCCGGCCGCCTTCAGCCCGGGAAGCCGGGCGGTGCTGCGGGAGATGTTCCCGGACGCGGTCCTCGCCTCGCCCCAGGACGCCGCGGTGTTCGGCCTCAACGCTTTTTGCGACGGACTGAACGTGCTGCTGCCCCAGGCGGCCACCGGGCTGGCCGCACAGCTCAAGGAGCGGGGCTTCCGCCCGATCGGGGTGAGCCTGGGGGAACTGCTCAAGGCGGGCGGCAGCGTCAAGTGCTGCACCCTGGCCCTGTCATGACACGCCGCCGCCGGGGCTGAGGGTTGGTGCCGCCGAGAGCTCAGGGCAGGCCGGTGAACGCGGCGAAGACGTCGTCCAGTTCGTGGGTGTGCACCGTGAGCGACTCGGCGGTGACGGCTGCCGTCTCCAGGACCGCGAGCACCGCCCGCAGGGTCTGGGTGCCGGCGTCGCCGCTCAGCCGCAGGGTGAGCGCCGCGCGGTCGCTGGACGGACGGCCGAGGCCCGGGGGCAGCCGGGCGCCGAAAGCGGCGCCGGCCCGTTCGAGGGCGGCCGTGTCGGCGAACCGCAGGCGGATCAGAGCGCTCGGCGGCCCGCTCCGGGAGGCATCCCGGCCCGGCCCGGGACCCCCTGGCGCCGTCTCCGGGCCGCAGGGAGGTGGGGCCGTCTCGCGGGCCGGGGCCCGGTCGCTGCCGGATGCACCGGGGCGGCCGCTGCCGTGCGGGGTGCCGGCTTCGGCCAGGGCGTCGAGCAGCACCAGCCGGGCCGTGGGGGTGAGCGAGGCGGCCAGCAGGCGGGCCAGCCGGCGGGCCTCCGCCCGGTCCGAACCGGCCGCGGCGGCCAGCTGTGCCCCGAGGCCCGCCGGGTACGGCGGGGGATCCGCGCGGTGCGTCGGCCGCTCGGAGCGCGGCGGCGGGCCTACCGGCTCGCCCGGTCCGTGGGCGGGCCGCTCCGCCGGAGGGGATGACGGCGGCGCGGGGGCGCGGCCGCCGGCCGGGGTTGGGGCCCAGGGGGTGTGTGTCACAGGCACTGCCCTCGCCTTCGTCGGAGTGTCGCCGCTGGGGTGCCGGGGAGCGGGCACCGGCCGCTGTCGGCGGCCGGCGGCGGGCCGCCCAGCCGCCGGTGGCGCCGGCCGGTCACGACGGGATCTCCGCCTCGTGCGGGTCCGGCACGATCAGCGTGCCGATCCCGTCCCCGGCGAACATCTCCCGGAGGATGTGCGGGATCCGTCCGTCCAGCACACGGACCGCGCCCACGCCTGCCCGGACGGCGTGCAGGCAGCCGGTCATCTTGGGCACCATGCCCTCGCTCAGCTCCGGCAGGAGCTTTTCCAGCTCGTGGGCCGTCAGCCGCTCGATGACCTCGGCACTGTGCGGCCAGCCCGAGCACAGACCCGGGACGTCCGTCAGCATGACCAGGGCCTCGGCGTGCAGCGCGGCGGCGAGGGCCGCCGCCACCGTGTCGGCATTGACGTTGTGCACCAGGCCGTCCTCCGCGCTGCGGGCCAGCGGCGAGACCACCGGGATCCTGCCGTCCGCCAGCAGGCAATCCAGGACACCGGTCTCCACACCGGTGATGTGGCCGACCCGGCCGATGTCGGTGGGCTCTCCGTCGACCCACGGCACGTGCCGCACCGCCGTGAGGGTGTTGGCGTCCTCGCCGGTCATCCCGACGGCCAGCGGGCCGAAGCGGTTGATCAGTCCGACCAGTTCGCGCTGCACCTGGCCGGCGAGGACCATCCGTACGACGTCCATCGCGGCCGGTGAGGTGACGCGCAGTCCGGCCCTGAAGGTGCGTTCCAGGCCGCGTCGGGTGAGTTCGGCATCGATCTGGGGGCCTCCGCCGTGCACCACCACGGGCCGCAGCCCGGCCCGGTGCAAGGAGACGATGTCGCGGGCGAAGGCCTCGGTGAGGCTGTCGTCGACCATGGCGTGGCCGCCCAGCTTGATGACGACCGTCCGGCCCCGGTGCCGGGCCGGCCAGGGCAGGGCATCGCCGGCGACGGCCGGGTGCGTGCCGGCGCTCGGCGGAGCGAGTGCCGGGCGACGAGGCCGGCCGGGCGGGTGGGTGCTCATGGGCACGACTCCTTGGGTGGAGGACCGCGGCGGCGGGCCGGGCCCCTGCGGCCGGTGGACATGCCCTTGAGCCCGGCATGAGAACACGTGGCCGCGGTGCGGTTTCCTGAGAGGCTGAATGCCGGTCGCAATGCCGGTCGGTGCGGGCCGCGATCGCGCTCCGTCAGGGGGGCGCGGACGTGAACCAGGGAAAGCTTCTTTCCCGTCGACTCGTTCGACACGGCCGGCCGTTTCTCCTGCGAGAGCGGTTCCGTTCCGCTTTGTGCTCGGGATTCAATTGCGGACGGCTTGAAGCGGAGTGGATTTGTGGGCGGTGATCCGTTCGACGGCCCGGGCGGCCGGCTGCTGCCGGGCAGCGAAAGGATTCGCGACCGCACAACCCTGAGGACACAGGGGAAGCCGGTCCCGCTGCCGCGTGAGGTGACCGTGCTGACCGTGCGCCTGCCGGCGGCGCCCCCGGGGGCCGGCCGCTTCAGACGGTTGAGGGCGCCTTCTCGGCGGGGCGGTCGCCCTCCAGTTCGCGCCCGGTGCGCTGCAGCACGATGGAGTCCGCGATCTCGCCGCTGCGCACCGCGATGTTCGACAGCAGCGCCGATGACAGGCCGTGGCTGTGCTCGGTGCCGCCCTGGAGATAGACACCGCAGGTCAGCCCCGATGCGGGGACGAGGCGGTAGTCGCGTTCCATGCGGTGCCTGCCCGCCGTGTCGCGCTGGAAGTGCTGGTCGAAGTCGCCGAGCAGGTGGGCCGGGTCCAGGCCGTCGTAGCCGCTGGCGAAGACCACCGCGTCGACACTCAGTTCCTCCCTGCGGCCATCGAGCAGTGAGCGCAGCACCACCTGGGCCGCGCTTTCGAGCCCGTTGACCTCGTCGACCCGGGTGAGGTTGCGGAAGTGCAGACGCCGGCTGCCGCGCACCTGCTCGTCGTACGTGCGCCGGTGCAGGTCCCGGATGACGTCGGCGTCGACCACCGAGTAGTTGGTGTTGCGGTGGTAGCGCCAGAACGCGTCCTGCGCCTGCGGGGTGCCGAAGTAGTACTCGTCGACCGCGCCGGGGTCGAACACCTGGTTGGCGAAGGGGGTGTCGTCGGCGACGGAGTAGCCGTAGGACGGGATGACCGCCGAGACCTCGGCGTGCGGCAGCGTGTCGTGGAGGAACCGGGTGATCTCCGCCGCGCTCTGGCCGGCGCCGACCACCGCCACGTTCTTGAGGTCTTCCGGGGCCTGCGCGTTGAAGCGGCTGAGGAACTGCGAGCTGTGCCAGACGCGTTCGCCGGCCCGCACGCCGTCCGGTAGTCGCGGCACCAGGCCCGTCGAGAGGACCACGTTGCGGGCGGTGACCGTGCGGGTGGTGCCGTCGCTGCCGCGCACCTCGATCTCCAGGAGGTCCTGTGCCCGGGCTCCGGCCGCGCGGCGGGGCCGGATCGAGGTGACCTCGGCGCCGTAGGTGACCTGCTCGCCCAGGCCGGCCGCCGCCCACTCCAGATACTGGTGGAACTCCTGCCGGGTCGGGAAGAAGTCCTGGTTGTTCACGAACTGCACCAGCCGGTCCGAGGCGTGCAGGTAGGAGACGAAACTGAACCGGGACATCGGGTTCCTGAAGGTCGCCAGGTCCTTGAGGAACGAGATCTGCATGGTCGTCGACGGCAGCAGCATGTCCCGGTGCCAGCCGAAAGCGGGCTGCCGCTCGAAGAAGTGGGACGTGACCGGATGCCGCGGGGCACTCGCCCCGTGCTCCTCCAAGGCGATCGCGAGCGACAGGTTGGACGGGCCGAACCCGATGCCGACCACGTCGTAGATCTCTTGACTGCGCCTGCCCGTTATACCCATTGAAAACTCTCCCGATTTGCGTATGGAAAACTCGGCATTTGGCCCGAGAGACCGTTCTGCAGTGTGCTCCGGGGAGCGCCTCAAAGGCAACTCGAAGTCGCCATGAAGTCCATTCGAAGACTTCTGCAGAAGCGCTCTGCATTCGGGACAGTTGTCCTGTTGACGGGACGGAGATACGGTCGGCGCGGATTCCAGAACCGCTGCATGACGCGGCCGGAGCCGCCGCTTCTTCAAAGCGTGCGACCAGCCATGGCCCGAGCCGCAGTCATGCCCTGAGCCAATTTCCGAAAGGGTGAATCCGGATGTTTGTGCCCCGCTTCTACCGCGAACCGGAGAGTTCGTGGATGGTCGACCTGATCCGCGACAATCCACTGGCGCTCGCAATGGCGAACGGCAGCCCGGAGAACGGTCCGTTTGCCACGCATCTGCCTGTCATCTTCGACCCCGGGACGCCCGGCGGCCGGTCCGGCGAACTGCCGGGAACCGTGCTCCTGGGACACATGAACCGGGCCAACCCGCACTGGGCGGCACTGGAGACGGGCAGTGTCCTGGTGCTGGCGTTCACCGGCCCGCACTCCTATGTGTCGCCCTCGGTGTACGAGGTCACACCGGCCGCCCCGACCTGGAACTTCACCGCGGTGCACGTCCGGGGCGTGGTGGAGAAGATCGACTCGAGGGAGGAGACCCTGGGCGTGGTGCAGTCCACCGTGCGCGCCTTCGAGGGGGCCTTCGGCGACGGCTGGGAGATGACCGACTCGCTGGGCTACTTCCGTAAGATCGCGCCCGCGGTGGGGGCCTTCCGGTTCACGGTGACCGGGGCCGACGGCATGTTCAAGCTCAGCCAGGAGCAGCCGGGCGAGGTGCGCGAGCGGGTGCAGAAGACGTTCGAGCAGAGCCCGTGCGGATACCGGCGGGAGACCGCTGCCCTGATGGGCCGGCTGCCGTGACGGGCCGGCTGCTGTGACGGGCCGCGGATCCCGGCGCGGGAGGCCTAGCTGCCGACGGCCACCGGCGAGGCCTGCCCGGTGAGGTGTCCGGGCCGCGGGCTGTCCTGGAGGGAGCCCGCGCCCGGCACGGCCGCCACCGTGACGCCGGTGAGCTGGGGGACCTCCCGCTGCGGCGGCTCACCGAGATCGTCCAGGGCGTTGGCGGCCGCGCTGTCCAGGGTGGCCGTCACCCACTGCTCGAAGTCGACGCCCGACTGCTGCGCGGCCTTGTGCCACCACTGCAGGCGGCTGCCGGGAAGCTCCAGACGGCGGCTGGGCTCGGCGGCGGCGCGGGACTGCTGCTGCTCGCCCTGCTGGGTGGCGCGCAGGGCGCCGCGCAGCTGCTTGGTGGTCCACTGCCGCTGCTCGGCGCGGTCGAGCCAGAGGTCCTGTTCCTCCAGGGGCATGGAGGCCAGCTCGGCATGGTGCTGGAAGCTCAGGGCGGCCCGGCGCCGGGTGAGGTCGAAACGCCGGGAGACCCACGCGTAGTTGCGCAGGGTCTGGTAGGAGAGGCCGACGGCGCGTATCCCGCGCTGGTAGCGGTCGGTGTAGTTGTCCTTGCCGTAGACGAGCCAGTCGCCCAGCCACCAGGAGGACGAGTCCAGGACGCCGGCGAGCTGGCGTCCGGACCGTTCCCACTCGTCGTAGGCCATGCCGGTGGGCATCTGCAGCCCCACCTTGGTCGTCAGCACCTGGCCCCGGCCCGGCGCGCCCGCCGCGGCGGGCCGGGGGGACGGGGTCGGGGGGAGGGCGGCCGCCGGGCCGTCGTGCGACCCCGGGGTTCCACCGGCCTGACGCGCCATCATGCCTCCATGGGTTGGGTGCCTGCCACCGGCCGGAAGTCTCGTGGGGACGGCTGAAGCGGCGCCGGAGCGCCGCTCGAACGGCTGCGCGCCGAACGGTTGCGCGCGATACGGCTGCGCGGTGCGGCGCCGCACCGCCGCCGGCGGCACCGGCGTCACCGGCGGTTGTGGGAGGGCCGGGCACGTGGTGGGTCCGGCGGGCTGACCGGGGGAGTCCTCCCGGCGGCGGGAGGTCACAGCCGTCCGGCCGCAGGGCCCGGTGCGCCCGTCCGCGCCGCGTGCAGTGCCTCGCTCACGTCCCGTTCGATCTGCCGCAGCAGCGGCCCCGGGTCGTCGACGAAGTAGAAGTGGCCGCCGTCGAAGGCGCGCAGCCCCAGGAACTGCCCGGTGTGCTCCTGCCAGCCCGCCATCCGCGGCGGTGCGGCGGAGTGGTCCTCGGTGCCCGCGTAGGCGGACAGCGCCACCGGCAGCGGACCGGCGTCGGGAGCGGGCCGCCAGGTGTCCACCAGGCGCAGGTCGGCCCGGATGATCGGTTCGAACAGCTCCCACAGGTCGGGGTCGTCGAGCACCTCGTCGGGGGTGCCGCCCATCAGCTTCAGATAGGTCCTCAGGCCGGCCCCGGACAGCTCCTGGTACTCGTCTTCCCGCCGGGTCGACTGCGGTGCCGCATGGGCGGAGACACCGATCCACACCGGCGCCGGCAGGCCCCGGTCCACCAGCCGGCGGGTGATCTCGTAGGCCAGGACGGCGCCCATGCTGTGCCCGAAGAGCGCGTAGGGGCAGGCCGGGTCGGGCCCGATGTCGCGCAGCAGGAACTCGGCGAGGTCGCCGACGTCCGTGATCCGCGGCAGGTCGAGCAGGTGCCCGTGGCCCGGGGCGTCCAGCAGCCGCACGTCCCACGTGTCCGGCAGCCCGGCCGGCCAGGTCCGGTACAGCAGATGAGAGCCCCCCGCGTGATGCAGGACGAACAGGCGCAAGACAGGTGGTGTGCTCTTCATCGCTCCCCCTCGGATCGAGCCGTGCCGCACCGACCGTAAGCGGTGCCCGCCGGGCGGGGCGGGGGCACGAGAGGAGCTCCGCCACGGCTGCGGCGGTTCTCGAGCGATCCTCGGGGGCCGATCCGGATCCCGCGCGATCCGGCAGGCCCGTCCCGGCCACCCGGGGGGCCGGGCATCGTGGCACAGGAACACCAGGCGGTACAGCGGATCCCGGCACAGTGCGGGCCGGCGGGGACGGCCGGCCGGCCGCGGGCACGCCGGCCTTGTTGCGCCGGCGGCCGCGTCCATACGGTGACGTGGCATGCCGGGGTCGCCCCCCGTGCCGGATGTCCCGTCGACCGGACAACGCCGGCCGGCGACCCGCGCCCGGTGCTCCTTCGCACCCGGCCCGGCGATCGCCCATCGCGAGTCACCCCATGACGCTTAAGGACGGTGCCAGTTGAGCACGAACCCATTCGATGACGAGGACGGCCGCTTCAACGTCGTGATCAACGACGAGGAGCAGCACTCCCTGTGGCCGGTGTTCGCCGAGGTGCCCGCGGGCTGGCGCGTCGTCTTCGGCGAGGCGACCAGGGCCGAGTGCCTGGAGTACGTCGAGCGGCACTGGAGCGACCTGCGTCCCAGGAGCCTGCGCGAGGCCATGGCGGCGGACTGAACACCGTACGCATCCCCGCCGGCGGGATGCGCGGTGCCCGGCGCCGCAACCCCACCCCCCCGGTACCCGCGGCCCGGCGACGTCCGCGGCCCGGCGACGTCCGCGGCCCGGCGGCGTCCGCGAAGCGCACGGGTGATCGCCGCCCGGCCCGGTGACCGGTCCGGACCCGCGAAGACCCCCTGAACGGGGCGGACGCAGGCGGCGGCGGGCCGGGGCCGGGAGGGACATGGCACCGGAGCACGGGAGGGTCCCGCAGAACCCGCCGCGGCGGTCGTCGACGAGAACGACCGGGGCGGCCGCCTCGATCGCCTGAGCGCTACGCCGTGGCCCCGGCCGCCACCGGAGCAGGACCACCCCACCGCCCCACCACCGCCCCGCCGTTCCACCGCCGGCCGGCCGGAGGCGTCGCCCGGCATGTCGTCCGTGGTGTCCGGCGCCCTGCCCGACCGGACACCTCTCACATCGGAGTCAGTTGATGATCCTTCAGGGAAAGCGGGTCGCCCTTCCCCCCGAACCCGTCGTCCACAAGCGGTTCGAGGCGCACGCGGCGGACACCCCCGACGCCGTCGCCGTCGTCTGCGCCGGCCGGCAGGTGACGTACGCGGAGCTGGACCGGCGGGCGAACCGGTTCGCCCACTACCTCCTGGCGCGCGGACACGGCCGGGGGGCGCGGGTGGGGGTCTGTCTCGACTACTCGATCGACCTGCTCGTCGCCGTCCTCGGCACGCTGAAGGCCGGAGCGGCCTACGTGCCGTTCGACCCGGCCTACCCGGCGCAGAGGCTTCAGCTGCTGCTGGACCAGGTGCCCGGACTCGCCCTGATCGTGGCCTCCCCGGCGACGGCGGGACTGCTGGGGCCCACGGACGTGGAGGCCGTCGACCTGGAGCGGCTCTCCGGCCGGCTGGAGACGCTGCCCGCCACCGGCCCCGACGTCACCGTCACCGGTGACGACATCTGCTACGCGGTCTTCACCTCCGGATCGACCGGGACCCCGAAGCTGACCGCGGTGCGCCACGAGGGCTGGTTCAACCTGATGAACTGGCTGATGCTCGAGTACGGCCTGCACCGCGGGTCGCACAACCTGGTCGTCAGCGCCTTCGGCTTCGACCTCTCCCAGCGCAGCCTGATGACACCGCTGTTCTGCGGCGCCACCCAATACCTCATGGCGAGCCGGAACTTCGACGCCCTGATGGCGTACCGCATGCTCACCGACCACGACATCCGCACCGTGCACTGCGCCTCCAGCACCCTGTACCTGCTGGTGGACTGGGAGAGCGCGCGCGGGGAAGAGGCGCTGGGCCGGCTCGACTACGTGCTCTTCGGCGGGGAACCGCTCAAGACCCAGCGGATCGCCGCCTGGGCGCAGCGCGAGGGCACTACGTGCACCCTGCTGCACCAGTACGGCGTCGCCGAGTGCACGGACGTCGCCACCTCGTACGACCTCGCCGGCCACTGGCCCGGCGGACACGAGATCCCCCCGGTCGGCAGGCCCGCCCACAACACCGACATCCACCTGCTCGACGAGCAGCTGCGCGCCGTCGCGCCGGGGCAGAGCGGTGAGATCTGCATCTCCGGGGCCGGTGTGGGCGCGGGCTATCTCAACGGCTCCGGCCCCGAGGCCGGGAGGTTCACGACGCTCGAGGTCGACGGCGAGCCGCGCAGGCTGTACCGCACGGGCGACCGCGGCCGGGTGACCCAGGACGGCGACCTCGTCGTCCTGGGCCGGATCGACGCGCAGGTGAAGGTGCGGGGCATGCGCATCGATCCCGCCGACATCGAGCGCGCGCTGGGAGGGCTGGCCGGGGTCCGGGAGGCCGCCGTGGTGATCGGCCAGAGCGGGGCCGGTGAGGCGGAACTGGTCGCGTTCCTGGTCCCGTCGCAGGGCGAGCTCACCGGGAGCGACGTGCGCACCCGCCTGTTGGAGGTCCTGCCGCGGAACATGGTCCCGGCCCGCTACATCCCCATCCCGCAGCTCCCGCTGAGCCCCCACGGAAAAGTGGACCGAAAGGCATTGGCCGAGGCGTGCCGTAATCATTTCGCCGAAATCGGCGCGACGGCGTAGCCGGCGGACCTTGATGAATTCCGAGAGGACTGTGATGATTGCCGACAGGGTGCACGCCATATGGTGCCGGGAACTCCGGCGCGATGACATATCGGCCGACGACGACTTTTTCTTCCTCGGCGGCCAGTCCGTGGCCATGGCGAAGATCCAGATCGCTTTCATCGAGGAACTGGGTGTCGAGGTCACGATGGACCAGATGTACCTCAACCCGACGGTGGCCTCGATTTCCGGCTACATCGAGTCCATGGACTCGGTGGTCTCGTGATCCCGTGCTGAATTGATTCCGTTTTCGGCGGCATATCCGTCCGCTGCGTCGACAGTGCTCCATCGCAATGACTCTTCCGGCTGCGGCCGATGAGATCCATGAATCCATTCGGCAAGAAAGGCGCCGTCATGTACGACGTGATTGTCATCGGTGCACGGTGTGCGGGTTCGCCGGCGGCCATGCTGTTCGCCCGGCAGGGATACCGTGTCCTGCTGCTGGAGAAGGCGAGGTTCCCCCAGGACACGCTGTCCTCGCACTACATCCACCAGCCGGGTATCGCGCTGCTCGACCGGTGGGGGCTGCTCGGCGAGCTGCGTGCCGCGGGCTGCCGGCCGATCGACCACCAGAGCTACGAGGCGCTCGGCGTCCGGCTCGAAGGGTTCTCCCTTCCGGTCGACGGCCACCGCACCACGTACGCGCCCCGGCGCTTCGTGCTCGACCCGATCCTCGCGCGCGGGGCGGTGGCCGCCGGCGTGGACTTCCAGGAGTCCTGCACGGTCAACGACCTGCTGTTCGAGGGCGACCGGGTGGTCGGCGTGCGGTACACCACGCCCGGCGGGGCCGAGGCGACCGAGCGCGCGCGCCTGGTCGTCGGCGCCGACGGCATGCGCTCGCTGGTGGCCCGCAAGGTCGGCGCGCCGAAGGTCGTCGAGCGCCCGCGGATGACCTGCACCTACTACAGCTACTGGGAGGGCGTCCCCGCCCACTTCGAGCTGTACGAGCGGCCGGGACGCTGGATCGCCCTGGCCCCCACCAACGACGGCCTCACGCTGATCATGACCTACTTCCCGCAGAGCGAGTTCGCGAGCGTCCGCACCGCGGTGGAGTCCAACTACCTCGAAGCCGTCCGCACCACGGCCCCCGAACTGTACGAGCGGATGTCCGCGGGCCGGCGCGTGGAGCAGATGTACGGCACGGGCGCCCAGGAGAACTACTTCCGCAAGGCCTCCGGGCCCGGGTGGGTCCTGCTCGGCGACGCGGTGCACCACAAGGACTCCATCACCGCCCGCGGCATCACCGACGCCTTCATCCAGGCGCAGACGCTCACCGACCACATCGGGAAGCAGCTGCACGACGACACCGCGCTCACGGCGGCGCTGCGGCGCTACGAACGCGACCTGGACAGCAAGTTCTACAGCTTCTACCAGGGCGCCCTGAACGTGGCCGAACTCAAGCCCGAGCGGCACACGGAGATGGTGCGCAAGCTGGCCGGCCACCAGGACCTGGTCGACCGCTACTTCTCGACGGTGTCGGGCGCCTATTCCTTCGACGACTTCTACAACAACGAACTGCTGACCGTACTCGACCAGAGCTGACCGGCGGATCGCTCCCCGACAGGCCTGCCGATTTGGAGACTCAATGATCCCGTTGTCGTTCGCGCAGCGCCGCCTGTGGTTCGTGGACCGGTTCGACGGTTCGTCCGCGACCTATAACGGCGCCTTCGCCCTGCAGCTGACCGGTGAGCTGAGCGTGGGTGCGCTGGAGTCGGCGCTGCGCGATGTCATCGACCGGCACGAGATCCTCCGCACCGTGATCGTCGAGGACGACGACGGCGTCCCGCACCAGCAGGTGCTGCCCTTTGGTCGCACGGCGTTCGACCTGCCGGTGCTCCGGGCCGCGGGCCGGCAGGAGCGGGACACCGCGGTCGGGGAGTTCGCCACCGCCACCTTCGACCTGGCCACCGACATCCCCATCCGCGCCCGGCTGGTGCGGTGCGGGCCGCACGAGCACACGCTGGTGCTGGTGATGCACCACATCGCCGTGGACGGGGAGTCCTTCCGCCCGCTGTTCCGTGACCTCAACACGGCCTACGCGGCCCGCACCGAGGGCCGGGCCCCGGCATGGGAGCCGCTGCCGGTGCAGTACGCGGACTACACGCTGTGGCAGCAGGACGTCCTGGGCGACGAGTCCGACCCGGACAGCCTGGCGGGCCGGCAGCTGGCGTACTGGCGCCAGACCCTGGCCGATCTGGCCCAGCCGCTGGCCCTGCCGACCGACCGCCCCCGCCCCAAGGCCATGAGCCACCGCGGCGACATGACCGCGGTCACCATCGACGGCGACCTGCTGCGGGCGGTGCAGAAACTGGCCGCCGAGGCGGACACGACGGTGTCGATGGTCATGCACGCGGCACTGGCGGTGCTCCTGCGCCACCTCGGCTGCGGTGACGACGTGCCCATCGGCGCGCCGATCGCGGGCCGCACCGACGAGGAACTGCGCGACCTGGTGGGCTTCTTCGTCAACACCTGGGTGCTGCGCGCCGACCTGTCGGGCAACCCGGACTTCACACAGCTGCTCCAGCGGGTGCGGGAGCGGGCGCTGGCCGCCTACGACAACCAGGACCTGCCCTTCGAGCGGCTGGTGGAGCTGCTCAACCCCGACCGTTCCACCGCCTACAACCCGCTGTTCCAGGTCATGCTCGCCTGGCAGGAGCCGGTTCCGCGGATGGACTTCCCCGGCCTCGAGGTCCACGTCGACAAGCTCGAGACCGCCACGGCCAAGTTCGACCTGTTCTTCAACCTGATCCCGGACGGCTCGGGCGGGGCGGACTGCCGGCTGGAGTACCGCACCGACCTGTTCGACCCGGACACGGCCCGCGCGCTCGCGGCCCGCTTCGTGCGGGTGCTGGGCCGGCTCGTGGCCGACCCCGGGCGCCCGATCGACGGCATCGACGTGCTGGAGGCGGCCGAACGGGAGCGGCTGCTCACCGAGTTCAACGACACCACCACCACGACGGTGCCCGCGCTGACGGTCCCGGAGCTGTTCGAACAGCAGGTCGCCAGGACGCCGAACGCCCCGGCACTGGTGTGCGGCGAGCGCACGCTGACCTACCGGGAGCTCGACGCGCGGGCCGACGCCGTCGCCCGCGAGCTGGTCAGGCGCGGCGCGGGAGCGGAGGACCTGGTGGTCCTCGCACTGCCGCGCACCGAGGACCTGGCCGCCGGTCTGCTGGGGATCCTCAAGTCCGGTGCGGGCTACCTGCCGATGGACCCGCAGTACCTCAGCGGGCGGGCGCAGACGGTGCTGTCCGAAGCGGCACCGCGGTTCGTGGTCACCGACACCGCGACGGCACGCGAGCTGCCGGACAACGACATGGCATGCGTCAACCTGGACCTGCGGACGCAGTGGGAGCGGCCCGGGACCACACCGGAGAACACCGGCCGGATCCCGCCGCCGGCGCCGGACAACCTGGCGTACGTGATGTACACCTCCGGCTCCACGGGCACGCCCAAGGGCGCGGCGATCACCCACCGCAATGTCGTCAACGGCGTGCGGGAGCTGGTGCGCGTGCTGGACGCGCCGCCCGCGGGGCGGATGCTGGCCGGCACCTCGGTGAACTTCGACGTCTCGGTCTTCGAGCTGCTGTCCACCCTGTCCACCGGCGGCACGGCCGAGATGGTCTCCTCCGCGCTGGTGCTCGGCGAGCGGGACGGCTGGGACGGCCAGGTGATCAGCACGGTCCCCTCGGTGCTGGGCGAACTGGTGGAGCACCTGGACAAGACCACCGACGTGCACACGCTCGTCCTGGCGGGCGACGTCCTTCCGGCCCGGCTGGTGCGCCAGGTGCGCCAGGCCCTGCCAAACGTGCGGATCATCAACTCCTACGGGCAGAGCGAGAGCTTCTACGCCACCACGTTCTGCCTCGCCCCCTCCCAGGAGTGGGACCAGGGCGAGGTCGCCCCCATCGGCACCCCGCTGGGGAACATGCGCGCCTACGTGCTGGGCCCCGGACTGGCCCCGGTGGCGCAGGGCGTGGTCGGTGAGCTGTACGTGGCGGGCACCTGCCTGGGCCGCGGCTACCACGGCCGCCCGGGCCTGACCGCCGAGCGCTACCTGGCCAGCCCGTTCGGGCCGGCGGGGGAGCGCATGTACCGCACCGGCGATCTGGCCCGCTGGAACGCGCAGGGCCAGCTGGAGTGCCTGGGCCGCAGCGACGGCCAGGTCAAGGTGCGCGGCTTCCGCATCGAACCGGCCGAGGTCGAAGCGGTGTGCGAGCTCTACCCCGGCATCCGCGAGGCGGTGGTGATCAGCCGGGAGGTGCCCGCGGGCGGCCGGCGGCTGGTCGCCTACGTGGTGCACGAAGGCGACGGAGCCGTCCCCGACGACGGCGCCGGCGGCGTCGGCGACGTCAACACAATGGCCGGAGCGTCGGCCGCCGAACTGCGCAGGTTCGTCGCGTCCCGGCTGCCCGACTACATGGTGCCCTCGGCGTTCGTGACCGTCGGCCGGATGCCGCTGGGACCGACCGGCAAGCTGGACCGTTCGGCCCTGCCGGACCCGGAGTTCACCGGCGAGGTCTACCGCAAACCCCGCACGGAGACCGAGGAGATCATCGTCGCGGCCTACGTGGACGTGCTCGGCGTGGAACGGGTCGGCATCGACGACGACTTCTTCGCCGCCGGCGGCGACAGCCTGCGCTCCATCCAGGTGGTCGCCCGGGCCCGGGCCAGAGGCCTGAGACTGACCACCCGGGAGATCTTCGAGTGCCGTACGGCGGCCCGCCTCGCCGAGGTGGCCTGCGCCCGCCCGGACCAGGCACCCGCGCCCGCGCTCGCCGAGGAGGCGGGCGGCGGCGTCGGCCCGATGCCGCTGCAGCCGGTGGCACGCCAGGTGTTCGAGCACGGCGGCGGGATGAACCGGTTCGCCATGGCGATGGCGCTCGAACTGCCCCACGGCATCGACGCGAGCGCGCTGGCCGCGACGCTGGACGCCGTCCTCGACCGGCACGACCTGCTGCGCGCCCGGCTGGTGCGCGGCCAGGAACCCTCCCTGGACGTGCGCCCGCCCGGCGCCGTGCGGGCGGCCGACCTGATCCGCCGGGTCGCCTGCGACGGCCGCTGGGACGAGCCGTCCGCGCTCGCCGCGGCCAAGGCCGAACTGGACGAGGCGGCCGGCCTGCTCGACCCGGAAGCCGGCACGACGGCACGGTTCGTCTGGTTCGCCGCCGCATCGGGGGCCGGCCGGCTGCTGGTGGTGCTGCACCACCTGGTGGTGGACGGCGTCTCCTGGCGGATCCTCATGTCGGACCTCGCCGAGGCATGGCAGCAGATCCGCTCCGGCACGACACCCGAACTGCCCGCGTCCGGCACCTCGGCCCGCCGCTGGGCACTGGCGCTCCAGGACGAGGCGCTCAGCCCGCGCCGGGAAGCGGAACTGGCCTACTGGCTGGAACAGACCGAGGAGCCCGAACCCCCTCTGGGCACACGCGCGTTGGACCCGGCGACAGACGTGTGGTCCACCGTCGACACGGTACGGGTGCAGCTGCCCGCCGACGTCACCGACGCCGTGCTGACCGCGCTGCCCGCCGCGTTCAAGGCCACCGGCACCGACGTGCTGCTGGCCGCGCTCGCCCTGGCGGTCGACCGGTGGAGCGGCACACACCGCTCCACCCTGGTCCGCCTCGAGGGCCACGGCCGCGAGGAGGACGTCGTGCCCGGCGCCGACCTCTCCCGGACCGTCGGCTGGTTCACCAGCATGTACCCGGCCCGCGTCGACGTACGGGGCCTGGACCTGGCCGAGGTTCTGGCAGGCGGTCCCGCGGCCGGGAAGGCGATCAAACGGGTCAAGGAGCAGCTGCGCCGGATCCCGGACAAGGGCGTGGGCTACGCCCTGCTGCGCCACCTCAACCCGCGCACCGCCGCCCGCCTCGCCGGCCGCCCGGCACCGCAGATCGGGTTCAACTACCTCGGCCGGATCTCCGACACCGACGTGCCCGAGCACCTGCGCGCCCAGGGCTGGGGACCGGCCCCCTGGTCCGCCGAGCTGATCCCGGCACCCGACCCGGACCTGCCCGCACTGTCCGCCCTCGAGGTCAACTCGGTTGCCACGGACACCGCCGACGGCACCCGGCTGCAGACCGTCTTCCTGTTCCCCACCGGCGTGCTGCGCCCCGAACGGGTGCGGGAACTGGCCGAGCTGTGGGTCCAGGTGCTGCGCGGCCTGGCCGCACACGCCACGCACCCGCGGGCCGGCGGGCTCACGCCCTCGGACGCCCCGCTGGTCGCGGTGAAACAGCACGAGATCGAGGAGTGGGAGGCACGCCATGGTCGGCTGACCGCGGTGTGGCCGCAGTCCCCGGGGCAGTCCGGCATCCAGTTCCAGGCCGCGCTCGCCCAGGACTCCTACGACGTCTACCACATGCAGCTGGTGCTGCACCTGTCCGGACCGGTGGACCCCGCCCGCATGCGGGCGGCCGGACAGCAGCTCCTGGAGCGCTACCCCAACCTGCGCGCCGCGTTCTGCACCACGGCCGACGGCGACCCCGTGCAGGTCCTGCCGGAGCAGGTGGCCCTGCCCTGGCGGCACACCGACGTGACCGGCCGCAGCCGGGCCGAGCAGGACACGGCGCTCGACACCCTCCTGGCCCAGGACCGGGCCGACCGGCTCGACCCCGCCCGGCCGCCGCTGTTCCGCCTGGGACTGCTCACCTGCGGACCGCAGCAGTCCAAGCTGGTCATCACGGCCCACCACACCGTCTTCGACGGCTGGTCCTCACCGCTGGTGATCAGGGACCTGATCCGGCTGTACGCCGGCACCGGCCAACTGCCCCCGGTCCGCAGCTACGGCGACTACCTGACCTGGCTGTCCACCCACGACCGCGAGGCGTCGGCCGCCCGCTGGAAGGCCGAACTCGCCGGATTCGACCAGCCGACCCTGGTGGCCCCGGACGCCTCCGTCCGGGAAGGGGCCTCGGCCATCGGGAAGGTCGAGGTGCCGCTGCCGATCGACAAGGGCCGCGAGCTCGCCCGGCGCGCCGCGGAACTGGGGGTCACCCTCAACACGCTCCTGCAGGGGGCGTGGGCGGTCCTGCTGTCGAAGCTGACCGGACGCCAGGACGTGGTGTTCGGCGCCGCCGTCAACGGCCGCCCGGCGGATCTCATCGGCTCCGACGAGATGGTCGGCCTGTTCATCAACACCCTGCCGATCAGGGTGTTCTGGCAGCCGGAGCACAGCGTGGCCGACGTCGTCACCGCGCTGCAGAACCGGCAGACGACGCTGCTGGACCACCACTACTACGGCCTGGCCGACATCCAGCGCGACAGCGGACTGCCCGCCCTGTTCGACACGTTCATCGGGTTCGAGAACTACCCGATGGACCGCGAGGGCATGGTCGACGCGAACACCTCGGCCGGGCTGACCATCGATGCCATCCGGCCGATCGCCGGCGCGCACTACGCGCTCGCCCTCGGCGCCGCCGACCCCTACCTGCGGCTCTCCCTCGACTACCAGAAGGACCTCTACAGCCTGGCGGAGGCCGAGGCCGTCGGCACCCGGCTGGTCCGCGTGCTCGAGCAGGTGCTCGCCGACCCGCACACCCCGGTCGGCGCGATCGAGGTGCTGTCGCAGCAGGAGCGGGAGCGGCTGCTGGGGCAGGTCAACGACACCGCGCACCCGGTGTCCGGGAACACCCTGCCGGACGCGGTCGAGGCGCAGGCGCGGCGCACCCCGGAGCGGATCGCGGTGATCGGCGAGCAGGAGAGGCTGACGTACGCGCAGTTCAACCGGCGCGCCAACCAGCTGGCCCACTGGCTGCTGGAGCAGGGCGCGGGCCCCGAACGGCCGGTCGCCGTGCGCATCCCGCGATCGGTCGACCTGATGGTGGCGGCCTGCGCGGTCCTCAAGGCGGGCGCCGTGTACGTGCCGGTCGACCCCGAACTGCCCCAGGACCGGGTGCGGCACATGCTCGACAGCGCCCGGCCGCTGCTGGTGCTCGAGGAGAGCCTTCCCGACGTCGGCGGCCACCCCGACACCGATCCGCGGCGCACCCTGTCGCCGGACAACGTCGCCTACGTCATCTTCACCTCCGGCTCCACCGGCGGCCCCAAGGGCGTGCAGGTCTCGCACCGGTCGATCATGAACCGGATCGAGTGGGGCCTGGACCACTTCGCCGTCACGGCCCAGGACCGGGTGCTGTTCAGCACGGCGCCGAGCTTCGACGCCTCGGTCCCGGAGATGTTCGCCCCCCTCCAGACAGGGGCCGCCGTCGTGATCGCGCACCCGGACGGCCGCCGGGACCCGGCCTACCTGGCCGAACTGATCCAGCGCGAAGGAGTGACCGCAGCCGTCTTCGTCTCCTCCCTGCTGGCCGCGTTCGTCGACGAGCCCACCGCGAAACAGTGCACCAGCCTGCGCTGGGTCGAGGTCGGCGCCGAGCCGTTCCCGGCCGCGCTGGCCAACCGGTTCGCCCAGCTGCTGCCCGACTGCGTCGCGCACAACCTCTACGGCCCCACCGAGGCGGCGGTGGAGGTGACGGCACGGCGGCACGAACCGGGCGCCGACCGGCTGCCGATCGGCACCCCGATCTGGAACACCCAGGTGTACGTCCTGGACACGGCGCTGCGCCCGGTCGCACCGGGAGTCGCCGGCGAGCTCTACCTCGCCGGCACCGCACTGGCCCGGGGCTACCTCGGCCAGGCCGAGCTGACCGCACGCCGGTTCGTCGCCTGCCCCTACGGTGAGCCCGGCGCACGGATGTACCGCACCGGCGACCTGGTGCGCTGGGACAAGGACGGCCAGCTCGAGTACGTCGAGCGCAGCGACTTCCAGGTCAAGATCCGCGGCCGCCGCATCGAGCTGGGCGAGATCGAATCGGCGCTGACCTCCCACCCGGACGTCGCCGGCGCGGTGGCCGTCGTGCGCGAGGAGACCGCCGGCGACCAGCGACTGCTCGCGTACGTGGTACCGGCCGCCCCGATGGACCCGGCCGGCCTGGACGTCGAGGCCCTGACGGGCCTGCTCCAGGAGCGGCTGCCGCAGTACATGGTCCCCTCGGCGATCGTCCCGCTCGCCGAACTCCCCAAGACCCTCACCGGGAAACTCGACCGGGCCGCGCTCCCCGCCCCCGACCACGCCGAAGCCGCGGCCGGACGCGGGCCGCGCAACCACAAAGAGGAAGTCCTGTGCCGGCTGTTCGCCGAACTGCTCGGCGTGGAGAAGGTCGGCATCGACGCCGGCTTCTTCGACCTCGGCGGCCATTCGCTGCTGGCCACCCGGCTGATCGGCCGCATACGCAACGAACTCGGCATCGACGTGAAGGTCACGACGATCTTCGCCAGCCCGACCGTCGCCCAGTTGGCGGATCAGCTCGATGAACAGGCCACGTCGAACCGGCCCCAGCTGCGTCAGATGACCGTTTAGGAGAAGCGTCGATGATCCCGTTGTCCTTTGCCCAGAGCCGCATGTGGTTCCTCCACCGACTGGAGGGCCCGTCCGCCACGTACAACGGCCCGTTCGTGCTGCGTCTGGAGGGTCCCCTGGACATCGCCGCCCTGACCGCGGCGGTGCGGGACGTCGTCACCCGGCACGAGAGTCTGCGCACCCTGATCGTGGAGAACGCGGACGGCACCCCGCAGCAGCGGATCCTGCCGCCGCAGGAGGCTGCCGTCCCGCTCCGGCTGGCCGACGTGGCCGCGGACGCGGTGGACGCCGCGCTGCACGAGGCGGCGTGCGAGCCGTTCGACCTGTCCACCCAACTCCCGCTGCGGGCCACCGTGTTCCGGATCGCCGCGCAGGAGCACGTGCTGGCGTTCGTCTTCCACCACATCACCGCGGACGGCGCGTCGATGGCACCGTTCCTGCGGGACCTGCTGACGGCCTACACCGCCCGCCGCGAGGGCACCGCACCGCACTGGACGCCGCTGGCGGTGCAGTACAAGGACTACACGCTCTGGCAGCGCCAGCTGCTGGGCGAGGAGAGTGACCCGGGCAGCATCACCGCGACACAGCTGGAGTACTGGCGTGCGGAACTGGCCGGTGTGCCGCAGCCGGTGCAGCTGCCGCTGGACCGGCCGCGGCCGACGCTGACCGAGCACCGCGGCGGCCACGTCGACTTCGCCCTGGAACCGGAGCTGTTCTCCGGCGTCGGGAAGCTGGCCGCGGACCGCGGTGCCACGGCGCCGATGGTGGCCCAGGCGGTGCTCGCGGTGCTGCTGCACCACTTCGGCGCCGGCAACGACCTGACCATCGGCAGCCCGATCGAAGGACGCGCCGACGAGCAGCTCGACGACCTGATCGGGTTCTTCGTCAACACCTGGGTGCTGCGCGTCGACCTGTCGGGCAACCCCTCGTTCACAGACCTCCTGGAGCAGGTACGGCGCAGGGCGCTGGCCGCCTACGACAACCAGGACCTGCCCTTCGAGCGCCTGGTGGAGCTGCTGGCACCGGAGCGCACCACCTCCTACCCGCCGCTGTTCCAGGTGATGCTGGCCTGGCAGTTCCCGTGGTCCGAGATCGAGGTGCCCGGCCTGCGGGTCACCCCCCTTCCGGTGGGCACCGGCACGGCGAAGTTCGACCTGTTCCTCAACTTCGTCCCGGACTCCTGCGGTGGTGCCTACGGGCGCCTGGAGTACGCGGCGGAACTCTTCGACCACGCCACGGCCCAACGGCTCATCGACGGCTACCTCCGCCTCCTGCGCCAGGCGGTCGCCGACCCGCGGACACGGATCGGCGCCCTGGACGCCCTGACCGGCACCGAACGGGCCCGGCTGACGGAGCTGAACGACACGGGCACACCGGTGCCCGAGGCGACGGTGGCGGAGCTGTTCGCCGCCCAGGCGGCACGGACACCCGACGCGACGGCGGTGGTGTCCGGCGAGACCTGCCTGTCGTATGCGGAGCTGGACGCCCGCTCCGGCCGGCTGGCCGCGGTGCTGCGCGAGCGGGGGGTGGGCCCGGACGTCCTGGTCGCCGTGGCGCTGCCGCGGTCGGCGGACCTGGCGGTCGCCCTCCTGGGCGTGCTCAGGGCCGGCGGCGCCTACCTGCCCATCGACCCCCACTACCCGGCCGCGCGCGTCGGCCTTCTGCTCGACACCGCCGATCCGCTGTTGATCCTGACCGATCACCCGACCGCCGAGACGACGGTCCGGGGGCGGCCGTCGCTGCTCCACCTCGACGGCCTGGACCTCGACGGCCCGGACCTCGACGGCCCGGACCCCGACGGTCCCGGCCGGCAGGCACCGGACGCCTCGGCCGGGCCGGAGAACCTGGCCTACGTGATGTTCACGTCCGGGTCGACCGGCACCCCCAAGGGCGTCGCCGTCACCCACGCCGCCGTGGCCAACGGGGTGCGGGACCTGCGCCGGGTGGTGCAGGTCGCACCGGGATCCCGGATGCTCGCCGCGACCTCGGTCAACTTCGACGTCTCCGTGTTCGAGATGTTCACCGCCCTCACCACCGGAGCGAGCGTCGAGATCGTCCGCGACGTCCTCGAACTCGCCGAACGCGGCAGCTGGTCGGGCACCACCCTCAGCGCCGTGCCGACGGTGTTCTCCGCCCTGCTCGACCGGATCGCCGACGAGGGCCCGGAGCGTCTCGAACTCGACGTGAAGACCGTTGTCCTCGCCGGCGAGGCGCTCTCCGCCGACCTGGTCCGCACGACGCACGACACCCTGCCCGGCGTCCGGGTCGTCAACGCCTACGGACAGACCGAGAGCTTCTACGCCACCACGTGCACGCTCCCGCGGCAGTGGACCGAGACCGGCGCGGTGCCCATCGGACAGCCGCTCGCCAACATGCGCGTCCACGTCCTGGGGCCCGAACTGGCCCCGGTCCCGCCCGGCGTGGTCGGCGAACTGTATGTCGCCGGCCGGCTCGCCCGCGGCTACCACCGCAACGGCAGGGCGACCGCGGAGCGGTTCGTGGCCTGCCCCTTCGGTCCCGCCGGCACCCGCATGTACCGCACCGGCGACCTGGCCCGATGGGACCGGGACGGCCGGCTGAGGTACGCGGGACGGGCCGACGCCCAGGTCAAGGTGAACGGCATCCGCGTCGAGCCGACCGAGATCGAGACGGTCCTCGCCCAGCACCCCGCGGTCGGCCAGGCCGCGGTCACCGTCCACCAGGACCACGCCGGAGCGGCGCGGCTCGTCGGCTACGTGGCACCGGCGATCTCCACGGACGCCGACACGGCCCCGGACGCCGCCACGGACCCGGCCGCCGGGCTCCCGGTGGCGGAGCTGCGGCGGTTCGTGGCCAAGCGGCTGCCGCACTACATGGTGCCCGCCCAGCTGGTGGTGCTCGACCGGCTGCCGCTGACCGCGAGCGGGAAGCTGGACCGGGCCGCGCTGCCCGAGCCGCAGTTCTCGGGGGCCGAGTACCGCGCGCCCCGCACCCGGGCGGAGCGGGTGCTGGCCGAGGTGTACGACGACGTGCTGGGCGCCGGACACGTGGGGATCGACGACGACTTCTTCACCAGCGGCGGCGACAGCATCCGCTCCATCCAGGTCGTCGCGCGCGCCAAGACGCGCGGCGTCGTGGTCAGCACACGGGAGATCTTCGAGCACCGCACCGTCGCCCGGCTCGCGGAGCTGGTCGAGGGGCGGGCCGAGGAGGAGCGGGTGACGCTGGCCGAACTGCCGGGCGGCGGCGTCGGCTGGGCCCCGCTGCCGCCCACGGCCGCGCACATCCTCGCGCTCGGCGGCGGCATCGACCGGCTGTCCATGTCCGCGATGCTGACGCTGCCCAAGGACATCGACCGGGCGGGACTGCTCACGACGCTGCAGGCGGTGCTGGACCGTCACGACGTGCTGCGCTCGAAGCTCGACCGGGTCGTACCGGGCCTGCGGATGCGACCGGTGGGCAGTGTGGACGCCCGCGCCCTGGTACGGGAGGTCGCCTACGACGGCGCCGACGTGCAGGGCGAGCTGGACGCGGCCGCGGACCGTCTGGACCCGGGCGCGGGCGTGATGGCGCAGTTCGTGTGGTTCACCCCCCACACGCCCGCGCAGGCGGGCCGGCTGCTGATCGTGCTGCACCACCTGGCCGTCGACGGCGTGTCCTGGCGGGTCCTCTTCCCGGACCTGGCGTCCGCCTGGCAGCGGGTCCGCGCGGGCCACCTGGTGCCGGAGGCCGGGACGGGCACCTCGCTGCGGCGCTGGCTGCACGCCCTGGCCGAGGAGGCGACCACCCCCACGCGGGCGGCGGAACTGCCCGTGTGGCAGGAGATCCTGGACGGCGAGGACCCCGTGCTCGGCAGCCGGGAGCTGGACCCGGCGCGCGATGTCACGGCCACCGCGGACACCGTCCGCGTCCAGGTGCCGGCCGACGTCACGCACACCCTGCTGAACGTGGTGCCCGCGGTGTTCCACGGCGGCGTCGACGACGTGCTGCTGACCGGCCTCGCGCTCGCGCTGGCCCACTGGCGCCGCACCCGGGGCCAGGGCGGGACCTCCGCGCTCGTCCGGCTCGAAGGACACGGCCGCGAGGAGCACCTGGTGCCCGGCGCCGACCTCTCGGGCACCGTCGGCTGGTTCACCGCGATGTACCCGGTCCGCCTGGACGTGGCCGGCGTCGACCTGGCGGACGCCTTCGCCGGCGGTCGGGCCGCCGGCCGAGCGATCAAGGCGGTCAAGGAACAGCTGCGGGCCGTACCGGACCACGGCATGGGCTACGGCCTGCTGCGCCACCTGAACACCAGGACCGCCCCCGGGCTGGCGAAGGCGCGGCAGCCGCGGATCGGGTTCAACTACCTCGGCAAGTCCTCCGGCGCGGACATCCCCGCGCGGCTGCGCGGGCTGGGCTGGGGCCTGGACACCACGCACCAGGACCTGATCGCCGCACCGGACGCGGACCTGCCGGTGCTGTCGGCCCTGGAGATCAGCGCGGTGGCCGCCGACACGGCCCACGGCGAAGAACTGACCGCCTACTTCGGCTTCCCCACCGGCGTCCTCACCCGCGAGGAGGTCAGCGAGCTGGCCGGGCTGTGGGTGAGCGCGCTGACCGCCCTGGCCCGGCACGCCGCCACCCCCGGCGCCGGCGGACTGACCCCCAGCGACGCCCCGCTGGTGGAGGTGGGCCAGGAGGAGATCGAGGCCTGGGAGGCCCGCTTCGGCAGGCTGGCCCAGGTGTGGCCGGCGACGCCGGCACAGTCCGGGATCCTCTTCCAGGCGACCCTGGCCGGGGCGTCGTTCGACCCCTACCACCTCCAGCTGGTGTTCCACCTGACCGGCGCGGTCGACCCGGAACGGATGCGCCGGGCCGGACAGGCACTGCTGGACCGCCACACGGTGCTGCGCGCGGCGTTCGTCAACCGGGCCGACGGCGACGTCGTGCAGGTCGTGCCGCAGACGGTGACCCTGCCGTGGCGCCACCTCGACCTGACCGGGCTCCAGGAGACGGAACGGGAGGAGGCGTTCGAACAGTTCCTCGAGCAGGACCGGACCACGTACTTCGACGCCGGCGACCCCCCGCTGATACGGATGGCGCTCGCCGTCCTGGACCCCGAGCGCCCCGAACTCGTACTGACCGCCCACCACGCGCTCTACGACGGCTGGTCCACCCCCCTGCTCCTGCAGGATCTGCTGCTGCTCTACGCCTCCGGCGGCGACCCCTCCGGGCTGCCCGCGACCCGTGACTTCGGCGGCTTCCTGACCTGGCTCACCCGGCAGGACAAGGAGGAGTCCGCACGGGTGTGGGCCCGGGAGCTGGAAGGACTCCAGGAGGCGACCCTGCTCGCCCCCGGCTTCGCGGGCACCGACGACGAGGGCCGCGGCGAGATCGCCGTCACCGTTCCGCGCGAGGTGGCACAACGCCTCGAGGGGCTGGCCGCCGAGCTGGGCATCACCATGAACACGGTGGTGCAGGGGGCCTGGGCCCTGCTGCTCGGCGACCTCACCGGCCGCCAGGACGTGGTGTTCGGCACCACCGTGTCCGGGCGCCCGCCCGCGGTGACGGGCGTCGAGTCGATGATCGGGATGCTCATCAACACCGTTCCCGTGCGCGTCACGTACGCGCCCGGCGACACCCTCGCCGAGTTCCTCACCCGGCTGCAGAGCCGGCAGAGCGGCCTCGTGGACCACCACCACCACGGGCTCGCGGAGATCCAGCGGTCCGCCGGCCTGAAGTCCCTCTTCGACACCCTGGTCGTCTTCGAGTCGTTCCCCGTGGACGAGGACGCGCTCAGTGCCGCCTCCGCCGCCCGGGACGGGATCGGCTACGACGGTTTCCGCCCGTCCGCGGGCAACCACTACCCGCTGTGCCTGATGGCGGCGGCCGCCCCGCACCTGGAGTGCATCGTCCACTACGCCCCGGGCGTCTTCGACCGGGCCACCGTAAAGACGTACGCGGCCCGCCTGGTCCGCATCCTGCGGCAGTTCGCCGCCGGATCCCGGCTGAGGATCGCGCAGGTGGACTCCCTGGAGCCGGGCGAGCACGAGCGGATGCTGGCCGTGCTGAACGACACCTCCGGCCCGGCCCGGCAGGCCACGCTCACGGAGCTCTTCGCGGCCCAGGCGGCGCGGACCCCCGACGCGGTGGCCGTGGTCGCCGAGGGCGAGTCGCTGACCTACGCCGAGCTGGACGCCCGCGCCGAGCGGCTCGGATCCCAGCTGGCGGCCCGCGGGGTGGGACCGGAGAGCGTGGTGGGCGTGGTCCTGCCGCGCACGGCGACCATGGTCGTGGCCCTCCTGGGCGTGCTCAAGGCGGGCGGCGCCTACCTGCCCGTCGACCCCGCCTACGCCGCCGCCCGCCTCCCGCGCATCCTGCCCGGCGCCCGGCCCCACCTGCTCCTCACCGACGCCGCCACCCGGCCGGTCGTCCCCGCCACAGACGTCCCCGTCGTCCTCGTCGAGGACCTCGAGCTCGAGACTCCCGCCGCGGACGGCGAGAAGGCGGCAACGCGGCGCGCGGCCCGCCCGGACAACCTCGTCTACGTCGTCTACACCTCCGGCTCCACCGGAGTGCCCAAGGGCGTCGGCGTCACCCACACCACCATCGTCAACGCCGTGGACACCATGGCCGCGCAGGCCGGGATCGAGTCCGGCCGGCGGGTGCTGCTCGCCGCCTCGTTCGGCTTCGACGTCGCCACCTTCGAGCTGTTCTCCGCGCTGACCCGGGGCGGCAGCGTCGAGATCGTCCGGGACGTGCTGGCGCTGACCGAGCGCGACAGCTGGGACGTCGACGTCGTCTGCTCGGTGCCGTCGGCCTTCGCGGAACTCGTCGAGCAGCTCGGCGACCGCATCGACCCCACGGCGCTGAACATCTCCGGGGAGGTGCTGACCCCGGCCCTGGCGCAGCGGGTGCGCACCCTGTGGCCGCGGGCGCGGGTCATCAACAGCTACGGCCCCAGCGAGACCTTCTACGCCACCGCCCATCTCCTGGACCCCGGCCGGCCCTACGCCGACGGCGTGCCCATCGGCCGGCCCTTCCCCGGCGTGCGCGCCTACATCCTGGGTCCGGGCCTGAGCCCGCTGCCCCCGGGCACACCGGGCGAGCTCTACCTCGCCGGGGCCGGACGCGGCTACCACCGCCAGGCCGTCATGACCGCCGAACGCTTCGTCCCCGACCCCTACGGGCCCCCCGGCGCCCGGATGTACCGCACCGGCGACATCGCCCGGCTCACCCCGGAGGGGGAGCTGCAGCATCTGGGCCGCGTCGACACCCAGGTCAAGATCCGCGGCTACCGCGTGGAACCCGGCGAGATCGAGAGCGCGCTGACGGCCCATCCCCGCATCGCCCAGGCCGCCGTCGTGGTCCAGCAGCACGGCGACCGCACCCCCGACCTGGTCGCCTACCTCGTCCCGGAGCCCGGCGCGGCCGTCCCGCCCGCCGACGAACTGCGCGCCCACGTGGCGGCGCGGCTGCCCGACTACATGATCCCGGCCGCCTGCGTCCCGCTGGAGCGGCTGCCGCTTTCTGCCAACGGCAAGCTCGACCTCAAGGCCCTGCCCGCCGCCGACCTCACCCCCGCCGCACCGTTCCGGGCTCCCCGCACCGCCCGCGAGGAGGTACTGGCCGGGCTCTTCGGCGAGGTCCTCGGCCTGGAGAAGGTCGGCGTCGACGACGGCTTCTTCGAGCTCGGCGGGCACTCCCTGCTCGCCACCCGGCTGATCAACCGGGCCCGCACCGAGCTGGGGATCGAGATACCCATCCGCACGATCTTCGACCTGCCGACGGTATCCGCGCTCGCCGCGTGGACGGAGGAATCGGCTGTTCCGCTTCGCCCCCATCTCCGCAGGATGATCACAGAGGAGCAAAACCAGTGATTCCGCTTTCGTTTGCACAGCGCCGCATGTGGCTGACGCACCAGCTGGAGGGCGGGGCCGAGACCTACAACATCTCCCCGGCGTTCCGGCTGACCGGGGCGCTGGACCAGGCCGCCCTCGGCGCGGCGATCCGTGACCTGGCCGAGCGGCACGAGCCCCTGCGCACCATTTTCGTGACGGACGACAAGGGCGAGCCCCACCAGCGGATCCTCTCGCCGGCGGAGGCGTCGGTGCGGATGCCCGTGGTCGAGGTGACGTCCCAGGACCTGTCCGGCGCGGTCGAGAAGTTCATCACCCACCGGTTCGACCTGGCCACCGAGATCCCCTTCCAGGCGACCCTGTTCCGCTGCGGCCCCGAGGACCACCTGCTGGTCCTGCTCGTCCACCACATCGCCTCCGACGGCGTCTCGGGCGGGCTGATGGCACGGGACATCGGCATCGCCTACACCGCGCGCCTGGACGGCCGGGCGCCGCACTGGCAGCCGCTGCCCGTGCAGTACAAGGACTACGCGCTGTGGCAGCGCGAGCTGCTCGGCGACGTGGCGGACCCGGGCAGCCTGGCCGCGGCGCAGGCGCAGTACTGGCGCGACGAGCTGTCCGGGGTGCCGCAGCCGCTGAACCTGCCGCTGGACCGCCCGCGCTCCACCGAACGGGACCCCCAGGGCGACAAGGTCCCCTTCACCGCGGACGCGCGGGTCGGCGGCGGCCTGCAGAAGCTGGCCGACGAGCGCGGGATGACCATGGCCATGGTCCTGCAGGCCGCGCTGGGGGTGCTGCTGGGCAAGCTGGGCGGCGGGGACGACGTGACCATCGGCGGCCCGATGGCCGGACGCACCGACGAGGCGCTGGCCGACCTGGTCGGGTTCTTCGTCAACACCCAGGTGCTGCGGGTCAACCTCACCGGGGACCCCTCGTTCTCCGACCTGCTCACGCAGGTGCGGGAGAAGACGCTGAAGGCCTACGAGCACCAGGACGTGCCGTTCGAGACGCTGGTCGAGCTGATCAACCCCGACCGCTCCACCGCCTACCAGCCGCTGTTCCAGGTGATGCTCGCCTGGCAGAACTTCGAGAAGCAGGACTTCAAGCTCCCCGGCCTCCAGGTGGAGTTCGAGCAGCACGTCACGCAGACGTCCCTGGTCGACCTCACCCTGTTCTTCGACGTGAACGACTCGGGGGAGCTGCGGGGCGAGATCCAGTACGCCACCCAGCTGTTCGACCGGGACACGGTGCAGGCCCTCGCCGCCCGGTACGTGCGGGTCCTGGAGCAGGCGGTCGCCGCGCCGCACGCGCCGGTCAGCACGATCGAGACGCTCCTGGAGGAGGAGCGGGAGCGGCTGCTGGGGCAGGTCAACGACACCGCGCACCCGCTCGTCGCGGACACCCTGGCGGACGCCTTCGAGGCGCAGGCCCGGCGCACCCCGGAGCGGACCGCGGTGATCGGCGAGCAGGAGACGCTGACGTACGCGCAGTTCAACCGGCGCGCCAACCAGCTGGCCCACTGGCTGCTGGAGCAGGGCGCCGGCCCCGAACAGCTGGTCGCCGTGCGCATCCCCCACTCGGTCGACCTGCTGACGGCGATCTACGCCGTGGTCAAGACCGGCGCCGCGTACGTGCCGGTCGACCCCGAACTGCCCCAGGACCGGGTGCGGCACATGCTCGACAGCGCCCGGCCGCTGCTGGTGCTCGACGACGCGTTCCCGGACGTCGGCGGCTACCCCGACACCGACCCGCGGCGCACGCTGTCGCCGGACAACGTCGCCTACGTCATCTTCACCTCCGGCTCCACCGGCGGCCCCAAGGGCGTGCCCGTCTCGCACCGGTCGATCATGAACCGGATGCGGTGGGGCCTGGACCACTTCGCCGTCACGGACCAGGACCGGATGCTGTTCAGCACGCTGGTCAGCTTCGACGCCTCGGTGCAGGAGATGTTCGCCAACCTGCAGGCGGGCGGCGCCGTCGTCGTCTCCCGCCCGGACGGCCGCCGGGACCCGGCCTACCTGGCCGAACTGATCCGGCGCGAGCGGGTGAGCAGCGCCTTCTTCGTCCCCTCCCTGCTGGCCGCGTTCGTCGCCGAACCCACCGCGAAGCAGTGCACCAGCCTGCGCTGGATCGAGTCCGGAGGGGAGGCGTTCCCCGCCGCGCTCGCGGGCAGGCTCGTCGAGCTGCTGCCCGGCTGCGGGGCGCACAACCACTACGGCCCCACCGAGGCGGCGGTGGAGGCCACGGCCTGGCAGTACGAGCCGGGCGCCGACCGGCTGCCGATCGGCGTGCCCCTGTGGAACGTCCAGGTGTACGTCCTGGACACGGCCCTGCGCCCGGTCGCGCCGGGGGTCGCCGGCGAGCTGTACATCGCCGGCGCCGGCCTGGCCCGGGGCTACCTGGGGCAGAGCGCGCTGACCGCGCACCGGTTCGTCGCCTGCCCCTACGGCGAGCCCGGCGCGCGGATGTACCGCAGCGGCGACCTGGTGCGCTGGGACAAGGAGGGCCGGCTGGAGTACATCGGCCGCAGCGACTTCCAGGTCAAGGTCCGCGGCTACCGGATCGAACTGGGCGACATCGAGCACGCGATGGCCGGACACCCCGCCGTCGCGCAGGCGGTGGCCGTGGTGCGCGAGGCCCCGCAGGGCGACAAGCACCTGGTGGGCTATGTCGTCCCCGACCCGGACGCCGCGGCGGCCGACACCGGCGCCCAGGTCGATCAGTGGCGCCGGCTGTGGGACGCCGGCCACGCCGAGTCCGCCGACGAGGTGTGGGGCGAGGACTTCCAGCCGTGGCGGTCGCTCTACGACGGTGAGCCCGTCGCGCAGGACCAGCTGGCGCAGTGGCGGGACGCGGCAGTGGCACAGGTGCTGCGGTTCGCACCGCGCCGGGTGCTGGAGATCGGGGTGGGGTCCGGCCTGCTCCTGGCCCGGCTGGCCGGTCAGGTCGAGGAGTACTGGGGCACCGACCTCTCGGCCACCGCGGTCGAGCGGGTGCGCGCGCAGGCCCGGGAGGCCGGCCACGGCGACCGGGTCCGGCTGAGCGTCCAGGCCGCCGACGACGTCCGCGGGCTGCCCCCCGGCCGGTTCGACACCGTCGTCCTCGACTCGGTGACGCAGTACTTCCCCAGCGCCTCCTACCTGGAGCAGGTGCTGGAGCAGGCCATGGAACTCCTCGCGCCGGGCGGCCGCGTCATCGTCGGTGACGTCCGCAACGCCGCGACCCTCCGCCTCCTGCTGACCGCCAAGCAGCGCGCGGCGCAGCCCTACGCCTCGCACGAGGAGGTGCGGGCGCAGGTGGAGCAGGCGCTTCTCGCCGAGCGGGAGCTGGTGGTCGCCCCGGACTGGTTCGCCGCCTGGGCGGCGAGCCGTCGCGTCGGGGCCGACATCCGGCTGAAGGCGGGGCAGGCGCACAACGCGCTGACCCGGCACCGCTACGAGGTCGTCCTGCACAAGGAGCCGGCCGACGTCCTGGACCTGACCGCGGTGCCCTCGGCGGCGTGGGGCCGTGAGGTGTCCGAGCTGGGCGCCCTGGCCGGCTGCGTGCGGCGGGCGGGCGGCTCGGTGCGGGTGACCGGCATACCCAACGCACGCCTGGTGGACGAGGCCGCCGCGGCGGCCGCCGCCGGCGTGGTGCGCACGGACGCACCGGCCGGCCCGCCGGTGGACCCGCACGACCTCGCCGCCTGGGCGAAGCAGCAGGACCTGGAGGCGGTTGTGACCTGGTCGGGCCAGACCGTCCACGCCTTCGACGCGGTCCTTGTACCGGCACGGGAAGCCGGGCGGACGGTCGTCTGCGGCGGGTTCGTTCCCGGTACCGGGGCCGAGCGGACCCGGACCAACACCCCCGCCCTGGCCACGACGCTCGGCCCGCTGCTGGCCGAACTGCCCCAGTACCTGCGCGGACGCCTTCCGGAGTACATGGTCCCGGCCGTGCTGGTGCCGCTGGCCGAACTTCCGCTGAACCCGGCGGGCAAGCTCGACCGGCGGGCACTGCCCGCGGAGCACACGACCGCCGAGCAGGGCGGAGGCCCGCGCAACTCCCACGAGGAGAAGCTGTGCTCCTTCTTCAGCGAACTCCTCGGCGTGGAGCGGGTGGGCATCCACGACGACTTCTTCGCCCTCGGCGGGCACTCGTTCCTGGCCACCCGCCTCAGCGCCGGCATCCGCAAGGAGTTCGGCCTCGACATGCCCCTCAGAACGATCATCCAGTTCCCCACGGTGGCCGAGCTGGCCGCGCTGCTTCTCACCGGCCGTATCCCCGGCGACCACGCCGACGCGTTCGGCGTCGTGCTGCCGCTGAACAGGGATCCGGGCACGGGCAAGTTGCCGGTGTGGTTCCTCCACGGCGGGGGCGGCCTGGGCTGGGCGTACTTCACCTTCGCGCCCTACCTGGACCGGCCCGCCTACGCCCTGCAGTCCCGCGGCTCCAACGGCACGGAACCGCTCGCGGCGTCGGTGGAGGAGATGATCGAGGACTACCTCGCCCAGATCGTCGCCGTCCAGCCGGAGGGGCCCTACCACCTGGTCGGCTGGTCCTTCGGCGGCCCGATGGCACACGCCCTCGCCGCCGCCCTGGACCGCAGCGGACACGAGGTCGCCCTCCTGGCCGTCCTGGACGCCCAGCCCGCCAGCTCCGACGCCGGCAGCGGGTTCAAGGCCATCGCCGGCCGGACGGCGGAGCTGTACCGGGGCGACCTCGAGGAGGTCTTCGGCAAGTTCATGAACACCAGCAACATGGACTCCCTGCTGGAGAACATGTCGCGGGTGGGCTCCAACAACCTGAACCGGATGGCCGAGTTCGAGTCCCCCGTCTTCCGCGGCGACCTGCTGTTCTTCAGCGCGACGAAGGACAAGGACACCTCGTACGCACCCGACTGGAAGCCCTTCGTCCTCGGGTCGATCGAGGAGCACCCGGTGGACGCCTCGCACAACGACCTGCACATGCCGCAGCCCGCGGGCAAGGTCATGCAGGTCATCGCGCGCAGGCTGGGGGACCTGGCATGAGCGGGCAGGACCGCCACCGCGGGGTGCTGCTGTGCGTGCCGTTCGCCGGGGCGGGAGCGTCGTTCTTCCACCCGTGGCGGGCCCTGGCCGGCGACCGGTGGCGGGTGACCTCGCTCGAGCTGCCCGGCAGGGAGCGGCGGATCATGCAGACGCCGTACCGCAACGTCGTCGAGGCGGCCCGCAAGTCGCTCGACGACATCGTCGCGGACCTCGGCGAGGGGGCCCGGACCGTGCTGTTCGGGCACAGCCTGGGCGCGGTGCTCGCCTACGAACTGGTGCACCTGCTGAGCGCGCGGGGCGTGCAGGTCGAGCACCTGTTCGTCAGCGGTTCGCCGGGGCCGTGGACACAGCGGGAGCGGCGGGCCACCGGGCTGCCCGACGAGGAGTTCCTCGCCCGGGTCGAGGAGTTCGCGGGGTTCCGGCACGAGGCCCTGGACCACCCGGAGATGCGCGACCTGATCCTTCCCGCGCTGCAGGCCGACTGCGAGATGCACGAGAACTACGTCCCCAGCACCGACGAACCGGTGTCGGTGCCGATCTGCTCGATACGGGGCGCCGACGACGGCCTGGTCGGCGCGGAACAGGCACAGGAGTGGCGCAAGGCGACCACGGCCGGGTTCAGCTGGGCGGAGTTCCCGGGCGACCACATGTACCTGGTGGACCGGGGCCGGGAGGTCCTGGACCTGATCGAGGCGGAAACCGCCTGAGGCCGCCGGCGTCCCGCGCCGGACCCGTCCGGCGCGGGACGCCTGTCCTGTCGACGCCTGTCATGCCCCACAACCGTCCGATGAGGACGTCGAGGAGACGAAAGACCATGCCCGAGCCGATCGTGAGCCTGCTGGACCCGGAATTCACCGACGACCCCATCGCCGCCTACGCGCGCCTGCGGGAACTGTCCCCGCTGGTCCGCATCGGGTTCCCCGGCGGACCGCCGGTGTGGATGATCACACGCAACGAGGACCTCTCGTCGGCGCTGAGCGACCCGCGGCTCGTGGTGGACTACCAGAACGTACCGGGCCATCGAGGGCCCAGCCTGGCCGACCACGCGATCGCGGCCCTCGACCTGCCGGACGACTTCCGCGAGTACCTGGCGGCCAACCTGATGCTCGTGGACGGCCAGTACCACTCCCGGCTGCGCCGGCTGGTGACCCCCGCGTTCAGCGCCCGGCGCATGAAGGCGATGCGGCCGCGCATCGAGGAGATCTCCGCGGCGCTCATCGACGACCTGGCCCGCAAGGGGTCCGGGGACCTCATCGACGAGTACTCCTCACCGCTGACCGGGACCGTCATCTGCGAACTGATCGGCGTCGACGAGCCCGACCAGCCGCAGGTGCGGAAGTGGATGAACGACTACGCCGACGCCGATGCCGACATCGCCGCGAGCATCCGCAGCCTGGTCGAGTACGTCAAGGAGCTCATCGCGCGGCGCCGGGCCGAACCCGCGGACGACATGATCTCCTTCCTGCTGCGCAAGAGCGAGGAGAACGGCGACCGGCTCACCGAGGCCGAGATCGTCTCGCTGGTGCTCGTGGTGGTGAACAACGGGCACCACTCCACGGCCCACTTCATCCCCAACGCGATCCTCACGCTCTTCGACAACCCGGACCAGCTGGCCCTGCTGCGCGCCAGGCCCGAAGCCCTGCCGCACGCCATGTACGAGCTGATGCGGGTCGCCAACCCCGTACCGCTCGCCGGCCCCCGGTACGCGACCCAGGACATGGAGTTCGCCGGGGTCCCGATCTGCAAGGGCGACGCCCTGACGGGCTCCCTGCAGTCCGCCAACTACGACCCCAGCCTCTTCCCCGAGCCCGAACGCTGCGATGTGGAGCGGATGCCCAAGCGCAAGGAGAGCCACGTCGCCTTCGGCGCGGGACCGCACTACTGCCTCGGCGCGACCCTCGCGTACATCGAGGGCGAGGTGGCCCTGGACCATCTGCTGATCCAGCGCGACAGCCTGGAGATCGCGGGCCGCCTGAGCTACCACGAGCCCGTCGCCGGCGGCGCCAGGCCGCTCGCCGCGTTCCCCGTGCGCCTGTGAGCACCGACGACGGCCCGCGCTCCGCCCCGGCGGCCGGCCAGGCGGTGGTGCTGGCCATGGAGGACCTGCACCCCGGCGTCGCGGACCCGGTGATGGACACGATGAACTTCCTCAACGAAGTCACCCTCACCTACCCCCGGGCCATCTCCTTCGCCCCGGGAAGGCCGTATGAGGAACTCTTCGACACCGAGCAGATCTTCACCCACCTGCGCCGCTACCTGGACCACCTGGCCGCCCAGGGACGCTCACCGGCCGAGGTGCGCAGCGCGATCTTCCAGTACGGGCCGTCCGCCGGGCTGATCCGCGAACTGGTCGCCGACTCGCTGCGCGCGGACGAGGGCATCGACGTCCCGGCGGAGTCGATCGTGGTCACGGTGGGGTGCCAGGAAGCGATGTTCCTGGTGCTGCGCGCGCTGATGTCCGCGCCCCAGGACGTGCTGCTGGTCTCCAGCCCCTGCTACGTGGGGATCACCGGCGCGGCGCGGCTCCTGGACGCCGAGGTGGTCGCCGTGCAGGAACGCCAGGACGGGCTGTCCTGCGCCGACCTGGAGAGCGCGGTCCTGGCCGAACGCCGGCGCGGGCGCAGGCCCCGCGCGCTGTACGTGGTCCCCGACCACTCCAACCCCTCCGGCACCACGATGGCCCTGGACACCCGGCACGAACTGCTGGCCCTGGCCGACCGGCTCGACCTCCTGGTCCTGGAGGACAGCCCCTACCGGCTGGTCAGCCCCGGCCCCCAGGTGCCCACGCTGAAGTCGCTGGACCGCAGCCGGCGGGTGATCCACCTGGGCTCGTACGCCAAGTCCCTCTTCCCCGGCGCCCGCGTGGGCTACGCGGTCGCCGACCAGAGGGTGGCGAGGGCGGACGGGAGCACCGGTCTGCTCGCCGACGAGCTGGCCAAGATCAAGAGCATGATCACCGTGAACACCTCCGCGCTGAGCCAGGCGGCCGTGGCGGGTGCCCTGCTGGCGTCCGGCGGCCGCCTCTCCGAACTGAACGCGCAGGCGGCCGCCCACTACGGGGACACCCTGCGCGTCGCCCTGCGGGGCCTGGAGCGCGCGTTCCCCGCCGAGCGCCGCTCCCGGCTCGGGGTGAGCTGGAACGCGCCCGCCGGCGGCTTCTTCCTGACCCTGCACGTGCCCTTCCGCGCCGACGACGCCGCGCTGGGCCGCTCCGCACAGGACTTCGGGGTCATCTGGACGCCGATGTCCTACTTCCATCCGCAGGGCGGGGGTGATCACACCATCCGGCTGTCGACCAGCTACCTCAGCCACGAGGACGTGGAGGAGGGGCTCCGGCGGCTGGCCGATTTCGTCGAGTCCGAGGTTGCCGCGGCACTCCCGCGGCAAAGTCCGCTCACGTGCGCACCATGGAGGTGACCTGTGGAGATCCAGGCGATCGACCACATAGAGCTTTTCGTTGAGAACGCCGAGGAAGCGGCCCTGGGGCTGTGCGACCGGTTCGGCTTCGTCGTCGCCGGCCGCGGCGGGGCCCGTACGGGGCTGCGCGGCTGCGAGTCGGTGCTGCTGCGCCAGCACGACATCACCCTGCTGGTGACCTCGGCCACCAGCCCCGGCCACCGTGCCGCCGAGTACGTCGAGCGGCACGGCGAGGGCGTCGGCGTGATCGGCCTGCGGGTCCAGGACGCGCAGGCCGCGTTCGCCGAGGCGGTCGAGCGGGGGGCCGAACCCATCGCCCCGCCCGAGACGGCGGGCCGCGCGGGAGCCCAGGTCGTCTTCGCCTCGGTGGGCGCGTTCGGCGACGTGGAACACCGCTTCGTCTCCCGCGGCCGCCACGACGGCCCGTTCGCCCCCCTGATCGAGGAGAGCGGCCCCGGCCGCTTCGACCAGGGACTGTTCACGCAGATCGACCACCTCGCCGTGTGCGTGCCCGCCGGCACGCTGAAGGAGACGGTGCACCGTTACGAGGAGATCTTCGGCCTGCGCCAGACCTTCGAGGAGCGGATCGTCGTCGGGTCCCAGGCCATGGACTCCAAGGTCGTCCAGAGCGGGTCCGGACGGCTGACCCTCACCATCATCGAGCCGGACGTCACCCGTGCTCCGGGCCAGATCGACCGGTTCGTCGCGGCCCACGACGGCGCCGGGGTCCAGCACATCGCGTTCCTGACCGAGGACATCCTGACCGCCGTGCCCCGCAGCGCGGAGCGGGGCGTGCGGTTCCTCCGCACACCGCAGAGCTACTACGACATGCTGGCACCGCGCCTGGGCCCGATCGGCGTCCCGGTGGACGCGCTGCGCGAGGTGGGCGTCCTCGCCGACCGCGACCACACCGGGGTCATGCTCCAGATCTTCACCGAGTCACGGCACCCCAGGGGCACGCTCTTCTACGAGCTGATCGACCGCCGGGGCGCCCACACCTTCGGCAGCAACAACATCAAGGCCCTCTACGAGGCCGTGGACCGTCAGCAGACGGCCAACCCGACCGGCCAGGCCTGAGGTGCGCCGCGCCGGCGGCCGGGCCCCCGCGCCCGCGACGAGCGCCGTGGAGGACAGGCGATGAGACTGACCCTCGGCGATTTCGAGAGGGCGGCCAGGTCCCGGCTCGACCCCGCGGTCTGGGACTTCTTCGAGGGCGGCGCGGGCGAGGAACGGACGCTCGCGGCCAATGCCGCAGCCTTCGACCGGCTGTGGCTGCGGCCACGGGTCCTGAGCGGTGCCGGCCTTCCCGACACCGCGGCCACGATCCTCGGCCGTCGCTGGGAGGCGCCGGTCGCGGTCGCCCCGCTGGCCTACCAGACACTGGCCCACCCGCTGGGCGAGCTGGCCACCGTCCGCGGCACGGCGGCGGCGGCCCGCGTGCCGGTCGTGGTCAGTACCTTCGCCGGCCGCGGCATCGAGGAACTGGCCGCCGCCGCGGACGGTCCGCTGTGGCTGCAGGTCTACTGCCTGCGGGACCGCTCGATGACGCGGCGGCTGATCGAGCGGGCGCAGGCAGCGGGCTTCGAGGCGCTCGTCCTCACCGTCGACACCCCCCACATGGGGCGCAGACTGCGGGACCTGCGCAACGGCTTCAAGCTCCCCGACGGCATCGGCCCGGCCAACCTCGACGGGCACGACTTCACGGTGCCGGCCGCCCACACCAGGGCCGAGTTCGCCCCGGCACTGGACTGGTCGGTGGTGGACTGGCTGCGCTCGGTCAGCGCGCTGCCGGTCCTGCTCAAGGGGATCCTCACCGACACCGACGCCGTGCGCGCCGCCGAGGCGGGGGCGGACGGCGTCATCGTGTCCAACCACGGCGGACGGCAGCTCGACGGTGTTCCCGCGACCCTCGACGTGCTGCCGGAGATCGCGGCAGCGCTGGCCGGCCGCCTCCCCCTGCTGCTCGACGGGGGAGTGCGCCGTGGCCGGGACGTGCTCGCCGCGCTCGCGCTCGGCGCCGATGCGGTGCTTCTGGGCCGCCCGGTCCTGCACGGCCTCGCCGTCGACGGGGAGCAGGGGGTGAGGGACGTGCTGGAGATCCTGCTCGGTGAACTGACCGACGCCATGACGCTCGCGGGCGTCCAGGCGCTGGCCGGCATCGGTCCCGGCCTCGTCCGGTCCGCCGCGGACGCCGGCGACCGGGCCCGCCACCACCGGACCCCCGCAGTCCTGCCGCGGTAGAGGGGCACGCCCGGCGCGGCGGACACGGACCGCCGGCCGGTGTGCCGGACGGTCCCGGAAGCAGCGAACCTGAGGGGCGGCCAGGCCACGAGCCGGGCCGCCCCTCAGGTTTTCCGCAGGTCACGGCGCCGGGGTCGTCGGTGTGGATCGGGCCGGACCAGGGAGCGGGGCTCCGGCGCCCCGCGTCGCAGGGCGAACGCGGAGGCCCCCGGCCGGAGACCGGAGACCGGGGGCCGGGGGAGAGGACGTGGCGCGGCCGTGGCGACCGGCGACGACGCGGCCGGGCGCGGCGCCGGGCCGGGGCCCCGCGCGCCCGGCCGCATCCGGGTGGGGGACCTAGCGGTGCCGCCACCCGTGGTTGTGCAGGGCCTTCACCAGTACCTCGCGCAGCTCCCGGGTGACGCTGAGCTGGACCAGACCGGTCGGCCGTCCGGCCGAGTGCTCCAGGTGGACGTCCTCGACATTGACACCGGCGCGGGAGGCGTCGGTGAACAGCCGGGCCAGCTCGCCGGGCTGGTCACCGATCATGACCGTGACCTTCTCGTACTGCTGCGGGCCGGTGCCGTGCTTGACGGAGATCCGGGCCCGCCCGGCCTGCCCGCGGCGCAGCAGGTCCTCGACCACGCGCGCGCCGCCACTGCGTTTGTCCTCGTCGGTGGCCCCCATGGCGCGCAGCCCCAGGACGGCGTCGTCCAGGTCCTGCGCCAGCTCCTCCAGCAGGTCGGCCACCACGAGCGCGTTGGCCCCGAGGATGTCCACCCACAGGCTCGGATCGCCGGCCGCCGTGCGGGTGAGGCCGCGGACGCCGGAGCCCGCCAGGCTCACCATGCGTTCCTCGGCCGGTTCCAGCAGGGCGGCCACCAGGCTCGCCATGAGATGCGGGGCGTGCGAGACCAGGCCGACGGCGCGGTCGTGGGCCGCGGCCTCCATCAGTACGGGCACGGCCCCGCACATCGCCACGAGTTCGAGTGCGGCGTTCAGCGTGTCGGTGCCGGTGTCGGCCGTGGGGGTGAGCACCCAGTTGCAGCCGTCGAAGAGGTCGGCCCGGGCGGCGAGCGGCCCGCTGCGCTCGCTGCCCGCCATCGGGTGCCCGCCGACGTAGCGCGTGCTGTCGCAGGCGAGGGCGATCGCGTCGTGCTGCGGCCTGCCCTTGACACTGGCGACGTCGGTGCAGTGCCTCGCCACGCCCTCGGCCTGCAGCTGTACGAGGACGTCGGCCACCAGCGCGGGCGGGACGGCCAGCACGGCCAGGTCCACGGCCTTCGGCGGGTCCTGTGCGGTGCCGGCGCCGAGCGAGGCCGCGATCGTGGCCACGGCGGGGTCCGCGTCCCGCAGGTACACGGTCACCCCCCGGGCCCTGAGGGCCAGTGCGACCGAGGTCCCGATCAGACCGGTGCCCACCACCAGGGCGTCTTTCATCGAGATCATTTCCCCCTCCTGGGCCGGCAACGGAAGAGGATGCTGCGGACGCACCCGGGCGTTGCTCGACGTTCCGGTGGCGCCTGCCAACGGATGGTGCTTTCCGGCGGAGCCCGCCCTTACGGTGGGCTCCGCACGGGTCCGGACCGGCTGTCAGGTGCCTTGCGGGGCCTGGCCGGAGGGAACGGCCTCGATGAGGCTGAAGCTCGACTCGCCGACCGGCAGCACCCCGGAGCGGACCAGGCCCGCGGCGGCGAACAGCTTGTCGAACTCCGACAGCGTGCGTTCCCGGCCGCCGAGGAGCACCAGCATGCCCAGGTCGCTCCACCGTGCCGGATGGGGTGCGGCGCTCTCCGGGACGACGAGTTCGCACACGAGGATCCGGCCGCCGGGGGCGAGGGCCCGGGCGCCGGCGCGCAGGATGTCGGCCGCCTTCTCGTCGTCCCAGTCGTGCAGCACGCTGCCCAGCAGATGGGTGTCGGCGCCTTCGGGAAGCCCGTCGAAGAAGCTGCCGGCCACCAGCTCGCACCGGTCCCGGACCGGTGCGAGCGGGGAGTCGTGGGCCGCGAGTTCGATCACCGGGCGGCGGTCGAACAGCACGCCCTTCAGCCGCGGCTGGGCCTGGAGGATGGTGGAGAGCACCGTGCCGGTGCCGCCGCCGATGTCCATGACGGTGTGCGCCGTGTCCCACACCGGCAGGTGGGCCAGGCCGCTGTACAGGCGCTTGGCCCGCTCTTTCATCCGGGTGTTGAAGGCGGCCTCGGTGGTGGGCTTCTCGTCCTGGTCCACGAAGAAGGTCTCGCCGTGGGCCGCCGGGAGCGGCTGCCGGTTCGCGGCGGCGTCGGCCGCCTGCAGCCAGGCCCGGTGGGAGTCCAGGTTGGACAGCGTGGCCCGCATCGACACGGCCGAACCGGTCGTGAGCACCGCGCCCAGGTCGGTGGGGGCGAATCGCCCGCGGTGGTCCCGGGCGAAGAAGCCGGCTCCGGTGAGGGCGTTGAGCAGGCTCGTGAGCGGCTCCGCCGCGAAGCCGACGGCGGCAGCGAGTTCCTCGGGGGAGGACCCGTCCGGCGCGCAGGCGTCGGCCACGCCCAGCCGCGCGGCGATGGCCAGGGTGTAGGGGAGCACCGCGACGATGCTGTCGTCCGCCATCAGCAGGAACTCGCGTACGACCGGATCGGGCACGTCGCGCACCAGCTGTTCCAACTCGGTCAGCGTACTCGCCCCGCTTCTGGTCGATGTCGTCCGGTGTGCGAAAGATGATTCGCTATCCGTTTGCAAAGATTTGCAATGCGGGTCCATGAATTGATTCCCGTCTTCATGTGCCACGAATGTGAGTCTAGCTGGAAGTCGCCCGTGCACCACAAAATCTCCTCCGCGGGCAAGGGCCGGCACGTAGGGTGAGCCGTCCCGGTGCGGGAGGGTTTCCGGCTGCCGATTTCTGGTCCGTCTTTCTGTGACGGAATGGACGTACGGTCGGGGGACGTCCTAGGGTCGGCCGCGACGAGGGATCTGAAGAATAACCGGCAACCGCCGGCGTCCGCTCCGCTGTCCTGTCGACGGGACACGAAAAGGCCCCGGAAGGGCGGAGCGGCGCCTTCGGGGACGGCCGGCCGGAGAATACTGATCTGCTGCGGGAACGCCCTCCGACGCCGCGGGCCGTGTGGCTGCGGGCGACTCCACGAACTCGTTCCGCAAGGCATGGAGTACCGAGACACCGAGAAGGAGCTGACGTATGGAAACACTCGGCGATGGTGTTCTGGAGAAGGCTGCGGCGGAATACGCCGAACAGGGCTTCTCCATCATCCGCAACGTCGTGCCGAAAGAACTCCTGGAAGAGGTGAACGCGCACGTCGATTGGCTCACCCGCAAGTATCCGGATCTTCGCCCCGAGCACTTCCACCACCCGTTGATCCGTAACGACGCCTTCTGGGCGCGGCTGGTCTCGGACTCCCGGCTGGTGGACATCGCGGAATACTTCCTCGGTCCGAATGTGGCGTCATTCACCGCCCATTACATATGCAAACCTCCGTATGATGGTCAGCCCGTGCTGTGGCACCAGGACGGCGCGTACTGGCCGCTGACGCCCATGGAGGCGTTCACGGTGTGGCTGGCCGTCGACGAGAGCACCAAGGAGAACGGCTGCCTGCAGATGATCCCGGGCAGCCATGTGCTGCCGCTGCACCGGCCGACGTCCCGCACGGACACGGACAACATGCTGTTCTCCTCCTCCGACGAGGACCTGGTGCGGGAGTGGGTGCGCGAGCGCGGGATCGTGCACATCGAGCTGCAGCCGGGCGATGTCTCCATCCACCACCCCAACCTGCTGCACTGCTCGGACCCCAACACCTCCGCCAAGCGGCGCTGCGGTCTCGACATGGGCTACATCTCGACGAACACGCGCACCCACGGCGACCGGGTCTACATCGACCCGCTGCTGGTGCGCGGCACGGACACCAACGGCTTCAACCGCTACCGTCCGTTCCCCATGTACCAGGAGGGCGAGACGATCCCGTTCGCCGGCCAGGAGGAGTGGGACGCCGAGGCCGCCCGGCTCAACGGGGCACTGCCGGTGCGTTCCCAGGACCTGTCCGAGACTCCGATCGAGACGACCCGGCACATGATCGACCGGCTGCGCGAGGGCACCACGAGCCGCTGACCTGCGGCGCCATCACCGGCCGACGGCCCACCGCACGCATCTGCGGTGGGCCGTCGGCCGTTTTTCGCGCGTGCTCAGAGCAGGAGCTCGCCGTCCTTCGTCCTGCGCCGCAGGGCGGGCCTGCTGGACTGGGCGAGGTCCTTCCACAGGTCGGACAGGCCGGCGACGGTGCGGGCCGCGAACAGTGTGCGGATGGACACTTCCTGGTGCAGCCCGGCCCGGATCAGGCCGACCAGTTTGATCGCCCGCAGCGAGTTGCCGCCGAGGTCGAAGAAGTCCTCGTCGATGCCCACCACCCGGCCCAGTTCGAGCACGTCGGCGAACGCCTCGGCCAGCACCCGTTCGGTGCGGTTGCGCGGCGGCCGGTAGTGCTCGTCGTCGAAGGCGGGCTCCGGCAGTGCCGTCCGCTCCACCCTCCCGCCGGCCGTCACCGGCAGGTGTTCCAGCACCACGAACGCGGACGGCACCATGACCTCCGCCAGCCGCTCCGCGGCGAACCGGCGCAGGTCCCCGGCCGACGGGCCGCCCCGGGGGCCGCGGCCGGCCGCGGGGACCACGAAGGCCACCAGCCGCCGCTGTCCCACGGCGTCGTTCCTGACGTCCACCACCGCCTGGGCGAGCCCGGGGTGCTCGGACAGCACCTCCTCGACCTCCGCCGGCTCGACCGGGACACCCCGTACCTCGATCGGGGCACCGGCCCGACCCAGGTAGGCGAGGCGGCCCTCGGCGACCCACCGCACCCGCTCCCCGGTCCGGTACATGCGCTCGCCGGCCGGTCCGAACGGGCAGGGCAAGAACCGCTGCGCGGTCGGCCCGGGCCGGCCGGGATAGCCGCGTGCCACGCCGGGCCCGGCGACATACAGCTCTCCGCTCACGCCCACGGGGACCGGCGCCAGCCCCGGTCCCAGGACGTAGAACACGGTGCGGCCGGCCGGCTGGCCGGGCGGGCCGGCCGGGTGTTCCGGTCCGTGCGCCGCCGGACGGTGGGACACGGCGGACACGGCGGACACGGTCGTCTGTGCCGTCCCGTGACCGCTCAACACCGTCAGCCCGGGGCAGGCTTCCCGCACCCGGCGCAGCGCGGCGGCGGACACGCGCTCACCACCGGTCCACACCTCGCGCAGTCCGGCGAGGGCCTCGGGGCGGTGCGCCGCGATCGCCGAGAACAGGCTCGCGGGCAGCCACGTCCGGGTGATCCCGTGCGTCTGCCGCAGCGCGGTCAGGGTGCCGGCGTCCAGCTCGCCCGCAGGCGCGACGACCACCCGGCCGCCGTTCAGCAGCGGACTCCACACGTCGAGGGGGAGCGTGTCGGCGGTGTGCGGCGCATGCCACAGCACCGTCCCGTGACCGTCCTCCCGCCGGTCCAGGACGAACCGCTCCATGTTCCGGTGCGTCAGGGCCGGCCCCGTTGCCGTGCCGGCCGGTCCGCGGCCGTACGTCAGGGCCAGCAGGCTGTCCGGGTGCGAGGGGACCGGCCCCGCGGTACCGGCGTCGTCGTGGCCGGCCTGCGAGCGGAGGTCGTCCAGCAGGAGCACCGGCACGTCCGGTGTGCCGGGCCAAGCGGCGGCCGTTGCCGGGTCGGTGAGCAGTGCGCGCACCGGGGCGTCGCCGCTCACCGAGGCGATCCGCTGCGCGCGCAGCGCCGGATCGACCGGCAGGTAGGCGCCGCCCGCCTTGACCACGGCGAGCAGGGCGACGACCAGGTCCACCGACCGGGGCAGCGCCACCGCCACGACCGACTCGGGCCCGACATCGTGCCGTTGTAGCGCCCGGGCCAGGTGGCCGGAGCGCTCGTCCAGCTCCCGGTAGGTCACCGCCGCGTGCGCGGACACCACCGCGACGGCGTCGGGGGCGCGCTCCACCTGGCGGGCGAACAACTGCGCAACGGTCAGCCCCCGCGGCGGCGCGTCGGTGCCGGCCGGTGGTGCCAGCAGCCGGTCCCGCTCGGCGCCGCGCACCACGTCCAGGGCGCCCACCGGCCGGTCGCCGGCCGCCACGGCCGCCTGGATGTACGCGATCAGGTCCTCGCCGAGGAAGCGCAGCTCCGCGCGGGAGTACAGGCTCGCGGGCGCGTCCAGCCGCAGGTACAGGTCGCTGTCGGCGCTCCCGTCGGTGTAGACGCCGATCGCCAGTTCCTCGAAGGTCCCGGTCGTGCCGGCGAGGAAGCGGGCGGGGCGGCCGGCGAAGGAGAGCTGCTGGGGGAAGTCGACGACGTTCACGACGGCCCCGAAGCTGCCGCGGTCGCCCAGGACGGTGTTGCTCGCGCGCTGGATCTCCGAGTAGTGGCAGGCGGTGTGGTCGAAGATCTCGTACGTCTGCTCGCCGATCGCGTCGGTGATCTCGGCGAAGGTCGCGCCGAGCGGAACCTTCACCCGTACCGGCACCACGTTCACCGCCAGAGCGGGTGTCCTGCTGGCCGCCCCGACCCGGTTGCCCACCGCCAGCGAGAGGAGGAACTCCGGACGGTCGCAGCGGTGGCGCAGGAACACCGCCGTGGCCGCGGTCAGCATCGACGACAGCCATACGCCCATGGACTTCGCGGCCTCGGTCCACGCGTCCGCGTCGGCGCGCGCGACGGCCAGTGTCCGGCTCACCATTCCGAGGGGCTCGGCCAGCTCCCCCCAGCGGTCGGCGTCGTTCGCGGGCTCCTCGAGCGCGGCCCGTACGGCATCGGGGAGGGCGACGCGCGGGACCCGGGCGGGGGCGGGGGCGTCCACCAGGTAGTCGCGCCAGAACTCCCGGTCCTCGGCGGACTGCCGGGAGGCGCGGTAGGCCGCTGCCTGGTCCGCGGACGACTGGGCGTCCCAGGGGTGGGGCAGCTGCGGCACGTCCGACCCCTGCGACAGTGCCGTGTACACCTCGGCCAGGCGCCGCGACAGCAGCCCGGACACGCCGTACCCGTCCGACACGAGGTGGTGGTAGACGATCACCAGCAGGGAGCGGTCCGGCGCGAGCTTGACCACACCGAGCCGCAGCAGCAGGTCCCGTGCCAGGTCGAACGGCTGCCGCAGCACGTCGGCCAGCGCTTCACGGGCCGCCCGCTGCGGATCGTCCTGGGCGCTGACGTCCAGGAAGAACGGCCGCCACTCGCCCGGTTCCCTGGGCACCAGGCGCAGCCCGGCGCCGTCGTCGGCGAAGGTGATCCGCAGTACCTCCGCCTCGTCCAGCACCCGCAGCACCGCGCGCTCCATGACAGGCGCGTCCAGCTCACCGTCCACGTCCCACAGGGTCAGCGCATGGTTCAGCGAGTCGGGAAACATGTTCTGCGCCCGCCACAGCCCTTCATGCGCAGACGACGCACCGAACGAACGCACAGAGATCATCCTTTCAGCAAAGCCGGAACGGGCCCGGTCCGCGACGGGCCCGTGACCCCTCGCGCGAGGGGGTGTCGCATCGGCGGTGTACGGGGCCAGGCTCCGCACACCGCCGCAAGTTCACGGCCGGCCGCGGCCGGCCATCGAGGTCATGAGGTGCCCGGCGACCCGCCGTGGCGTCGGGTGCTGCAGCACCAGGTTCGGCCGCAGCGTCAGTCCGGTCGTGGTGGCCAGGCTCTTGCTCAGCTGCATCGAGAGCAGCGAGTCGAAGCCGAGGTCCTTGAACTCCAGATCGGGGTCGACGCTCTGGCGGGAGGGGTGCCCGAGCACGACGGCGACCTTCGTCAGGACGTGGTCCAGGACGAGTGCCGCCGCCTCGTCGCCGGACAGGGCGGCGAGCCGGTCCGGCAGGGCGACGGGTTCGTCCCCGGCCGTCGGCGCCTGCGGCGCGGGCGCCTCGCCCGCGACCGTGACTGCCGGGGGCGCCGAGTCCAGCCAGTAGCGCTGCCGCTTAAACGCGTACGTCGGCAGGTCCACTCGCCGGCGGATGCCGGACAGGGCCTCCCAGTCCACGCTCCCGCCCCGGACGTGGAGCCCGGCCAGTGAGCCGAGCACCGACTGGACCTCCCCGCGGTCCCGCCGCGAGGAGGACAGCACCACCGCGTCGTCGAGGTCCTCGACGATCTCCTGCACCGGGACGGTCAGCACGGGGTGCGGACTCATCTCGAGGAACACCCGGAAACCGTCGTCGGCCAGTCGCCGGACGGCGGGTTCGAACAGGACCTTCTCGCGCAGGTTGTCGTACCAGTAGCCGGCGTCCAGCCTCGCGGTGTCGACGACCTCGCCGTACAGGGTCGAGCAGAAGGGCAGCGCCGACGTCTGCGGGCGCACGCCGGACAGCGGGGCGAGGACCTGCTCGCGGACCCGGGCCACGTGGGGGGAGTGGGAGGCGTAGTCGACCGATATCCGCCGGGCCTGCACGTTCTCGGCCCGCATCTTCTCCACGAACTCATCCAGTGCGTCCGGTTCCCCGGACACCACCACCGAGCGGGGCCCGTTGACCACGGCCACGCCCACCCGGCCCTCCCACGGCGCGAGACGCTCCTGCACGGTCTGCGCGGACTCCGCGACCGACGCCATCCCGCCGTGACCGATCAGATCCACCAGGGCCTTGCTGCGCAGCGCCACGACACGGGCGGCGTCCCGCAGGGAGAGGGCGCCGCAGACGTGGGCGGCGGCAATCTCGCCCTGGCTGTGGCCCACGACCGCGGCCGGTTCCACCCCCCAGGACCGCCACAGGGCGGCCGTGGACACCATCACGGCGAACAGGGCGGGCTGCACCACGTCCACCCGGTCCAGCGTCGGGGCCCCCGCCACGCCCCGCACCACGTCGAGCAGCGACCAGTCGACCCACTCCGACAGCGCGGCCGCGCACGCGTCCAGGCTCTGCGCGAAGACGGGGAACGCGTCGTACAGCTGGCGGCCCATGCCGGCCCACTGCGAGCCCTGGCCGGGGAAGACGAAGACCGTCCCGCCGAGTTGCCCGGCCGTGCCGCGCACCACCGCGGTGGACTCCTCGCCGGCGCCGAGCGATGTCACACCGTCCAGCAGTTCCTTCCGGTCGCGCCCCAGCACCACCGCCCGGTGCTCGAACCGGGTGCGGCCGGAGGCCAGCGACCAGCCGGTGTCGGCGATGTCCAGGTCCGGGTCGGCGGCGGCGAAGTCGCGCAGTCTGCGGGCCTGGCGTTCCACGGCGGCCGCGGTCCTGCCCGACAGCACCCACGGCACGAGGCCGCCGGCGGCGATGCCGGGATCGCGGGCGCTGTCGTGCTGCGGCTGCTGGGGCGGAGCCTCTTCCAGGACGACATGCGCGTTGGTGCCGCTGATGCCGAACGACGACACACCGGCCCGCCGCGGACCGTCCGGCCGAGTCCACTCACGTCCTTGCACCAGCAGTTCGACCGCGCCGCGGGACCAGTCCACGTGGCGGGAGGGCGCGTCCACGTGCAGTGTCCTGGGCAGGTGGCGGTGGCGTATGGCCATCACCGTCTTGATGACCCCGCCGACCCCGGCGGCGGCCATGGAGTGGCCGATGTTCGACTTCAAGGAGCCCAGCCACAGCGGCCTGCCCTCGGTCCGGCCCTGTCCGTAGGTCGCCAGCAGCGCGTCGGCCTCGATGGGATCGCCCAGGGCGGTTCCGGTGCCGTGCGCCTCGACCAGGTCCACCTCGGCGGCGGCGACGCCCGCGTTCGCCAGTGCTGTGCGGATCACTTTTTCCTGGGCGCGGCCGTTGGGGGCGGTCAGTCCGTTGCTGGCGCCGTCCTGGTTCACCGCGGAACCGCGCAGGACGGCCAGCACCGGGTGGCCGTTGCGGCGGGCGTCGGACAGCCGCTCCAGGAGCAGCACCCCCACGCCCTCCGCCCAGCCGGTCCCGTCGGCTCCGTCGGCGAAGGACTTGCAGCGGCCGTCGGCCGCCAGGCCGCGCTGGCGGGAGAACTCCACGAAGATCCACGGCGTCGACATCAGTGCCGCCCCGCCCGCCAGCGCGAGCGAGCACTCTCCCGAGCGCAGCGACTGCATCGCCAGGTGCACCGACACCAGCGACGAGGAGCATGCCGTGTCCACGGTCACCGCCGGCCCGGTCAGGCCGAGTTGGTAGGCCACCCGGCCCGAGGCGACGCTCAGTGCGCTGCCCTGCAGCAGGAAGCCCTCGAGCGGGTTGCCCCGCGCTTCCACGAAGCGCATCCCGTACTCGGGGAACATCACTCCGCAGAAGACACCGGTGTCGGTGCCGCGCAGGTCGGCGGGGACGATGCCGGCGCGCTCGAGGACCTCCCACGACGTCTCCAGCAGCAGGCGCTGCTGCGGATCGATCGCCAGCGCCTCTCGCGGGCTGATGCCGAAGAACCCCGCGTCGAAGGAGGCCGCGTCCCGCAGGAACCCCCCGTGGCGCACATAGGAGGTGCCGGCCGTGTCGGGGTCCGGGTCGTACAGGTCCGGCCATCCGCGGTCCTGGGGGAATCCGTCCACCATGTCCCGTCCGTCGCGGACCACCTCCCACAGTTCCTCGGGCGAGGACACGCCTCCGGGGTAGCGGCAGGCCATGGCGACCACGGCGACGGGCTCGTCGCGGCCGGCCTTCAGGGCGTCGTTCTCCCGGCGGAGGCGGTCGCGTTCCTCCAGCAGTGCGCGCAGCGCCCGCTGGACCCGGTCCGCGTCGTGCGGTGTGCCGTCTGCGGAGTGCTTCATGTCAGTCGTCCCTCTCGTCCAGTGCCAGGTCGACGAGCGCGTCCAGGTCCAGGCGGGCCAGTGCATCCGTGCCGGTGTCCGTCGTGCCGGTGCCGGTGCTGCTGTTGGCGTTGGTGTTGGTCGTGTCGGGGTCCGGCCGGGGCGGTCCGGCGCACGCCAGGACCGGTTCCAGCAGGCCCGCGCTGCGCAACCGGTCGACCGGGACGCTGCGCAGCACTTCCCGGATCCTCGCCTCCTCGTCCTCGTCCTCGTCCTGGTCCGGATCCGCGGCCGGGCGCATCAGGTCCAGGAGGTGGCGGCCCAGTTCGCGGGGGGTCGGGTAGCTGAAGACGAGGGCGGGCGCCAGCCGCAGTCCGGTCGCCGACGCCAGGCGGTTGCGCAGCTCGACCACGGTCAGCGAGTCGAAGCCGAGCTCCTTGAACGCCTTGTCGAGGTCGATGGTGTCGGGTGAGGAGTGGCCCAGGACGACGGCGACGTGGGTGCGGACGAGCGTGGCGAGGGCGTCCTGGGCCTCCTGCGGCGCGAGGCGGGCCAGACGGTCGCCGAAGGTGGCGGTCGCGGTGTCCGCAGCCGTGTTCGCCTTGCGGACGGGGGCGCGCACCAGCCCCCGCAGCACGGCGGGCAGGGTGCCGCTGTCCAGGTGCGGGCGCAGCAGGGCGGGGGTGATCCTGGCCGGCACCGGGCAGGCGGTGCCGCAGGCACGGGCGGCCTCGAAGAGCGCTGCCCCGTCCTGCGCCGGGAAGGGCTCGATCCCCAGGCGGGCCATCCGGGTCAGGTCCGCGTCGTCCAGGTGCGCGGTCATGCCGCTGCTGTCGGACCACAGTCCCCAGGCCAGGGAGGTGGCGGGCAGTCCCTCGGCGCGGCGGTGCTCGGCCAGCGCGTCGAGGAACACGTTCGCCGCCGCGTAGTTGCCCTGGCCCGGCGTGCCCAGGATGCCCGCCACGGAGGAGAAGAGGACGAACTCGGCGAGGTCGGTGCCGCGGGTGAGTTCGTGCAGGTGCCAGGCGGTGTCGACCTTCGGCCGGAACACGCGCTCGACGTGCTGCGCGGTCAGGGAGGTGAGGATGCCGTCGTCGAGGACGCCGGCGGTGTGCACGACGGCGGTCAGGGGGTGCTCGCCGGGGATGGCCGCCAGGAGCGCGGCGAGGGCGTCGCGGTCGCCGGTGTCGCAGGCGGCGACGGTGACCTTCACGCCCAGCCCGGTCAGTTCGGCGGCGAGTTCGCGTGCGCCCGGGGCGGCCGGGCCGCGCCGGCCGGCCAGCAGCAGATGGCCGATCCGCCCGGCCTTCGCGTACCGGCGGGCGAACAGTGCGCCGAGGGTGCCCGTGCCGCCGGTGATCAGGACCGTGCCGCCCGCGGCGGGCTCCGGCACGGCGGCGTCGTGCGGCGCCGCCTGCCGTACGAGCCGGGGGACGTAGGGCAGGCGGTCGCTGTCGCGGACCGCCGTCTGCGGTTCGCCGCCGGCCAGGGCCGCGCAAAACGGCTCGGCGGGGACGGCGTTCTCGTCGGCCACGTCGATCAGGGCGAAGCGGCCGGGGTGCTCGGTCTGGGCGGTGCGGATCAGGCCCCAGACGGCGGCGTCGGCGGGGCTGGGCGCTTCGGTGTCGGGGTGGACGGCGACGGCCCGGCGGGTGAGGAACACCAGCCGGCTGTCGGCCAGCCGTTCCTCGGCCAGCCACGACCGGACCAGGTCCAGGGCGTGGTGAACGGCTTCGCGGGCGCGGCGGGGGACGTCGGGTGCCGGGCCGGGGTGCTCCAGCAGGCCGGTGGCGACCACCACGTGCGGGAGGGGGCCGGTGCGGTCGGCCAGGAGGTCCGCCGGCGTCGGGTGGATCGTGACGGTGACGTCGGCGGGCAGTGAGGCGACCAGTGCCTGGGGAACGGCGTTTCCCAGGAACGCCACCCGGCCGGCTTCGAGGGCCTGTGTGCCGGACAACGGGTGCCAGGCCAGGCGGAACAGCTGGCCGTCGGCCGCCGGTGCGGCGGCCTTCGCCAGTTGCTGGGTACTGATGGGCCGCAGGGCGAGCGATGTCACGTCGGCGACCGGTTGCCCGGTGGGGTCGGCGAGCGCGATGCGCAGCGTTCCCGGGCCGGCGGGGGTGATGCGCACGCGCAGGGACCGGGCGCCCATGGCGTGCAGCCGGACGTCCGACCAGGCGAACGGCAGCAGCACCCGGTCGGTGTCCTGCTGGGGGGCGGTGGCGACGAGCGGGTGGAGCGTGGCGTCGAAGAGGGCGGGGTGGATGCCGTAGGGGCCGGTGGTGGTGTGGGCGCTCTCCTCGGCGGGGAGGGCGGCCTCGGCGTAGAGGGTGTCGCCGTGCCGCCACAGGGCGCTCAGGCCCTGGAAGGCGGGGCCGTAGTGGTAGCCGCGGTCGGCGAGCCGGTCGTAGAGGGCGTCGACGGGGACGGGGGTGGCGCCGGCCGGCGGCCAGGCCGCCGGCTGCGCCCACGGGGCCGGGTCCGGGGCGGCGGGGGCCCGGGAGGACAGGGTGCCGGTGGCGTGGCGGGTCCAGGGCCGGTCGGGGGCGGCGTCGTCGGGCCGGGAGTGGAGGGTGAGGGCGCGTCGGCCGTCGTCGTCGGCGGCCTCCACGCGCAGCTGCAGTCGCACGCCGCCGGTGGCCGGGAGGGGGAGGGGCGCTTGGAGGGTGAGGTCGTCCAGATGGGGGGCGCCGGTGGCCTGGCCCGCGTGGAGGGCGAGCTCGACGAACGCGGTGCCGGGTAGCAGCGGTGTGTCGTGGACGGCGTGGTCGCTCAGCCAGGGGTGGGTGGCCAGGGACAGGTGCCCGGTGAAGACGTGGCTGTCGCCGTCCGCGAGATCGACGGCGGCACCGAGCAGGCCGTGGTCGTCCGCGTGCAGGCCCAGTGCGCGGGGGTCGGTGGCGGTGGCGGCCTGCTGCATCCAGTGGCGTTGTCGTTGGAAGGGGTAGGTGGGCAGGTCGTGGTGGGTGGGCGGGGTGGCGGGGTAGAAGCGCGACCAGCCGGTGGCGGTGGCGGGGGTGTGGGTGTGGGTGGTGGCGAGGGAGGTCAGTACGCGCTGCCAGGTGCCGTCGTCGCGGCGCAGGGTGCCGGTGACGGCGGTCTTGCCGGGGCCCACGTGGTCCTCGGCGGTCTCCTGGAGCGGGTGGGTGAGCACGGGGTGGGGGCTGACCTCGACGAACAGGGTGTGCCCGTCGTCCAGCAGGGCGCGGGTGGCCGTCTCGAAGGCCACGGTGGTGCGCAGGTTGTCGTACCAGTACGCGGCGCCCATCGCGGTCGTGTCGCTCATCGCGCCCTTGGCGTGGTCGCCCACCGTCGAGTAGAACGCCACCTCCGCCGCGCGCGGGCGCACCGGGGCCAGCAGCTTAAGCAGTTCGTCGTGGAGCGCCTCGACGTGGGGGGAGTGGGAGGCGTAGTCCACCGGGATCCTGCGGGCCCTGATCTCCTGGTCCGCGCAGTGGGTGACGATCTCCGCCAGCGCGTCGGCGTCACCGGCGACGACGGTGACCGAGGGCCCGTTGACGGTGGCGACGACCACGCGTCCCGCCCAGCGGGCGATGAGTTCCTCGGCGTCCGCCACGGCCAGCGGCAGGGAGACCATGCCGCCGTCGCCCGCGATACGGCTGATGGTCCGCGAGCGCAGGGCCACGATGCGGGCGGCGTCCTCCAGGCAGAGCACGCCGGCGATGTGGGCGGCGGCGATCTCGCCCTGGGAGTGGCCCACGACCGCGTCGGGGGTGATGCCGAGGTGCTGCCACAGCCGGGCCAGGGACACCATCACCGCCCACAGTGCGGGCTGCACGACGTCGACGCGGTCGAGGGAGGGGGCGCCGTCGGCCTGGGTGAGGACGTCGGTGAGGTTCCAGCCGGTGTGCGGCTCAAGTGCTGTCGCGCAGGCGGTGAGGTGCTGGGCGAACACCGGTGAGGTGCGCATCAGGTCGATGCCCATGCCGGCCCACTGCGAGCCCTGTCCGGGGAAGACGAACACGGTTTTGCCCGGCCGGCCGGCGGCCGTGCCGGTGACCACCCGCGCCGAGGGTGCGCCCGCGGCCAGTGCGGTCAGTCCTTCGCGGTAGTGGGATGGGTCGCGGCCGATGACGACGGCCCGGTGGGGGAACACGGAGCGGCTCGCGGTGAGCGCGTGGCCGATTTCGGCGGGTGTGGCGTGGGGGTGGCGGTCCAGGTGGTCCAGCAGTCGTCGGGCCTGTTCCTGCAGCGCGGCCTGGGATGTCGCGGAGAGGGGCCACGGCAGCGAGCCGTCCGTCACCACGGCGGGATCCGGGGTGTCCGGTCCGGTGGCGTCCTCTTGCTGTTCCTGGGGGGCCTGTTCGAGGACGAGGTGGGCGTTGGTGCCGCTGATGCCGAAGGAGGAGATGCCGGCGCGGCGCGGGTGGCCGCTGTCCGGCCAGGCCCGGTTGTCGGTCAGGAGTTCCATGGCGCCTGTGGCCCAGTCCACGTGCGAGGACGGCCGGTCCACGTGCAGGGTGCGCGGCAGTACTCCGTGGCGCATGGCCATGACCATCTTGATGACGCCGCCGACCCCGGCGGCGGCCTGGGAGTGGCCGATGTTGGACTTCAGCGAACCCAGCCACAGGGGCTGGTCCTGCGGCCGGTCCCGGCCGTAGGTGGCCAGCAGTGCCTGTGCCTCGATGGGGTCTCCCAGGGTGGTGCCGGTGCCGTGGGCCTCGACGGCGTCGACGTCCCGCGCCGACAGTCCCGCGCCGGCCAGGGCCTGGCGGATGACGCGTTCCTGGGAGGGTCCGTTGGGGGCGGTGAGGCCGTTGCTGGCGCCGTCCTGGTTGACGGCCGAGCCGCGGACGAGGGCCAGTACCCGGTGGCCGTTGCGCCGTGCGTCGCGGAGGCGTTCCAGGACCAGGACGCCCGCGCCCTCCGCCCAGGCGGTGCCGTCCGCCGCCTCGGCGAACGCCTTGCACCGGCCGTCCGCGGCGAGTCCGCGCTGGCGGGAGAACTCCACGAACATTCCCGGTGTGGACATGACGGCGACTCCGCCGGCCAGGGCCAGTGAGCACTCGCCGTTGCGCAGCGCCTGGGCGGCCAGGTGCGTCGAGACGAGGGAGGAGGAGCAGGCGGTGTCCACCGTCACGGCCGGCCCGTGCAGGTCGAGGGCGTAGGAGATGCGGCCCGAGGCGACGCTCGCGGTGTTGCCGGTCAGCAGGTACCCGTCGTAGCCGGTGACGCCGTCGTGCAGGGCGGGGCCGTAGTCCTGGGTCATGGCGCCGATGAACACGCCGGTGCTGCTGCCGCGCAGCGCCGTGGGGGCGATGCCGGCCCGTTCGATCGCCTCCCAGGAGGTCTCCAGGAGCAGCCGCTGCTGCGGGTCCATCGCGGTCGCCTCGCGCGGGCTGATCCCGAAGAAGGCGGGGTCGAATTCCGTCGCGTCGCAGAGGAATCCGCCCTGGGTGACGTACGAGGTGCCGGGCCGGTCCGGATCGGGGTCCAGGAGCTGTTCGGTGTCCCAGCCGCGGTCGGCGGGGAAGCCGGTGATGGCGTCGACGCCCTCGCTGACCAGGTGCCACAGGTCCTCGGGGGTGCGGACGTCGCCGGGGTAGCGGCAGGCCATGCCCACGATCGCGACGGGCTCGTCCGCGTCGGCGGCGGGCGGGAGGTCGTGGGCGGCGGTGTCGAGGGCCTGCTGGGGGCCCAGGAGCCGGGTCCGCAGGAAGCGGGCGACGGCGAGGGGGGTGGGGTGGTTGAAGAGCAGGGTCGTCGGCAGTTCCAGGCCGGTGAGGGCGCTGAGCCGGTTGCGCAGTTCGACGGAGGCGAAGGAGTCGAAACCGAGGTCCTTGAACGTGCGGTCGTCGTCCACCTCCTGGGGGGCGGTACGTCCGGTGAGGGCCGCGGCCTCGGCGCGGATCCGGTCGGTGAGGATCTCTTCCCCCTGGGCCGGGGACGCTTTCGCGAGGCGGTCCAGGAACGGCGACGGCGCGCCGGACCCGGCGGGAGCGGCGGTGGGCTCGTGCTGGTCGGCGATCACGTCGGCCGGGGCGTCGGGCCCGGCGTCGGTGAGGCCGCCGGCCGGCAGGTCGATCCAGTGGCGTTGCCGTTGGAAGGGGTAGGTGGGCAGGTCGTGGTGGGTGGGCGGGGTGGTGGGGTAGAAGCGCGACCAGCCGGCGGCGGTGGGGGTGGTGGTGTGGGTGTGGGTGGTGGCGAGGGAGGTCAGTACGCGCTGCCAGGTGCCGTCGTCGCGGCGCAGGGTGCCGGTGACGGCGGCCGCGCCGCCGTGTGCGTGCCGGCGGACGGTCTCCTGGAGCGGGTGGGTGAGTACGGGGTGCGGGCTGACCTCGACGAACAGGGTGTGCCCGTCGTCCAGCAGGGCGCTGGAGGCGGCCTGGAAGTGCACGGGGTTGGCCAGGTTGTCGTACCAGTACGCGGCGCCCATCACCGTGGTGTCGGCCATCGGGCCCGCCGGGTGTCCGGCCACGGTCGAGTAGAACGCGACCGTGGCCGGACGCGCCCGGACGCCCGCGAGGGCGTCCAGCAGCCGGCCGCGCAGCGGATGCACGTGCGGTGTGTGCGAGGCGTAGTCGATCGGGACGCGGCGGGCGCGTACGCCCTCGGCCGTGCAGTGCGCCAGCAGTTCCTCGACCGCGGCGATGTCTCCCGCGACCACGGTGGCCGAGGGCCCGTTGACCGTGGCCACGGTCAGCCGCCCCGCCCACCGGCCGACGAGGGCCTCGGCGTCCGCCTGCGGCAGCGGCAGGGAGACCATGCCGCTGTGCCCCGCGATCTCGGTCAGGGCCTGGGCCCGCAGGGCCACGATGCGGGCGGCGTCCTCCAGGCAGAGCACGCCGGCGATGTGGGCGGCGGCGATCTCGCCCTGGGAGTGGCCCACCACTGCGTCGGGGGTGATGCCCAGGTGCTGCCACAGCCGGGCCAGGGACACCATCACCGCCCACAGTGCGGGCTGGACCACGGCATCGCCCTCGAGGGAGGGGGCGCCGTCGGCCTGGGTGAGGACGTCGGTGAGGTTCCAGCCGGTGTGCGGCTGGAGGGCTGTCGCGCAGGCGGTGAGGTGCTGGGCGAACACCGGTGAGGTGCGCATCAGTTCTCTGCCCATGCCGGCCCACTGCGAGCCCTGCCCGGGAAAGACGAACACCGTTTTGCCCGGCCGGCCGCCCGCCGTGCCGGTGACCACCCGCGCCGAGGGCACGCCCTGGGCCAGCGCGGCGAGCCCTTCGCGGTAGTCGGCCGGATCACGGCCGATCACGACCGCCCGGTGGTTGAACACGGACCGGCTCGCGGTGAGCGCGTGACCTATCTCGGCGGGTGTGGCGTGCGGGTGGCGGTCCAGGTGGTCCAGCAGCCGTCGGGCCTGTTCCTCCAGCGCGGCCTGGGATGTCGCGGAGAGGGGCCACGGCAGCGACCCGTCCGTCACCACGGCCGGCCCCTCCACCGCGGCCGTGGCGTCGCCGGCCGTCCACTCGCGCAGCACGACGTGGCAGTTGGTGCCGCCCATGCCGAAGGAGCTGGTGCCGGCGATCAGCGGACGGTCGGGGCGGGGCCAGGGGGTGAGGGACTGCTGGACGCGCAGCCGGAGCTCGTCGAAGGCGATGTCGGGGTTGGGCGTGTGGAAGTTGAGGCTGGGCGGCAGCTCGCGGTGCCAGATGCTGAGGGCCGTCTTGAGCAGGCCGACGATGCCTGCGGCGCCCTCCAGATGGCCGATGTTGGTCTTCGCGGACCCGACGTGCAGCGGGCGGTCCGCGGGGCGTCCGGTGCCGAGCGCGGCGCCCAGGGCGGCCGCCTCGACGGGGTCGCCCACGCGCGTGCCGGTGCCGTGCAGTTCGACGTACTGGACGTCCGCGGGGCGGGTGCCGGCGCGCTCGTGGGCGCGGCGGACGACCTCTTCCTGGGCGCGGGCGCTGGGCACGGTGAGGCCGGGCGTGGCGCCGTCGTTGTTGACGGCGCTGCCCTCGATCACGCAGTAGATCCGGTCGCCGTCCGCCACCGCCCGGGACAGGGTCTTCAGGGCCAGGTAGGCGCCGCCCTCGCCGCGGACGTAGCCGTCGGCCCGGGCGTCGAAGGTCTTGCACAGCCCGTCCGGCGACAGGCCGCCGAACTTGGTGGAGCCGATGGTGCTCTCCGCGGTGATGGCGAGGTTGACGCCGCCCGCGAGCGCGAGGGTGCACTCCCCGGCGCGCAGGCTCTGCGCCGCCAGGTGCACCGTCACCAGTCCGGAGGACTGGGCCGCGTCGACGGCGAGGCTGGGGCCGTTGAGGCCGAGCGTGTAGGAGAGGCGGTTGGCGATGATGCTGCGGTGCAGGCCGGTGACGGAGTGGCGGTCGATGCGCGGGGCGGCGTGCTTGTAGAGGCGGATCGCGTAGTCGTCCCACATGGCGCCGACGAAGACGCCCGTGGGTGTCCCGGCGAGGTGTGCGGGGACGATGCCGGCGTCCTCCAGTGCCTCCCAGCCCAGTTCCAGCATCAGACGCTGCTGGGGGTCGGTCATCGCGGCCTCGTTGGGGGCGATCCCGAAGAAGTCGGCGTCGAAGCCGGCGATGTCGTCCAGGTAGCCGCCGCGGGTGGTGATGATCCTGCCGGGGGCGGTGGGGTCGGGGTCGAGCAGCCGGCGGGCGTCCCAGCGGTCGGCCGGGACGTCGGTGATGCCGCTTCGGCCGTTGCGCAGCAGTTCCCAGAAGGCCTGGGGGCTGCCGGCGCCGGGCAGGCGGCACGACATGCCCACGACGGCGACGGGTTCGCGGGCGGATGTCCCCGGCGCGTGCACCTCCTCGCGCGGTGGCGGTGCGTCACCGACGACGCGTGGCGGGTGGGACCGGTAGTCGTCGGCGTCCTGCACCGGGGCCTCCTCGGCGGTTGCGGGAAGAACGGGGGTGGCTGCGTGTCATCCGCGGCCGGCCGGCCGGCCGCGCCGGCCGGTGGGAGCCGCCGGCATCCGGGCTGTGCGGGCTCGTGCGCGCCGCGGTCTTCCGGGCGCCGTAGCGGGCCCGGCGGGTCGCGGTCTTCCGGGCGCCGTGGCGGGCCCGACGGGTCGCGCGCCGTCTCAGCGCCACGAGGTCAGCAGCTTCAGCAGTTCCTCCGGGGCGTTCATGAAGTCGTGGTGTCCGCCGTCGAGGACCCGGAACTCGACCTGGTCCGCGTAGCGGCGCCACCCCTCGAGCTGGTCGAGGGTCATCTCGGGGTCGTCGCGCCAGTGCAGGACGACGACGGGGCATCCCACCGCGACCGGCTGTGTGCGCCGGTACTCGCTCGCGGCGGCGAGATCGCGCAGCAGCACGGCCAGGCCCACGTCGATCATGTCCGGGCGCGGTTCGATGCCCCGGCTGCGGACGACCGACTCCAACTCGGCGCGCAGTTCGGACTCGGTCATGGTGAGCATCCGGTCGCGCGAGGAGTCGTGCGGCGCGGGCTGGCCGGACACGAAGAGGCACTCGGGCCGGCGCAGGCCCCGTTCGGCGAGGCGGACCGCGGTCTCGTACGCGGCCAGTGCGCCCGCGCAGTGCCCGAAGAACGCGAACGGCCGGTCCAGGCGCGGCACGAGCTGCTCGGCCAGGCTGGCGGCGAGGTTGTCGTAGGTGCCGTAGTGGGGTGCGGCCAGCCGGTTCTCGCGGCCGGGGAACTGCACCGGGCCGATCTCGACGTCGTCGACGGCGGCCGGCCAGGCGCTGAAGGCCGAGGCCCCGGACCCGGAGTAGGGGAAGCAGAACAGCTGTGCGCGGTGGTCGGCGGACCGGGGCCGGACGAACCACGGCGACCTGGCGGTGAGGGAGCCGGATGTCATGGCGTCCTTCGTTTCTGGGCGACGATGGGCAGGTGGGTCAGCCCGGCGATGAAGTAGGACCGCAGGTGCTGCGGTTCGCCGGCGAGCTCGATCGACCCGAACCGCCGGGTCAGTTCCTCGAAGAAGATGCGCAGGGTCATCCGGGCCAGGGGTGCCCCGATGCAGAAGTGCGCCCCGAAGCCGAACGCCACCTGGCGTTTGGCGCCGTTGCGTGTGATGTCGAAGCGGTGGGGGTCGGGGAACTGGGACGGGTCCCGGTTGGCCGACCCGATCCAGGCGACGACCGCTCCGCGGGCGGGGACGGTGCCGCCGGCGATGCGGACGTCGTCCACCGCGTACCGCATGAAGTTGCAGGCGGCCGATGTCCAGCGCAGCCCTTCCTCGACCAGGTTCGGGATCAGCGAGGGGTCGGCCTGTGCCTTCTCGAACTGTTCGGGCCGTTCGATCAGTGCCTGCACGGTGCCCGAGACGGTGTGCGGGGTGGTGACGTTGGCGCCCAGGAGGATGCTGTAGCCGTCGAGGGCGATCTCCTCGTCGCTCAGCGGCAGGCCCGCGGGGCGGACGCTCATGAGGTGGTGGAGCAGGCTGTCGTCCTCGCCGCCGTCCGCCCGTCGCTCCTTGACCCATTCCTTGATGTAGGTGAGCAGTTCGTGGTGGGAGATGGCCAGGGTCGCGGCCTCGCTGCCGAGCCGGAAGTGCGGGTCCGAGGGGGCCGTCACCATCGCGGTCAGCCGGACCAGTTCCTCCCAGTCCTTCTCCGGCAGGCCCAGCAGGGGGCCTGTGACCATCGCCGGCAGGAGCAGTGCCTGCTCGGCCAGGTCGAAGGGCTCTCCGTCGAGCGCGGGCTGGAGGAAGCGCACGATCGTGGTGCGGATCCGGTCCTCCCAGGACCGCACCGCCCGCGCGGTGAGCCGGGCGCCGAGCGGTCTGCGGACCTCGGTGTGCCGGGGCGGGTCGGTGGAGGTCATCAGGGTGCCCGCCGCGACGTCGTCGACGCCGAGGTGGGTGACCACGGTGCCGCGCTCGGAGGTGAACTCCCGGTGGTCGCCGAGCACGCGGCAGACGTCCTCGTAGCGGGTGACGGACCACATCTCCCGCCCGTCGGGGAGGACCTGGTGGTGCAGCGGGGCCTTGGCCCGCATCACGTCCCAGACGGGGTGGGGATCGCCCCAGGAGTAGAGGTCCAGGTCGAACAGGTCGACGCGGTCGAGGTCGATGTCGCGTGCGGGGCCCGGCGTCAGCCTCACGTCCGTGTCCTGCCCTGCTCTATCAGCCCGGCGACCCGTGCCGGGGTCTGCGCCAGGTAGAAGTCCCGTACGGACAGCTCGACGCCGTAGTCCCGGGCGACCTGGTCGATGATCTTGATCCCGATCAGTGAGTTGCCGCCGAGCGAGAAGTAGTCGTCGTCCGGCCCGACCTCGCGGGAGCCCAGGTACGTCCCCCACAGTGCCGCGACCTCCTGCGCGAGCGCGTCCCGCGCGCCCGGAGGCACGGGCTGGCGCGCCGGGGACTCGTCCTGGCTGCCTCGCTGATGGACCTGCGGCGATGATTCCATTGCCGGCCTTTCCTTTCTCCGCCGAATCGGGAGTTCCTGCCCGGGCCGCAACGGCCGCTGGGGGTCCTTTCCGCTGCCCGCCGGCGAGATGGATGTCTTGAATGGCTGAAAGGAGTCCGGGAAATAATTCCGGCGACTTTTTCACACCCGGGGCCATCGCGACGTAAAGGTAATTTGCCGGAGAAGCGCTGCGCAAGGGATGCCGGTGCGAACACCCCGGCGGGCGGCTGCTGTCCCGCCGACGGGACAGGAGCCCTTCCCTCCCGCGCGCCGCGGTCTCCCGGCCGGCGGCCGGCTGCGCCGTGCCCGTGCCGTCCTGACCGGCCCGAACCGGATGTCCCGCTCGAGCGCGGCTCGAGAAATGCTAGGCGGCGGGGAATCGCGCGCGCGGACTGCGTCACCATCGCAGGGTCTCCGAGAGCCGTGGTGACGCACGGGGAAAATGCCCGGCGGCTTTCGGGCGGCCGGACGGCCGGACGGCCGGACTATTGAAAGGGAGGGGCTTCCTTGCTGAAGTCACAGAGGCTAGCGGTGCTGCCCATCGATTCGTACGACCTGGAATCCGAGTTTGCGGTCCTGGACGGGCACGAGTACGGAGGCGAATACGACGCCTTCACCTTCGGGTCGTGGTCGTCCCATGTACTGGCCAATGGCAGCGGCGCCGATTCCGACACCTCCTTCCGCCCCCACGGCGGCAACATGGCGCTGACCGAGCTGGGCAAGCGGCTGCCGGGCATCATGTCCCTGGTGAGCGCCCACTTCCCCCTGGACCGGTTGCAGTGGGTGCGCGTCTTCAGGGCCCGGGACGCGATCCTCGCCCCGCACGTGGACTTCCTGGAATGGGCCGAGCCGGGCACGAGGCTGCAGATTCCGCTGCGCACCGGCGAGGAGAACCTCCACTCCGAGAACGACGTCGTCTACCACCTGCGCCGCGGTGAGGTGTGGAAGATCCACACGACCGACCCCCACTCGACCCGCAGCTCCGCGGCGGAGGCCCGGCTCTCGCTCTGCCTCGACTTCCTGGACGCCGACGAGCCCGTCGCGATCCGCGGGGAGGTCCCCGCGGCCGAGCCGGTCCGCATCGTCGAGCGGCCCGAGGCCACCGGCGCCGAGCTCGAGGAACTCCTCGGCGCCGGCGGGCGGCTGACCCCGGCGTCCATGCGCGCGCACTTCCGCCGGTTCGCCGAGTTCCACTTCGAGCGGCGCGCGCACGCCGCCGCGACCTACGACTGGTACGAGCAGGCCGCGCGGCGCACCGGGGACGAAGGCGCGGTCGCCAGGGCCCGCGCCTTCCGTACGTACTGCATCGAGAAGCGGGCCGACGGGGAGGCGTTCCACTGGTGAGGCCCCCGGCCGCCCCTTCTTCGCTATTCCCTGTTGCTAGGTACCGGTAGTCAGTGTTACGTTGTACCGGTACTCAACGGCGCTGATTAGCGCAGGGAGGAGGTGCTCCATGGCCAAGCTGCTGACGGAGATGCTCAAGGGCACGCTGGAGGGCGTCATTCTGGCGTCGCTGTCGGGCAGGCCGGCCTACGGCTACGAGATCACGGCGCGGCTGCGGGAGCAGGGTTTCTCCGACATCGCCGAAGGCACCATCTACGCGCTGCTGCTGCGGATGGAGAAGCGGGGCCTGGTGGATGTGGAGAAGGTCGCCTCGGAGAAGGGGCCGCCGCGCAAGGTGCACTCCCTCAACGCACGGGGGCGGGAGTACCTCGAAGAGTTCTGGAGGACGTGGACCTTCCTCACGGAACGACTGGAACAGCTACACGAAGGGGGCAAGTGACCATGTCCGATGCCGAGAAGAGCGGTTTCATCGCAAAGGTGATCGGTCCCAAGAAGCGCTGGCGGGCCTACAAGGGGCGCGTGAAGGAGCTTCCCGACGGCTACCGCGGGGCGGTCGAGGCGATCGAGAAGTACCTGATGCACTTCGTGCCGACCGACGCCGACAGCAACGCCTCGATGTTCGAGGACCTCGCCGACCTGTTCGAGCAGGCCGCCGCGCAGGGCACACCGATCGCCGACGTCGTCGGCCAGGACCCGGTGGAGTTCGTCGACGCCTTCGCCCAGAACTACAACGAGGGCGGCTACGTCCCCGACCGCGCCCGCAAGCAGCTCACCGACGACCTCGCCCGCGCCGGGGCGGACGCGGCCTGAGGGCTGCGCACACCTCTCGCACCGGCGGTCCGTCCGCAGGGCCCTGAGGAGGCCCGCGGACGCAGGGGCGAGAGGCCGCGCGTGCCGCACGCGGACTTCGGCGCGGCGGCAGGACATCCTCCGCCGCGCCCGGGCCTGACCCACAAGGGCCGTCCTCATCTCATCCACCCCCACGTCACACCAGCCCGAACGGGAGGGCCCCATGCCTTCATCTGTCATGCCCACGACCGAGAAGAACGGCAGTTCCACGACGACGGCCGCCATCACCGCCACCGGCCTGCGCAAGGCCTACGGCGACAAGACCGTCCTGGACGGCATCGACCTGCACATCCCGGCCGGCAGCGTGTTCGCGCTCCTGGGCCCCAACGGCGCCGGCAAGACCACCGCCGTCAAGATCCTCTCCACGCTCATCACCGCCGACGGCGGCGAAGCCCGGGTGGGCGGCCACGACGTCGCCGCCGAGGCCCAGGTGGTGCGCGCCTCGATCGGGGTCACCGGGCAGTTCTCCGCGGTGGACGGGCTGATCACCGGCGAGGAGAACATGCTCCTGATGGCCGACCTGCACCACCTCTCCAAGGACGAGGGCCGGCGGGTCACCGCCGAACTCCTGGAGCGTTTCGACCTGGTGGAGGCGGCGAAGAAGCCCGCGTCGACCTACTCCGGCGGGATGAAGCGGCGCCTGGACATCGCGATGACCCTGGTCGGCAGCCCGCGGATCATCTTCCTCGACGAGCCGACCACAGGTCTGGACCCGCGCTCGCGGCACACCATGTGGCAGATCATCCGGGGACTGGTCTCCGGCGGCACGACCGTCTTCCTCACCACCCAGTACCTGGAGGAGGCCGACGAACTCGCCGACCGCATCGCCGTCCTCAACGACGGGAAGATCGCCGCCGAGGGCAGCGCCGCCGAACTCAAGCGGATCGTCCCCGGCGGACACGTCCGGCTCCGCTTCACCGACCCGGCCGCCTACCAGTCGGCCGCCGCCGCCCTGCGCGAGACCACCCGCGACGACGAGGCCCTGACCCTGCAGATCCCCAGCGACGGCACCCAGCGCGAACTGCGCTCCATCCTCGACTGGCTGGACACGGCCGATGTGGAGGCCGACGAGCTGACCGTGCACACCCCCGACCTCGACGACGTGTTCTTCGCCCTCACCGGCCCCGCCAACGCCACCACCCAGTCCAAGGAGAACGCCCGATGAGCGCCACCGCGGCCCCCGCCCGCCCCACCCGCTTCTCCCTCGCCGTGCGCGACTCGAACACGATGCTGCGCCGCAACCTGCTGCACGCCCGGCGCTACCCGTCCGGCACCCTGAACCTGCTGATGGCGCCGATCATGCTGCTGCTGCTCTTCGTCTACATCTTCGGGGACGTGATGAGCGCGGGCATCGGCGGCAGCGGCGCCGACCGCTCCGACTACATCGCCTACATCGTCCCGGGCATCCTGCTGATGACCATCGGCAGCACCGTGATCGGGGCCGCGGTGTACATGTCCATGGACATGAGCGAGGGCCTCATCGCCCGCTTCCGGACCATGGCGATCCACCGCAGCTCCATGATCATCGGGCATGTCGTCGGCAGCGTGCTGCAGTGCGTCGCCAGCGTGGTCCTCGTCAGCGCCGTCGCCCTCGCCATCGGCTTCCGCTCCAAGGACGCCACGGCCCTGGAGTGGCTCGCGGCGTTCGGCCTGATCGTCCTGTTCGCCCTGGCGTTCACCTGGATCGCGGTCGGCATCGGCATGGCCAGCCCCAATGCCGAGGCGGCCGCCAACAGCGCCCAGCCGCTGATCCTCCTGCCGCTCATCTCCAGCGCCTTCATCCCGGCCGACACGATGCCGGGCTGGTTCCAGCCCATCGCCGAGTACCAGCCCTTCACCCCTGCCATCGAGACCCTGCGCGGACTGCTCCTCGGCACCGAGATCGGCAACAACGGATGGATCGCGATCGCCTGGTGCCTGGCCCTGACCGTGCTCGGCTACCGCTGGTCGACGGCACAGTTCAACCGCGACCCGAAGTGAGTGCACGGGCCGCCCCCGCGGCCCGTCCCTCCCGGGCGGCGCACACCGGCACCACGTCGGCGTACGCCGCCCGTCGCCGTCCCCGCCCCTGCCCGGCGGCAGGCGCGCTCCCGCGCCGCGCGGGCCGGCAGCACACACCCGAAGCAGACGACCGGCAGCACACACCCGAAACGGACGAAGGGAGGCCGGACGATGAGGACACGGCAGAGCCGACCGCACACCGGCCCCGGGACCCTCGCCGCCTTCGCCCGCTTCGTGCTCTGCGGCGGCGCGGTGGGGATCGCCTCCAGCCTCACGGTGGCGGCCGCCGCCTCCTGGATGCCCTGGCCCCTGGCCAACGCCGTGGTCACCGCGCTCTCCACACTCCTGGCCACCGAACTGCACGCCCGCTTCACCTTCGGCGCGGGCGGACGCGCGACCCGCCGCCAGCACGCGCAGTCGGCCGGATCCGCGGCGGCCGCGTACGCCGCGACCTGCGGGGCGGCACTGCTCCTGCACCTGCTGGTGACCGCGCCCACCGCCGTGCTCGATCAGGCCGTCTACCTGTCCGCCTCCGCACTCGCCGGCCTCGCACGCTTCACCGTGCTGCGGCTCGTCGTCTTCGCACGCACCCGCCCGCGGCCCCGGCCGGCCACCTGCTCCGCGGCCGTACCCGTCACCCGCGCCCCCCGGCCCCTGCCCGCGGCCGGTGCCGCGCCACCGGCCGGCCCGGCGGCGCTCTGCCCCGCCGCCTGACCGCCGGACCGGACACAGCGCCGGATCGCGAGACTCCTGGCCGGCGGCCCTGCGTGAGACACCGTCAGGAAGCGGCCGCGTCGGCGAGCAGCCCCTCGGTGACGGCCGCGGCCACCCCGCCGACGTGGTCGGCGAGGTAGAAGTGGCCGCCGGGAAAGACCTCGAGGGCGAAGTCGCCGCCGGTGTGCTCCCGCCACATCCGGGCCGCCCCGACCGGCACCATCGGATCACTGTCCCCGACCAGGGCGGTGATCCCGGCGGCCAGCGGCTCTCCCCCCTGCCAGCGGTAGGCGTCCACGAGCCGGTAGTCGGCCCGCAGCGCCGGCAGGATCATCTCCAGCACGTCGGGACTGTCGAGCATGTCCTGATCGGTGCCGCCCAGCGTGCGCAGCTCGGCCACCAGCTCGGCATCGTCGTAATGGTCGCGGAGAAGACCCCTGCGGACACCCGGCCCGCCCCGGCCCGAAAGGAACAGCCGCCGGGGGCCGGGCAGTTCGCCCTGCGCCAGCAGCCGGGCCGTCTCGAAGGCGAGAAGCGCCCCCATGCTGTGGCCGAACAGGGCGTACGGTCGTCCCGGATCCGCGGCCAGCACACGGGCCAGCTCCCCGGCCACCGCCTCGACCAGCGGGGCCAGCGCCGTGAACGGCTCCTCGGCATACCGGTCCTGACGCCCCGGATACTGCACGGCCACCACATCGAAGTCCGCCGGCAGCGCCCGCGCCAGCTCCACGAACGCCGTCGCCGAGCCCCCCGCGTGGGGGAAGCACACGAGCCGCGGCCCCCTCCCGGGCGTGGTGAAACGTCGAAACCACGTGCTGTTCACTGTCGGCCTCTCCCTAGGACTGCGATCGGACCGGTCGACCGACCGGGTCCGGCCCCGCCGGCCGCGCGCCCCCACGCCACGAACAGGATCTGATCTGCGGGCCGTACGGGAACCGGCTGCACGCAGCACGAAGGCCCGCCGGTGCCCTCGGGGGATGTGGGGCATCGGCGGGCGTCGGTGCGCCCCGCGAGAGTTCGTGGCCCTGCGTACCGGAGCTTCCGAACCGAGCATCCCGCCCCGGCCTCGACGGCCACTCGCAGGACGGTGGAGCCGGAGCGACCGCACGTAGACCGGCCCCAGCCCCACGGGCCAGGGACGGACCGTCCTGCCTGCGCCGGTCCGACAGGTCGAATAGAACCCGATCGGGTTAAGAGAATGAGTTAAATGAAGGGGTAAGGGCTGCTAGTGTCCGGGGTGGAGGTGGACACGTATGGCATCCGAGGAAGAGCTGTTCGCGTCGGTCGACGCTCTGCTGGAGGAGGAGCCGCAGCTCCCGTCTCCGGCGGAACGAGCCCGACTGCGTGAGGCCGCGGGCATCACGCAGGCCCGCCTGGCGCAGGCGTTGAAGACGACCACGCAATCGGTGAAGAACTACGAGAACGGCCGCTCGGAGCCCAAGTCGCCACGCCTGGAGGCGTACCAGCGACTGCTGACCGGATGGGCGGCGAAGTACCCCGCCCATCACACCCCCGCCCCGGCTCCCGCGCCCCGACCGGAGCCGGCCCCTCGGACGACCCCTCCCGCCGGGCCGGAGCCGGAGACCACCGCACCGCTGACACCTCAACACCCGATCCGTCCGGCGCCTCCGTCACGGCGGCATCCGGCCGCGGCGAAGACGGCTGCCGACCCGCGATTCCCGCACGGCCCCCTCGCTGTACTGGACGGTGACGGCTGCGCCTACGGCACGGACGGCATCGTGCTGGACTGCCCGGCGACCACCATCCCGGAACTGGTGCAGTGGACACTGCGCGAGTCCGGGCTGGGGGCAGCGAAACTGAACCGCCACGGCAAGGACTCCGACCCGCTGATCGTGCTCACCGCCGCCGCCGCCGTGAAACTGGGACTGCCCGAACGTCTGGAGGGCCACGAGCAACGCCGCTCGCTGCGCCTGCCCCAGGACCACCCGGTCGTCAAACAGGTGACGAAGGCGAAATGGCAGCTCACCCAGCGCGGATTCGGCCCGTGGGCACGCATCTACCGCAAGGCCACCGGAAACCAGCGACAGTGCGTACAACTCGCGGTCCTGTCGTGGGACGCCCTCGACGAGCGGTCGTGGCCAGGTGTCACGGACATGGATGCGGCCGACATCGCCCGCGTCCTTGGCACCTACGCGATGCGGGTCATCACCCCGCGCGGCTCCACCGCCGTCTCCGGCCTGGAACTGATGACGGCACTGCGCCCGCCCACCAAAGCCGTACAGGACCCGGCCACCGGGAACTGGGTGTCCGGACACAACCCCGGTTCACTGGGGACGGAACCGATGGACCCGGCGCCACCGGAGGCCACCCCCGAGCACCCCGTGGTCGTGAACTCCGGCTGGACGGGCGGCTTCCTCAACGAGGAGGCCTACCAATGGGTGCGCGACGTCGACCTGCTGACGGACCAGGAATGCACGCTGCCCTTCGCCGTCGGCCTGGACCTCAACACCGCCTTCCTCGCGGCCGCGGCCCGCCTGGTCGTCGGCCTGTCCGCCCCGGACCACTTCCACACCCCGGCCTTCAACCCCAAGATCCCCGGCTCCTGGCTCGTCGACCTCTCCCACATCGAGGCAGACCCCCGCCTGCCGTCGCCATTCACACCGACCGGCGAACGCCCGCAGGGACCGGCCTGGTACCAGACCCACACCGTCGCCTACGCCCAGGAACTCGGCCACAACATCCACCCGATCGAGGCCTACCTGCGCCGCGAGACCGGCGCCTACCTGGACCCGTGGCACGACCGGCTCAAGACCGCATACATCGACACCCTCGCCGACCTCGGCGTCACCAAAGGCCTCACCGACGAACAGTTCCTGGCAGCGATGGAGCAGCACAAACAGGCCGACCCGGCGATGGCCGCCGTACTCGCCGCCATCAAGGCGACCGTGAAGGGAGGGGTGGGCAAACTGCGTGAACGCCCCCAGGGCACGAAGTACAAGGAGGGCGAGCGATGGCCGGCCCTCCAGCGGCCGACCTGGCGCCCCGACATCCGCGCCGCCGTCATCTCCAAAGCCCGGGTCAACATGCACCGCAAGCTGAACAACATGGCGAAGATGACGGGCCTGTACCCGCTGGCCGTGCTGTCCGACTGCGTCGTCTACCCCAGCCCCGGCGACAGCCCCCTCGCCTTCCTGCCCTACGCCGCATCCGGCAAGCCGCAACCCGGTGCCTTCCGCCTGGGATCCACCCCGGGCCTGGCCAAGCTGGAAGGCGTCCAGACGATGCTGTGGGCGGTCGACCTGATGGAGCAGGGCTTCAACCCGGCCCGCCACATCAAGGGCGACGGCCACGACGCCACGTTCGACGAAGGAGAGTAGAACCGTGGGGGACATCGACGAAGCCTTGGACCGCGCCGGCCGGGAAGCGTTCACCAGGCAACCGCCCAAGACCCTCAAAGGACAGATCAGCTACCTGCTGAAACAGCTGAAGACGACCAGGGCCGTCGCAGCCGAACTCGGCATCACCCCCGACTCCGTCAACCGCTACCGACGCGGCGCCCGCACCCACCCGCCCCGCCACATCCAGGAACGGATCGACCACGCCGTACGCTCCCGCTGGCAGCCCCTCATCCGCAAGCGCCGCCGCCAAAAGGCCGCCGCCACCGACGGGATCACCGTGGAGACCAGAGCCCGGTTCGGCTACAGCGCACCAGCCGGCACCACCGACGACGGCCGCTTCCGGCGCCTGACCGTCCACCTCCCCCCGGAATACGCGCGCCGCCTGTTCGACGCCCGCGAACAAGGCGCCAACGACCAGCAACTACGCGACATCGTCGCGGAAGGACTGCAAGAGGTGTACTTCAAGGACAACGGACGCCGCGCCGCAGGCCTGGAAGTCGCCCTCAACGACATCGACTACTTCGACGTCTCCTTCTGACGGTCCAGCCCACGGGCCGGCGGCGTCCAGCAGGGAACCCACAGCAGAGGGAGTGCGGGCGGCGGGCGAGGGCATCGGGCGCCGCACTGGCGGGCCGCACGGCTCGCCGACACACGAGTGCCAATGTCAGGTCGCCGCCCACTCCAGACCCAGGCCTGCCAACTGCTGGAGTTTGTCGGCACCGAGCTTGGCGCGCCTGCTCTTGCTGTTGGACAGGAACACTCCGAGCTTGACCTCGGCCCCGTCCTCCAACTGCTCCACGTGGTTCCTGGGAACTGTCACAGAGCCGGTACGGGCCTTGTACTGCGCCAAGGCCGCAACACCCCGCTCGAAGGCGCTCAGGGCACCCTGGGGGGACTTCGCGGGCGGCGCCAGCTCCGGTGGCAGTGGTACGACGCCGATCGCCTCCAAGAGCTCGCGCTGCCCGTTCAACAACCCTGTCCAGACCGTGTGCTGACGCTGCTTGAGCAGCCACCGTCCGACGTCCTGGCCATGAATGGTCACACCGGGCAGGACATCGGTCTGGTCCTCATCGCACAGCAGCTCCCGCACAGCGGCATAGTGCCGCTGCCAGTCCGCCGACCACACCGGGTTCCAGTGCTCATCGACCTCGCGCAGTGCCCTCTCCCATTCGGGGCGTCCGTCCAGCGCACCGGGCCGTCTCAAATTTGCGAGCCACATCCCCAACGGCCGATCCAGCATGCTCGCGGACCGAGGTGCGCACAGCGTCCAATGCTGCTCGTAGTAGGCCTTGGCGGCTTCGAGGTTTTCCTGGAAGCGTTCATCCGCGAGACTCCAGACCATGCCGAGTTGTTCGAGCCGACGGGCGCGTTGGCCGGTCATCTGCCCGGCTGTGTAGGCGCGTCGTTGTTCTGCGATCCACTGTCCTAGTGGTGTGGCGCCTTCGCGGTGTCCGTAGGGGACTCGGGCGTTTCCGACCCGTTCGACGTATGTCTTCAGTTTCGCCCAGGCGCGGGCCCAGTCCTGGCGTTCGGTGTCGATCACGTTGAAGGAGACCCAGTCGGCGACCATCACCGGGTCGCGTGGGGCGGCGAAACGGAGCAGCAACCGTGATTCGGCTTCGCCTTCCTCGGGCGGCGTGCTGATGTTCACGGACGGTTGGGCGACATCCTTCTGAGGCTCCTGGGGAATGGCGAGCAGCTCGACGGCTTCTTCATCGTGAGCGCGCAGACCTTCCAAGACCTTCACCAACGGGCGATACGACCCCGAGGTGAACATATCCTCGGGCATCTCTCCGGGCTGGAGGAAGACAGGCACGATCAAGGAGGCGATTTTGCCCTGTCCCGGCTTCTGACGAAGTGCCCTGCCGATGGCTTGGACGATGTCGTGCGGCGCGCCCTTGGGGTCGAGTAGGGCGACGGAGTCCACGGCTCTGATGTCGACACCCTCGCCCAGGACCCGGCAGTTGGAGAGCACGGCCCACTGCGCCGTGGTCCCGAACGAGCCGAGAACCTTCTGTCGGTGTTCGGGGACGTGCTCGCCGCACAGCCAGTTGGCCCAGATCCGAGCCGGGTACGTCTCCGGCTGATCAGCGTGCAGCTTGGCCGCCACGCGCTCCAGGCCCTCCGCGTAGGCCTGCGCCTCGATGGTGCGGTGGTGGAAGGTGATGCACGTCGACAGGTCGTACTGCCCCATCGTGTGCAGCAACGCGGCCTGGAGGGCTCCGAGCCGCTGCCCGCGCACCTCTTCCGTGTGCCGCCCCTCGCCCATCAGCTTCTCCGGGGTGACGACCGGGTCCTTCAGCTCCAGCACGATGATCTGGTACCGCGCCAACAGCCCCCGGGAGACGGCAGACGCCAAGCTGAGCTTGTAGAGGACGGCCCCGAAGACGGTCTCGTCGTCCATGGACGCAGCCATCTCTCGCGGCAGCGGGTCACGGACACCTTCGGCAATCTCCCGGTTGAGCCGCTCTTCCCAGATCCTCGGTGTGGCCGTCAGGTACAGCCGGCGTGCTGCCGGGATGACGCTCTGATCATGGATGGCCGCCCAGGCCTTACCCATCGAACCACTTGTCCTGTGGGCCTCATCAACCACCGCGAGGTCTACTCGATCAAGCTTCTGACCGTAGGCGCCCTCGAAAGCCTCCGCCAGAACACCCAGAGACGCGTAGGTGGCGTAGATGGTCACGGGCCCGGAGCCGTGCCACAGCGCCAACTGGATCGGGTTCGTCGTGGAGCGCACCTTCAACGACCACAGCTCCGGGTCGTCCTGGAGCGAACACACCGCCACCGCCGGCCCCTTGTGCCCGGCCTCGTCCCACGCCCTCACCGTCTGCGCCAGAAGATCCAGCGTCGGCACCAGCACGAGCACACGCCCCCGGGGCACAAGCCGCCTCGCCGACGCGGCAGCCACGATGGTCTTCCCCGTCCCACACGCGGCGTGCACCTGCCCACGAAGACCATTCCAGGGAATACCGCCCGGCGGAACATCAAGACCGCGCACAATGGCGGCAACGGCCTCGATCTGGTGATCACGCAACTTCACGGCCATGCCCCGTGCTCTCCTTTTCGCGGAATGCAGCGCGTAGCAAATGGAATCCAGGCGCAAGGTGCGCGGCGGTAGGGGTGTAGCATCTGATCCCAGACTCTACACAGTGATCACTCATGATGCATAATCCGCGCACTAACTTCTGCGCCCGAGGGTGAAAGCCGACTCAATCTCATCCATGAACGGCCGATTACCCTATATGCTGACAAGGCGTTCGTAAACACGTCGGGACAGTCAGAGGATGGGGGAGGGGCTCAGGGTGGAGCGCAGCGGAACCCGTCGCTACCGTGAGGCCGGCACCCCGTCACACCCGTTGCAGGGGTAGTAGCTGGGAATCCCAAGCCCTACACAGACCCGCGCGTGATGCACCGCCCCTTGTAGCCAGCCCCAAGAATCCCGCTTGCGGGATTCTATCAATTCGCGCTTGCGCGAATTGAAACGCATTCAGAATTCCGCTTGCGGAATTCGATTCCCGCGCTTGCGCGGGAATCTGGCGGAGCGTCAGCGGAGCCGTTCTTTCGGCGGGAGTGAGATCGGCGAGATGCCGCGGCGGCTTCTTGGCTCCGCGCGGGGCTACGA
>NZ_JBSFXO010000022.1:0-53603 GCF_053595415.1 Streptomyces sp. NPDC002499
CGCGCACCTTGGACTTGGCATCGCGCACGTAATCCCGCGCGTGCTCAAGGGTCTTGAAGGGGTGGTCGGCGGTGCCCTTCCCGGTGTCCTTGCCGGTCGGGGAGACGTAGACGGTAAGGCCGGACGGTCGCGCGGCGGCCTGGGCCGGGGCGACGGTCAGGGGCGCCGCCGCGGCGGCCAGGGACACGGCGGCTATGAGAACTCTTCGCACGGGCACACGGCGGCCCCTGCGCGCAGACGGAACAGACACGGAAATCCAATCGCCTGGGGGATGTGACGCGGGAGGCCGGTCGTCCACCGGCCTCTCCGGACGTCGGTCGGAATGCGCCCGTACGAAGTCGGCCTAGGAGGCGGACGTCTGCGGGGGCAGTGAGGAGTCGCCGGGACCGGCGCTCGTCGAGGGCCGCGCGGGTGCCCCGGGGGCGGCGCGGTCACCGAGGTTGAACAGCCGGTCGCGGATCTTCCGCTCGAACTGGGTGCGCGTGGTGGCGATGTGCTCCACCATCAACTCGCTCGCGAGATCGGCCTCCCCCGCGGCGACCGCCTCTGCGATGGCGAGGTGCTGTCGTGCGGCGACCTCCAGCGAGCCGGGGGCGTCGCCGTGGAAGAGCAGCACGTCGGACTGGGAGGCGAGGCGCCGCACGCCGGCCACGCTCGACCTCAGGAACACGTTGTGCGCGGCGGCGCCCACCGCGTCGTGGAAGGCCTCGTCGGCCTCGGCGAAGGCGTGCGCGTCGCCGCGCTGGGCCGCCGTCAGTGACCTCTGCGCGGCCTCCCTGATGGTGCGGACCTCGATGGGGGTGGCGAGGCCCGCGGCCCGGCGGGCCGTCTCCGACTCGATCACCGTGCGGTACTCCAGGAGCATCAGGACGTCGTCCATGCTCGTCGGGCGGAAGTGCGCCAGGTGATCGTCCACCAGCCCGCCGGAGGCCTCCGCGACGAAGATGCCGGCGCCTCGCCGTACGCTCAACCGGCCGATGGCGGCCAGGACTTTGACCGCCTCGCGGGTGACGTTGCGGGAGGCGCCCAGGACTTCGGCCAGGCCCGCTTCCGTGGGGAGCCGGTCGCCGGGGCGCAGGTTCTGCCCGGCGATGTACTCCAGCAGCTGCTCGGCGACGAGTTCGTACCCCGGCCGGTAGGGACCGTCGGCCCCCGGTGACGCATCGGCCACTGTGCAACCCTCCATGCCTGTGGATTAACCCGGTTCATCGATGATGGTCACTATGGCATCCGGGTTTCACGGAGGGAAGATGTCGAACAGAACCTGATTCATGTGGTGGATGTGGCGGGGTATCGCCAAATGAAACAGGTCTATTGGCCGGAGAGGCGTCTCGGCCCGGGAACGGGAAAAGGTGCCGGCCGAGGAGAAGGATCTCCTCGGCCGACACCCTGTGCTTCCTCTGCGTCCGGGCGGCTCAGCCCGTCGCGTCCACCAACGCCAGTTCGTGCAACCGCTCCGGCGGGCCCGGGCGGGCGTAGTACCAGCCCTGGGCCGTGTCGCAGCCCAGTATGCGGAGTTGTTCGGCCTGGGCGCCGGTCTCCACGCCCTCGACCGTGACCGCCAGGTCCAGGCTGTGGGCGAGGGAGACGATGCCTTCGACGATCTTGAGGTCGACGGGGTCGGCCGGGAACTGCTGCATGCTCTGGGTGAAGGAGCGGTCCAGTTTGAGGATGCTCACCGGCAGCCGGCGGAGGTTGGCGAGGTTGGAGTAGCCGGTGCCGAAGTCGTCGAGGGCGATGTCGACGCCCATCTCGGCGAGCCGGCGCAGGGGTTTGAGGAGGTCGTCGTCGGCGCCGATGAGCGCGGACTCGGTGACCTCCAGGCAGAGGGCGTCGGGCTGGACGCCGGCGCGCTCCAGGATGTCGACGGTGTCCTGCACCAGGCCGGGGTGGGTGAGCTGGCAGGGCGAGAGGTTCACGTTGATGCGCATCGGGCCCGCGTCCTCGAACCGCTCGCGCCACTCGCGCGCCTGGCGGACGGACTGTTCGAGCACCCAGCGGCCCAACGGGACGATGAGGCCGGTGTGTTCGGCGAGCGGGATGAAGCGGTCCGGGCCGAGGACGCCGTGCTGCGGATGCAGCCAGCGCACCAGGGCCTCGGCACCGCGGACGGTGCCGTCGCCGAGGTGGACCAGGGGCTGGTACTCGATGAAGAACTCGCCGCGCTCCAGGGCGATGGGCAGCGCCGTGGTGAGCCCGTGCCGGGTGATGGCGCGGGCGTCGGCCTCCTCGTCGGCGAGCTCGTAGCGGTTGCCGCCCGCGGACTTGGCCCGGTACATGGTGATGTCGGCGCTGCGCAGCACCTCGGCGGGGGTGCGCTCGCCCGCCGGGCCCTCGACGATGCCGATGCTGCCGCGCACCAGGAGTTCCCTGCCGTCCACGCTGATCGGCGTGACCAGGGCGTTCATGATGCGCTCGGCGAGTTCGTCGACCTCGCGCTCGGTGCCGGTCCCGGTGGTCAGGGCCACGAACTCGTCGCCGCCGAGCCGGGCGACCATCTCGCCGGGCGCGGTCGCGCACGCCTGGAGGCGGTCGGCGACCTCGACGAGCAGCCGGTCGCCGGCCGCGTGACCGAGGCTGTCGTTGATGGCCTTGAAGCCGTCGAGGTCGAGGTAGCACAGGCCGAAGCGCTGGCCGGTCCCGGCGCCCAGCGCCTTCTCCAGCCGCTCGAAGAAGAAGGTCCGGTTGGGCAGGCCGGTCAGCGCGTCGTGCGTGGCCTCGTAGCGCAGCCGGAGGTTGAGCAGCCGGCGCTCGGTGGTGTCCTCCATGAGGGCGAGCTGGTACTGCGGTTCGCCGTCCGCGTCACGCAGCAGGGAGACCGTCAGATTGGTCCACAGAGCGGTCCCGTCGGGCCGGGAGAAGGCCTTCTCCACGTGGTAGTGCTCGCGCTCGCCGCGGACCAGCTCGTCGTAGAGCGTCCAGGTCTGGGGCGCGTCCTCGGGGTGGGTCCACTCCTGGACCCGTCGGCCGCGGAGCATCTGGTCGGTGAGGCCGAACATGCGCAGCAGGGCGCCGTTGACTTGCAGGATGTTGCCTTCGAGGTCGGCGATGCCGATTCCTATGGCCGCGCCCTCGAAGACGGCCCGGAAGCGGGCCTCGCTCGCGTGCAGCGCCTGGGCGACCACGCCCTGCGCCTTGAGCGCGGCCGCCGAGATCGCCTCCTGCTCGGCCAGGGTGCGCTCACGCAGCGCCTGGGCGTACCCGGCGGCCATGGCGTGCTGCAACCGGGCCGCGCGGGCCCGCAGGTCCTCCTGGTCGCCGTCCTCGCCGCAGTAGAGCACCAGGTAGGCGTGCACACAGTCCAGCGAGCGGCTGAGCGCCTCGGGGTCGGTGCAGTGCGCGGCGACGAGGGCGGCGCCGACCGCCCTGCCCTCGTCGGCGTCGAGCGTACGGGTGTGCAGTGCCTGGCTCAACCGCCGCGCCAGCGGCAGGAGTTGCTCCTCGAACTCCGGCCGGGTCAGCGACGTCGAGGTCACCGGGAACACCGCCCGGCTCCAGATCGTCGCGAACCGGCGCAGTCTGTCCTCCGGCCCGTCCGGCTCCGCGCTCACGCCGTGCGCCCCACGCCGGCGAACCCGGAGAACGCGTAGGGATCCTCGTCCTCCAGTGCCGTCTCCGGCCGCCAGTGCGGCATCGGCACCAGTCCCGGTTCCACCATGTCGTACCCCTCGAAGAACCGCGCGATCTCCTCGCGCGAGCGCATGATCAGCGGGTTGCGAATGTCCTTGTATACGTCCACCGTGCCCGCGGCCCGCTCCGGGGGGAGCGGGATTCCCTCGTACGAGGCATGGGTGAGGATCAGCTGGCTGCCGGGCGCGAGTGCGTCGCGCAGTTGGGCCACCGCTTCGTACGGGTCGTCCTCGTCCTCCACGAAGTGCAGTATGGCAACGAGGAGCAGGGCCACCGGCCGGTTCACGTCGATCAGCCGCTGCACTTCGGCACTTGCGAGGATCTCCTGGGGCTTGCGGAGGTCGGCGGCGACGACGTCCGCGTCCTCGTTGCCGGCGAGGACCGCCTGGCTGTGCGCGACGGCCACCGGGTCGTGGTCGACGTAGACGACATGCGTGCCGGGCCGGGCCGACTGGGCGACCTCGTGGACGTTGCCGAAGGTCGGGATGCCGGAGCCGATGTCCAGGAACTGGGTGATGCCCTCGTCGACGGCGAACCGCACCGCGCGGCGCATGAACGCCCGGTTCGCCTGCATGATCTTGGGAAGTCCCGGCATGAAGTCCATGGCCTTGCGGGCCGCTTCCCGGTCGACCTCGAAATTGTGCGAACCGCCCAGGTAGTAGTCGTAGATGCGCGAAACGCTGGGCACCGAGATGTCGATGCTCCGGGGGGCCCAGGCGGGACGCTCCATCTATCTCTCCAAGCCGTAGGCGATCCGGTGTTCGAGCTGAGGCTACTGATCGCCTGCCAACGGGGCGAGCCCAAACGGAAATTGACCGTCCGTTCCCGGTCACTGCCTGCGGCACATGCCGTAATCGCCCGCTCAAAAAGGGCAACTCGACGCCCTCCGAAGAGCAAAAGATGCCCGCCGGAACACGAAAGCGGTCCGCCCCCTCCGTGCGGTGCGGAGGGGGCGGACCATTCGATCGTGCGCTGTCCGGTGCGATCAGCCCTGGGGAGGTGATCCCTACTTCTTCGGTGCGCCGATCGGCTTTCCGTCGGGCGCCATGACGTACCAAGTACCGCCGACGCCCTGACCGTTGGTGTCACCGGGAGCCTCGTCACCGGCGAAGGTGTACGCCGGCCAGCAGTCGACGGTCATCTGCTTGATGCCGTCGGGCCGGGTGATGGCCATGAGGCCGCTCTTCTTGAGGCCCTTGGTGTCGTTGGCCTCGACCGGGCCGACGACCGGCCACTTGTCCAGGCAGGCGCCCGTGCAGTTGGAGATCGGGTCGGGCCAGGCCACGTCCTTCAGGAAGCGGTAGACCGTGTGGCCGTTCTTGTCGACGACGATGTCGCCGAGCTTGGCGTCCTTGCGCACGGAGAGTCCGGGCAGGCTCGCCAGCGTGGCCTTCTTGCCGTCGGGGGCCAGCGCGAACCACTTCTTGCCCACGCCCTGACCGGTGATGTCACCGGCCTTGGTGTCCTTCGCATAGCGGTACGCCGGCCAGCCGCCGATGGTGAGCTGCTTGGTGCCGTCGGTCCGGGTGACCTCGCCGAGCAGGGCCTTGTCGATACCGGCGCCGGCCGTGGCGTCGTCCGCGGGCACCGGCGGCCAGGCGGTCGCGCAGTCGCCGTCGCAGCTCGACTTGGGCGGCTCGGCGGTGTCGTCGTCGAATCGGTAGAGGGTCAGGCCCGTGCCATCGGTGAGCACCTTGCCGAGTTCGGCGTCCTCGGCGACGGCGAGCTTGCCCGCGGGAGTCGTCTGGGTGCCCAGATTCTGACCGTCGGCGCCGTAGCCATTGCTGGGGCTGGCGCTCGCGCCGGCCGCGGGGACGCTGCCGTAACCGCCCGCAGGCGCTGTGGCGCCCACGTTCTGGCTGCCCACCCCCGACGTTCCGCTTTCCTGACCGCACGCCGTCGTCAGCGCCAGTACAGCCGCAGCGCTTGCCACGAGTGAGGCGCTCCGCCAGGAGGTCTTCATCTTCAACTCCCCATAATCCCAAGGCTTATCGCAGCGCCCTGCTGCGCCGCCGCACGGCACTGAGTACGCATGGGGTCTGCGGTTGTGTTCAACCGCCCCGCATATTTCTTTCCGGAACCTGTGACACAGGCGCACCAACCTGTGCGACTCGCCCCGTTTCTCGCGCATACGTGCGCATTGCCGGAGACGTGAGCGAGTCCTGATCAAACCCCCGGACCCACTACTTCCCCCGTTAGGACCAATCCTTCTGCGCCATCGCGTGCGCGGGCCCGCGAGGGCTCATGATCTCCGTCGTGCATCGACCCGAACCGACCCGAATCGGCCTCACCGCCCGGCTGTTGGCACCGGTGACGCTGGCCTGGCTGCTGATGGGGGCACCGGCGGGCGTGGCGGTGGCCGACGCGTGCGCGTACGCCTCGACCGGCCCGGACGGCACGGAGGCGGTGGCGGTCGCCGGAAGCCTCGACTGGCCGACCCCTCCGGGCTGCCCCAAGCCCCCGCCGCCTCCGCCGTGTCCCGAGCCCACGCCGAGCCCGACGCCCAGCCCCCCGCCGAAACCGCCGCCGCCCAAGCCGAAGCCCACACCCACACCCACGCCGAAGCCGCCGCCCCCGAAACCGAAGCCCACTCCGAAGCCGACCCCCACGCCGCCGCCCCCGGCGCCGGCCCCGCCACCCGCCGCCCGGCCGGCCCCGCGCCCGCCGGCCCCGACTCCCCCGCCCCCTCCGAAGCCCACGCCCACTCCCCCGCCGAAGCCCTCGGCCAAGCCCGCCCCCGGCCCGAGCGCCAGTCCGGTGAGCTACCCGAAATACCGTGCGCCGGCCCCCAAGCGGCCGACCCACAACAGTCCATCCCCGCTCACCTTCGTCCTGCTGATCACGACTCCCGCCGTGGTCGCCGTCGCCGCGCTGCGGCCGCGCTGATTCCTGGAGGCACCTCTTGCCGGAATGGCTTGTTCTCACTCTCGCGATGCTGGCCGCGTGCGTCGTGGTGGTCATCATCACCTTCCTGCGGCACCGCACGGCGTCCGACGACGAGGACACCAGTGAGACCCCCGACGTCATCGAGTACATGACGATGTGGATCGGTGTGGTGTACGCCATCGTCCTGGGCCTGGCCATCGCCGGGGTGTGGGAGGCCCGCAGCGCCGCCCAGGACCACGTGCAGGCCGAGGCCGTCGCGCTGCACGAGATCTCGGAACGGGTCCGGGTCTATCCGCCCGACGTCCGTGACCGCATTCGGGACGACGTCAACGCTTATGTCGGACAGGTCGTCAACAAGGAGTGGAAGTCGATGGCCGACCGCGGCGAGGTCACCCAGCGGGGCAATGACCTCCTGGAGAAGATCCGCGTGGACGTCACCGACTACCAGCCGACGACGGACTTCCAGGCACAGGCCTACCAGCCGCTGATCGACCAGGTGATGGCGGCCGACCAGGCCCGCAACGCACGGGCGGACGCCATGGGCGCGACCATGCCGGGCGTGGTGTGGTTCGGACTGCTGACCGGAGCCGCGGTCACCATCGGAATGATCTTCGCCCTGCAGATCCGGCGCACCGCGCGTGAACTGATCCTGGCCGGGCTGTTCTCCGCCCTGATCGCCTTCCTGCTGTTCCTCATCTGGGACTTCGACTCGCCCTACAGCCGGGGCATCACGGCGTCGGCGGAACCCTTCCTGCGGCTCTTCCCCCACATCGGGGGCTGACGGCCCTTCAAACGCCGTTCCCCTGAGCGGCCCACACGGTTGCCCCATTCGCACGACTGCGATCGCGCACACGTACACATGTTCCTAGCGTTTCGATCATCGAGGTGCATTTCCGGCGCAAGCGGAACAGGTCCGCTGCTGCTCCTCGGGGACCGGAGGAACCACCATGCGCGCGATACGCGTCGCTTCGGCCGCACTGCTGGGCATCAGCGCCCTCGCTCTTTCCGCACCCGCGGCGGTCGCGAGCCCCGACGGCAACATCACGCCGTTCGGCTTCAGCGTCCTGCCCTCGACCATCGCGGCGGGCGGTCAGGTCACGCTCCAGCTGAACCGTGACGGCGGCTGCCGAGGCACGGCGACGGTCACCTCGGCCGTCTTCGACACGGTGCGGATCCGCCCCGGTCAGTCGTCGGCGACGGCGATGGTCGACTGGGACGCCAAGCCGGGCGCGCTGTACCAGGTGACGTTCGCGTGTGACGGCGCGAGCGGATCGACGGATCTCACCATCGCCGGCGGACGCCCGGTCAATCCCACACCGGTGCCGCTCAATCCCTACCGGGGCGTGCACGCCGGTGAGGGCGGCAGCATCGCCGGGTTCGACGTCAAGGAGCTCGGTATGGGTGCCGCGCTCATCGTGGGCTCGGTCGGGGCGGCGTACCACTTCTCGCGCCGCCGCACCGGCGAGGACGGCGGCTGACCCCGGCGCCCCACCCGCACAGGCCTTCGCCCCGGATCCTGACAAGGGATCCGGGGCGAAGGCCTGTTGTGCGTGCGATCCGACCTCCGAAGGGGGTGAGGTCAGATGCGCTTCTCGGACCGCCTGCGCATCCAGAACAGTCCGCTGCCGACGGCGGCCGCGGCCACGAGACCGCCGCCGATCGCCATGTCGGTCGGCGTCGCCCCGCTGGTGCTGCTGCCGCCGAGACCACCGCGGACACCGCCGATGACGGTGAAGGCGGCGGGGTTGACGACGGATCCGTTGGCGCAGGTGACCGTGATGCTGTGCGAGCCCGTGCGCACGTTGCGGTTGACCGTGGCGGTGCCCCGCATCAGGCTGCTGGTGCCCGAGAGGGTGGTCGCCGGGAACGCGTCCGAGGTCGCGGTGGCCGGTCCGGTGCAGTTGTCGACGGTCAGGGTCAGCTGCCCGCCCCGGGCGATGACGCTGGGCAACGCGACGATGTTGCTGGGACTCAGGTTCATTCCGTCGCGCGCGACGGCCGCCGGAGCGGCGAGTCCGAGTGCGGCGACCGCGACGGCCGAGGCCGCCAGGGCACGAGTGGTACGCATGTGATCCTCCGCGGAAGACGCCCCGGGACCTGTTCCCCGGTGGATCGGCGAGAAAGCGCCTCCCAGACAGACCCTCAGTTGCCTTGCGCGAAGCCGCATTTCGGCGCTGGTCCGTCCTGGTGAGAAGACACGCCGAGGGATAACCGCACAATCGGATATCACCGCAGGTCACGGACCGTCAGAAAATTCCTGCGCACGGCAACTCGGATGGCGCACCAAAGGAGTACGGGAAAGGGAACGGCCGGACCACAGCAGGAACGACGACACGGTGACGGCCACCCGTTCGCTTCTCCCCCGTCGCCGGTTTCGCGCGCGGGACTTAGCGTTCTCGTATGCGCGAATGACGTGGCGACGGCCGCGTCGAGAGGGGTAATCGAATGTCTGCGTTCGAGCTGGCCGACGAGGAGGAGCCGCAGTCGAAGAAGCGTGCTCCTTGGGGCGTGATAGCGCTTGTTCTGCTGACCGGCCTCGCGCTCATTCGGAATGGTTCGGGAGAGTTCGACGTGGGTCCGCCACAGCCCGCCTCGGCGGCCGCGGCCGACAGCCATGTGCCCGGGACCTTCGCCAAGGCCCAGCCGCTGGCGTTCTCCATGCCCGACCGGGTCAGGATTCCGTCGATCCGGGTCGACGCGCCCGTGATGGCGGTCGGCCTGGACTCGGACGGCTGGGTGGGAGCGCCGCCGCCGGAGGATCCGAATCTGGCGGGCTGGTTCACCGGCGCGGTGTCGCCGGGCGAGAAGGGCACGGCGGTCGTGGTCGGCCACGTCGACAACAAACAGGGCCCCGCCGTGTTCTACGGACTCGGGGCCCTCAAGAAGGGAAATCGAGTAGAGGTCGCGCGCAAGGACGGAAAGACGGCCGTCTTCGAGATCTACGGCATCGAGGTCTTCGCGAAGAACGACTTCCCCGGCGACCGTGTCTACGGTTCGAAGGGCACCCCCGAATTGCGGGTCATCACCTGCGGGGGCGGTTTCTCCAAGCAGCACGGATACGACGGGAACGTGGTCGTGTTCGCCCGCCTGGTCGAGGTCCGCTGAGCGTTCCCCGACCGGGCGGGCGGAATTCGGTCTATGCGGTACGCCGTCTCGGCACGCTCATGTGATAGCCGGAATCCAGCAGTTGCGGCAGATAGTCGCGCAGGGCCCGGACACTCTGGGAGCGGTCGCCCCCGGCGTCGTGCGAGAGCACCACGACGCCGGGGGCGGCGCCGCCCTCGACCCGGTGGACGATGGTGCGCGTGCCCGGGGTGGTCCAGTCGAGGGTGTCGACGGTCCAGGCGAGGGGCTCCATGCCCAGGTCGGCGCCGAGTTGGAAGGCGGCCCGGTTCCAGGCCCCGTAGGGCGCGCGGAACCACTGCGGCCGTTCCCCGTACGCCTCCTCGATGACCTCGCTGGTGCGGTCCATCTCGGAGTGGATCTGCTTACGGGTCAAGCGGGTCAGCAGCGGATGGGACCAGGTGTGGTTGCCGACGACATGCCCTTCGTCGGCCATGCGGGCCAGCAGGTCCTGGTTGTCGACGGCCATCTCCCCGCACACGAAGAACATGGCCCGCACGTCGTACTCGGCGAGGGTGTCCAGGATGTGCGGGGTGTAGCGGGGGTCGGGCCCGTCGTCGAAGGTCAGCACCATGGTGCGCCCGCGACCGGACATCTTCAGAAAGGGCTCGTGCCGTACGAGGGTCCGGCCGGGGGTGCTGCGGGGCGGGCCGTATCCGGTCAGGGGCTGGAGCCGGTAGGCGGACGGCTTGAGCGGGCGGCTCGCCTGCGGTCCCGCGGCGGGAGCCGGGGGCTTGGCCTGCCCGCCACCGGTCTCCCACAGCAGCGCGCCGGCGGTGCCGGCCGCCCCCAGAGCGGCGGCGCCGGCGAACAACGCCCCGCGCCGCGTGAGCAACTGATCCTTCTTCATGACTCATGAGTCGCCCGGCCGAGGGCCGACGCACCACAGCAACACCGGCGCGGCGGCAGGAATACACCCACACGGCCCAGCAATCGGGGTCAGCGACGGCGCACCAGGGGGAACGGGAGCGTCTCACGGATCGTCAGGCCGGTGAGGAACATGACCAGTCGGTCGACGCCAATACCGAGGCCGCCGGTGGGCGGCATCGCGTATTCGAGGGCATCGAGGAAGTCCTCGTCCAGCTCCATCGCCTCGGGGTCGCCGCCGGCCGCGAGGAGCGACTGGGCGGTGAGCCGGCGGCGCTGCTCGACGGGATCGGTCAGCTCGGAGTAGGCGGTGCCGAGTTCGGTCCCGAAGGCGACCAGGTCCCAGCGTTCGGCGAGCCGCGGGTCGGTGCGGTGCTGGCGGGTCAGCGGGGAGACGTCGGTCGGGAAGTCCTTGTAGAAGGTCGGCAGCTGGGTGCGCTCCTCCACCAGCCGCTCGTACATCTCCAGTACGACGTCCCCGCGCCCGTCCTCGTCCTTGTACGGCACCTTCGCGCGGTCGCACAGCCGGTGCAGCGCACGCAGTTCGGTGTCCGCGTCGACCGGCTCCCCCAGCGCCTCGGAGATCGCGCCGTAGACGGTCTTGACCGGCCAGGCGCCGGAGATGTCGTACTCCTCGCCGTCCTTGCGTGCGACGGGTGAGCCGAAGGCGGCGGTGGCCGCGCCCTGGATCAGTTCGCGGGCGAGGTCGAGCATCACGTCGTAGTCGGCGTAGGCCTGGTAGGCCTCCAGCATCGTGAACTCGGGGTTGTGCTTGTAGGAGACGCCCTCGTTGCGGAAGGTGCGGCCCATCTCGAAAACCTTCTCCAGGCCGCCGACGCACAGGCGCTTGAGGTACAGCTCGGGCGCGATGCGCAGATAGAGGTCGAGGTCGTAGGCGTTGATGTGGGTGGTGAAGGGGCGGGCGTTGGCGCCGCCGTGGATCTGCTGGAGCATCGGGGTCTCGACCTCCAGGTAGCCGCGCGTCAACAGGCCCTGGCGCAGGGCCTGTACGGCGGTGGAGCGGGCGCGCACCACGTCGCGGGCGGCGGGGCTGGAGACCAGGTCGAGGTAGCGCATGCGGACCTTGGCCTCGGGGTCGGTCAGGCCCCGGCGTTTGTCGGGCAGGGGGCGCAGGCACTTGCCGATCAACTGCCAGGAGGTCACGAAGACGGTGGTCCCGCCCTGGTCGCTGGTGCCCGCGCGGCCGGTGGCGGTGATGTGGTCGCCGATGTCGGTGTCGGCGGTGAAGCGGTCGAGTTCGGCGCCGGACTCCTCGCGGGTGAGGGCGAGTTGGCCGTCGCCCGACCAGTCGCGCAGGCCGACGAAGACGATGCCGCCGAAGTCGCGCACCAGCATGACCCGGCCCGCGACGGTGACCTCCTCGCCCGGCCGGACCTCGGCGAGGGTGTGGGTGCGGGGCGGGATGCCGACCGGGTAGGGGTCGGTGCCGTCGGCGCGCAGCCGGTCGAGCGTGCGGTGCCGGATGCGGACCTGTTCGGGCCGGCCGGTGTGCTCGTCACCGGGCCCGGCCTCGTCCCCTCCGGCGAGGCCGAGCGCCGACAACGACGGCAGGCCCTCGGTCGTCGCGGGCCGGGGTGCCCCCTTCGGGTGCCCTTTTCCCCAGAGCTTGCGCAACGACGGTACGGAGACGAAGCCTTCGGCGATTCCGGAGGCGAGGCCGATCCGGGCGAGGGAGGCGGTGTCGCCGTAGCAGATGAAGCGGGGGTACCACTCGGGGCGGTACTTGGCGTTGGAACGGTAGAGGGCCTCCAGCTGCCACCACCGGGAGAAGAACAGGAGCAGCCGGCGCCACAGGCGCAGCACCGGGCCCGCGCCGATGCGGGCGCCCTCCTCGAAGACCGAGCGGAAGACGGCGAAGTTGAGGGAGATACGGCGCACGCCCAACTTGGGGGCGGCGGCGCACAGTTCGGCGACCATGAACTCCATGACCCCGTTGGGTGCGGAGCGGTCACGGCGCATCAGGTCGAGGGAGACGCCGTCCTTGCCCCAGGGCACGAAGGAGAGCAGGGCGAGCAGCCGGCCGTCCTCGCCGAGGGCTTCCACGAGGAGGCAGTCGCCGTCGGCCGGGTCGCCGAGGCGGTCCAGGGCCATGGAGAAGCCGCGTTCGGTCTCGGTGTCCCGCCAGGCGTCGGCCTTGTCGACGATCTCCTCCATCTCCTGGTCGGTGAGGTCGGCGTGGCGGCGGACGCGGGTGGTGGCGCCGGTGCGCCGGACCCGGTGGACGGCCTGCCGGGTGACCCGCATCTCCCGGCCGGACAGGTCGAAGTCGGCCACGTGCAGGATGGCCTCGTCGCCGAGTTGCAGTGCGCCGAGTCCGGCGCGGGCGAAGGCCTTGGCGCCGTCCTCGGAGGCGCCCATGGCGGCGGGCGCCCAGGCGTGTCTGCGGGCCACGTCCAGCCAGGCGGCGAGGGCGTGCGGCCAGGCCTCCCGGTCGCCGACGGGGTCGCCGCTGGCGAGGCAGACGCCGGCCTCGACGCGGTAGGTGACGGCGGCCTTGCCGCTGGGCGAGAAGACGACGGCCTTGTCTCGGCGGGTGGCGAAGTAGCCGAGGGAGTCCTGTTCGCCGTAGGCCGCGAGCAGGGCACGGATGCGGGCCTCCTCGTCTCCGTGCAGGGCGGCTTCCATGCGCTGCGAACGGAACATGGTGGCGGCGGCGCTGAGCAGGGCGAGCGCGCCGAACAGGCCGAGCGGGAAGTACAGGGCGCGCGGCGGGCGGCCGTCGAAGGAGCGGGTGGAGACCAGGCCGCCGCAGACCCGGTTGGCGGCCCAGGCCAGGCGCTGGCCGTGCGGCAGGGTGCCCGGGAACAGCTCGACCAGCCCCCAGCCGACCAGGATGCCGAGGACCAGGCCGACGAACAGCACGAGCAGGGCGCGGCGGACGGCGGCGCGGCGCGAGGCGGCGTAGAACTCCTTGCGGGCGACGACCAGCAGGATCAGGGCGAGGCCGCAGACGATCAGCGACGGCAGGGAGTCGTAGTACAGGCCGACCGCCACGCCGAGGACGTCGGTGAGGACGAGCAGGCCCAGATAGACGACGACCAGCCACCAGGCGGCCTTCTTGCGGGCGGCGGTCGCGGCGGCCAGCAGGAAGAGGAAGACGGCGTAGGCGAGGTTGGCGCTGACCGGGACGATCAGCAGGTCGAGGAAGCGGACGACCGGGCGCAGCGCGGTGCGCAGCGGTGGGATGAAGGCCAGCAGGACGCACAGGAGGCCCAGGGCGCCGAAGAAGGCCGCGAAACCCTCGGGCACCCTGCTCAGCGGGCCGCTGCCGGGAGGCCGGCTCTTGCCCGCGGTGTCCTTGGGCGTCACGGCCTCCGCGGTGGCCGTCATGGTTCCGACACGGTGGCAGTCATGGTTCCGACTGTAGGAAGACCCCGGCCGCCGCGCCCGTCGAGGCGTCCCGGCCGGGGGCGGGACCTGCGGTTTCCGATAGCCTCTGCGCCGTGACGGAACAGCACTCGCACCAGTTCGAACGGGGCACGGACGGCCCCAAGGTGATCGTGGTCGGCGTGGACGGCTCCGACTCCTCGCTCCGCGCGGCGTCCTACGCCGGTGGTCTGGCCCGGCGGCAGCACGCGTTGCTGGCCATCGTGTACGTGCAGCCGGTGATGGCCGCGGGCGCCGCGCTCGGCGCTCCGGTCGCCGAGACGACGGACGAGATCGCCGAGAACCTGATCGCGGAGATCCGGGACGCCACCGAGCGGGTCAAGGGGATATTCGACGTGCGCTGGGAGTTCCACACGTTCCGCGGCGACCCGTACGGCGGTCTGGCGAAGGCGGCCGACGAACTCAAGGCGGACGCGGTGGTGGTGGGCGCCTCGGAGCAGGCCGGGCACCGGTTCGTGGGGTCGGTGGCCGTGCGGCTGGTGAAGGCGGGCAAGTGGCCCGTCACGGTGGTGCCGTAGGCCGCACTGGTCTCACAGGCCTTACAGGCCGAGCAGGAAGTCGAGCAGCACGGCGTTGAAGGCCTCCGGCCGCTCCAGGTTGGGGAAGTGTCCGGCGTCCTCGATCGTCACGGAGCGGCCGTTCGGGACCGTCCGGGCGAACTTCTCGGCCATCGCGATGCCGTCGTCCGCGTCCAGCGCGCCATGGACGGCGAGGACGGGCACGTCGATCTTCGGCACCCGGCTCCAGGGGTCGTCGAGCGGCACGTACCAGTTCTTCTCCCCCGGGGTGTGCTTGGCGACGGTGTGCGTCGCCATCTCCCGCATCCGGCGCACCAGTTCAGGGTCGATGTCGTCGACGGAGCGGTGCGGTCCTGAGATGTTCTTGGCGAAGGTCTCGATCCAGCCGGCGAGGTCACCGGCGGCCAGCAGCCGGCCCGACTCCGCCGCGCGCTCCGCCGTCCACGGGTCGCTGTACTCGAACGCGCTGGTGCCGCCCCCGGCGACGACCACGGCACGGACCAGTTCCGGGTGTTCGATCGCGGTGTCGGTCGCCACGGCCGCGCCCATGCACGCACCGACCAGGACGGCGGGACCCGCGTCCAGGTGACGCAGCAGCGCGCCCAGGTCGTCGGCCCAGCGGAACGGCTTGCTCGCGTTGGCGGAGAAGCCGTGGCCGCGCACGTCGGGGGCGATGACCCGGTGGCCGGCGGCGACCAGCGCCGGTATCTGGTCGTCGAAGATCCGGTGGTCGACGTATCCGGGGTGGACGAGGACCACGAGGTCACCGGCGCCGCTGTCGCGGTAGGCGAGGTCGCCGTCGGCGGACGCGAAACGGTGGAGATCCGAGTGACCCGGTCCCGCATTGCTCAGTTCCGAAGCAGCTGTCATGACAACCAAGGTGTCATCTTCGGCAGGTTTTGGCAACCAAGGTGTCATGATGGCCGCGTGAACGACATCGACGCACCGCTGCCGCCCGACGATCTCGGCCACCGCGTCAGCGAGGTGTTCGACCTCGTCGGCGCGCTCTACCGGCGTGGTCTGCGCAAGCTGGAGCAGGACGAGGCGGCCGGCGTGGACGGGGCGGTCGAGGGGGTGTCCGTCGGTGTGCGCTCCGTGCTGGTCCTGCTGCACCGGTACGGGTCCATGACGGTGCCTCAGATGGGCCGTGTCATGGCGCTGACCCGGCAGTTCGTGCAGCGCATGGTCAACGACGCGATGGAGCGGGGGTGGGTGGAGGCGACACCCAACCCCGCGCACCAGCGGTCCTCGCTGATCCGGATCACGGACGAGGGCGAGTCCGTCATCACCGCGATCCTGGAGCGCGAGCACGCCCTGAACCGGCAGGTCGGCGGCGATCTGACCGAGGCCGAACTCCGGGCGTGCGTACGCGTCCTGAAGCAGATGCTGCGGACCTTCGACCCCGGGGACTGACCCTCTTCCCGTCGGCTACTTCCCCATCACCAGCCCGTCCTTGCCCGCGCCCCGGCTGAGCACCACCTCCCGGATGCGGTCGCGCACGCTGCGCACGTCGGCCCCCTCGGCGAGCACCCGGTTGAGGTCGACCACGCGCCCCGCGTCGATGTCGAACTGCTGAGGGATGAACTCGGCCCTGGTCACCCGCCACCTCTCACCCGGCGCGGCCGGCGGGGCGAAGGTGAAGCGGGCGATGGTCGACTCGTTGCCGCGCGGGTCCTGGACGCCCTCATAGTTGGTCATCTCGCCGGCGATCTGGTCGCCCATGCCGTAGACCACCCAGGTGCCGTTGACCTTCTCGTAGGCCTGCGGGACGTGCGCGTGGGTGCCGATGATCAGGTCGATGTCGGGGCGGCCGCCGGTCCGGGCCGCGGTGAGCGTCTTCGCCAGGGCGAGTTGCTGCTCGTCCGGGGCGTCCTGCCATTCCGTGCCCCAGTGCAGCGAGACGACGACCACGTCGGCGCCCGCCTGCCGGGCGGCCCGGGAGTCCCTGAGGATCTTGTTCTGGTCGATGAGGTCGACGGCCCAGGGCTGACCCGGCGGCAGCGGGAAGCCGTTCGTGTCGTAGGTGTAGGCGAGGTGGGCGACCTTCGCCGGACCGGCGCGCAGGACGGTGACGGAGCGCGCCTCGGCCGCCGTGCGCGCCGTTCCCGCGTGACCCACGCCCGCCCGGTCGAGCGCGTCGAGGGTGCGCAGGATGCCGGCGGCGCCGTCGTCGAGGCTGTGGTTGGAGGCGGTGGAGCAGCCGTCGTAGCCGGTGGCGGCCAGGGCACGGGCCACCTCGGGCGGGGACTTGAAGGTCGGGTAGCCGGTGTAGTCGCCGTTCGCGCCGTACACGGTCTCCATGTGACACAGGGCCAGATCGGCACCCGAGACGATCGGCTTCACGCCGTCCAGCATCGGCCGGAAGTCGTAGCCCTTGCCGCCTCCGTCGAAGAGCGCGCGGTCGATGATCGAGCTGTGCGGGAGGACGTCACCGGAGGCGACGAGCGTGAATCCCCGGTCGGCCGGGGGCGCCGGCTGCCCGGCCCGGGACGGCGACTGGTGGTCCCGGGCCTGGCAGGCGGCTCCTCCGACGAGGATCGCGGCGAGGGCCAGGACGACCTGTCGTCTGCGTGCAATCATCAGCCCACCTCACTGTGGTCATATTTACCCACAAAAGGTACGGAGCTGAGGGCACCCCCCGAGGCCCCCGACACGCCGGTTCGCCCGTCCGGTGCGCCGGACGGGGCCTCCCGGCCCACCGCGCGTAACGGACGGAACCGTTCATCGAACCGTTCGTCGACGCGATCGACCGTCCGCCGCAGATCCGTGTGCGTGCCCTGTCCCGAAACGGCCCCCTGCGATGCCATACGCCCATGACGGCCGGAACCACCCTCACGAACGGGACGACCGCCGAGCACGAGCTCGTAGCGCTGCAGCGCGAGCACGGCCGGCCCCTCTTCGCGCTCCTGCTCCGGCTCTGTGACGGCGACCGGCAGCGCGCCGAGGACCTCGTCCAGGAGACGCTGGTGCGGGCCTGGCAGCATCCCGAGGCCCTGCGCGCCGACGACTTCGACTCCGTACGGCCGTGGCTGATGACCGTCGGCCGACGGCTCGCCATCGACGCGCGGCGGGCCCGGCAGGCGCGTCCTGCCGAGGTCGGGGACGCGATCCTGGAGAACTCGCGCGTGATCGCCGATCACGCCGAACGGGCGGCGGCCGCCCTCGACGTACGCGAGGCTGTGAAGACACTCACTCCGGAGCACCGTGAAGTCCTGGTGCTCGTGTACTTCCAGGGGGCGAGTGTGGCGGAAGCCGCCGAAACGCTGGGGATCCCTGCCGGTACGGTGAAGTCTCGCGCGTACTACGCGCTGCGTGCCCTGCGTCGGGTGCTCCCCGGTTATGCAGCCGACCTGCGGTGAAACCGAAGGCTTGGTCAAACCTCGGTAAAGCGCCTTGCTGACGACCATGGTTGAGTAATCGGCTGTCTTCATCCGTGTTCCGGACTGGGGCCCGGCGACGGGCATCGCGCACGCACCGGAGGAAGGCAGGAAGGGATGCTGCACAGAGGTCACGAGAGCGCGGACGGCACAGGTGAAGGCGAACTCATCGTCCCCATGGCCTGGTTGTACGCCGAATACATCGCCGACGAGCTGTTGCGGACGGGCGATCTCATGCCGCCGACGTCCTTCGAGTTCCGCGCCGGGCGGGATGCCCTGGCGCTGACCATCTTCCTGTCCGACACCGACGGCGAACTCTCGGGCATCCGGGTGGTCTCCCAGTTGGAGACCTGGCTGTCCCTGACCGCGTACGACCAGCCCTGGCAGGACTGGGTGGGCGAGCGGATGGCCCTGCTCGCCGCCGAGGTGGCCGAATCCGGGGCTCCCGCACCGGACTTGGCACTGGCGGAGGACGCCTGGCGCTGGCTGGAGGAGACGGAGCTGCTCGCACCCGACCTCAACGCGGCGGTGCCGGGCGGCGGTCCGGCGGTCGGTGAGGACGAGGGACCCAAGGTGTGGACGAAGGCGTGGCAACTCGGCCTGCCCCTCGGCCACCTCGCCATCCACCTTTTTTGAGACCTGTTTCGATCCGGACCAATCCGCGCGCCGGGCCGCTACGAATCCCTTGATTGCGATTCTGTGTGTGCCTTGAGTGATTCGACGGTCTGGTGCGTACCGATGGGAGCAACGAGTAACCCAACCCGCACCCAACGGCACGAGGATTCGGCATGAGGTCCCTGGAGAGGCATCGCGACGTCGCCGCGTACGCGCTCGGCGTGCTGGACGAGGCGGACGCCTTCCGCTTCGAGGACCACCTCATGGAGTGCGCGCGCTGCGCGGCACACGTGACCGAGTTCGGGCCCATCACCCGGCAGATGATGCTGTATCGCCGGGCGACCCCGCGCTTCGTGCACCCCATGGCCAAACCCGGTCCGCAACTGCTGGACCGGCTCCTTGGCGCGGTGGCGGCCCGACATCACGCCGGGCGCCGGCGCTTTTTGTACGCGGTCGCCGCGTCCGTGGCGATCGCCGCGGCCGGCCCCGGCATCGCGATGTACGCGAGCGGTGGCGACCAGAGCGTGCAGGTCGCCGCGACCGACGCCAAGACCGGTGTGTGGGCGAAGGTGAAGGTCGCGGACGAGGAGTCGGGCAGCGCGATCCAGGTCGAGGTGAAGGACGGCGCGGGACCGCGCTCCTGTCGCCTGGTCGTGGTCGGCCGCGACGGCTCCGAGGAGACCGTGACGAGCTGGACCGTGCCCGACCACGACGCCCGCCCCAACACCATCCAGGGCAGCGCGGCCATGCATCCCGACGAGATCGACCACTACGAGGTGCGCACGGCGGAGGGCGATCACCTGGTCACGCTCGACCCGGCCTAGGACTCGTCGAGGGCCGCCCTCCTGACGCGGCCGGCGTTCTCCTACTTCAGCAGCTTCGACATCCTCCGGTCCGCGAGGGGTTTGCCGCCGGTCTGGCAGGTCGGGCAGTACTGGAGCGAGGAGTCGCTGAAGGAGACCTCGCGGATGGTGTCGCCGCACACCGGGCAGGCCTCGCCGGTGCGGCCGTGGACACGCAGGCCGCTCTTCTTCTCGGCCTTCAGACGGCCGGCGGCGACTCCGCGCGAGCGCTCGATGGCCTCGGTGAGGGTGCCGCGCAGGGCCTCGTAGAGACGGGTCGTCTCCTCCGGGGTGAGGGACGCGGCGAGTTTGAAGGGGGACATCTTCGCGGCGTGCAGGATCTCGTCGCTGTACGCGTTGCCCACGCCCGCGATGAGGCTCTGGTCGCGCAGCGCCCCCTTGAGCTGGCGTCTCTCGGTCTTCAGGAGGTCCGCGAAGGCCTGCTCGTCGAAGGCGTCGGCGAGCGGGTCCGGGCCCAGGCGGGCGACGCCCGGAACCTCCTGGGGGTCGTGGACGACGTACACCGCGAGGCGTTTCTGGGTGCCCGCCTCGGTGAGGTCGAAACCCGCGCCGGTCTCCAGGGCGACACGCAGGGCGAGAGGGCCCTTGCCGGGGCGGGGCGGGCCGTCGGGGAGCTTGTCCTTCCAGTGCAGCCAGCCCGCGCGGGCGAGGTGGGTCACGAAGTGCGGGCCGCCGTCCGTCTCCAGGTCGAGGAACTTGCCGTGCCGGTGCACGGCGGTGACCTCGTGGCCCTCGACGGCCGTCAGGGGAGGGTCGTACGTCTTCAGGACGCTGATCGCCACGGGCAGCACCCGGACGATCTCGTGTCCGACCAGGTGCTCGGTGAGGAAGTCTTTGAGTGCTTCGACCTCGGGGAGTTCCGGCATACGTCCAGGGTGCCATCCGGCGCCGACAACGCCAGGCGGGTTCAGTCGCCGGGCGGCACCACGAACTCGCACCACACGCACTTGCCGCCGCCCCGCGCCTCCACGCCCCACACGTCCGTGAGCAGGTCGACCAGGAGCAGACCACGTCCCGAGACGCCCGACTCCCCCGCCTCGCGGCGGCGCGGCAGGGCGCTGGAGGAGTCCTCGACCTCGACGCGCAGCCGCCGGTCGCCGTCGGTGAGGACCCTGAGGGTGACGATCGCGGCGCCCTCGGTGTGCATGAGGGCGTTGGTGATCAGTTCGTCGGCGACGAGTTCGATCTCGTCGGCGCGGTCGCGGCCACCCCAGGACCGGACCGCGGCGCGGATCATGTGGCGGGCCTGGGTGAGCGCCTCCGGATCGCCGGGCGCCACGTGCTGCTGGAGCCGGCCGCCGGTCTGCTGGGCCTCGAGGCCCCGGCGCCGCAGCAGGAGCAGCGCCACGTCGTCGTCGCCGTTGCGCTCCTCGGCCACGTCGATCAGACAGTCCGCGAGGTCGCGTACGTCGTCCGGGCCGCTGCGGATGAGGGCGGTGAGGGTCTGCATGCCCTCGTCGAGGTCGGCGCCGGGCAGTTCGACCAGACCGTCGGTGCACAGCAGGAGGGTGTTGCCGGGGTCGAGCTCCAGGGTGGCGACGGGGTAGTCGAGGCTGCCGAACTCGGCGGACAGGCCCAGCGGCAGTCCGCCCTGGACGGGGATGCGACGGCAGCTGCCGTCGGCGTACCGGATCAGCGGGTCGATGTGGCCGGCCCGGACGACCTGGACGACTCCGGTGGCCAGGTCGGCCTCCGCGTACAGGCAGGTCGCGAAGCGGTCGGTGTCGAGTTCGTGCAGGAAGACGGAGGCGCGGGCCATGACGGTGGCGGGGGTGTGGCCCTCGGCGGCGTAGGCGCGCAGGACGATGCGGAGCTGGCCCATCACGGCCGCCGCGTGCGTGTCGTGGCCCTGGACGTCACCGATGACGGCGCCGACCCGGCCGCCGGGCAGCGGGATCAGGTCGTACCAGTCGCCGCCGATGTCCCGCCCGAAGGTGCCCGCGGCGGAGCCCGCGCGGTAGCGGACGGCGACGTCGGCGCCGCGCACGCTGGGGATCGACCGCGGCAGCATGGCCTGCTGGAGGCCGGTGGCGAGGTCCTTCTCCTGCTCGTAGAACATGGCCCGCTGCAGGCTCTGCGCGATGCTGCTGCCGAGGGCGAGCAGCACGTTGCGCTCCTCCGGGGAGAAGCCGCGCCGGTCGCTGTAGAGCAGGCCCATCGCGCCGATCGGGCGGCCCTGGGCGATCAGCGGGAGGTAGGCGGCCGCGGTGATGTGCAGGTCGGTGAGGTACGGCCAGAGGATCGGAAAGCGTTCCGCGAACTCCTGCGGGGACTCGATGAAGCACGGGGTGAGCGTCCGTACGACCTCGCTCATCGGGTAGTGCTCGTCGATCCGGGTGACCTCGGTGCCGGGGACGAAGCTGCCCGCGGGGCCCTCGGCGATCAGGCGGATCCGGCCGGCCTCGACCTGGCCCATGACCAGGCTGGTGGCGCCCAGATGGGTGAGGCCGTGGGTGTCCTTGAGGACGTCGATGACGTCCTGCACGGAGCGGGCGTGCGCGAGGGCGGCCGTGGTCAGCTGGACGACGTTGGTCTGCTCGCGCCGGGCCGCGTCCTGCGCGGCCTGCTCGCCGTGCGCCTCGGTGTCGCTCAGCTCCTGGGTGGCGTCCCGGACGATGCCGATGACACGGCGGGGACGGCCCGTCTCGTCCCGTCGGATGTAGCCCTGGGTGTGGGTCCAGCGCAGGGTGCCGTCTCGGCGGCGGATACGGAAGTAGGCGCCGTAGTTCTCGCTGCCGTCCTTCAGCGCCTGCGAGACCAGGGCGTCCAGCCGGTGGCCCTCGACCGTGGGGACCCGGATCGCGAGGCTCTCGGGGTGGTCGTCGTACTCGTCGGGGCGCAGGTCGAAGACCTCGTGGGCCTGGGCGTCCATGTGGAACAGGCCGCTGTCCAGGTCCCAGTCGAAGCTGCCCATGCGATTGAGCGCCAGGATCGGATCCGGGTGGGCTGGCCAGTCGTCCGGGAGTGACAGGGCGCTCGCTCCCCGATCAACCATGGGCCCACCTTGCCAGGATTCGCCGGATTCTTCGACCCGGCCGGGACGGTTCGGTACGGTCCCGGCCGGGGCGGAGGCCAACCATTCGCCGGGGTCGGGGTCAGCCGTCGAAGGCGTCCGTGTCGTCCGGGATCAGTCCGCCGCCGTCGGGCAGGTCCGGGGTCTCCGGGACGGTCTCGGGCCCGATCTCGTCGTCGGGGTCCGGCGGGGACACGGGCGTGACGGAGTCGGGGGCGGTCGTGGGCGCGGTCGCGGGCGGTGTGGCCGTGACCGTCGCCGTGGCGCAGGCCGTGAGGGTGGCGGGCGGCCGGGACGGGACCACGGCGTCGGTGGCGCCCGGGGTGACGGTCACGGTCGGGGTGACGCAGTCCGTGGCCGACGGGGAGGTGACGGCGTTCTCGTCGCTCTCATCGCTCTCGCCGGTCGGGGACGTGCTGTCCTCCCGCGGTGAGGCGCCGGGGCTCGACCCGCTGTCGTCCGGGCTCGGCGTGGGGGTCGCCAGGCCCTGCGTGGACGTGGGAGTGGGTGGTGTAGGCGTCGGGGTCAGCGGGATCGGCGACGGGACGACGTGATCGTGGTGCACGCCGTGGCCGATGGGCCGCTCGATCCAGGTGTTGTCGACGATGTTGATGATCGTGATGTTGGTGATCACCTGCGGTGCCGGGACGACGACGACCACCTGCGCGGGCCGGTAGCCGGACCAGGGCCGGCCGCTCGTGGCGTAGCCGCCGTGCTGGGCGACCGGCGACCCCAGTGGGTTGCCGCAGGCACAGCGGACGCGGGGTGTGCCGCGGTTGTCCACGAGGACGGCGGTACCGGCCTGGAGGACGGACTGGAAGCCGGTCGTCCGTCCGGCGCGGTAGCCATGGTTGGTGACCCGGGTGTCGGCGCGCAGTGCCACGGGGGCGAGACCGCGCAGAAAGGCGGGGACGGAGGCCTGCGAGATGCCCTCGGCCCGCGCGAAGGCGCGAGACCTGGACGGGTCGGCGTTCAGGTACTCGATCTGCCGGTTCACGTCACAGCTGGCTGCGCGCGCGGTGCCGGCGTAGAGGCCTGGGGTGCTGCCCTGGAGGGCACGGACCCGTGGGCTCGATGCCGTGCGGGCCGGTGACGGAGTCGCCTGCGTGTGCGTCGGCGTCGGCGTGACCGTCGAGGTGGCCGTCGACTCGGTGAACGGGTCGGAGCCCTGCGCCGCGGCCGGCTGCAGGAAGACCTCGCCGCTCGACTTCGTGTCCTTGGCGCCGTCGCCTCCGCAGCCGGCGACGAGGAGCGCCGCCGAGAGCGCGCAGGCCGTGGCGATGGTTCCGGTGACTGTCCGCACCTGATCCTCCCGCCTCACTGAAGGCAGTTCGTCACCATTGTCTGCGTCACTCACTTGGGTTACGCAAGCGGAGGCAGGATATACGGAGAGTGACATAGGGTTCCGACGCGCACAGGACGAGCGGCGACGGAGGGAGGCGGGGCGACCGTGGAGTGGTTCACCGCATCCGGCTACTGGTGGAGCCGACTGCTCTTCCAGCGGGCTCTCGCCGGCGTGTATCTGGTGGCGTTCCTGACAGCGGCCCTTCAGTTCCGAGCCCTGATCGGCGAACGCGGCATGCTTCCCGTCCCCCGGCTGGTCGCACGCGTGCCGTTCCGACAGGCGCCGAGCCTCTTCCAACTCCACTACTCCGACCGATACTTCGCGGCCTGCGCCTGGGCCGGTTGCGCGGTGTCGGCCGCGCTGCTCGCCGGACTGGACTCCCAACTACCGCTGTGGGCCGGGATGTTGCTCTGGCTGCTGCCGTGGGTGCTGTACCTGTCGATCGTCAACGTCGGCCAGACCTGGTACGCGTTCGGCTGGGAGTCGCTGCTCCTTGAAGTGGGCTTCGTCGCGGTCCTGCTCGGCAACGACGACGTGGCCCCGCCGATCGTGCTGCTGTTCCTGCTGCGCTGGATCCTGTTCCGCGTGGAGTTCGGCGCGGGCCTGATCAAGATGCGCGGCGACGCCTGCTGGCGGAAGCTGACCTGCCTCTACCACCATCACGAGACGCAGCCCATGCCGGGCCCGCTGAGCTGGTTCTTCCACCACCTCCCCCGCCCACTGCACCGGGCCGAGGCAGCCGCCAATCACGTCACCCAACTCGTCGTGCCCGTCCTGCTGTTCACCCCGCAGCCGGTCGCCACGGCCGCCGCGTCCCTGATGATCCTGACCCAGCTGTGGCTGGTCCTGTCCGGCAACTTCTCCTGGCTGAACTGGATCACCATCGTGCTCGCGCTCTCCGCGCTGGAACTCCCGGGCGAGACACCGTCGTCCGTGCCAGCCGCCCCGCTCTGGTACGAGGTCCTGGTCCTCGCCGTGACCACCCTGCTCGTCGGCCTGAGCTACCACCCGGTGCGCAACATGCTCTCCCACCGCCAGGTCATGAACCGCTCCTTCGACCCGCTCCATCTGGTCAACACCTACGGCGCGTTCGGCACCGTCAGCCGGGTCCGGTACGAGGTGGTGATCGAGGGCACCGCGGAGGAGGTGCCCCGCGAGGACTCGGAGTGGCGGGAGTACGAGTTCAAGGGCAAGCCGGGTGATCCGCGGCGCCTGCCACGCCAGTTCGCGCCGTACCATCTGCGGCTGGACTGGCTGATGTGGTTCGCGGCGCTGTCGCCGGCCTACGCCGAGCCGTGGTTCGGCGGACTGGTGGAACGCCTGCTGGAGAACGACCGCGACACGCTACGACTCCTGCGCCGCTCCCCGTTCCCGCCCGACGCCCCGCCCCGCTTCGTCCGCGCCCGGCTCTTCCGGTACCGGTACACGAACTGGCGGGAGTTGCGGGAGACGGGCGCGTGGTGGGAGCGGACGTTCGTGCGGGAGTATCTGCCGCCGACGCGGCTGGCCGGGGCGGTTCAGAACTCGTAGCCGTCAGAGGCCTTCTCAGCCGTCTCAGGCTCTCCCGTCGCCGTCAGAGGCCGTAGACGCGGGTGGCCGTGGCCTCGAAGATCTGGGCGTGCGTCGACTCCGGCGTCAACTCCCGTGTCGCGTCGACCACTTGTCCGTACGTCGCGCCCAGCACGGACACCGGCCAGTCCGAGCCGAACATCAGACGGTCGGGGCCGAAGGCGTCGAGGGCCACGTCCACGGCGGGCCGCAGGTCGGCGACGGTCCACGTCTCCGGGTCCGCCTCGGTGACGAGACCCGACACCTTGGCGACCACGTTGGGCAGGGCGGCCAGGGCGCGGAAGTCGGCGGCCCAGGCGTCCACGTTCCCGGACGCGATCGGCGGCTTGCCCAAGTGGTCGAGGACGAAGGTGAGTTCGGGGTGGGACGCGGCGGCCTTGGCACTGGCGGGGAGCTGGTGGGGCTGCACGATCAGGTCGTAGACCAGGCCCGCCGCCGCGAGCGCCGCCAGACCGCGGTGGACGTCGGGGCGCAGCAGCCACTCCGGGTCGGGCTCGCCCTGGACCTGGTGGCGGATGCCCTTGAGGTACCGGCCGCCGGGGAGTTCGCGCAGCCGGGCCAGTTCGTCGGCCACGTCCGGGCGGGTGAGGTCGGTCCAGCCGACCACGCCGACGACGAGGTCGTGCGCGTCCGCCAGGGCCAGGAACTCCGGGGTCTCCTCCGGCACGGTGATCGTCTGCACGAGGACCGTACGGTCGACTCCGGCCGCGCGGGCCTCGGGGACGAGGTCGGTGAGGCCGAAGTCCCGGCGCAGCACGCTGCCTTCGGGGATCCAGTCCTGGTCCCGGACGGACAGGTCCCAGATGTGGTGGTGGGCGTCGACGGTCATGGCAGCTCCCATACGACGGGAAGGCTCGCGTCCGTGCCCCCGTCGGAGTAGTCGTGGACCACGTCGAGGAGCTGGACCATCCGTGCCTGCCAGGCGACGTTGACGGGGAGCTCCTTCAGCGCGGCGAGGAGGCGGGCGTAGTCCTCGCACTCCAGGAGGTGGAAGAGGTCGGTGCCGCTGCGCCAGATGGTCCAGGAGGTGGCGCCTGCCTCGCGGATCGCGGCCGTGAGTTCCTTCGGGACCTCGCGGTGGGCGGCCTCGTACTCGGCGACGCGGTCCGCGCGGACCTTCGTGTGCAGGGCGACTCTCATGACGGCTCCTCGGCGCCGGGCTCGGAGGGCACCGGCGCGTCGGGCGGGATCAGGCCCTCCGCGCGCAGTTCCTCCCAGAACTTCCGCGGCACCGGCGCCGCGAACTGCTCGGCGCAGTCCCGGACTTCGGCCGCCGACCGCGCGCCGACCAGGACGCTCGCGACCACCGGATGCGCGGCACAGAAGGCCAGTGCGGCGGCGCGCAACGTGGTGCCGTGCTGCTCGGCGAGGGCCTTCAGGCGCAGGGCGCGGTCCAGCAACTCCTGTGGCGCGGCGGCGTAGTCGAAGGTCGCGCCCGGCTTCGGGTCGGCGAGCAGGCCGGAGTTGAAGGCACCGCCGATGACGACGGACGTGCCACGTTCCTGGGCCGCCGGGAGGAGGTCGGCGAGGGCCGCGTGGTCCAGGAGTGTGTAGCGCCCGGCGCACAGCACGACGTCGACGTCCGTGTCGCGGACGAAGCGGGTGAGCATCGGCGTCTGGTTCATGCCGGCGCCGATCGCCCGGACCACGCCTTCCGAGCGGAGCTTCTCCAGGGCCGGATAGCCCTCGCGGAAGGCCTCTTCGGCGTGGTCGTCGGGGTCGTGGAGGTAGACGACGTCCACGTGGTCGAGCCCTAGGCGTTCGAGGCTGGACTCCAGGGTGCGGCGTACGCCGTCGGCGGTGAAGTCCCATACGCGCTGATGCGTGGCGGGGACGGCGAAGCCGTTGGCGAGGTCGTCGCCGGTCGCCTCCGGGGTCGGTTCCAGGCGGCGGCCGACCTTGGTGGAGATCGTGTACTCGGACCGCGGGAGCTCGCGCAGGGCCGCGCCGAGCCGGCGTTCGGACAGGCCGATGCCGTAGTGCGGGGCGGTGTCGAAGTAGCGGATGCCCTGCTGCCAGGCGGTGGCGACGGCGTCGTGGGCCTGGTCCTCGCCGAGTTCGGTGTAGAGGTTGCCGAGCGGGGCGGCGCCCAGGCCGAGGGGGCTGACCGGGACTCCGCTCCGGCCGAGGGTGCTCACTGGCCCGCCGGGCGCAGACGCAGGCCCTGCATGCCGCCGTCCACGGCGAGCGAGGTGCCGGTGGTGGCGCCGGACAGGGGGCTGGCGAAGTAGGCGATGGCGCCCGCGACTTCGTCCGCCGAGACGAGCCGTCCGCTGGGCTGGCGGGCCTCCAGCGCGGCCCGTTCGGCGGCCGGGTCGGTGGCCGCGTCCAGCAGTCGGCCGACCCAAGGGGTGTCCGCCGTACCGGGGTTGACGCAGTTGACGCGGATGCCCTCGCGGAGGTGGTCGGCGGCCATGGCGAGGGTGAGGGAGTACACGGCGCCCTTGGTCGCGCTGTACAGGGCGCGTTGGGGCAGGCCCGCCGTGGCCGCGATCGAGCAGGTGTTGACGACGGCCGCGTGCTGCGACTCCCGCAGGTGCGGCAGCGCGGCGCGGGTCACGCGGACGATGCCGACGACGTTGACGTCGAGGACGCGGTGCCACTCGGCGTCGTCGTTGTCCTCGACGGTGCCCTGTGCGCCGACACCCGCGTTGTTGATCACCACGTCGAGACCGCCGAGTTCGGCCACCGCGGCGGCCACCGCCTCCCGTACCGAGGTGTCGTCGCTGACGTCGGCCCGGTAGCCCAGCAGTGGCTTCTCCACCGAGGAGGGGTCGAGGTCGAGGACGGCGACTTGTGCGCCGCGTGCGGCGAGGAGTTCGGCCGTCGCCCTGCCGATGCCGGAGGCGCCGCCGGTGACCAGGGCCTTCAGCCCGTCGAAGTCGGTCATGCCGCCCGTCCCTTCTTCTCGTCCAGGTCGGCGGCCCAGAAGGCGCCGCCGGGAAAGGTGTACCGCGCGATGGACTCCGGCCGCATGGCGGCCGAGAAGCCCGGCGCGCTGGGTGCCGTGTAGTGACCCTCTCTGATCACCACCGGTTCGAGGAAGTGCTCGTGCAGATGATCGACGTATTCGATCACCCGGTCCTCGACCGTGCCGGACACCGACACATAGTCGAACATCGAGAGGTGCTGGACGAGTTCGCACAGGCCGACGCCGCCTGCGTGCGGGCAGACCGGGACGCCGAACTTGGCCGCGAGCAGCAGGATCGCGAGGTTCTCGTTGACGCCGCCGACGCGGGCCGCGTCTATCTGGACGACGTCGAGGGCGCCGGCCTGGAGGAGCTGCTTGAAGACGATCCGGTTCTGGACGTGTTCGCCGGTGGCGACCTTGACGGGGGCGACGGCGGCGCGGATCGCCGCGTGGCCGAGGACGTCGTCGGGGCTGGTGGGTTCCTCGACCCAGTAGGGGTCGAACTCGGCGAGGGCCTTGGTCCAGCGGATCGCCTCGGCCACGTCCCAGCGCTGGTTGGCGTCGATCGCCACGCGGATGTCCGGGCCGACGACCTCGCGGGCGACCCGGCAGCGCCGTATGTCGTCCTCCAGGTCGGCGCCGACCTTCAGTTTGATCTGCTTGAAGCCGTCGGCGACCGCCGCGGCGGCGAGCCGGGTGAGCTTCTCGTCGCTGTAGCCGAGCCAGCCCGGGGAGGTGGTGTAGGCGGGGAAGCCGCGGGCGAGCAGGTCGGCGGTGCGTTCGGCGGCGCCCGCCCGGCCCCGGCGCAGGATCTCCAGGGCTTCTTCGGGGGTGAGCGCGTCGGTGAGGTAGCGGAAGTCGATCTGGCCGACCAGCCATTCGGGCTCGGCGTCGGCGAGCAGGCGCCACAGCGGCTTGTCGGCGCGCTTGGCCGCGAGGTCCCACACGGCGTTGACGACCGCGCCGATCGCCATGTGCATCACGCCCTTCTCGGGCCCCAGCCACCGCAGTTGGCTGTCTCCGATCAGGTCCCGGTACAGCGCCCCCGGGTCGTCGCACACCTCGTCCACGGACCGGCCGACCACATGGTGGCGCAGCGCGTGGATCGCGGCGACCTGGACCTCGTTGCCCCGCCCGATGGTGAAGGTGAACCCGTGCCCCTCCGGCCCCTGCGCGCCGTCCGCCGCTTCCGTGCGCAGCACGACGTACGCGGCCGAGTAGTCGGGGTCCGGGTTCATCGCGTCGGAGCCGTCGAGCTCGCGCGAGGTCGGGAACCGGATGTCATAGGTGTCGACCGCGGTGATGCGGAACGAGGGGACGGGCGTCGCGGACACGTAGGGCCTTTCAGTCGGTGACGGGGAGCGAGGCACGGCCCTAGTCCTGGGCGCGGCCCGTCGTCAGTCGGGCGATCATGAGGGCGACCAGGATGATTCCGCCGTAGATGGCATCGATCCAGAAGGACGGCACCTGGGCCAGGGTGAGCATGTTCTTCACGACACCCAGCAGGAGTACGCCGGTGAGGGCGCCGAACATCGTGCCCCGGCCGCCGTCCAGGCTGATGCCGCCGATGACGGCCGCCGCGAACACCGTGAAGATCATGTTCTGGCCCTGGTTGGCGCCGATCGCGCCGACGTAACCGGTGTACATGAGGCCGCCGAGGGAGGCGAGGACACCGGCGACGACGTACACGCCGAGCCGTACCCGGTCGACGCGGATACCGGCGGCGCGGGCCGCCTCCAGGTTGCCGCCGATCGCGTACAACGAGCGGCCCAGGCGGTGGTACTTGAGGAAGAACCCGGCGATGGCGAAGGCGATGGCGGCCACCCAGACCGACAGGGGGATGCGCAGGAAGGTGCTGGTGGCCAGCGAGAAGAACGAGTCGGGCATGCCGAAGAGCGTCTTGCCCTTGGTGGCGCCGACCAGGAGTCCGCGCAGGATGATCAGCATGGCGAGGGTGACGATGAACGCGTTGAGCTTCACCTTCACCACGAGGATGCCGTTGAAGGCGCCGATCACCGCGCCCACCAGGGGGATCGCCAACAGGGCGAGTCCGGCGGGGAGTTCGGTGCCCCAGCCGGCGTTCGCGGCGGGCAGCACCAGGAGTGCGGCGACTGCCGGCGCGATGCCGACGACCGACTCCAGGGACAGGTCGAACTTGCCGGTGATGAGCACCAGCGACTCGGCCAGCACCACCATCGCGAGCGCCGCGGACGAGGCCAGGATGGAGATCAGGTTGGCTTCGGTGAAGAAGGAGTCGTTGAGCACCGCGCCGAGCAGCAGGAGCACCAGCAGCGCGGGGACGAGGGCGAGTTCACGGGCCCGTCGGACGAGCACCGCCCTCGCCGATCGGGTGTCGGGGATGCTCACCGGCTTCACCGGCGGAGCCTTGGTGTCAGCCATGGTCCACTCCTTCGATGGAGGCGATCAGCTCGTGGTCGCGCCAGCCCGCCGAGTACTCGGCGACGACGCGGCCGTGGAAGAGGACGAGGACGCGGTCGCAGCGCCGCAGGTCGTCGAGTTCGTCGGAGACGACGAGCACGGCGGTGCCGTCCTCGCGGGCGGTGTCCACGCGGGCGAGCAGCGACTCCTTGGACTTCACGTCCACGCCCGCGGTGGGGTTGATGAGGACCAGCAGCCGGGGTTCGGAGGCGAGGGCGCGGGCCATGACGACCTTCTGCGCGTTGCCGCCGGACAGGTCGGAGACGGGTTGCTCGGGGCCCTCGGCGTGGATGTCGAGGCGCTCGATCAGCTCGGTGGCGAAGTCGCGTTTGCGGTCGGTGCCGACGAAGCCGAAGCGGCCGAGCCGTTCCAGGACGCTCATGGTGGCGTTGTCGCCGATGGTCATGCCGGCCACCAGGCCCTGTTCGTGCCGGTCGCGGGGCACGCAGCCGACGCCGGCCCGCAGCGCGGACTGCACGTCGCCGAACGGCAGTGGCTTGCCGTCGAGTTGGGCGGTGCCCGCCGTCGGTGAGTACAACCCGGCGAAGGACTCGGCGAGTTCGATCTTGCCGCTGCCGCTGGATCCGGCGAGCCCGACGACCTCGCCGCGGCGGACGGTCAGGTCGATGTCCTGGTAGGCGTCCGCGGTGAGCCCGCGGGCGTCGAGGAGGACCGGCGCGCTGTCGTCGACGATCTTCTCCTGCACCGCCTGTTCGGCGATCGTCTCCAGGCTCTCCCCCGCCATCGCCTCCACCAGGGCCGCCCGCGGCAGGTCCGCGACGGGGGCCGTGGTGATCCAGCGGGCGTCGCGCAGCACGGTGACGGTCTGGCAGACCTCGTAGACCTCCTGGAGGTGGTGGGAGATGAACAGGAAGGTGACGCCCGAGTCCTGGAGTCCGCGCATGCGGCCGAAGAGCCGCTCGATCTCGCGGTTGTCGAGCTGGGCGGTGGGTTCGTCGAGGATGATGAAGCGGGCGCCGAAGCTCAACGCCCGGGCGATCTCCACCATTTGGCGGTCCTCGACCTTGAGGTCGGCGGTGCGCGCCTCCGGGTCGACGTGCACGTCCCAGGTGTCGAGGAGTTCGGTCGCCTCGGTGCGCAGCCGGCGCCAGCTGATGAACCCGCGGTGCAGCGGCTGGCGGTTGATGAAGAGGTTCTCCGCCACGGTCAACTCGGGGACGACCGTGGGGTGTTGGTAGACGCAGGCCACCTTGCGGCGCCAGGCGTCGCGGTCGGCGAGCGCGGGTGCGGGCTCGCCGTCGAAGCGGACCGTGCCCTCGTCGGCCGCCTGGAGTCCGGTCAGGACCTGGACCAGGGTCGACTTGCCGGCGCCGTTGCGGCCGACGAGGGCGTGGGACTCGCCGGCCAGCACGGTGAGCCGGCCGTCCGCGAGGGCGGTGGTGGGGCCGTAGCGCTTGACGACGCCGACGGCCTCCGCCAGAGGCGTGATCACGGCCGTGCTCATTTGACCGTGTTCCCCCACAGCTTGGGGTCGTCCACGTTGTCCTTCGTCACCAGCGGCGCGGGCAGCTGGTCCTCCAGGATGCCGCTGGGCAGCTTGACGATGGTCGAGTCGTGGTCGGTGGGACCGGGCTTGAAGGTCTTCCCCGCCATCGCGGCCTTGATGTAGTACATGCCGTACTTGGCGTAGGCGTCGGCGGGCTGCGAGACCGTCGCGTCGATCTGGCCCTTGCGGATGGCGTCGAACTCCTGCGGGATGCCGTCGTTGGAGACGATCGTGATGTGGCCCGCCGTACCGGCCGTCTTCAACAGGCCCTTGGACTTGAGGGTCTGCAGGGTCGGCGCCAGGTAGACACCGCCGGCCTGCATGTAGATGCCCTTGATGTCAGGGTTGGCGTTGAGGAGGGTGTCCAGCTTGGAGGCCGCGGTGTCGGACTCCCACTTCGCCGGGATCTCCAGGACCTTGAGCTTGGGGTACTTCGTCTTCACGCAGTCCCGGAAGGCCTCGGAGCGGTCCCGGCCGTTGACCGAGGCCAGGTCGCCCATGATCTGCACGACCTTGCCGCTGGTGATGTGCTGGCCCAGGTACTCGCAGGCCTTCTCGCCGTACGCCACGTTGTTCGCGCGCACGACCATCGCGACCTTGCCCTTGTCGGGCGCCACGTCGACCGCGACCACGGGCACGCCCTTGCGGTCGGCCTGGTCGAGTCCGGCCTCGATCGCGGCGCTGTCCAGCGGGGCCACGACCAGGCCCTTCACGCCTTGGTTGAGCTGGTTGTTGATGTCGGTGATCTGCTGGGCCGGGTCACTGTTGGAGTTGACCGTCTTCAGCGCGTCGACACCCTCGGACTTGGCCATCTTCGGCACGTAGTCGTTGTACGACTGCCAGAACGGCGAGGTCAGCAGCGGCAGGATCACCCCGACCTTGCCGGTTCCCCCGCCGCCTCCCGCGCTGCCGGAGCCGCCGGTGTCCTTGGTGCTGCCGCACGCGGTGAGCGCGAGCGACACGCTCGCCGCCGCGGCCACCGCGCCGAGCATTCTGAACCTGGTGCGCTTCCCCACTGTCCTGCCGGGCATCTGGCGGCTCCTCGTTGAGCTGTGTTCGAGCGGATGACCGCATACTTATCAGACCACTCTGCCGAAAGAACACCCTCCAGCGGCAGATTTTCCTTGATTCAAGCCGTAGTGGTCCGACCACTGTGCCGGTTAGACTTCGGCGCACCCGGTGACTGGAGGAACGGCGTGGACGAGACGGCTCCGCAGAAGGGCACCGTGACCCAGCGCGCGATCGAGCAGGTCAAGGGCATGATCGGCGAGGGTCGCCTGGAGCCCGGCCAACGGCTGCCCACCGAGCGCGATCTCGCGGTCCAGCTCGGCATCTCCCGCAGCTCGATGCGCGAGGCGATCCGCGCGCTCACCGTGCTGGGCGTGCTGGAGGCCCGGCACGGCTCCGGGATCTACGTCACCCAGCTGGAGGCCGGCGATCTCCTGGAGACCTTCGGCGTGGTCGCCGACCTGTCCCGGGGCCCGCAGCTGGTGGAACTGCTCGAAGTACGCCGCGTCCTGGAGTCGACGGCGACCGCGCTGGCGGCGGCCCGGATCACGCCGGACCAGCTCGCCGAGGTGGAGAAGCACCTCACCGCGATGAACGCCACCGACGACCCCGAGGAGATCCTCGCCCACGACCTCGCCTTCCACCGCGAGATCGCGACGGCGGCCGGCAACGACACCATGGCCGCCATCCTGGAGGGCCTGTCGTCACGGACCTTCCGGGCCCGGGTCTGGCGCGGCTACCAGGAGGAGGGCGCCTTCGAGCGCACCAGACGGGAGCACGCGGCGATCCACCGGGCCCTGGTGGCCCACGACCCGGAGGCGGCACGGGCGGCGGCGGCCGCGCACGTGGGCGAGGTGGAGCAGTGGCTGCGGACGCAGCTCAGTGAGCAGGGCCTGTCCGGCGGATCAGCGCCCCAGGCGCGGGGCGAGGACTGATCGGGCGAGGGACGAGTGGTCCCCGGGGCGTTGAACAGGGACGGGCGAGCGCCTCAGCACCCGCCCGTCTCCATCCGGACCTGACGCGTCAGGCCCGCTTGAACCTCAGCGTCACCAGCTCGAACGGCCGCAGCCGCAGAGCGACCTGATTGCCCGTCACTTCGGGCGCGGGCGCCTCTTCCTCGGTGAGCGGTCGCTCCAGCAGGTCCGTCGCCGTCACCTCCGCCAGCTCGAACCCGGCCGTGAGCGTCGCGCGTGCCCGTCCGCCGTGGGCCTCGTGGAAGCGCACGACCACGTCACCGCTCCCGTCGTCGGCGAGCTTGACCGCCGTCACCACGACCGCGTCCCGGTCGACGGCGACCAGCGGCGCGACCTCGCCCGCACCCTCGAGTCGCCGCTCCGGCACATTGATCCGCCAGCCCTCGCGCACCGCGTCCCCGATGCCCGCACCCGGCACCAGCGCGTGCCGGAAGCGGTGGACGCCCTGGTCGGTCTCGGGGTCCGGGAAGCGGGGGGCACGCAGCAGGGAGACGCGGACGGTGGTGGTCGTGCCCCGGTCGCCGTCCGTTCTGACCGTGCGGGTCACGTCGTGTCCGTACGTCGAGTCGTTGACGACGGCCACGCCCCAGCCCGGCTCCTCCAGGTGGACGAAGCGGTGGTTGCAGGCCTCGAACTTGGCCGCCTCCCATGAGGTGTTGGTGTGGGTGGGCCGGTGGAAGTGCCCGAACTGCGTCTCCGACGCGTACCGTTCGGCGTGCACGTCGAGCGGGAAGGCGAGCTTGAGGAACTTCTCCGTCTCGTGCCAGTCCACCTCGGTGTCCACCAACAGCCGCCGCTCCCCCGGTGCCAGGGACAGCACCTGGGTGACCCGGGAGGCTCCGAAGCTACGGGTGACACGCACCCCGTTACCCTCCGGCACGACCTCGTCCGCGTCGGTGAGGTCCGTGACGGTGTTGCGGTAGAACTCGTCCACGTCCCACGCGTCCCACATGTTCGGGAAGTCCGCGTGGAGTTGGAGCAGGTTGGCCGCCCGGCCCGGTGCGACGGACTCGCGGTCCGCCTCGATGTCGTAGGCCGATACGACCAGGCCCTGGCCGTCGATCTCGATCCGCAGTCGGCCGTTGTCCAGGACGTGTCCGCCGCCCTCGCGCGCGGTGACCGCAGTCTCGCCGTCGGCCGCCGCCTCTCCCGCACCACCGGCCGAGATACCCGCGCGGGTGTGCGGGGCCGCGTTGAAGACGAGGGGCGTCGTGCCCTCGCCGGCCAGGGCACGCTGGGCCGCGTCGATGATCGCGGTCAGCTCCTCGGCGAGCCGCGCGTACGTCCGCCGCGCCTCCCGGTGGACCCAGGCGATCGACGAGCCGGGCAGGATGTCGTGGAACTGGTGCAGCAGGACCGTCTTCCAGATGCGGTCCAACTCCTCGTACGGATAAGGGAATCCGGTCCGTACGGCCGCCGTCGCCGCCCACAGCTCGGCCTCGCGCAGGAGGTGCTCGCTGCGGCGGTTGCCCTGCTTGGTCTGCGCCTGGCTGGTGAGGGTCGCGCGGTGGAGTTCGAGGTAGAGCTCGCCGACCCAGACCGGCGGCTCGGGGTACTCGGCCTCGGCCTTCTCGAAGAACTCCCGCGGGGTCTCCCAGACGACGGTCGCCGAGCCCTCCAGGTCCCGCAGCCGGGCCGCCTTCGCGACCATCTCGCGGGTGGTGCCACCGCCGCCGTCGCCCCAGCCGGTGGGGGCGAGGGAGTGCCGGGCGACGCCCTTGTCCTTGAAGTTGGTCGCCGCGTGGGCGATCTCGCTGCCCTTCATGGAGCAGTTGTAGGTGTCGACGGGCGGGAAGTGCGTGAAGATCCGGGTGCCGTCGATGCCCTCCCAACGGAAGGTGTGGTGCGGGAACTTGTTGGTCTGCGACCACGAGATCTTCTGCGTCAGCAGCCACTTGGAGCCCGCCGCCTTGATGATCTGCGGCAGACCTGCGGCGAAGCCGAAGGTGTCGGGCAGCCAGGCCTCGTCGTTCTCGACACCGAACTCGTCGATGAAGAACCGCTTGCCGTGCACGAACTGACGGGCCATCGCCTCCGAGCCCGGCATGTTGGTGTCCGACTCGACCCACATACCGCCGGCCGGCACGAACCGCCCGTCCGCCACGGCCTTCTTCACCTTCGCCCACACCTCGGGCCGGTGTTCCTTCACCCACGCCCACTGCTGCGCCTGCGACATGGCGAAGACGAACTCGGGCTCGTCCTCCAGGAGGGCGGTCATGTTCGAGGTCGTACGAGCCACCTTGCGGACCGTCTCGCGCAGCGGCCACAGCCACGCCGAGTCGATGTGCGCGTGGCCGACGGCGCTGATGCGGTGCGCGGAGGGGACGGCCGGGGCGGCGAGGACGTCAGTGAGGCGCGAACGGGCGCGCTCCGCAGACCCGTTGACGTCCTGGAGGTCGATGGCGTCCAGTGCCCGCTCCACCGCGCGCAGGATGTCCCAGCGGCGGGCCGACTCCACCGGCAGCTCGGCCATCAGCTCGCCGAGCACCTCCAGGTCCAGCACGAGCTGCCACACGGTCTCGTCGAAGACGGCGAGGTCCATGCGGGTGAGCTTGTACTGCGGTTCGTCGCCGGCCGTCTCCTTGTCGCCCAACTGCGTGGGCAGGAAGGGGTGGTAGTCGAGGATGACGGGGTTGGAGGCGGCCTCGACGTGCAGGACGACCTCCTCGCCGCCCTCGACGGGCGCGCCGACACGCACCCACTGGTTGCGCGGGTTGAGGCCCTTCACCGGGGTGCCGTCGGGCCGGTAGACCAGGCCCTCGCACTGGAAGCCGGGCATGTTCTCGTCGAAGCCGAGGTCCAGGATCGCCTCGACGGTCTTGCCGGCCCACGCCTGCGGGACCGTCCCGGAGACGCGGAACCAGCTGGTCCCCCAAGGAGCACCCCACCGGGCGCCCACCTCGATCGGCTCGGGCTCGGCCGCGAGCCCTTCGGCGACCAGCACGGGCTCGCCGGGCGCGTTCCACACCGCCACTTCCAGCGGGACGGACTCCGGATATACGGCGGGGCGGACGCGCTCGTCGAGGACGCGCTTGAGGCGGGCTTCGACCAGGTTGCGGTCGTCATGCATGCGGGGTGCTCCAAGACTGGGTGGACGATTACCGGTGGTGAGCGACGGCTACCAGGTGTGAGTCACCGTGACGGGAGCCGACGCGGTATACAGCTCCCCCACCGCGCTCAGCTCGAACCGTGCGGCCTGCTCACCCTGCTCGGCCCTGAGCCCGGCGACGAAGTACGCGAGCTGGGCGGTGCCGCCGAGGAAGCGGCGGGTGCCGTCGGGCAGGAGGCGGTGCAGCTCGTAGTGGCGTACGGGGCCCGGGGCGGCGCTCCAGCCGAAGCGCAGGTCGCCGCCGGTGGCCGCGGTGATGTCGAAGCCGGCCGGGGCGTCAGGGGTGTCGGGCGTGTCGTGGACGGCGATACCACCGAGCCGCCACCGCACCGAGGCGCCGGCCACGGTCCCGGTTAGCCGCACGCCGATCGCGTGCACGGTCCCGGAGAGCCCTGTGAGCGGGACGGTCACCGTCTGCCACCCGTTGACCGAGTTCACAGGCGAAGCCGCGTCCACCGGCAGATACGTGTACGGCGGTGTCGCCCCCGGTGAACTCGCCTCCGCGGTCGCCACCGCCAGCTCGACGTTCACATCCCCGGCATCGGCCTTGTACGTCAGCTCGACAACCGTGTTCACACCGATCGGCAGCCTGGTCGCGTACACCTCCAGGTCCGTCGGCGCGTCCAGCGCACCGGCGACCAGCACACTGCTCCCACCGCGCCACGCGTCCGCGAAGTCGAAGGTCACGGCGGGCCGCTGCCCCGAGGTGTGCACCGCCCAGCGCCGCGAGGGAAGCCGGTCCTGCACCCCGAGGTGGTTCCACGCCGTGTCCGACGTGACCGCCCCGTCCTCGTACCACCGCAGCCCGTGCCCGGTGTTGAACACGCTCGCGAACGGCAGCGCGCCGACCGTCGACCGGTCGGCGACCGACACGGCCGGCGCCCGCCAGGGATCGGTGGTGTCCGGCCGCGAGGGATCGAGGGACCGCCCGGTCCAGAACCGGTCGTCGGAGGCGTGGAAGTCGCCCGGAGTCCGGCTCGCGGGAAGGTGGTTGCGGGTCCACTCGGGCCGGTAGAGGCCGATCGACGTGACGTGCGCCTTGGTGGTGGGCACGATCGCGTCCCAACTCACCGATGAATTGGAGCCGTTGGACTCGACGTCCACGCCCGCCCACAGCTCGTACCGGCTGCGCCCCAGATCCACGGCCTTCTGCCCCGACGAGGCGAGCGTGCTCGTGCTCCACCGGAAGTCGACGAACATGTCGTCCGCGGCCTGGAAGAAGGCCTGGTTCTGCGTGTTGAGGGCGCCCTGCCAGCTCACCGTGCCGTTCACGGTCATCGAGTCGTACCAGGTCACCCGCTGCCCCTGGGCCACCGCGAGGGCCTTCAACTCCTTGACGAAGCCGAGCATGTCGGTGCCGAGGGCGGTGTTGCCACCGCTGGTCTCGGCGTTCACGAACCACCCGTCGAAGCCGTACGCGGCGGCGACGGCCACGAGTTGGGCGGCGAGCGGGTAGTGCCCGGTCGCGTCCTTCTGCACCAGGTCGCGGGTCCACTGGAGCTGGCCGCCGTACGCGGTGGGCGGCAGGAAGATGTTGCCGAGCACGGGCACGCCGTGCCGGTGGGCGGCGTCGACGATCGGCGCGTTCGGGGCGAGGATGAGCCCCTCCCCCGACGAGCCGCCCCAGAACACCAGCTCGTCCATGTACGCCCAGTGGGTGAGGGCGTAGTAGTCGGCGGTGGCCGCGCCCTGGGACGGGTTGCTGGATGTCGGTCCGAAGGAGACCAAGGACTGGACGCGGGCCTGTTCCGAGCGGGCGGTCGTGTTCGCCTGGGTCGGGGTGAAGCGGGTCGCGAGCGGGACGGACGCGGCGTTGAAGGCGAGGTCCGCGTCACCGGCGGCCGTCCACGCCTTCAGGCTGCGCCAGGTGATGCCCGTGCCGGGGGTGCCCGAGGGGAACGAGTCCGGGTACCAGTACGAGGCGTACGGCGGGGTCGCCGCGGCGGCCTCGGCCTTCGGGGTCACGGCGAAGGCGGGTGCCGACGGCAGCAGGGCGGCTGCCGTGCCGGCGATCAGGACGGTGCGTCTGGTGGGGTTCACGAGCTGGTGTCTCCTGGTGGGGTGGGGAGTACCTGTTCGGGACGGACGACTTCGGTGATGCCACGCGCGGCGAGATGATCCTTGTCGTCCGCGCGCGTGTCCAGGACGGTCGTGGGCCGGACACCGTCGGCGGTCAGCCGGAAGAAGGCGTCGTAGACCGGGCCGCCGGGCGCGCAGAGCGAGCGGACGGCCGGGTCGGCGGGGACCGTGAGTGCGGTGGTGCGGGGGGCGGGGGTGCGCGGTCCGGAGGCGGACGCCGAGGCATGGCCGCGGACGCGGGCCGCCGCGTCCGCCAGCACCCGCGCCGTGTCCTTCGGCTTGCGGTCGTTCGTCAACAGCCCGAGCCCGTATTCGAGTTCGGGGAAGTCGGCGAGATCGCGGGACACGTCGTGGGAGCACCACCACGTGATGCCCCACAGGTCGGGGCAGTCGAGCGCGTTCGTGACGGTCGCCTCGGTGAAGGCGGCGGCGTGCTCGGCCGGGATCAGGGGTGCGGGGGCGCCGACCTCCTGGAGCCAGACGGGCCGGTGGGGATCGTCGGCCCAGGCCTTGCTCAACTCGACGAGGTACGCGGCATGGTGTTCGCTCGGCACGGAGGTACGGCCGTGCCGCTGGGCGGTGCCGTTGAAGACCCAGGAGTGCACGGCCGTCACGGCGCCGTGCCGGGCGGCCTGGCCCGGGGTGAACGGCATGTCGTCCTGGTACCAGGTGGCGTCGTACTCGGCGTGCAGGTGCAGCCTGCCGGGGGCGCCCTGTTCGCAGGCGGCGAGCATGCGCGTGAGCCACGCGTCGATCTCGTCGGACGTCGCCCGGTCGGGGTCGGGATGCGGGCCCGCCGAGAACTGGTTGACCTCGTTGCCGAGGGTCATCCCGATGAAGTTGGACCGGCCGGCGAGGGCGGCGGCGAGGGTGCGCAGGTAGGCGGCCTGGCCGTCGAGGACGTCAGGGTCGGTGAAGAGGTTGCGCCGGTGCCAGGTCCGGGTCCAGGCGGGCAGGTAGTCGAAGCTGCTCAAGTGGCCTTGCAGACCGTCCACGTTGACGTCGAGGCCGCGTTCGGCGGCGGCGTCGACGAGCTGGACGAGCTGCTCGACGGCGCGGGGGCGGATCAGGGTGCGGTTCGGCTGGAAGTACGGCCACAGCGGGAAGACGCGGATGTGGTCGAGGCCCAGTGCGGCGATGGAGTCGAGGTCGGCCCGTACGGAGTCGAGGTCGAAGTCGAGCCAGTGGTGGAACCACCCTTCGCTGGGGGTGTAGTTGACGCCGAAGCGCACGGCAGCAGACATGCGGAGGTCCTTGTGCTCAGGGGAGGTTCAGCCCTTGACCGCGCCCTCGCCGACCCCGCGGAAGAAGTACCGCTGGAGACAGGCGAAGAGGGCGATCAGCGGTGCCACGGCGATGACCGTGCCCGCCGCGACGAGCCGTTCGTCGTTGGCGAAGGTGCCGTGCAGGTAGTTGAGTCCGATGGTGAGCGTGAACTTGTCGGGGTCGCTCAGCACGATGAGCGGCCACAGGAAGTCGTCCCAGGCGCCCATGAAGGCGAAGATCGCGACGACCGCGAGGGTGCCTTTCACCGACGGCACCGCGATCCGCAGGAACCGCTGCCAGACGTTGGCGCCGTCCATGTAGGCGGCCTCCTCTATCTCGTAGGGGAGGTTGAGGAAGGCGTTGCGCATCAGCAGCACGTTCATCGAGGCGATGCAGGCGGGCAGGACGACGCCGATCAGGGTGTTGTTGAGGTCGAGCTCCCGCATGGTCGTGAACTGGGCGATGATGATGCTCTCGGCCGGCACGAGCATGGCCAGGATGAAGACGAGGGTGGCCACCCGCCGTCCCCGGTAGCGCAGTCGGGCCAGGGCGTATCCCGCGAGGGCCGAACCGACGCAGTTGGTCACGACGTTGGCGGTGGCGACCTTCAGCGAGTTGAAGGCGTAGTCCCAGACCGGGATGGTGTCGGCGACCCGGCTGTAGTTGTGCAGGGTGGGGTGGCCGGGCAGGAAGCTCGGCGGGGAGCTGTAGATGTCCTCGGTGGGGCCCTTGAGCGAGGTGGACAGCTGCCACAGGAACGGGCCGACGGTCAGGGCGAGCACGGCGAGCAACAGCACGTAGCGCAGGGCCAGTTCCCACACCCGGATGCGGCGGCCGTGCTCGTCGGTGACCCGGGGTTCGCGGGCGGTGGCCTGCTTCCGGTCGGGCCGCACCTTCTCCAGGACGCTCATGACTCGTCCTTCCGGTCGGCCCGCAGGACGAGCAGCATCAAGACGACGGTGATGACGAAGACGACCACCGAGATGGCGGAGGCGTAGCCGACGCGGCCGGTCAGGCCGGTGCCGGTGCGCTGGACGAGCATGACGAGGGTGGTGTCCTCGCCGGCCGGTCCGCCGCTGGGGCCCGCCATCAGGTAGACCTCGGAGAACACCTTGAAGGCGGCCACCGAGGAGAGCGCGCCGACCAGGACCATGGTGGAGCGGACAGCGGGCACGGTGACGGTGACGAAGCGGCGGATCGCTCCGGCGCCGTCGACCGCGGCCGCCTCGTGCAGCTCGCGCGGCACGTTCGCCAGCGCGGCCAGATAAATGATCATGTAGTAGCCGAGGCCTTTCCAGACCGTGACCGCCATCGCGCTCACCAGGAGCAGCCACTGGTCGCTGAGGAAGCCGACCCGGCCGACCCCGATGGTCTCCAACAGCGAGTTGATCAGGCCGCGTTCGTCCAGCAGCCACACCCAGATCAGGCCGACCACGACGATCGAGGCGACGACCGGGGTGTAGAAGGCGGACCGGAAGAAGGTGATGCCGGGGATGTTCTTCTGCACCAGCATCGCGAGCAGCAGGGGCAGGATCACGAGCGCGGGCACGACGCCGAGGATGTAGAGCGTGCTGTTGCGCAGGCCGATCCAGAACATGTCGTCGTGCCACAGCTCGCGGAAGTTGGCGAGGCCCACGAACTTGCCGGGGATCAGGGTGCGGCGGTCGGTGAAGGAGTTGATCACCGTGGAGACGAACGGGTACAGGACGAACACGCCGGTGATCAGCAGCCCGGGTGCGGCGAACAGCCAGGGGCTGCTGGGCAGTTGACGCCGTACGCGTCGTACCGGCCGCTCGCCCGGCACCCGGGATCCGCGCCGCACCCGGGACTCGGTGGGAACAGTGGAACTCGCCATGTCGGGTCAGCCCTGCTGCTTCAGGAGCGTGTCGCACGCCTTGACAGCGTTGTCGAGAGCGTCCTTGGGGCTCTCCTTGCCCTGCAGCGCCTTGGCCACCTCGTTGCGCAGGGCGGTCTTCATCTGGTCGCTGAACAGCACGGGCGTGTAATTGACCGCGTTCTTCAGCGACTTGGCGGCGGCGATCCGGACGCGGGTCTCGTCGGTGCCGTCCTCCTTGGTGAAGTACGGGTCGTCGAGCGAGCCGGCGGTGCTCGGGAAGATGGCGACCTTCTTGGCGAACGACATCTGGTGCGTGGCGTCGGTGACCCAGTGCGCGAAGGCGATCGCGGCCGGCTTCTTCTTGGTCTGCGCGTTGACCATCAGGCCCATCACGTACATGTTGACGTGGCCGGTGCTGGTGATCTGGTCCGTGATGCCGATGTTCTTGTACAGGTTCGGCGCCTGCTTCTTGAAGTTGCCGAGGTCCAGTGCGCTGCCGGGGTTCATGGCGACGGCTCCGGTGAGGAACTTCTTGCCGGAGGACTCGGGGGTCGCGGTCAGCGCCTGCGGGTCGAGCGCCTGGGCGTCGTACAACTCCTTGTACTTGGTGAGGAGTTCGATGCCCTTCGCGTCGTTGAAGGCGAAGCCGTCGCCCGCCTTGTTCATCAGCTCGACGCCGTAGCGGCCGAAGTCCTCGACGGTGGGCACGTTGGCGAGGGTGGCGACCTTGCCGTCGCTCTTCTTGGCCAACTCCAGGGCGTCGGTGAAGAGTTCGTCGTACGTCTTCGGCGGCTGGTCGGGGTCGAGCCCGGCCTCCTTGAAGAGGGACTTGTTGTAGAAGAGCGGCCCGGTGTTGAGGTACCAGGGGAAGGCGTACGTGCCGGTCATGCCCGGTATCTGGTGGCTGGCCCAAGCCCCGTCCAGATACTCCTTCTTGTACTTCGCTGCGTTCTTGTCGAGGTCGAGCGCGAAGCCGGCCTTGGCGAGCGGGGCGACGAGGTCCGGGGAGACGTTCACGACGTCGGGCAGGGTGCCGCCGGCCGCGTCCGCGCTGATCTTGTCCGGGTACCCCTCGGCGGGCTGGTCGACCCACTTCACGTGGGTGCCCGGATACTGCTTCTCGAAGTCGGCGATCACGCCCTCGAAGTACGACTTGAAGTTCGCGCGCAGGTTCCAGGTCTGGAAGGTGATGTTGCCTTCCACCTTGCCGGAGGCGTCGGAGGAACCGCCGTCGTCGCTCCCGGAACCGCAGGCGCTCAGCGGCATGACGAGGGCGGCTACGGCGGTAGCGGCGAGGGCTCTGCGGGATATGGGCACGGTGACACGGCTCCCTTGGCGGCGTCGGCGGCTGGGACGCCATGGACCTTGCCCGGGGCTCCCGAGGAAAGTCAATGGATTCGGCACAGCTAAAGAAATCTGTTCCCCATTAGTGCAGGTCAGACGGATGTGATCGGCCTCTTGCCACTTCCGACTAATGCGCTTTAGGGTGATCGCACTCAAGCGCATTAGCTGTGCTGTGTCGCATCGTGTTGAATCGTGAGAAATGGGGATCCCCATGCCGGCGAAGCGGTCCCCGGCGCGCCGTCCGACCATGAAGGACATCGCGCGGCGCGCCGGCGTCTCCGAGAGCGCGGTGTCCTTCGCGCTCAACGACCGTCCCGGAGTCTCGGAGGTCACCCGCGACCGGGTGCGCCGGGTCGCCGAGCAGTTGGGCTGGCGGCCCAGCACGGCGGCCCGCGCGCTGTCCGGTGAGGGCGCGGCCACGGTCGGCTTCGTGCTGGCCCGGCCCGCGCACACGTTGGGCGTGGACTCCTTCTTCCTCCAACTCGTCTCGGGCATCCAGGAAGTGCTGGCGGAACGTCATCTCGGCCTGCTCTTCCAGGTGGTCGAGGACGTCGAGGACGAATGCGCGGTCTACCGGCGCTGGTGGGCCGAGCACCGCGTGGACGGCGTACTCGTCGTGGATCCGCGCACCGACGACCCGCGCCCCGACCTGCTGGACGAACTCGGCCTGCCCGCCGTGGTGATCGGCGGCGCACCCGACGAACGTCATCCCGGTCTGTCGACGGTGTGGGCGGACGACGCGGCCGCGATGGCCGCGGTGGTGGACGGTCTGTACGCGCTCGGCCACCGCCGGATCGTGCACATCGCGGGTCTGGCGGGCCTGGCCCATACCGAGCGCCGGGTCCGCACCCTGCGCGCGGAGGCGGCCCGACGCGGCCTGACCGGCGTCCAGTCGGTGACCACCGACTACTCCGACGCGGAAGGCGCGGCCGTCACCCGCCGTGTCCTGGAGGACCCCGCTCCCCCGACCGCCCTGATCTACGACAACGACGTGATGGCCGTCGCCGGGGTGGCCGCGGCCACCGAACTCGGCTTCGCCGTACCGGCGGACGTCTCGGTGGTCGCCTGGGAGGACTCGGCCCTGTGCCGCATGGTCAAGCCCTGGCTGTCCGCCCTGTCCCGCGACAGCGTGGAGTTCGGACGCACCGCGGCACGGGAGTTGACCGCGTTGCTGGACGGAGGGCCGGCGCGGGCGGAGCGGGTGCCGGTGCCTCGGTTGATCGTGCGGGACAGCACGGGAGCGGCGCGCGACCTGGACAGTACGAGGGCGGCTGCGCGCGGCCTGGACTGAACCCGCCGATAGCCCGCGAGGACGGCCCCGGCACCTCTCAGGGCGTCCCGGCGGGGCGCGCGTCCGCGTCCAGGGCCGCCAGGCGGTCCCGTATCTCGGCGGTGCGGGGGGAGTTGAGCGCGGTGTAGAGATCGAGGGCGTGTCGCCAGTGCTCACGGGCGCGGTCGTGAGCACCCGTCTCCTCGTGGACCCCGGCCATCCCGATGTGGGCGCGGGCCTGTTCCTCCTGGTCCTCGATCTCCTGCGCGACGGTCAGCGCCTCGGTGTGCGCCGCGAGTGCCTCGGCCGGCTGGTCCATGCCGTGCAGGGCTTCGCCCAGGCCGTTGAGGGCGCCCACCTCGCCGTACCGTTCGCCGATTCTGCGGAACAGGGCGAGGGCCTTGCGCTGGTGGTCGGCGGCGGTCTCGTACCGGTCGAGCCGGGCGTAGGTCTCACCGAGGTTGGAGAGCGCGTGCGCCTCCCCGGAGCGGTGGCCGAGACCGCGGAACGCGGTCAGGATCCGCTGGAAGGTGTCGGCCGCCGCGGTGTGGTCGCCGAGCCGGTTCTGCACGATGCCGAGATTGCCGAGCGCGGAGGCCTCTCCGAAGACGTGCCCGGCCTCCTGGTACAGCGCCAGGGCTTGCCGGTGGTTGTCCGCGGCTGTCTCGTACTCGTGGAGCAGCTCGTGGATGATGCCCAGGTTGTTCAACGCGTCCGCCTGACCGCCCGGATCACCGGTCTGCCGGAACAGCGTGACGGCCTGGCCGTGGCAGTCCAGTGCCTGACGGTACTGACCCCGCAGTTCGTGGAGCACTCCCTGGTTGGTCAGATTGCGCGCCTCTCCGGTGCGGTTGCCGATCCGCCGGTAGAGGGCGAGCGCCTGCTGGTGGTGGGTCGCCGCCGCCTCGTAGCGCGCGAGTCGCCGCTGGATGACGCCCAGGCAGGTCAGCACGTCGGCCTCGCCCTCGAGGTCGTTCGCCTCCCGGGCCGCGCGGCCGGCGTGGGCGTAGACGACCAAGGCGTCGGCGAAGTGCCCGCCGCTCTCGAAGTAGCGGTGAAGGACGGTGGCCGTGCGGGTGGCGTGCACCGCCCGGCCGCGAGCGGCCGCCTCGGCGCAGACGGTCACCAGGACCCGCTGCTCGGTGTCCAGCCACTGCCGCGCCTGCGCCGCGTCCGTCAGGTGCGGCAGGGCGCCGCTCCGCGCGGTGACACGGGGGCGCAGCCGGCGTTCGGCCGGGTGCAGGAGGTCCATCGCGGCCGCCGCGCCCGCGAGGTAGTGGTCGAAGAGACGGTCGAGCGCCAGGTCCCGGTCGTGCTCGCTGTCCTGGGTCTCGGCCTGCCAGGCGGCGTAGACGCGCAACAGGTCGTGCATGCCGTAGCGGCCGGGGCGCATCGGCTGGATCAGGTGGGCGCGGGTGAGCACCGCGACCGTGCGCCGGGCGTCGTGGAGGGAGATGCCGGCGAGGGCGGCGGTAGCGCGGGTGTCGAAGTCGGGGCCGGGGTGCAGGCCGAGCAGCCGGAAGGCGGTCGCGGCGTCGGCGGGGAGCCGTTGGTAGGACCAGGAGAACACGGCCCGTACGGCTGCCCGGGGGTCCCCGCCGACGTCCAGCAGGTCCAGCCGCTTGCGGTGGTCGGTGAGCTCCTCGCTCAACTCGGCCAACGGCACGTCCGGTTCGGAGAGCGCCAGTTCGGCCGCCACGCGAAGAGCCAGCGGCAGGCGCCCGCACTGCTCCGACAGCGCCGCCGCGGCCTCGGGTTCGGCGTCGACCCGTCCGCCTACGAGGGTCCGCAGCAGGCCGATGGCGTCCGCGGGCGGCAGCAGGTCGAGGACGAGCCGGTGCGCGCCGTGCACGGCCACCAGGCCGGCCAGTGAGTCCCGGCTGGTCACCAGCACCTTGCAGGTGGACGTGCCCGGCAGCAGCGGGCGTACCTGTTCGGCCGACGAGGCGTTGTCCAGGACGATCAGCAGGCGTCGGCCGGACAGCTCGGTCCGGTAGCGTGCCGCGCGGTCCTCCGGCTCCTGCGGGATGTCCCGGCCGGGCACCCCGAGCGCGGCGAGGAATCCGGAGAGCGCCTCCGCCGCGGACACCGGCTCCTTCACGTCGAAGCCGCGCAGGTTCACGTAGAGCTGCCCGTCGGGGAACTCCTCCCGCGTTTGGTGGGCCCAGCGGACCGCGAGGGCGGTCTTGCCCACTCCCGCGGTGCCGGAGACAGCGGAGATCACGACGGCGGTGGCGGGCTGCCGGCCGTCGCCGACGGCGACCAAATGCGCGGACAGTTCGGCCAGTTGCTCGGCTCGACCGGTGAACGCCGGTACGTCGGCAGGTAGTTGAGCCGGTACGGGCCTGGCGGGCGCTGTCGCCGCGGCGGCCGGCACGGTCTCGCGCGGCGGTGGTTCGCCGGTGCTGCGGAGCACGGAGTCGTGGACGGCCCGCAGTTCGGCGCCGGGTTCGGAGCCGAGTTCCTCCATCAGCCGCCGCCGGGCCAGGGTGTAGCACTCCAGCGCTTCGGCGTTCCTGCCGGACGCGGCCAGCGCCCGGACGAGCTCGGCCGCCAGCGGTTCCACGAGGGGATACTCGGCGGTGAGGCCACGCATCCGACCGACCACTTCCAGCGGGTGTCCGGTCCTCGTCTCGGTCCGGGCCCAGGCGATGGCCGCGTCGAGGCGCTCCTGGCCCAGGGCCGTGCGCATCCGCTCCGCCCATGTTCCGGCCAGGCCCGCCAGGGGGATTCCGCGCCACAGGTCGAGCGCCTCGCCCAGCAGTTCACTGCGGTCGTTGTCGTCCCGGTGCGCGTCGCGTGCCCGCGCCACGAGTCTGCGGAAGCGCAGCAGGTCGACCCGTTCCCCCTGCGCCTCCAGGACGTATCCCCCGGTCACCTTGAGCAGGCGCAGCGGCGGCCGGTCCTCGCACCCCTCCGCCCGTGCCGCCTCCTCCAGTAATCGCCGGATGCGGCTCACGTGGGGGTAGAGCGCGGCGCGTGCCCCGCTGGGCGGCGTGTCGTCCCAGATCCGGTCCACCAGTGACTCCATCGTCACCGGACGACCCGCGTCGGCACCGAGCGCGGCCAGTACCGCGCGCTGCCTGGGCTGTCCCAGGTCGAGCCGGCGGCCCGCGGCCCATAACTCCAGCGGCCCCAGCAGTCGAAGATCCATGGGCGCATCCCCCGGCAGGTCAAACAGTCACGTCCGGTCTCCGACGCACCACAAGGATTCCACAAGAACTCCACAACAACCCGGTGCGAGCGTGGAGTTGTCCGGGGCGGCGCCCCGGACCGGCGAAGGAGGGGGAAGGCCATGCTCCGGACAGTCGAGGCGGCCCGGAAGCCGAGCAGGCTGCCGGACCACGGCAGGCGGAGCGGCCGACTCCAGGGTGTGGCGGCTCTGCTGTGTGCGGGGCTGCTGACCGGCTGCACGGCGGGGGCGGCTGCGACAGGGGAGCAGCCGCCCCCGGCCGCCGCAGGGGTCCGACACTCCGCGGATCTCGGTCTGTTGCTGCCGCTCGACGCCTATCGGGCGGACCCTGGCGAGCAGTTCCGCATCGACCGCGCGTACGCGACGCTGTTCCAGCGGTGCATGAAGCGGTTCGGGTGGTCCGTCCGCGCCACGAGCGCGACGGGGTCCCGGTTCCTGGCGGAACCGAACCGGGACAGGTACATGCTCACCGACGCGCGAGCCGCCTCGACGCGCGGCTACCACCCGCCGCAGAAGGAGCTGGACGCGGCGCGCAAGGCGGCCGCGAGCGAGTCCGGGCACCAGAGCACCACCTATCTGACGGCCGCGAGCGGCAAGGGCGCGGCGCGGGTGAAGGGCCGGGCGGTGCCGCCGGGCGGCTGTTCGGGCCAGGCGGCGAACCGGCTGACCAGCGCCGAGGAGCGGGAGGCCCAGCAGCTCGTGGAGAACCTGCGGGGCTGGAGCTGGTCGCGTTCGCAGCGCGACAGCCGCGTGACCGGTGTCTTCGACGCCTGGGCGGCGTGCATGACGAAGGCGGGTTTCCACTACCGGACGCCCATGGGCGCCAACGACGACCCGGCGTTCGCCGGGGACCGGCCCACCGCACGGGAGATCTCCACCGCGGTGGCCGACGTCCGCTGCAAGAAGGAGACCGGTGTCGTCCGCGTCTGGGCGGACACCGAGGCCGCCTACCAGAACCGGGCGATCGAGGAGAACCGGCCGGCGCTGGAGAAGGCCAGGAAGGCGGTCGGGAGGCAGCTTTCCGCGGCCGCCGAGGTGCTCGGGGAAGGACGGGACGGCTGACCGTCCCGCGCGACCCCGGCACGCGCAGTCCCACCCAGTGCACTACACCGGCACGCGCAGTCCCACCCAGTCCACTACAGAGGAGCAATCCATGAAACGACTTCTGTCCGTCGCGGCCGTGGCCTTCGTGCTCGCCGGGGGCGCGGTGACCGCCCTGGCCGTCCCCGCGTCGGCGGCGTGCACCGACCGGGTGTGCGTCTACGAGCGCACGGGTGGCGGCGGCACGGCCGCGGGGTTCACCACCGCCGACAACAACTTCTCCAACAACCGTTTCGTCGACGGCACCAACGTCAACGACCGCATCTCCTCGATGAGTTGCACCACCACACGGCGGCCGATCTTCTACACGGACTCCTACTGGCGCGGCCAGGGACAGCGGGTGTTCTGCGACGGCCGGCCGGAGAACGCGGTCTGGGACAACCAGTTCAGCTCCTTCTACTACGCGATCGACTGATCAGGGAGAGACACGATGAAACACCTCCGCAGCGCCGCGGTGCTGTTGCTCAGCGTCGGACTGGGTGCCGTCGCGACCATGCCGGCTCAGGCCGCGGACGTCTGCACGGACTCCGTCTGCGTGTGGGACGGGACCGGACTCAGCGGTGCGATCGCCGGGTTCACCACCGCGGACAACAACTTCGCCAACAACCGTTTCCAGGGCAGCAGCACCACCGTGAACGACCACATCTCCTCGATCGAGAACCACAACGGGAGTTCGGCGCGCTTCTACACCAACTCCTACTGGCGCGGTAACACCCAGGACGTCCCGGGCGGTTACTGGGCGAACGCGCGGTACGACAACGCGTACAGTTCGTTCCGCTACCTCATCTGAAAGGCCTGACCTGATGCTCGGCATGGTTGTCTGGGATGTCTCCTCTCGCGCTTCGACGCGAGGGCGGTAGCGACCGACTGCCTCGAAGCCCACGCCTGTCCACCGGACGGACGTGGGCTCGGCCTGCTCCTCGTCGAAGTGCTCTTCGTGCCCCCGCACGTTCGATCACGAGGAGTACACGGTGTCCACGATCAACTGGACCCAGGACCACACCCACCGTTCCGCCCACTGGCATTCCGAGAACGGCACCCCTCCCCCGAAACGAACCGTCGTCGCCGACGACCGGACGAAGGCGGCCGACGCCTACCGGCAGGCCTGTGAAGGAACGGCCCTCCTCTGGCAGGGCGACTTCCACAACGCCCGGCAACTGCTCCAGGCGTTGGGCCGCCGCCTCGACCGCAGACCGCCCAGCACCGGCACCTCCCCGAGCGACTCCTTCCGCCTCCACCGACGCGCCAGCGGTCACCGCGCCCGTGTCCTCGGCAAGCTTCTGGTGCTGTTGGACGACGACCACACCCTGGCGTTGCGCAGGGCACCCGACGTCCGCCGGGCGTGCCTGGAGGCGTACGGCCCCGCGAAGGAACCCACGGCGGTCTCCCTCCGCGAACTCCTGGGAGTGATCGGCGCTCACCAGTGGCGGCTGAAAGGCGTCGACGTACCGGCGCTCGGCGCACGCGTCCACCCGCACTACGGAGTGTTCGCACCCGTCAGAGGCGAGTACGTCGACCTGGTCGCCCACACACCGCTGCCACCGTCGATCCGCCGACGCCCCGCCACCGGTACGGCGTTCGACCTCGGCACCGGAACCGGTGTCCTCCCCGCCGTCCTGGCCCGCCGCGGTGTCGACCGAGTCGTGGCCACGGACATCAGCCCCCGCGCCCTGGCCTGCGCCGAGGAGAACGTCCACCGGCTCGCGCTCGTCGACCGGATCGAGGTGACCGGCCCCGGCCTGTTCCCCGAGGGCCGCGCCGACCTCGTCGTGTGCAACCCGCCCTGGCTCCCCGCCCGCCCGACGGGCCCCGTCGAGCAAGGCGTCTACGACCCGGACAGCACCATGCTGCACGGCTTCCTCGCCGGCCTCTCGGCCCACCTGCGACCGGGCGGCGAGGGCTGGCTCGTGCTGTCCGACCTGGCGGAACACCTCGGCCTCCGGACCCGCCCGCATCTGCTCGACACCATCCGGGCAGCCCACCTGCGCGTCGTGGAAAGGATCGACACCAAGCCCCGGCACCCCCGCGCCAAGGACACCACCGACCCGCTCCACGCGGCACGGAGCGCCGAGACCACATCCCTGTGGCGTCTGGTCGCCACACCATGACCGGCGCCCCCGAAAACGCAGTGACCCCTCAGTGCCGGACGGCTCCCTGCACCAGGAAGTGCACGCCGCTCTCCTCCCCGTCCACCGTCGCCCCCGCGTACTTGAGCATGCGCCCCATGCTCCGGTTGAGCTCGAAGGGGAAGTTGAGCGTCGGGGCGGAGACCGCGTCCAGGACCGCGGTCTGCTCCGGCGTGAGCCGTACGTCGAGGCCCGCGAGGTTGGCCTCCAGGTGCTGGAGCGTGCGCGGGCCGATGAGGGTGGAGGTGATGCCGGGGCGGTTCTGAACCCAGGCGAGTGCTACGGCGGCGGGGCTCGCGCCGATCTCGTCGGCGACCCCGGCCAGCGCTTCGATGACGGTGAACTGGGCGTCGCTGGGGGCGCCGAGCACCGACGCGCGCCGGGAGTCCGAAGGGCCCTGGTCGCGCCGGTACTTGCCGGAGAGATAGCCGCTCTTGAGGGGACTCCAGGGGAGTACGCCCATGCCTGCGTCCTGGGCGAGCGGGATCAACTCGCCCTCGATGGTGCGTTCCAGCAGGGAGTACTCCATCTGGAGCGCGGTGACGGGGGTCCAGCCGCGCAGCAGGGCCATGGTGTGCGCCTTGGCCGTGAACCAGGCCGGGGTGTCGGAGAAGCCGACGTAGCGGATCTTGCCGGCGGTGACCAGGTCGTCCAGGGTGCGCAGGGTCTCCTCGACCGGCGTGGACCAGTCGTGGTTGTGCAGCCAGTACAGGTCGATGTAGTCGGTGCGCAGCCGGCGCAGCGACTCCTCCAGCTGGCCGAGGATCGCCTTGCGGCCCGCGCCGCCGCCGTTGGGGTCGCCGGGGTGGAGGTTGCCGTAGAACTTGGTGGCCAGGACCAGGCGGTCGCGCAGGCCGGGGCGGGCGGCGAGGAAGTCGCCGAGGATCGCCTCCGACTGGCCGCCGGTGTAGAAGTTGGCGGTGTCGACGAAGTTGCCGCCGCGGTCGAGATAGGTCTGGAGGATCTTCTCGGACTCCTCGACGTCGGTGCCGAAGCCGCCGGCGTCGCCGAAGTTCATCGCCCCGAGGCAGAAGGGGCTCACGTTGAGGCCGGACCGGCCGAGGCCGACGTACGAGTCGAGTGCCATGGGATGCTCCTCAGAGTCTTGCGCCGTGGTGCGGCGGGAAGGGACTCTTCGAGCAAACCAGCCTGAGCAGCGCGGTTGTTAGTGCGATCCCCTCGACCTCTTGCACGATCCTCTCGACCTGTCGAGAAGCGCGGCGCGACGCCGGCCGACGGACCGGTGCCTGGGAAGTCCCGCGCGGCCGCCCCCATGAACGTCAATCGCCGGACACCGCCGCGTACTTCATGTGACGCTTTGCCCATGACCTCCGAAGACCCGTTGGCCGACCGGCTCCAGCTGGACCGGCCGCACTCCGCCCGCGTGTGGAACTTCCTGCTGGGCGGCAAGGACAACTACGCCGCCGACCGCGAGGCCGGCGAGATGATCGTCCAGATGTTCCCGGACATAGCGCTGCTCGCACGGCTCCAGCGCCGCTTCCTCGTCCGGGCCGTGCGCTACCTCGCCGCCGAGGCGGGCGTACGACAGTTCCTGGACGTCGGCACCGGCCTGCCCACCGTGGACAACACCCACGAGGTCGCGCAGCGCATCGCCCCCGAGAGCCGGATCGTCTACGTCGACAACGACCCGTTGGTCCTGGTGCACGCCCAGGCCCTGCTCACCAGCACCCCGGAGGGCGCCTGCGCCTACCTGGACGCCGATGTGCGCGATCCGGAGACGATCCTCCAAGAGGCCGCGAAGACCCTGGACTTCAGCAAGCCGATCGCGCTGACCATGCTGGGCATCCTGGGCCAGATCCCGGACTCCGACGAGCCCGCCGCCGTCGTGGCGCGTTTCCTCGACGCCCTCCCGCCGGGCAGCTATCTCGCCCTGAGCGACGGCACCGACACCAACGAGGCGCTCAACCAGGCGATTTCGGTCTACAACGCGAACTCCGCCAGCTCCTACCATCTGCGCGGGCAGGAGCGGATCGCGGCGTACTTCGAGGGCCTGGAGGTCATGGAGCCGGGTATCGTCCCGACCTCGCAGTGGCACCCGGAACCGGTCGACGTGGGGCGCGACCCCTCCGACGTGGACGCGATCTGCGGCATCGGCCGCAAGGTCTGAGTCTCCCGATGGGCCTGGGTGGTCCGACCGTTTGACGGTCGGCGACGCGGGCGCCGGTGCCGTACTCGACCGGGTGCTGGGCCAGGTCGAAGCGTTG
>NZ_JBSFXO010000023.1:0-43525 GCF_053595415.1 Streptomyces sp. NPDC002499
TACACCGTCAACGACTCCGCCAAGGTCGTCTGCGGCAACGTCAAGACCGCCAACGCCAACGTCTACATCATCGACACCGTCCTCATGCCCACCAGTTGAGGAGGCGCCGGAATTGCTTCCGGGTTCCGCGTCACAGACATCGCCGGGCCGGGTCTGACGGAGTGAGAGCAACTGTTGAGCCAGGCAGAGCAGAAGGGACGTGCCATGACCACGCAGACCGCACCGGCCGCCAAGGACGTGTCCATCCCCCGGACGGGCAGGGAGCCGCAGACGACGGCCGTGTCCGGCGGTGTCACCGGGGCCGACCAGCCCGCCGCCGACCGCGGCCGGACGTCGATCGCCGACGTCGTCGTCGTGAAGGTGGCAGGCATCGCGGCCCGGGAGATCCCGGGCGTGTACGACATGGGCGGCGGACTGTCGCGCACCATCGGCGCCGTACGCGACCGGGTGCCCGGTGGCCGGCCGAACGTGGGACGTGGCGTCAAGGTCGAGGTCGGCGAACGCCAGACGGCCGTCGATCTCGACCTCGTAGTGGAGTACGGCGTGCCGATCGCGGACGTCGCCCGCGAGGTGCGGGAGAACGTCATCTCCGCGGTGGAGCGCGTCACCGGCCTCGATGTGGTGGAGGTCAACGTCACTGTCAACGACGTCCACCTGCCCGAGGACGACGGTGAGGCGCCGGGCTCGGACTCCCGGGTGGAGTGAGGGATGCATCTCGTCTCCGGCTCCGGCAGCCTCGCTACAGGGAGTACACAGTGAACAGATCGATCGTGGGGATGGCCGCGGGAATGGCGCTGGCCTTCGCCGGCTTCTTCGGCGGCTTCGGGGCGTTCCTGCTGGTGGCCGCCCTGGGGGCGCTGGGGTGGGTGGTGGGACGCTGGTTCGACGGCGGGGGCCGCGTCCAGGATCTGCGGGACGCCTACGAGCGGAGCCGTCGATGACCACGCCGGCAGGGCGCGGCACAACGACCGTGTCGGACAAGGCGGTTCGGCGGATCGCCGAACGCGCCGCCGTCGAGGCGCTGCCGGACCGGGGCGCCTCGGCACCCAAGGGGGCCGTCTCGGTGCACGGACGCCGGGCCGACGTGGCCCTCGACGTGACGGTGTCCTATCCGCGGGCCTTGCCCGAGTCCGTGCGCCGACTCCAGGACCATGTCGCCTCCCGCACAGGGCAGTTGACCGGCCTGGACGTCACACGGCCCCGGATCGGCGTCACCGCGCTGTCGCCGTCGAAGGCGATCGACGCGACCGCACGACGGGAAGAGCTCCCCGAGGCGCCGACCGCTGTCCGCACCCCGCTGCGGTGGTGGTCGCAGCGCCGACTGCCGATGGCTCTGCTCACGTTGGTGATCGCTGTGGCCTTCGGCGCCCTGGCGTGCGACCTGATCCTGGTGCACACCGCGCACCGCCCGGCCGCCGACTGGCGCACCGGAGCCGTGCACTGGCTGTCGCACCACGGTCCGGGCGACACGTCCGTAGCCGTCGCCGCCGGTGGGATCGCCGTGCTCGGCGCGCTGATGGTCGTCCTAGCGCTCTCTCCGGGGCGGCGCGGCCTGCTCCCCATCGCCTCGGCGCCACGCGTGCGCGCGGCGGTCGACCGCTCCGCGATCGCGGCCCTTGTCCGGGACGCGGTGGGTGCGACGGCGGGGATCGGCCGGGTGAGGGTTCGGGTGCGCCGTCGCCGGGTCGTCGTCCGGACCGAGCTGGCCTTCGGGGACCGGACGGCCGCGCGGAACGAGGTGACGGCCGCCGCCCAAAGGATCCTCGACGGCTGTGAGTTGGGTCGTACACCGCGATTGAGCGTCTCGGTCCGGCCCGAGGACACCTGGGATCCGGAGCCGGAGGACCGGACCGGGACGGAAGGGCGTCCGCTGTCCACCGGGACCGCGGGCAGCGCCCCGGACCTGCCGAGAGTCCCGGAAGGAGCGAACCTCTGATGCGGCGCGCACGGACGGTTCTCAACCGCACTGTCCTCACCCTCGTGGGCCTTCTTCTGCTCCTCGGCGGCGTGGACCTGGCGGTCACCTCCACCGCGTGGGCGTCACGCCTGCCGACGTGGTGGCCCCGACTCGCCCCGCACGGCGTGTTCCTGGACCCCGGGGACCTCGCAGCGCTGCGTACGCACGGTTGGTGGACGCCCACGGTCATGGCGGCCTCGATCGCGGCAACCGTCCTGTTCGCCCTGTGGTGTGCCAGGCAACTGCGCGACGGCTCACGTCCGCACGTGCCCCTGTCCACGCCGGACAGCGCGCTGCGGACCCGGGCCCTCGAGGATGCCGTGACCTGGCAGGCGGTGGCGATCGACGGAGTGGGCGCCTGCCGCACTCGCGTACTCACCCGGAACAGGCACCTCGACGTGCGCATGCGCGTGTGGCTCCGGCCGGACGTCACGCCGACCGCCGTCATGCCCGCGCTCACCGCGCTCGCGGCCCGGACGGAGGCCACCATGCCCCCGTACACCCTCCGCACCCATGTTCGCTTCACCGCACGTGCGCACGGCAGCCCGAGGGTCCGCTGACCGCCGGTTCGAGTGGAGCCGTCCCGCGTCCGAATCCCGGCCCTCTCCGCCGGTCTCTTCGGCCGAAGTCGGCCTATCCCCGCTGAGCGTGGCTGGGCACACTGACCGCACCACAGCACGCAGGCGCAGCACGCCCGTTGATCCATCGGGCGTGCTCCTGCGCGTCCACCGACCTCGGGGAGACCGGCTGATGAGAGCACCCCGTACCACCATCGGGCGTTCACGACTGATCGCCTCGGTGCTGAGCCTGCTCGTCGTGACCGCCCTCGCGGTCTCCGACGCCGGCGCGTCCGCGGCGCCGAAGGGCGGCGCCACTCCGTCCACCGCCGCGGTGACCGGCGCGGCCTCTGCCGTCGAGTCCCTGGGGATCGCCGGGACGTCCTGGGCCGTCGACGCGGGCACCGGGAAGCTGCGGGTGCTTGCCGACGCCACGGTCTCGGACGCTGACCTGGTCAGACTGCGCGGGGCCGCCCGGCAGTTCACGGATGCCGTGTCCCTCGACCGGCTCGACGGCTCACTGCGCACCCTCCTGTCGGGCGGCGACGGCATCTACTCGACCTCCTATCGCTGCTCGGCCGGGGTCAACGTACAGAGCGGCGCCACGTACTACTTCGTCACCGCCGGCCACTGCACCGAGAGCGTGTCCACCTGGTACGCCACGTCCGGTCTGACCACCACGGTCGGGGCGACCGTCGTCACCAGCTTCCCCAGCGACGACTTCGGTGTCGTGCGGTACACCAACCCGGCCGTCCCCCACCCCGGCACCATCGGATCCGTCGACATCACCGGGACGGCGACCGCGTACCCCGGGCAGAGCGTCTGCCGTCGGGGAGCGGCCACCGGTGTCCGGTGCGGCGTGGTCGCCGCGCTGAACGCGAGCGTCAACTACGGGAACGGAGATGTCGTCCACGGCCTGATCCGGACGAACATCTGCGCCGAGCCGGGCGACAGCGGCGGACCGCTCTACGCCGGCGACAAGGTCATCGGAATCCTCTCCGGAGGATCCGGGGACTGCACCACGGGAGGGACCACGTATTACCAGCCGATCCAGGAGGTCCTGAACACATACGGGCTGTCCGTCTACTGAGGTGTTCGTGGAGTGCCGGAAGGGGTCGAGGGTACCGTCCTGACGCCGCGCCTCGGCGGTCGGACGCCGACGCACCCCTTTCGCACGTACCCTTCGTGGTGTCTACGGCGTCACATAGCGGGCGCCAAACCACTGGAGGCAACACCACGTGCTGATCGCTCAGCGTCCGTCCCTGACAGAAGAGGTCGTCGACGAGTTCCGCTCCCGGTTCGTGATCGAGCCGCTGGAGCCGGGCTTCGGCTACACCCTCGGAAACTCCCTGCGTCGTACGCTCCTCTCCTCGATCCCCGGTGCGGCTGTCACCAGCATCCGGATCGACGGTGTCCTGCACGAGTTCACCACCGTGCCGGGCGTCAAGGAGGACGTCACCGACCTGATCCTCAACATCAAGCAGCTGGTCGTCTCCTCGGAGCACGACGAGCCCGTCGTGATGTACCTGCGCAAGCAGGGTCCGGGTCTGGTCACCGCCGCCGACATCGCGCCCCCGGCCGGTGTCGAGGTGCACAACCCCGACCTCGTCCTGGCCACGCTCAACGGCAAGGGCAAGCTGGAGATGGAACTCACGGTCGAGCGCGGCCGCGGTTACGTCTCCGCCGTACAGAACAAGCAGGTGGGCCAGGAGATCGGCCGGATCCCGGTCGACTCCATCTACAGCCCCGTGCTGAAGGTCACATACAAGGTCGAGGCCACGCGTGTCGAGCAGCGGACCGACTTCGACAAGCTGATCGTCGACGTCGAGACGAAGCAGGCCATGCGGCCGCGTGACGCCATGGCGTCGGCCGGCAAGACCCTCGTGGAGCTGTTCGGTCTCGCCCGCGAGCTGAACATCGACGCCGAGGGCATCGACATGGGCCCGTCCCCGGTGGACGCCGCCCTTGCCGCCGACCTGGTCATGCCGATCGAGGAGCTCGACCTCACCGTCCGTTCCTACAACTGCCTCAAGCGCGAGGGCGTCCACTCCGTGGGTGAGCTCGTGGCTCGTTCCGAGGCCGACCTCCTGGACATCCGCAACTTCGGTGCGAAGTCCATCGACGAGGTCAAGGCGAAGCTCGCCGGACTGGGTCTGGGCCTGAAGGACAGCCCGCCCGGATTCGACCCGACCGCCGCCGCGCTCGGTGCGGACAGCGACGCGGACGCGGGCTTCGTGGAGACCGAGCAGTACTGAAAGCCGCGCCGGTCGTCGGTGGCCGAGGGCCACGCCGATCGTCGCTGACCGGGAACCCGCGTGGCGGCCGTCCAGAACCGGACGGCCGCCACGGGTTCTCGGCGCCCTTCACGACGCCCAGACCTCAGGCGTCCTCACTTCTGAGCCGCCGCGTCAGGAGCCAGGCTCGGACGTCGAGTGCCTTCTCGATCTCCGGGTCCTGCGTGGCGTGGTCGTTCTCCACCTCCGCGATCTGACGGGAGTCGATCGGCCCGGAGGAAGCGGACTGCTGAGAGGCGGCGTCCGCGCGGATCGCGAGCGGCAACAGGATCTGTCAGTGCCGTGACGGCCCCGCCGCGTCCCCGTCGGGCGTCGTGGCGTCGGGCACGCGGAAACACGCGCTGACCGACTTCCCGTGCGGACAGGAGTGCGCCTCCCACGTGTCGGCCACGGCGTCCACGAGGAGCATGCCGCGGCCGCCGAGGCTCTCCGTGTCGGCCTCCCGAGGAACGGGCAGGTCCCCGGACTTGTCGTGCACGGAGACGTGCAGGCACTGGTCGTCACAGATCATCACGAGCTGGGCGCTGCTGTGGGCGTGCCTGTGGGCATTGGTCACCAGCTCGGACACGGCGAGTAGTACCGCGTCCACCGTCTGGGGCGCGGCGGTGCCCCACCCTCGCGCCTCCAGATGCGCGCGCGCCCAGTCACGGGCTGTCTTCACTTCGCTGTTCAAGGGCAGTGTGCGTGCCCAGCCCACTGCCCGGAGCGACGAGCCTTCCACGGCGTTCCTCCCTCGTTGCGACGAGTGCGGTCAGCGGCGGGCGAAGAACTTTTGCAACAGGCGCCGGACTTGGGCCCGGCGACGCGGGTCGGCGGCGGCTCGACGCGCCTGTTCGGACAGCCGTCGCCCCTGAGGGCTCGCGGCGAACTTCTTGATGCGTTCCGTCGCGCCTGCCATGACACTCCTTCTTCGAGACACCGTGCCGGGACGTGCCTCGGGTACCCCCGAAAACGCAGAACACCGACTCAGCCCTGTGACTGGACCCTGCCTCCGGAAGGCGTCGGTCGGCTCCTACAGGGCGTCAGGTCCTCGGCACCCGGGCCGGGACGAATGGCGTGCCCCCAGGAGGTCGCCGGCGGGCCGCCGCCGCACTGCGGGAGACGGACGACCCTGGTGCCGATGTCGACGTACATCGTGGAGCAGCATCGTGGACGCCGACGACCGCGCTGCCGTGACGCCGGGTTCCGTGATGTCCTACGGCCTTTCGAACAGGTCGGTTCGGGCGCGCTCCTGACGGACGGTCCGGGTCACGCCGTCGTGTCGTCGTGGGTGACCGTGACGACGATCTTGCCGACATGGCCGCCCGCCGCCATGTACCGGTGGGCCTCGGCGATGTCCGTGAGGTCGAAGGTGCGGTCCACTACCGGGGTGAAGGAGCCCGAGGCGAGACCGGCGTTGACGAACGCGACCGCGCGACGCAGCCGCTCGGGGTCCTTGGTGATCTCGAAGAGGGTGTACGTGCTGCTGGTCAGCGCCGGGTACGAGTGCGCGTTGGGCAGCGGGGTGGTGCGCCGGTCGAGGGTGCCGTAGACGACCAGGAAACCGCCGGGGGCGATGCCCTGGGCGATGGTCTCGACGCCGGGCCCTGCGATCGGGTCGAAGGCCAGGCGGACGCCCTCGCCGTCGGTGATCTCCTTGATCCGGGCGGGCAGGTCCTCGTCGTCGGTGACGACGACATGGGCCGCGCCGGCGTCCAGGAGACGCTGCTTCTTGTCCGCGCCGCGCGTGGTGGCGATCGGGACCGCGCCGATGTGGCGGGCGATCTGGAGGGCGGCCAGGCCGACACTGCTGGAGGCCGCCGTGATCAGGACGTGGTCACCGGGACGGACGCGACCGCTCTCGGCGAGCGGACCGTAGGCGGTCACGTAGGCCATCCACACGGCCGCCGCCCGGTCGGGGGCGAGGTTCGCGGCGCGCGGCACCAGGGCCGAGGCCGGAACGACGACGTGGTCGCCGTAGGTGCCGTACTCGCTCTGAAGGAACGACGGGACGACCGCGACCGGGTCGCCCTCGGCGAAACCGTCCACGCCCTCACCGACCGCCTCGACCACGCCCGCGGCCTCGTAGCCGAGTGTGGCGGGGAAGACCGGCTGCTCGAAGTAGGTGCCTTCGCGGAACATGATCTCGGCCCGGTTCAGACCGATCGCGTCGACACGGATCCGCACCTCCCCAGCGCCGGGGGCGGCCGCTTCGACGTCGCGGAGGGTCAGGACCTCGGGGCCGCCGAGCCGGTCGAACTGTACGAGTTTCGCCATGGCGCATCCGTCCTGGGAGCGGGAGTGGGGGAAGCGCACCGAACCTGCCCGGTGCCGAGGTTCACCCTGCCCCAAGGTTCGATGACAGTCAAACCTTGACGGCCATCGAAGTAATCACTCGGCGGAGGCGGCCATCACCGCCGACAGCAGGCCGGGGAACCGCTCCTCCATCTCGTCCGTACGCAGCGTGTTCATCTTCGACGTCCCGATGTAGTACTGCCGGACCACGCCGGCCTCACGCAGCACGTTGAAGTGGTGCGTCAGCGTCGAGGCCGACACCGGAGCGTCGAAGGTGCCGCAGCTCATGTCCTCAGCGGCCCGAACCAACTGGGCCACCACCATGCGCCGCACCGGATCCACCAGCGCCTCCAGGAACTGCTGGAGCGAGACCTCCGACAGGTCGGGGTGCTCCACTGTCCGGACGGCGGTACGGGGGCGGGCCACGGTGACTCCTTGCGATGACGTCGATGCGCTCTAGCCATCGTACGACCGTCATCGAAAGAGACTCATCGGAAGGCACATGACCCCGATCGGCTACGGCAAGCCGGCCGCCGGTTCAGCCCGGGCGGCGGAAAGCTCCGTACCACTGGTTGGCCGCCAGCTCGTGAGCCACTGTCGTGTCGCGGTCGGGATCGCCGGTCAGAGCCTGCTGCGCGATCACCCGGAAGCCACCGTGCACGATGACCTGGCTGGCGGTGGCCGGATCGACACCGGCGGCTGTCAGTCCCTTCGCCTGGGCCTGTCTGATCCATTGCTGACACAGCTGCTGGAAGGGATCCAGCTCCTCGGCCCAGAGCCGGCCCGCCGTCGAGTCGCGGTCCGCCAGTTCCAGCATGGCGCGCAGTACATGGCGCCGCTGCCGGTAGTAGCCGATGACCTCGCGGAGGGTGTCGCCCAGCCGGTCGAGCGCGTCCGAGTCGTCCGGCGACCAGCCGCTCATCAGCTGGTACGAGCCCTTCTTGAGGCCGCCCGCCAGGCGGATCAACAGGGCGCCCTTCTCCTTGAAGTACAGGTAGAGCGTGGACCTGGCGACGCCGGCCTCGTCGGCGATGCGCTGCATCGACAGGGCGGAGAACGAGGTGCCCTCGGCCAGGAGCCGTTCGGCCGCGGCCAACGCACCCGCCTCGATGGCGCTCGCCCGATCATCGGCGCCCCGGTTGTCGATCATCGACCCAGTCTAGGCGGGGCAGTTGTGATCTCCGTGACGGCCTGTCCTGGGGCGTCGTGCTCGGTGCTAGCGTTGCGAACCTCGTCGGACGCCGAGTCCGAAATACTCAAATGCGGAGGAAAGACCCATGACTACGTATGTGACGATCCCGGGGGCCTGGCACGGTGGTTGGTCATGGGCGCCCGTCGCACAGCGTCTGCGCGCCGCCGGCCATCAGGCGGCCACCGTGACCCTGCCGGGCCTGGGCGACGGCGACGATCCGCGTGATCGCCGCCTGAGCGCCGCGGTCGATCACATCGTCCGATTCGTCGTCGACCGCGATCTGCGGGACGTGGTCCTGGTCGCGCACAGCTGGGGCGGCTACCCGGTCAACGGCGCGGCTGGTCGGCTCGGGGACAGGCTCTCCGGCATCGTGTACTACGGCGCCCAGATCCCGGTGGTCGGACGGTCCCTCATCGACGACAATCCGGCCGAGGCCCAGGCCATGCTGAGCGGCCTGATCGACTCCTCGCCGACCCGGGCCATCGCGCCCTCCATCGAGTTCGTCCAGCACATCTTCATGCAGGGTGCCGCGCCCGAGGTGCAGCGGCTGGTCGCCGACCTCCTGACGCCCATGCCCGGCGACTACTTCCTCGACCCCGCCGAAGGGCCTGCCGTGACGACACTCGGCGTCCCGCTGCTCTACCTGCTCGGCGACGAGGACCACGCGCTGCCGCACCCGGGCGAAGTCTTCGCCCGGCGTGCCGGGTTGACGCCCGTCGCCGTACCCGGCACCCACGAAGGCCTGCTCACCCATCCCGACGAGATCGCCAAGGCCGTCCTCGCCGTCGGCTGAGTGGGCGAGCCGAAGGAACTGCCCGTCCTTGGCCGCGACCACGGGCACGGGACGGGCGGGAACGGACAGGGAACACAGCCCGCGCATCTTGGACCGCGGTCCGGGACGTACAGTCTGTTGGCTGCGCCCCGCGCCGGACCGGGCAGCGCGGCTTCATGTCCCCTGTGCGCGCCGGCCTGGTGACACCATGACCACTACGCCGGACCGACCTGAGCTGAAGTCCCCCGCCACCGACCCATCAGCAGCGGAGGAGAGCCAGGAACGCGCCACGCGGATACGCCGTCGGCTCGAGCGCCTGATCGGCATCGCCGCGACCGAGGGCAACGCACTCACCGTCTTGCGCAACGGTGATGAGATCTTCCCGGCGATGCTGGCCCGCATCCGCTCCGCCGAGCACACCGTGGACATGATGACCTTCGTTTACTGGAAGGGGGACATCGCCCGCGAGTTCGCGCAGGCGCTGGCCGACCGGGCCCGGGCCGGGGTGCGGGTGCGGTTGCTGCTCGACGGGTTCGGCAGCCGGCTGATCGAGAAGGAGCTGCTGGCGGAGATGGAGCGGGCCGGAGTCCAAGTGGCCTGGTTCCGCAGGCCCTTGGCCCTCTCCCCGCTCAAGCAGAACCACCGTTGTCACCGCAAGGTCCTCGTGGTGGACGAGCAGGCGGCTTTCACCGGTGGGGTGGGCATCGCGCAGGAGTGGTGCGGCGACGCCCGTAACGAGCACGAGTGGCGCGACACCCACGTCGAGGTCCGCGGGCCGGCCGTGGACGGCGTCGCCGCCGCGTTCGCGCAGAACTGGGCCGAGTGCCACGACGAACTCTTCGACGACCGCGACCGGTTCATCTCCCACCGCCCGCAGGGGGACGCGGTGGTGCAGGTGGTGCGCGGGTCGGCCAGCTTCGGCTGGCAGGACATGCAGACCCTGCTCCGCGTCATGCTGGAATCGGCCGAGGACCGCTTCCGGCTGGCCACCGCCTACTTCTCCCCCGACATCTACTTCATCGACCTGCTGTGCGCGACCGCCCGGCGGGGCGTCGAGGTGGAGATCCTGCTGCCCGGCCCGCACACCGACAAGCGGGTCTGCCAGTTGGCCGGCCAGCACCACTACGAGGCTCTCATCGCCGCCGGCGTGAAGATCCTCCAGTACCAGCCGACGATGCTGCACGCCAAGATCATCACCGTCGACGGCGTCGCGGCTCTGATCGGCTCGTCCAACTTCAACCGCCGCTCCCTCGACCACGACGAGGAGATCATGCTGGCCGTCCTGGACCAGGAGTTCACGGCGACCCTCGACGGCCACTTCGACGAGGACGCAGAGTCCGCCACGCTGATCAAGGAAGGACGCTGGAAGCGTCGCTCCGTACTCCAGCGGGCCCGAGAGATCTCCGTCCTGCCCATCCGCCGCTTTCTGTAACAGCACACCAGCACTCGACGCTGACAGAGCGTCACATTCCTTTGTGCGACGGCGACTTGACCCTGTCGCCGTCGCATTGCCACACGGACACCCGCCCTATTGCCCGGTGCGAGAGCCCATGGCACCATCGGACGACTATTCGCCTGGATGGCAGTGAGGTGTTCATGAAACGGACACGACGCCTGATGGTTCGTCTGGTGGGCAGGAAGCGGGTCAGCGGTCGCTACCCGTACTGGCCCTACCAGCTCCGATAGCCCAGCGGCCCCGCTCTTCAGTTGGGAGGCCGGATGGCACGGGCACTCCGCCAAAGCGCCAACCGGCCGCCGGGCCCGCGCGGGCACTGGCTCACAGGCAACACGCGTGCGTACGAAGCCGATCGGACCGGATTCCTGCGCCGCTGCCACCGCGAGTACGGTGACGTCTTCTCCTTCGACGAGCAGACCGTGTTCGTGCTCGACCCGAACCTCACCCACGAGGCGCTCGCCCGCACCGGCCACGGATTCGTGACCGAGCTCGCTCCGTTCGACATGCGGCGGGATCTCGACGAGGCCGCCGCGCAGGCCGCCTCCTGGATGTCCGCACGCCGTGCCGTGTGGCCGGGGCTCAATCGCTCGGCGGTGGCCGGGACCGACCGGCGGACCGTGGAGATCCTCGACGAGTCGTTGGCCGACAGCGCCGACCGTGAGGTCGACGTACTCAGCACGATGCGGGCCTTCACCGCCCAGGCGATCACCGAGTACTGCTTCGGCGCGGACTCCGCCGCCGTCACCGGCCTGCTCCACGAGACGACCCTCGCCACCCAGCCCTTCACGGAGTCGTCGTACGAGTTCCCCGCGTGGCTGCCGCTCCCCCGCCACCGCCGCTTCTTCCGCGCTGCCGGACGCCTGAGCGACACGATGACCGGGATCGTGCGACAGCGGCGCGCGTCCGGCGCCCGCGCACCCCACGACGACCTGCTCGGCTTTCTGATCGACGCCGATCCGGCCATGCCCGACGACACCGTGGCGTCCACGCTCCACAGCATCCTCATGGGCGGTCACGGCGTACCCGCCGCCGCGCTCACCTCCCTCGTGTGGGAACTGGCCCGGCGACCCCGGCTCGCCGAGAGCCTTCGCGAGGAGGCGAACGGGCCGGCGAGCGACGGTGCTCCCCTGTCGGCGGCAGGGCTCCCCCTCGCCGAGGCCGTGGTCCGGGAGACGCTCCGGCTGTATCCGCCCGCGTGGTTGATGACCCGAACCGCCGGCACGGCAAACACCTTGGGCGAGTGGTCGCTCAACCCTGGTGACGACGTACTGCTCAACGCCTACCTGATCCAGCGGGATCCCCGGTGGTGGCAGCGACCGGACGAGTTCGACCCCAGCCGGTGGCTGAACGGACGGTCGGCACCGGGTCCGGCCTATCTTCCGTTCGGTGCCGGCCCACGGGTCTGCCTGGGTTCGGCACTGGCCATGCGCCAACTCACGCTCGTCACCTCCCGGTTGGCGCAGCACTTCACCATCGAGTCGCTGAACGCCTCGTCGGTGGAGCTGGAGTTCGTCGGCCGACTCGCGCCGGCGGGCCTCCGGGCCCGCTTCCCCCAGACCCGGCGGTAAGAGACACGGTTCCGCTCGTCATCCGATCTGGACGAAGTGGCTCGGGCGGCCGTCGCGTCGGACCAGTCGACCCCGCGTCGCGGCTTCGGCCTTCGGTACGAGGGTCCAGGTGCCGTCGGTACGGCGCAGGGCCGCCGAGTGCCACGGTGTGGTCCAGGCATCGGGTGCGTCGAGGAGACGAATCCCGAACTTGGGGGCACCGACGGGCTGGGGGTGGATGGACAGGCGTACGCCGGAAGGGTGGTGGGACGCGATGAGGTCGCCCCAGGCCCGGCTGCGCTGGATGACTCCGTAGGCGCGCTGTCGGCAGACGCGTTGCAGCGCTGAGCGGGTGCCCCGATGGTCGGCGGTGTCCTCCACCAGGAAACGGGTGATCCCCCGGTACAGCGCCAGCGCGTTGTCGTCGGCGCGGATCTCTCTGCGCAGGGTGTCCATCGGCGGTGCGTAACGCCCGTGGACGTGGGCGCGTTTCGCGTCGTGCGGGAGGTCGCCCAGGACGTCACGCAGATCGAAGACCGACAGCCTATCCAGACCCAACTGACTGATGAGTAGGCGCAGTTCGTCGGCGTAGGCGTCGATGTGCTCGTCGGGGACGCCTATCAGATCGCCGAAGATGTGGCCGTCGGAGCAGATCACCATGCGGGCGCCGGGTGGGTAGACGCGCTCGATCTCCGTGCACAGGGTGTTCAGGAAGGTGAGGGAGAGGCGCTCGCCCATGTCGGGGAGGTGCCCGAGGACCTTGGCGGGATTGGGGGACTTGCAGGGGAAGCCGGGGAGAGTGAGGACGACGGGGGCGCCCGCTCGTACGAAGTCGGTGATCCGGCCCAGTTGATGGGGGAACGCCTCGGCCGAGGCGTGGGCCGGGTCGGTCGTGCGGTGGTGCGGCAGGAGCAGGTTCAGGATCGCGGCGCCGGTGCTCGTGGGGAGGGTCTCCGGCGTGGTCGTCAACGGCATGTCGTTCCTCCGGGAGGGCGTGCGGGCATGACGGCATGGCGCCGTGGCCGGTCATGGCCGGGCGCCGTAGGGCAGTTGGGGGCAGGTCAGGCGGAGCCGGGGCGGGAGTTTCCGTCCGCCCCGGTCATCCGGGGGCCTGGGTCAGAGGCGGCGTGGATCAGAGACGGCGGTCGTAGCCGACGGGAAGGTGGTTCGTGCCGCGGCCCAGGACGGCCGGGATCCACTCGATGTCCTGGTCAGCGATGGCCAGATGCAGGCCGGGGAGACGGGCGAGCAGGGTGCCGAGCGCGATCTGGAGTTCGGCGCGGGCGAGGGCGGCGCCGGGGCAGAAATGGATGCCGTGGCCGAAGGCCAGGTGGGGGTTCGGGGAGCGGTCGAGGTCGAGGGTGTCGGGGTCCGGGAAGCGGCGCGGGTCGCGGTTGGCCGCGCACAGGGAGACGATCACCGAGTCGCCGGCCGGGACCTCGGTGCCGTGCAGGTCGCTGTCCCGGTCGAAGAAGCGCCAGGTCGTCAGCTCGAAGGCGCTGTCATAGCGCAGGAGTTCCTCGACCGCGCGGGGCAGGAGCGTCGGGTCGTCGCGCAGGCGGGTCAACTGGTCCGGGGTGCGGAACAGGGCGATCAGAGCGGTCGTGATCTGGTTGGTGACCGGTTCCTGGCCGGCCACCAGAAGCTGGAAGATCATCGAGTCCAGCTCCTCCTGGGACAGTTCGCGGCGGTCACGGGCCACGACCAGGCGGCTGAGCAGATCGTCTTCCCACTGCTCGCGCTTGTGGGCGACGACCTCGGCGATGTAGCTCTGCAGGCCGTGCAGGCGGGCCTCGTACTGCGGTCGCCCCGGGTCGGTGGGGCCGACCGGCTGGACGACCTTGCCCCAGTCGCGGTCGAAACGGACCGCCAACTCCTGCGGGAGGCCGATGACTTCGGCGAGGACCTGGAAGGGGAAGCGGGCGGCGAAGCCGGACACGAGATCGGCGGGGCCGGTCGACGGCAGGGCGTCGACCAGCGCGTCCGCCAACTCCTGGAAACGGGGGCGGAGTTCCTCGATCCGGCGGGGCGTGAACGCGTCGGTCACGAAACGCCGCATGCGGGTGTGCTCGGGCGGGTCCTGGTGGAGGAGGTGGACCTGGAGCTGGGAGTGCTGCGGCTCCGGCATGATCGAGGCGCGGGCTCGCCACCTGTCGTTGCCCCGGTCGTGGTTCTTGCCGAGACGGTCGTCGTTCAGGGCGGAGTGAGCGGCTTCGTAGCCGGTGACGAGCCAGGCCCGTACGCCGCTGGGGAAGAGGACCCGGTGCACCGGGCCGGCCTCGCGCAACTCCTCGTAGAGCGGATACGGATCGGCTTTGTAGGGGCAGCCCATCAGCGGTACGGGTTCTGCGGCCACAGGTTCCTGGACGGTCATGAACGAGGCTCCTCAGAGGGCGAGTTCGGGCTGGTGGTGGTCGAGCCAGAGGGCGAGGTCGACGACGCGCTCCAGCCGCAGGCGGTGGCCCCACTCCAGTCGGTCGGGCGGGGTGTCGAGGGAGGGCTTGATGCGGGTCTCGTCGGCGAGGGCGCGGACCTGTTCCGTGGCGAGGGCGTCGCGGGCCATGTTCTGGAGGCCGCGGTTGTAGTCGGGGTGGTGGGTGGCGGGGTAGTGGTTCTTGGGGCGCCACAGGACCGACTCGGGCGCCAGACCGGTGCCGGTCGCGCGCAGCAGGCTCTTCTCCCGGCCGTCGTGACTCTTCAGCGCCCATGGGGTGTTGAAGGCGTACTCCACGAGCCGGTGGTCGCAGTACGGGACGCGTACCTCCAGGCCCTGCGCCATGCTCAACCGGTCCTTGCGGTGCAGGAGTTGACGCAGCCAGCGGGTCAGGGACAGGTGCTGCATCTCGCGCTGCCGGTGCTCGGTCGGGGTCTCGTCGTCGAGGTGCGGTACGGCGGCCAGCGCGCTGCGGTAGGTGTCGGCGCGGAACTCCCCCATGCGCAGGTCGATTTCGGGGTTGAGCGGCATCGCGGCCTCGTCACCCGTCACCAGCAGCCAGGGGAAGGTGTCCGCGGCCAGCGCCTTCGGGCTGCGGAACCAGGGGTAGCCGCCGAAGACCTCGTCCGCCGCCTCGCCGGACAGGGCGACGGTCGAGTGCCGTCGTATCTCGCCGAAGAGGAGATACAGCGAGGTGTCCATGTCGCCGACGCCGATCGGTGAGTCGCGGGCGACGACGACGGCTTTGCGGTGCTCGGGGTCGAGCAGGGCGAGCGGGTCGAGGACGACCGTGCTGTGGTCGGTGCCGATGAAGGCACCGGCTTCGGTGGCGTACGGGGTGTCGTGGCCGGTGCGCAGCACGTCCCCGGTGAACCGCGCCGCCTGGTCGCTGTAGTCGACGGCGTACGAGCGGATGCGGGCGTCCTGGCCCTCGCGCAGCCGGAGTTCGTCGGCGAGCAGGGCGGTCAGTACCGTGGAGTCGAGGCCGCCGGAGAGCAGGCTGCACAGGGGGACGTCGGCTTCCAGTTGGCTGCGGGCGGCCGTTCCGACCAGCTCGCCGATCCGCTCGACGGTCGTGTCACGGTCGTCGTCGTGGGGGCCGGCCTCCAGCTGCCAGTAGCGGCGCTCGCGGACGCCGTCCCGGTCCAGGACGAGCAGCCCGCCGGGCTCGACCTCGCGTACGCCGGACCACACGGTCGGCCCGGTGTTGAAGAGCAGGCTGTACGCCTCCCGAAGGCCGTCGGCGTCCACGCGGGGCCGTATCTCCGGGTGCGCGAACAGCGCCTTGGGCTCGGACGCGAAGGCGAGACCGCCGTCGACCGCCGCCCAGTACAAGGGCTTTACGCCGAGCCGGTCGCGGACCAGCAGCAGACGCTGCTCGCGTTCGTCCCAGACGGCGAAGGCGAACATGCCGTCCAGGTGCTCGGCCACTGCCTCGCCCCACTCGGCGTAAGCGCGCAGGACCACCTCGGTGTCGCTGCGGGTGCGGAACTCGTGCCCCAACCCCCGCAGCCGAGCCCTGAGTTCGTGGTGGTTGTAGACCTCGCCGCTGTAGCTGAGCACCACGTCGGACCGGTCGTCGGTCATCGGCTGCACTCCGCCCACGAGGTCGATCACGGACAGGCGGCGGTGGCCGATCGCGGCACGCTCGCCGAGCCACACGCCTCCGGCGTCGGGGCCGCGCGAGGTGAGGGTGGCGGTCATGGCCTCGATGACCGGGGCCCGGGTGCGGGCGTCGCGATGGAAGGACACCCAGCCGGTGATTCCGCACATGAGGATGGCTCCTGGATCAGTGGTGGGCGGCAGGCGCCGCATCGGTCGACTGCTGAGGCTTGTCGGGCTTCCCGGGCACGGATGTGGACCTCGTACCGGACAGGAAGAGCAGGGGAACGGCGAGACAGGCGGCGACGGCGGCCAGCGCGAGGCCCGCCCGTGCGCCGTCGGCCAGCGCCCAGGCGGTGGTGGCCAGGGCCGGGCCGAGGGTGAAGCCCAGGCTGCGGGCGAGCTGCACGGCCGAGCCGACGGTCGCCGTCCGGTCGGGTGGGGCGGCGCCCATGACCAGGGCCTGGGTCGGACCGCCGTTCAGGCCCATGCCGATGCCTGCCAGCGCCAGCCGCCAGGCCACGTCCCGCGCCGACCAGCCCTCGGCCAGCGGGACGAGCAGGAGCAGGCCGGCGGCGGTGAGCGCGGCGCCGGCGACCGCGACCGGCCGGGCACCCCACCGGTCGGCGAGGCGTCCGCCGACCGGGCCCGCGAGACCCATGCCGAGCGGGAAGGCGAGCACGGTCAGGCCGGTCGTCGTGGCGCTCAGCCCGTCGTCGCGCTGGAGGTGCAGGGCGACGACGTAGTGCATGGCGGCGAAGCCGGCCGCGAGGGTCAGCACCGCCCCGTGGGCCGGGAACAGTCCCGTCGTCCGCAGTACGCCCGTCACCGGACGCCCGCCGGGCCCGCGCAGCCACCGCCACAGCGGCGGTACGGCGGCCGGGGCGAGGAGCAGCCACGCCGGGTCGTCCGCCGCCAGGGTCAGCGCCAGGAGCAGGGCGGCCACGCCTGCTGCCACGAGCAGCGCGTCGGCCGCCGACCGGCGATCGGGCGCGCGCAGCCCGCCGTCCCTCGGCATCGCCCGCCAGGCGACCACGAGGGCGAGCACGCAGAACGGGATCTTGACCAGGAAGACGGACCGCCAGCCCAGATGGTCGAGCAGCAGTCCGCCCACCGCCGGTCCGGTCACCGCGCCCAGCGGCCCCACCGTCGCGGGCACGCTCATCGCCCGCGCCCGCAGCTCCGGCCGTACGGAACGGATCGCGAGCACCGGCATCAGCACGAACAGCACCGCGCCGAACGCGCCCTGCGCGAGGCGGGCCGCGATCAGCCAGGTCGCCCAAGGGGCGACGGCGGCAAGGGCACTGCACAGGCCGAAGCCCGCGGTCGCCGTCAGCACCGCCGCGCGCGGGCCCACCCCGTCCAGCCACCGGCCGACCGGCAACAGCAGGGCCACCACGGGGAGTTGATAGCCCAGCACCGCCCACTGCGCGGTCGCGGCGGAGACGTGCAGCCCGTCGGCGATGTCGGCCAGGGCCACGTTGACGATGTTCATGTCGAGCATCGCGATGAACGACAGCACGCCCGCCACCGCCACCAGCAGCCAGCGGTCCTCGCCTGCCGAGCCGACGGAGATCTCACCGGGCTGCCGTTCCGAACCGGGACTTCGGCGCGTCACCTTTTCGCCCCTTCCCTTCACGGGTGGGCTGCCGGACAGCAGCCTCGTCCCACAAGTCGGCGGAAAACCGGGGTGAGTTCCCGGGCGGCGGCCGGCAAAAAGGTGAGCGAAATCCGAGTCCGCGAAGGGAACTCCGGGGCCCTCTCAGCCGACTTCTGAACCGACGGTCCCTGCCTCGACAACCGCCGGCGTCTGATGGTCGAAGGCGATCAGCGGGTCCCCGGTGAGCGGATGGTCGATCACTGCCGCCCGCACCCCGAAGACCTCCGCCAGCAGGCCCGGTGTGAGCACCTCGCGCGGCGGTCCCGAGGCCACCACGGCTCCCTGGTGCAGCACGTGCAGCCGGTCGCAGACCGACGCGGCGGCGTTGAGGTCGTGCAGCGACACCAGGGTCGTACGGCGTCGGACGCGCAGCAGCGCGAGCAGCTCGACCTGGTGGCGGATGTCGAGGTGGTTGGTCGGCTCGTCCAGGACCAGGACGTCCGGGCGCTGCGCGAACGCCCTTGCCAGCAGGACGCGTTGGCGTTCTCCGCCGGAGAGGGCGGTGAAGCGACGACCGGCGTGGCCGTCCATGCCGACGTCGGCGAGGGCGCGGGCGACGACGTCCCGGTCGGTGGCGTCCTCGCCCGCGAAGGCGCGCTTGTACGGGGTGCGTCCCATGGCGACGACCTCGCGCACGGTCAACTCGAAGTCGCTCCCGCGCTCCTGTGGCAGCGCGGCCACGTGCCGGGCCGACCGCACCGGGCTCATCTCCCGCAGGTCGGTGCCGGCCAGCAGCACCCGCCCGGCGGTGGGTCGTAGATGCCGGTAGACGGTGCGCAGGAGTGTGGACTTGCCGCTGCCGTTCGGGCCGACCAGGCCGGTGATCTCGCCCTCGGCCGCCACGAGGTGGGCGCCCGTCACGACCTTACGTCCGGCGTACGCGACGTGCAGGTTCTCGATGTCGATCCTCAACTGTCGTTCCCCAGACGCCGATCGAGCAGGTACAGCAGAGCCGGAGCCCCGAGCAGCGAGGTCACCACGCCGACCGGCAGCTCCTGTGTGTCCATCGCCGTGCGGCAGACGATGTCGACCACCACCAGCAGTACGGCGCCGAAGAGCGCGGAGAGGGGCAGCAGTCGGCGGTGGTCGCCGCCGACGACCAGGCGGCACACGTGCGGCACCATCAGGGCGACGAACGCGATCGCGCCGGAGACCGCCACCAGGACGCCGGTCAACACGCTGGTGACGGTGAACAGTTCGCGCCGCAGCCGGGTGACGTCGACGCCGAGCCCGGCCGCGGTCTCGTCCCCCATGAGGAGGGCGTTCAGTCCGCGGGCGCGGGCCTGGAGACACAGCCAGGCGGCCGGTACGGCGACGGCGGGCACGGCGAGCAGGGGCCAACTCGCCCCGCTCAGACTGCCCATGAGCCAGAACAGCACACTGTGGGTCTGTTGCTCGTCCCCTGCCTGAAGGACGAGGTAGCTGGTGAAGCCGGACAGGAACTGGCCGATTGCGACCCCCGCCAACACCAGCCTCAGCGGGGCGAATCCGCCTCCTCGACGGGCGATCGCCCACACCAGCGCGAAGGTGACCAGGGCGCCGACGAAGGCCGCGCCGGACAGCCCGAGCCCGAGCGCACCCCCTGCCCCGAGGCCCAGCACGATCGCGGCGACCGCGCCCAGCGAGGCACCGTTGGAGATGCCCAGCAGGTACGGATCGGCGAGCGGGTTGCGCACCAGCGCCTGCACGGCCGTACCGACGAGTCCGAGCCCGGCGCCGACCAGGGCCGCCAACAGGGCGCGCGGGAGCCGGAGTTGCCACACGATCAGGTCGTTCGTGCCCGGGCGCGGCGCCTCGCCGGACAGTCGCCGCCACACCACGCTCCACACCTCGGAGGGCGGGATGGACGTCGAGCCCCGGGCGACCGCGGCCGTCAGCGCCGCGAGGAGCGCCACGGCAAGGAGGACGGCCAGCGGGCCGGCGGGGACACCGCGTGCCTCCGCGGACCCGTGCCCGGCGGCGCTCTCGCGCCGTACCAGCGAGGAGGCCACCGTCAGCCGACCTTGCCCGGGTAGAGGGTCTTGGCGATCTCCTCGACGGTGTCGGCGTTCTCGACGCCCGCGATGGTGGTCCGCTCGGAGCCGATGCGCAGGAAGTGGCCTTCCTTGACGGCCGTCAGGCCCTTGGTCGCCGAGTTGTCCTTCAGCCACTTCTCCGCTTCGTCGAACGCCTTCTCGTTCGCCGCGTCACTCCCCCGGTTGCGGACCGCGAGCTGGATCCAGTCCGGGTTCTTGGCGATCACGTCCTCCCAGCCGACCTGCTTGTAGTCGGCGTCGCAGTCGGCGAAGGTGTTGCGGGCGCCGGCGAGGGTGATCACCGCGTTGGCGACCTGGCGGTTGCAGACGACGGTGGGCTGCTTGGTGCCGGAGTCGTAGTCGAAGAAGAAGTACGTCGGGCGCTCGCTCTCGGCCGTACTCTCCACCGCCTTCTGGACCGCGGCCACCTTCGTCCTCATCCCGGTGACGAGTTCCTTGGCCTTCGCGCCGGTGCCGGTGACCGCGCCGAGGGAGGTGATGTCGGCCTCGACCGCGGACAGGTCGGTCACCGCGCTCTTGCTCTGCGCCGCGCAGGCCGTCGACTTGAGGTAGATGTGGCTGATCCCGGCCGCCTTGAACTCCTCGGCGGTCGGCGCGTCTCCCATGCCGTTGCCCATGCCGCCCATCGACGCGAATGTGTCGATGTACAGGTCGGCGCCGGAGCCGAGCAGCTTCTCCTTCGGGATCACGCTCTGGCTGAGCACCTTCACCTTTTGCGCCTGCGCGTCGAGTGTGCCGGTCAACGTGCCTTTGCCGGGCGGGAATCCGGTGCCGATCACCTTGTCGCCGGCGCCGAGGCGGAGCAGCAGTTCCAGACTGGAGGCGTTGCTGGTGACGATCTTCTCGGGGGCGGCGGAGAAGGTGGTCCTGGCGCCCGCGCAGTCGGTGACGGCCACCGGGTAGCCACCCGGGGCGGCCTTCCCGGCGCTCACGTCGGCCGTCTCCTTGTCTCCGTCGCCGCAGCCCGCCGCCAGCAGACCGCCGAGCACGACGGCCGCCGTTCCGCCCCACACACGAGAACGCATCGAAAGTCTCCAGGTTCCACTCGGTACGCGGATGACCTTCCGTCACCCGGTCCAGTAGTCGGGATGAAGTCGCCGTGAGTTCCCGCCCATGCCGACAGGGGGTGTCGGTGCCGAGTTCGCATCTCGCCGCCGACACCCCCTGTCGCGCTCAGACCGCCGCCGCTACGGGCTCGTCGGCCTCGGCGAGCAGATCCGTCAGGGTCGCCCGGGCCCGCGCCACGCGGGAACGGACCGTGCCGATCGGGCAGTCGCTCGCCTCGGCCGCCTCCGCGTACGGCAGACCCAGCATCTGGGTGAGGACGAAGGCCTCGCGGCGCTCGTCCGGCAGCGCGGCCAGCAGGTCGAGGAGCGCGACGCCGTCGTCGAAACCGGGCAGGTCCAGCGGCTGGGCCAGCTCGATCGCCAACTGCCAGTCCGGTACGTCGGACAGTCGGGGTCGGGCGGCGGCGTACCGGTAGCTGTCGATGACGGCCCGGCGGGCGATCGACAGCAGCCAGGAGCGCGCCGACGAACGGCCCTCGAAGCGGTGCAGGCTGCCGAGCGCGCGCAGGAACGTGTCCTGTGCCAGGTCGTCGACGGCCTGCGGATCGCCGCAGAGATGAGCGACGTACCGCTGGACGTCGCGTTGCAGGGCCCTGACGAAGTGCTCGACCGCGTCCGCGTCACCGTGGCGGGCGGCGAGCGCCCACGCGGTTATCGACTCGTCGAGAGCTGCCGATTTCTTCTCGCCTGTGCCGCGCGCGGCGGGCAGGGCAGGAGTGATCACCTGGAGTCCTTCTCAGTCATCCGTGATCCGGACCGAGGTGTGCGGGATCCCGCACGGTCCGGTGAGTGGGAAAAGACGGCCCTACGGCGCCTGCGCGGGCGTACGGCCGTGGCCCGGGGCACGCCTCGCGGGCGGCCTCGGGATACCGGCTGTCGTCAGACGACAGCGGTCCGGGCCGGCGGCCCCCGGGAGGTGATCGCGTGGACCAGAAGGAGAAGCCGTGGCGCCCGGTCCGAGCGGAAGCGGCGCACCCGGATGCGCGGGCGGTCCGTGGGCGCGGGCAGGGCGAGCAACAGCCGCAGCGGAGCGGCCAGTCGGCCGGCGACGGCCCGCAGGATACGGAACGCGGCCCGCTCGCCGTGGGCCAGCCAGAGCCCGCACAGCAGCGCGGCGAGCAGGTGGGCGACGAGCATGCCGGCCGACGACATGCCGCCGGCCGACGCCTCCCCCATGTGCATGGCGTCCATGTGCGCGGGGTCCAGGTGGCTCGTGCCCAGGTGCCCCATGTCCATGGAGTCCATCGAGCCCATGTCCATGGTCGTGGCCGCCGGTTCGCCGGCTGCCGACTGGGCGAGCGAGAACGCCGAGTGCAGCGCCGTCTGGGCGGCGACCACGACCGTCACGATCAGCGGGAGCCCGCGCTCACGGCCCGCCAGGCACCAGCCCGCGACGCCGGTCACGGCGAGCCCGGCGGCCAGTGCCCACGCGGGTACGTAGGCGCCGGACATCATCACGTGGCCCAGGGCAGCGAGCACCACGCAGACGGCCGCGAACACCGCGGCCCGTATCGCGCGAGAACACCACCCTGGCCTCATGGCGCCTCATCCTTGCATCAGGGCGTCGACCGTCACGTGTTGGTACGCAAAGCCACAGCCCGCCACACTCAATCCACAGCATGTGACCCAGACCACGACAACACGCGGGAACTCAAAGGGAATTGCGTCCGACCCTTACGAGGGAGGGACTTCAACTCCTGGGCGAGACGGCCTCCGCCCACACCATGGGCATTGGGCCCACGGCATGGGCGTTGTTCGCGATCGCTAAGAGACTGTCACTGCTCGGAGGGCCGGACCACCACCGCGAGCGTCCTGACCGCTCCGCTGCGCTCGAAGTGCAGCGTGAACGGCACGAGGTCACCGGCCTGCCAGCCCGCACCGGCCCGCAGGGTCACGTCCAAGTCCTTCGGCGACATGGCGAGTTCGCGGCCCGCCCGGACGACGACCGACGCCACGTCGGCCCGGTAGGCGGTCGCGCCGTCGGCCATGCGATGGCGGCTGAGGGTGATCTCCCCGCCCGTGGCGGAGGACGTCACGCCGACGAGGCGGTCGTCCGCGCCACCGAGGTTGGAGACGTCGAAGAACGCGGCGGTGTCCGTGTTGGCGCCGTACGGCAGGTAGACCCGGCTGTTCGAGACGGCGATCCGGGCCGGGCTGCCCGCCTGCCCGGCACCGACCCAGGCCGTCAGCCCGCCCAGGGCGATGCCGCACACGGCCAGGGGCGCCACCGCGGCGAACAGGGTGTCGGTGAGTCGGCGGCGCGTCGGGCGCCAGGGGTGCTCTCCGTTCATCGGGTACGCCTCCCGGCGGCCGTCGTCGGCTGCCAGCCGCGCAGCCGCAGGCTGTTGGCGACGACCAGCACCGAGCTGACCGACATGGCCGCGGCGGCGAGCATGGGGTTGAGCAGCCCGACCATGGCGAGCGGCACGGTCACGACGTTGTAGCCGAAGGCCCACACGAGGTTGGCGCGGATGGTGCGCAGGGTGCGTCGGGCCAGTCGTACGGCGTCCGCGAGGGCTTCGATGTCGCCGCGTACGAGCGTCACGTCGGCGGCGCCGATGGCCACGTCGGTACCGGTGCCCATGGCGATGCCGAGGTCGGCGAGGGCGAGTGCCGCGGCGTCGTTCACGCCGTCGCCGATGACGGCGACCTGGTGGCCCTGCTCCTGCAACTCCCTTACGAGGTCCGCCTTGTCCTCGGGCGAGCAGCGGGCGTGCACCTCGTCGATCCCCAGCGCCGACGCCACGGCCCCGGCGGGCGCCTCCCGGTCGCCGGTCGCCAGCACCGGCCGGACTCCCAGCCGCCGCAACCGGTCCACGGCACGGTAGCTGCCGGGGCGTACGACGTCACCGATCTCGATCAGCGCCTCGGTCACACCGTCCACGCGTACCAGGACCGGGGTGTGCGCGGTGGCCTCCGCCGCGGCCAGGGCGGCCGTGAGGGCGTCGGGCAACTCGCCGTCCAGGGCGAGGACTTCGACCAGCCGCCCCTCGACGCGGCCGCGCACCCCCTTCCCCGGCAGGGCACCGAACTCGCTCACGTCCGGCAACGCCCTTTCGGGCAGGGCGCGTTGGGCGTACGCGGTGATCGCCCGGCCCAGCGGATGCTCCGAGCCGCGTTCGACCGCGTCGGCCAGCCGCAGCACCGCGTCCTTCCCGAGCCCGTCGGGTACGGCCGTGACCCGGGCGACGGTCATGTGCCCGGAGGTGAGGGTGCCGGTCTTGTCGAGGACGACGGTGTCGAGATGCCGGAGCCCCTCCAGGGCTTGCGGACCGCCGACGAGGACGCCCAGTTGGGCGCCGCGACCGGTCGCGGCCATCAACGCGGTCGGGGTGGCCAGGCCCAGCGCACACGGACAGGCCACGACGAGCACGGCCACGCACGCGGTGAGGGCGGCCTGCGGGTCAGCCCCGGCGCCGAGCCAGAAACCGAGCGTCGTGATGGCGAGGGCCATGACGACGGGTACGAAGACACCCGCGACCGAATCGGCCAGCCGCTGCACCTTCGCCTTCCCGGCCTGCGCCTCGGTCACCAACCGTGTGATCCGGGCGAGTTGGGTGTCCGCACCGACAGCGGTGGCCCGGATGAGAAGCAGCCCACCGGAGTTGACGGCACCGCCGACGACGGACGATCCAGGACCGACCTCGACCGGCTCGCTCTCGCCGGTGACAAGGGCCAGATCCACGGCCGAACTGCCCTCCGTCACCTGCCCGTCGGTGGCGATCCGCTCGCCGGGCCGCACGACGAAGACCTGCCCGAGTCCCAACTCCTCGATGGGGACGAGCCGTTCGGCACCGTCCTCAAGCACCGAGACTTCCTTGGCCGCGAGGTGCGCGAGCGACCGCAGCGCCGCCCCAGTGCCGCGCCGGGCCCGTGCCTCAAGGAAACGGCCGGCGAGCACGAACAGCGGTACGCCGACGGCCGCTTCGAGATAGATGTGGGCCACGCCGTCCGAGGCGGCGGGCACCAGCGTGAACGGCATCCGCATCCCGGGATCGCCCGCGCCCCCGAGAAAGAGCGCGTACGCGGACCAGCAGAAGGACGCCACCACGCCGAGGGACACCAGCGTGTCCATGGTGGCCGCCGAGTGGCGCAGCCCGCGCGCGGCACGCACGTGGAAGGGCCACGCGCCCCACACGGCGACCGGCGCGGTCAGCGCGAAGCACAGCCACTGCCAGTTGCGGAACTGGAGGTCGGGCACCATCGACAGGACGAGGACGGGCACCGCGAGCAGCGCCGTGACGAGGAGACGGTCACGCTCCTGCCGCGCCTGCTCGAACTCCGCGTCCCCGTCGGCGCGTTGCTCCGTGCGTTGCTCCTTCTTCGGCGGCGCGGGAAGGGCCGCCTCGTAGCCGGCCTTCTCGACCGCCGCGACGAGTTCCGCGGGGCTGATCTCCGGCGGGTGGCTCACCCGGGCCCGTCCGGTCGCCAGATTGACGGTCGCCGTGACCCCGTCCAGCTTCCCGAGCTTCTTCTCGACGCGTTTCACGCAGGCGGCGCAGGTCATGCCGCCGACGGTGAGATCGGTCGTCACGAGGACCGCCGTCGGTTCGGTGCCCATCAGTTGCCTCCGCCGTGCATGTCCATGTCGTCCATGCCTCCGGTGCCGCTGCTTCCGTCACCGGTCCCGTCGGTCCCGCCAGTGCCGCTCGTGCCGCCGGTGCCGCCCGTATCGCCGGTGCCGTGCATGCCGGGTGCGACGGGGCCGACGCCGGACCCGACGGCGTACGAGAGGGCGAATATCAGCGTCAGCAGCAGAAGGAAGCCGCAGAGCGCGGGAGGGGGCACCGGTTTCCGGGGCACCGCACTCGCGCGGGATGAGGGTTGTCGGGGCTCGTCCATCACCGGTCTCCAGTTCACGTCGTGCGGCGGAGGTCGGAATGCGTGGAGCGAGCCGCACCACTTCAGGAGTCGGACGGGAGGGGTGCCGAGTTCCGGAGCACGGGGTCGAGCCGAACAAGAAGCGACCGGGCCGGACCGGCATCCGCCGGTCCGGCCCGGAGACCATCAGGTGCCTCGCACGTCACCCCCGCCCACCGACACCGCCACCCCGATCAGAAGGCGTGTGCCATCAGCTCCGCGAACAGCTCGTGCTCGTCGACGTCGAGGCCCCGTGAGCGGAACCAGCCGCAGATGTTGGCGCAGTCACGCTCGAGGAAGGTCATCCCGTTGAGGTTGCCGACCAGGTCGACGATCTGCGGCAGGTCGATGACGACCAACCGCTCGCCCGCCGCCAGGATGTTGTACGCCGAGAGGTCACCGTGCACGACGCCGTTCTGCACCATCGTCGCGAGCGCGTCGGTGAGTTGCTCGAAGTACGCCGCCAACAGCTCGAGGGAGGGCCGGGTCTGGGCGAGCCGGGGCGCCGTCTGGACGGTGCCGTCCTCGTCGACGACGGTGATCCACTCCATCAGGATCTCGGTGCCGTCGATCTGGACCGGGTAGGGAACCGGCAGTCCGAGGTTCCAGAACCGCACCAGGGCGGCCCACTCGGACACCGCCCACTCGCCGGCCGCGACCTGCCGGCCGAAGGTGCTCTTGCGTTTGACGGCCCGCTCGTCGCGTGAGCGTTTCATCGAGCGGCCCTCGGTGTAGGACGCGGCCCGGTGGAAGGACCGGTGTTCGGGAGAGCGGTACCGCTTGGCCGCCATCACCACGCCGGCGTCGGGGTCGAGCGGGTCGGCACGCTCGACGAGGTGGACGTCGGCCTCCTTGCCGGTCTTGAGGACGCCGAGGTCGGTGTCGATCGCGCCCTGCGAGGTCACCACCCAGTCCGGGAGCGGCTCGGGGCCGCGGGAGAGGGGTTCGACGCTGAGCCAGGTCGACCAGCGCTGACCGTCGGCGAGGTCGTCGTCGTAGGCACGGAATTCGAAGACGAACCGTTCGTCGACGTCCGCCAGGTCGTCCGACGGAGGGACGTAACGGTGGGGGTCGGTGACGAAGTCGTCAGGAAACGCGGGGAGTTGAGGGTGCTGCGAGAGATCGTCGTGAGACATCGCTGGGGGTGCTCCATGAAGTGAGTGAGAGGCGGTCTGCGGGCAGGCCGAAAACAGTCGTGGTCACGGTCGTGCCTCCTCTCGTGGAGCACCGGGCAGCTCCCGATGTCCCGCCCATGGTGAGGGGCGGACACGGGGAGCGGCAACCGAATTAATCAGTCGCCCAACGCCCTGCGCAGACGGGCGACGGCGAAGGGATGTGCCTATCGCGTGCCGGTGGGTGCGGCCAGGAGGCCGGCGACGAAGGTGTGCGTGGGGTTGAGGTCGCGGAGGTCGTCGGCGGGGCACTGCGCGGGGTCGCGGTCCCAGACGGTGAGGTCGGCGAGACGGCCGGGGGTGAGCGTGCCGCGCAGGTGTTCCTCGCCCAGCAGTCGGGCGGCGTTGGTCGTATGCAGTGTGAGGGCCTCGTCGTAGGTGATGGCGTGTTCGGGGCCCTTGACGCCGATGACGGTCTGCCGCGTGGTCATGCCCCAGACGGAGCGCATGGCGCCGAACTGGCCGACGGGGAAGTCGGATCCGGCACTGACCTGGGCGCCCAGGTCGATCCAGCCGCGGGCGGGGAAGAGACGGGCGACGCGTTCCGGCCCCCAGAAGCCCTCCTCCACCTCGGCGGTGTCGTGGAGCAGCGGCTGCTGGATGGTGACGGGGATGCCCAACTGGACTGCGCGGGCGCGTTGTTCGGGGCCGGCCAGACCGCCGTGCTCCATGACCAGCGTGCCGGCGGGCAGGCCGGGGTTGCGGGCGAGGACGCGTTCGTAGACGTCCAGAAGCGTGCGGACCGCGCGGTCGCCGTAGGCGTGCGTGCCGACCCGCCAGCCCCGCCGGACCACCGCCTCGACCGCCTCGACCAGCGCGTCCGGCTCCCAGATCAGCATCCCGGAGAAGGCGTGGTCACAGGCGTACGGCTCCTCGGTGGCCCCCGCCTCCAGGCCACCGTCGAGCCCGAACTTCACGCCCCACACCGAAAGCCACGGGTCGGAGTTGTCGCGCCACTCCTCCATGACGTCGAGCAGGTCCTCCACTTGGGCCGCGCCGGTCATGCCGAGCGCCGAGATCAGGGCGCGCACCCGGATGCCGAGCGCTCCCGCCGCACGGGCGGCCAGGAGCACGGCGTAGTCCTCAGGGGCCACCGCGCAGTCGCGCACGGTCCCGATACCGGTAGCGGCGTAGCCACGACAGGCCAGGCGCAGTCCGTCGATGCGCTCGGCGCGGTCCGGCGCCGGGACCAGGCGCTCCACCAGATGCAGGGCGTTGTCGATCAGCCGACCGTCCGGCCTGCCGTCGCTGCCGCGGCCGATGGTGCCGCCCGGCGGTACGGGGGTGTCCTCGGTGATGCCGGCCAGCCGGAGCGCACGGCTGTTGACGACGTCGTTGTGGCCGCCGCGCTTGACGAGGACGGGGTGCCGGTCGGTGGCCCGGTCGAGTTCGGCCGCGGTGGGCATACGGCGCTCGGCCAGATTGAGCTCCTGCCAGTTGGTCGTGGTGCGGATCCACTCGCCTTCCGGGGTGACGGCGGCCCGCTGCCGGATCAGGTCGAGGAACTCGGGGATGTTCCTGGCCCGATGAACGGGGACGTCATGAGCACCGAGCGCCGCGAAGATCAGGTGGGTGTGGGTGTCGTCGAAGGCGGGCAGCACGGTGGCACCCGGCAGGTCGTACACCTCGGTTCCCGCGCCCACGAGGTGGTCGAGGCCGCGGGGATCGGCGGACACGGCGGCGATACGGTCCCCACGCACGGCCAGTGCCCGCTGCGGGTCCTGCCCGGGCACCAGCGTGTGCACCACGCCGGCACGGACGATCAGATCGGCTCCACGGTCGGTCATCGTCTTCTCCCTGTATCGAGGGTGGGATCCCGAGGCGTCGCTCGGTGACGAGACTGTTGTAGGAGCGGGGTGGGCATTCACTGCCAAGCCAGGGCCTCTTGTATAGAAAACACGCCACCAAGGTCACTCATCACGCGGATCATGAGACACCGAGGTCTCCCATGGACGCTCGGGTGAGCGGTGCTTCTGACGGTCACGATCATCGGCGTCCTCATCGGCATTCCCATGATCGTGGCAGGGGCTGCCGTCTTCACCGGGGGCACCGCGACGTCCACCGTCGGCGGCGTGGTCGGTGCGGCCGGCATGGCGGTGGGGATCAGCGGCACGGCCTCCCACGACCGGGCCCGGACGGCGTGTCCTCAGCCGGTGCCCCATTTCTGGTTGTCCTCGCCTGTGCACGTCCACAGTTGTAACTGCGCGCCGTTGCCGGTCCCCAGGTCGGTGACGTCGACGCACTTGCCGGCCTGGACGTTGACCAGATCGTGGGCGGCGTTGAGCCGGAACCGCTGGGCCCCCGTGCCGTTGCACTCGACGATCTTGATCCACGCGCCGTCCTGCCGTGAACCGCCGTCGACGTCCATGCACTTGCCCAGGGCACGGACGGTCCCGTCCGACGCGAACCGCCACTTCTGCCGGGCGGCGCCCGTGCAGTCCCAGATCTGCAGGCGCGTGTGATCCGCCGAGCTGCCTCCGGTCACGTCGATGCAACGGCCGGAGGCACGCCCCCGGATCAGTACGCCCTTGGCAGCCGCATCAGCGTCGGAGTCGGTGGCCGACGAGGAACTCCCGGACGCCGCCTCGCCGTTCTTGGTATCGGTATTCTTCGCGTCCCCGTTCTTGATGACCTTGGAATCACCCTTCTTCGCGCCGGATGCCGGTGAACCGGCGTCCCGGGTCGGCCGCCCGCCGGGCTTCCCGGTGATGTCGGCCTCCAGCGCGGAGGAGTCACCCGACGGCGAGGCGGAGCCGAACGCATCGGACGCGCCCTGGTTCAGCCCTTCGTCCTGGACGGTGTCCGATCCGCTGCCGGCCGCCGCCGCACGCCCCTTGCCGTCGTCGCCACCCATGAGAATCAGGGAGCCCGCCAGCAGGACAACGGCGGTAGCGGCGACGGCGAGCAACACCTTTCGGCGCCGCGCGGGTTGGGGGGCGGACCGGCTCGGTACCGCGGTGACGTCGACACGGTGGCCGCCGACTTCCCCGGCGTGAACATCGGCACGTTCACCCAACACCCCCGCGCCTGGGGCACGTTCGGTGAATGCCGCGAACTCGGCCGCTGCCGCGGACATGGGCGCCGGGGACACGGACCCGGAATCGCCTACGTCCCGTAACTCCGCGGCGGGCCCCAGCGCGGCGGCGGCCTCGGCGATCGCCGAGGGTCCTTTCGATCGGCGCGGCAGGGGCAGCGGCGAGGCAACGGGCCGCTCGGGCCGGGCCGTTGGGCCCTCCGCCGTCGGATCGGCCTCCGCCGTCGGGTCCTCGGAGGAGGCCGTCATGTCGTCCTTCCGGTACGGGGGTGGTGAGTTGCCGCGCGATCGGTACGGCGTCGGTGTGTCGAAGACGTCACGGTCGTCCGTGATGCCCTGCGGTGGCCTGTGCTGATGCGCGGCGGCCTTGAACGGGCGCCGACAATCGTCGTCCCCCTGACCGAGGGCGATTCTGTCGTGCTCACGACTCTCTGACCAAGGGGCGACACGCGCTGTCCGCCCACTATCGAAAGCGCTTCCGCAGGCCCCGCTGCTGTACCAGTGGCAGCCACCGGTGCCGTGAACCCCCGCACGGACTACGGCGGCTCGGCCGGAAAAGGTTCACCTCTTTATTCAAGTCTTGACTTAACACTGCGGACATTGCTTGGATCGCCGCAACGATGGTGTCGGAGTGGGGAGTTGTGAGCTGTGAGACGTTCATTCACGACCATGGCGGCCGTCGCGGCCACGACACTGTCCGTGCTGATCGGCACGGGCCCGGCCGCCCAGGCGGACCGCAACACCCACGCCCAGGCCGTGACCGGCACGTTCTCCGCCGGAGCGGCACACGCCTGGCAGTCGCTGCCGGCCGTGCGGACGGGCGGCGCCGCATCGGGACCGGTGGACGCCACCGTCGTCGCCGACCCGAGCGACCTGCGGCAGAAGTACGAGGGCATCGGCTTCTCCCTGGACGAGACAAGCGTGTCCAACCTCTGGAAGCTGACGCCCGCCAAGCGCCGTGAGGCCATACGGCTGCTCGTCGACCCCGTGCACGGCGCCGGCCTCGACCGGTTCCGGCTGACGATCGGCAGCCCCGACCTCATCGAGCATCTGCCGTTCTGGTCGGAGGACGACCTGCCCGCGGGCGTCAAGGACGACTTCGGCCTGAAGCACTTCTCGATCCAGCGCGATGTCGACCTGCACATCATCGACACGATCAAGCTCATCCAGCACTACAACCCGCGCGCCACGTTCTTCGCGTCGGCCTGGAGCGCGCCGGCCTGGATGAAGACCAACAACCAGTTCACCGGCGAGGTCGCGCTCAAGCCGGGCAGCACGACGGACTACTACCAGGTCGGCAAGTTGCGCGACGACTGCATCGACGTCTTCGCCCGCTACTACGTCAAGTACGTCCAGGCGTACGCCCGCCACGGCATCCGCGTCGACGCGCTGACCCTGCTCAACGAGCCCGGCATGGACGTCGTCTACCCGGCCATGGACATCAGCATCGCCCAGCAGCAGAAGCTCGCCCTGGCGATGAAGCGGGAGTTCAAGTCGGCCCGGCTGAACACGCAGTTGTACGTGCACGACTTCAACTTCTGGGACTGGCGCGACCCCAACAGCACCGCGACCAAGAACTACCACCGCATCTTCGACGACGCCCCCGACGGCTCGGTCAAGGGCGAGCAGGTGCGCAAGGCCACCGACGCCATCGCCTTCCACCCGTACTGGGGCGACCCGACCGTCATGCGCGACGCCTACGAGCAGACGGGCAAGCCGGTCGAGATGACGGAGACGAGCGACCTGTCGCCGTCGACCATCCTCGACTACTTCCGCCTCGACGCCGGTTCGTACATCCTGTGGGCCCAGGCGACCGACCAGGACGGCGGCACGCTGCACTGGACGCCCGCCCGCGACAACAACGTCGACTGGGACGAGGTCGCGGCGACCACCAAGTGGCCCGACCGGCTGGTGAAGGTCAACACGAACACCAAGGACTTCTCGGTCCGCGACGAGCTCTACGCCATGGGCCAGTTCGCGAAATACCTCAAGCCCGGTGACGTACGCCTGGAGTCCAGCGCCGCCCAGAACGGCGTGAGCAACGTGATCTACCGCTCCGGCAAGAGCGGTTACGTGGCCGTCCTCGGCAACAGCTCCAGTGCCGACCGCACGGTCCGAATCACCGTCGGCGGACGGAAGTTCGTGACGACCGTACCGGCGGGCTCCTTCGCCACGTACCGCTGGAAGGGGACGGCCGGATCCGCTCACTGACCCCGTTCGCTGGCCCCGCCCCAAGGGAAATCGCCGAGCGCCCGAGGGGCGGGCCGTGAGAGGGTGCGGTTCGATCCGGGACCCGGGGCAGGAGGAAAGCGTGGGGCTGGACTACGGCTACGCCATCTATCTGCGTCCTCGGAATGTCGCCAAGGCGTTGGTCAATCTGGCCGAGCTGGCACCACCGGCCCGTGCCCTACCACCACTTGAGGTCACCCTGCCCGGCGGTGACCGGCTCGCCCTCCCCTTCACGTCCCATTTCAGGAGCGAGCCGGTCGACTGCTCCATGAGCAGCACCCTCGAGCTCGACACGTCCCTCATGTTCGACCTCGATGACGCACTGCGCGAGTACGCGCAGACGAACGGCCCTCAACCCCAGGCGGACGGGCGCATCCAGATCGGGTACGTCTACACGACGATCCGCTTCGAGTCCCCTCTGCATCCCGGCTACGCCTCGGTGGAGTGCTGGGCAGCGACGTCGGCGATGAGCCGCCTGTTCGCACGGTCGGCCAGCATCAGAAAGATGTTCACCGACCTCACCGCCGACAGCGAAGGAGTGTGCTGCCTGTTCGACACCGACGACGGCGCCCCCGAGCAAGTGTGCTGGCTCAACGGTGAACCCATCCAGGAGATGGTCTCCGGTCCCCGCTTTCCGGATCTCCGCGCGCTTGTGGCGACTTGGTCCGACTCCGAGAAGTGAGCATCGGTCAGCGGTCGGTGTCGCGCACGAGGCCGCAAGGTCTTGGGACGCGGTCCATCGCACAGTCACGCGGTCGCACGCGATAAATCCGGCGACGTCGGCGATCATCCCCGGGATACTGGTCGCCCATGGATGAGGTCAATGTCGTCGTCGCCCATTCCGAGCGTGCGACCCTGCGGGTCGGTGACATGTTCTTGAAGGTGGACTCCGATCAGGCGCGCATCGACGCCGAGGTCGAGGCGCTGTCCCTCGCCCCGGTCCCCACCCCGCAGGTCCTGTGGCACAAACCGCACGTGCTCGCGCTCGCCGCACTCCCGGGGGTGACGCTCGGGCGCCTGGGCGGGCCGTCGACCGGGTCGCCGACGGCGTGGGCGGCGGCGGGCGCCACCATCCGGAAACTGCACGACGCGCCCCTGCCGCCCCGACTCGGCGGGGCCGGCCGGAGCATCGACGCGCTGACAGCGGAACTCGACACCGAATGCGAGGCGCTCGTGACCAACGGCGTCCTGCCCGCCGACCTGGTCACCCGCAACCGCCAGGTCGCCGAGGCCGCACTCCGGCCGTGGACTCCGGCGTTCACCCACGGCGACCTTCAGATCGCGCACGTCTTCGTCGACGGCGACGAGGTCACCGGCATCATCGACTGGTCCGAGGCGGGCCAGGGCGACGCCCTGTACGACCTCGCCACCTTCACCCTCGGACACGAGGACCACCTCGACGACCTCATCGCCGGCTACGGAACCGACGTCGACCTCGACGTGATCCGCGCATGGTGGTCATTGCGCAGCCTGCTGATCATTCGCTGGCTGAGCGAGCACGGCTTCGACCCGTTCGCGCCGGGCTGCGAGGTCGACGTACTCAAATCCCGGATGTGAGGCTGCGCTCACGAGGATCACTTCGAGGGTGCGTGGGCCGTGTACTCCTTCGACTCGGTCGAGTTCGATGTCGCTGGTTGCCGAGGGGCCGGAGATCCATGTCAACGGGCGGGTCGGGTCAAGGCGTTCGAGCGCCTGGGGCACGGAGGCGACAACCTGGTCAGGGACGCGGACGACGCAGATGTGGTGGTCGGGGATGAGCGTAATACGGCGGCGGCCCTGGTCGGGGGAGCCGTCCAGGACGATGGTGCCGGTCTCGGCGATCGCGATGGCGCAGCCTGTGACGACGCTTTCGACCTCGTCGAGTTCGTGCGGGGTGCTGTCGGGGTGGTCGTGGACGTGGGTGGGGTCGGCGGCCGACAGCCATTCCGGCGCCAGTCCCGGGGGGACCAGTACGCGCTGGGAGCCGTGCTGGGCGAGCAGTCGCTTGATGAGGTGCGGCAGCTCGGTCGTGTCGGTGCGGTGGACGATCGCGCGGTAGTCGGCGAGGTTCTCGGCCAGCAGATCCACCGTCTCCTCGACGGTCCGGTTGCCGTGCTCCCGCAGATAGTCACGCGGAACAGCCTGTTCGTACGCCTCATCGTCCCGCGGTACGTCGGCCAACGCGCGCCGTACCCGGCCCAACACCCGTTCCCTGCTGCTCACTTGGCGCCGTCCTTTCCGCCGTTCGTACGCTGCCACCAGTCGCGGAAGGGTTCGGGAGGCAGGGTCGGCAGATCCCGGCTGTTGCTCCATGCCTTGCCGGGGCCGGGGAGGGTGCGGGGGTGGAAGCGGCGGGTGCGGGAGGCGAGTCGCTGTCCGGTGCGCAGTGCGCCGGGGCGCCCGAACGCCCAGCGGGCAGCGCGCATGGCGGTGCGCTCGGCGGCGTGTCCCTTGGCCGGCTTGAGGACCACCTTGTTGCCCTCGCGGGTCACCTCCCCGCCCTCCACGATCCGTTCGCGCAGATGCACCAGTACTTCGGGAATGTCGATGGCCACCGGGCAGACCTCGTAACAGGCACCGCACAACGAGGAGGCGTACGGGAGGGAGGCGTCGATCTCGCTTGCTGTGCCCCGTAGTTGAGGGCTGAGGATGGCGCCGATCGGACCCGGGTAGACGGAGCCGTAGGCGTGGCCGCCGGCCCGCTCGTACACCGGGCAGACGTTGAGGCAGGCCGAGCAGCGGATGCAGCGCAACGCTTGGCGGCCGACCTCGTCGGCGAGGGTGTCGGTGCGGCCGTTGTCGAGCAGCACCAGGTGGAAGGTCTGCGGCCCGTCCTCATCGGTCGTGCCGGTCCACATCGACGTGTAGGGGTTCATGCACTCGGCCGTCGAGGACCGCGGGAGGGTCTGCAGGAACACCTCCAGGTCCTGCCAGGTCGGCAGGATCTTCTCGATCCCGACGACCGAGATCAGCGTCTCCGGCAGGGTCAGGCACATGCGGCCGTTGCCCTCGGACTCCACGACGACGAGCGTGCCGGTCTCGGCGATCATGAAGTTGGCGCCGGAGACGCCGACCTTGGCCCGCAGGAACTTCTCCCGCAGATGCAGACGGGCGGCTTCGGCGAGTTCGGCAGGCGTGTCCGTGAGCCCGTCGGGGGCCGGGCGGCCCCACTCGCTCATCTCTTTGCGGAAGATGTCGCGGATCTCGCCGCGGTTGCGGTGGATGGCCGGGACCAGGATGTGGGAAGGCCGGTCCTTGCCCAACTGCACGATCAGCTCGGCCAGATCGGTCTCGTAGGCGCGGATTCCCTCGGCTTCCAGGGCTTCGTTGAGGCCGATTTCCTGGGTGGCCATCGATTTGACCTTGACGACCTCCGACTCGCCGGTCTCCTTGACCAGTTGGACCACGATCCGGTTGGCCTCCTCCGCGTCGGCTGCCCAGTGGACGGTGCCGCCGGCCGCGGTGACGGCCTCCTCCACCTGCACGAGATAGCGGTCCAGATGAAGGAGAGTGTGGTCCTTGATCTGTTTGCCCGCCTCGCGCAGCGCCGCCCAGTCGGACACCTCCGCCACGGCCTTGGCGCGTTTGGCGCGGATCGTGTGGGTGGCGTGGCGCAGATTGCCGCGCAGGGTTTCATTGCGTACCGCGTCGTGCGCGGCTACCGGGAAGGCCGGCATGCCTACGAATGTGCCGCTCATGCCGCCGGCTCCTCTTCCGTGCTCGCCAGGATCTCCGCGATGTGCACCGGCCGCATACCGGTACCCAGCCGCGTCATGGTGCCGCCGATGTGCATCAGGCAGGAGTTGTCGGCCGCGCACAGCACCTCCGCCCCGGTCGACTCGGCGTTGCGGACCTTGTCCGCGCCCATCGCCGCCGAGACATCCGCGTTCTTCAGGGCGAAGGTCCCGCCGAACCCGCAGCACTCGTCGGCCCCTGGCAGCTCGACCAGCTCAAGCCCCTTCACCGCCTGCAGCAGTCTGCGCGGCCGCTCACCCAGGCCCAGGCTGCGCAACCCGTGGCAGGTCGGGTGATAGGTGACCGTGTGCGGGTAGTACGCACCCACATCCGTCACCCCCAGCACATCCACGAGGAACTCCGTCAGCTCGTACGTCTTCGGCACCACCGGCGCCAACGTCACCGCAAGACCATCCCCACGCCCCTCGGCGCGCGCCCGCTCCCCCATCCGCGGGTACAGCTCCCGCACCATCGCCCCGCACGACCCGGACGGCGTCACGATCGCCTCGTATCCGCCGAATACATCGGAGAAATGCCGGGCCAGCGGCTCCGCTTCATGCCGGTAGCCGGTGTTGTAGTGGGCCTGTCCGCAGCAGGTCTGGGTCATCGGGAAGTCGACCTCGACGCCCAGCCTGGTCAGCAGTTTCACCACGGCACGCCCGGTGTCGGGATAGAGCGTGTCGTTGACACAGGTCAGGAACAGGGCGACACGCATCGCCGCTCCCCGCCGTCGATCGGCACGGCGGTCACTCCTTGGTCGCGCCGGCGAGCATGCCGGACACCAGGGTGCGCTGTGAGACGAGGAAGAGCGCGAGCACGGGCAGGATCGCGAGGACGATCGCCAGGGCCAGTTCCGGGATGGTGATGTTCAGGCCGGCACCGGCGACCGGGTTGAACGACGGTGTGGAGGTGAGCAGTTGGTTCAGGCCGACCTGGATCGGGAACTGGTCGCTGTTGGGCAGCACCAGGTAGGGCAGGAAGAAGTTGTTCCAGTTGCCGACGAAGCTGAAGAAGGCGACCAGTCCGACGACCGGCTTGGCCAGGGGCAGCGCGATGCGGGAGAACAGCTGCCATTCCGTGCAGCCGTCGATCCGTGCGGCGGCCAGGAGATCTCTGGGCAGGCTGCTGCCGAAGTAGATGTACACCAGGTACACGCCGAACGGGTAGAACGAGAAAGGCAGGATGACGGACCAGACCGTCCCGATCAGGTGGAAGCGGTTGAGCTCCAGGAAGACGGGGAGCACCAGGGTGGCCTGCGGCATGATCATGGTGACGAGGGTGATCACCAGGAGCGTCTTGCGGCCGCGGAACTTGGTCAGCGCCAGTGCGTAGCCCGCGGGGACGCTCACGAGCATGGTGAGGACGAGTGAACCGCCCGAGTAGATCGCGGAGTTGCGCAGCCAGGTGAGCATGGCGCCGTCCTGGAAGGCGAACAGGTGCTTCCAGGCCGCGCCGATCTGGTGGAACGAGCCGAAGGAGAGCGGGTTGTCCCGCACCACTTCGCCGGCGGTCTTGGAGGGTGCGAGGAGCAGCCAGATCACCGGCAGGACGAAGAACACCAGCAGCGCTGCCAGCAGAATGCCCACCACGAGGAGGGAGAGCGCGCGGCCGGGCCGGACGAGACGGCCGGCGGTCGGTGGGGCGGAAGTGGGTTGTGTCATTTTTCATCCAACGTGAACAGGTTCGAGCGGGCGATCAGTAGACCGGCCGCCAGCAGCCCTACGACGAGCAGGCAGACGGAGATTGCGGCGGCACCGTTGAAGTCGCCCTGTTGGAAGGCGTAGACGTAGGCCAACTGGTTGGGCGACCAGGTCGGGCTCACCCGGCCGAGGCTGGCGGTCTGGAGCAACTGCGGTTCTACGAAGAGCTGCGTGCCCGTCGCGAACGCAAGGATCGTCATGTAGACGATCCACTGGCGGATCATCGGGATCTGGATGTGCCAGGCGGTGCGCCAGGGGCCCGCGCCGTCCATGCGGGCGGCTTCCAGCACCTCGTCGGGGATGTTGTTCAGGGCGCCGTACATCACGACCATCCAGCCGCCCGCGCCCGTCCAGAACGCGATCAGCATCAGGATGAGCGGCAGGTTCCCGGGTGAGAGGACGGCGGCGAAGGTGTGCAGGCCCATGCTCTCCAGCAGCCAGGACACCGGGCTGACGTCCGGGTCCAGCATGAACAGCCAGACGAGGACGCTCGCCACGCCGGCCAGCGCGCCCGGAAGGTAGTAGAGAAAGCGCAGGACGGCGGAGGTGCCGGAGCGGATCCGGCTGCGCAGCACCACCGCGACCAGAACGACCAGGACGACCAGGGTGACCAGCCACAGCGCGAGGTAGACGAGCATGTGGCCGAAGGCCGGTCCGAAGCGGTAGTCCTGGATGACCTTGGTGAACTGGTTGAAGCCGGTGAACTGGCCCCGGTCGTTGGTGAGCGCCAGATAGAAGGAGTAGGCGGTCGGGAAGACGCCGAAAGCGAGCAGCAGGAGCGTGTATCCGGCGACGAAGAGGTAGCCGGCCGTGCTGCGGCGCCCCCGCCGCGGCACATTGCCGCGGCGGAGGGCGGAGACAGCGACACGCTCGGTCTCCAGCAGGGTCACTTGGTGACCACCTTGTATCCCTGTGCCTTCGCCTCGTTGCCGATCTCCTGCTGCCATGCGGGCAGGGTGTCGGTCAGGCTCTTGCCGGCGGTGAGGGCGGGCAGGACGACGCTGGACCAGGCGGTGGAGTCGGAGAAGCGGGTGTTGGACCAGTGGGTCCACACCGCGTCGGCGGCCTGCTGGAAGGCGTCACTGACGTCGTTGGCGAAGTAGCCGCTGTTGGCGGGGTTCTTCAGCCATGCCTGTGCCGCCTTGGTGTAGGCGGGGTAGGTGGGTGCGGACGCCTGGTTGGCGTCGGAGGTGGTCAGCCACGTCACGAGGTCCGTGGACGCCTTGAGGTTGGCGCTGTGCGAGGAGACCATCCACACCGCGCCGCCCACGTTGCCGGTGGCGACGGTCGATTCGCCCTCCCACTTCAGCGGAGGCGCGGCGGCGATCTGCTTGGCGGGGGTCTTGAAGGCGGCCTTGAAGAGGTACTGGCCGTACCAGGACGGGCCGTACGCCATCAGGACCTTGCTGCCGCTGTCCTTGGCGAAGCCCTGGCTGAAGAAGCCCTTGGTCGTGACGGCCTTGGCGTCGATCAGGCCGTCCAGGAGCTTCGCGGTGCGGGTGCAGTGGGGGTCCTGGAGGTCGGTGCGCAGGGTGTCCGGCTTCACCAGGTCGAAGGCCGGGCACTGCCCCGACCAGAAGTACGACTCGTGGGAGTTGGTGTCACCGACCGAGCCGACGAGGTAGCCGGGGTGTTCCTTGGCCACCTTCTTGCCGAGGGCCTCGTACTCCTGCCAGGTGGTGGGGGCCTGGTAACCCCACTTGTCCATCAGGGACTTGTTGTACCAGAGCACCACCTGGGCGATGTCGTTGCGCAGGCAGTAGGTGTGACCGTTGAACTGACAGGGCGTCAGGGAGCCCTTGGCGAAGCCGTCGAGGGTGCTCTGCGGGACCAGCTTCTCGTCCAGCGGCGCGGCGAAGGGCTGGACTCCCGACTTGGTGGGCTTCGAGGCCCAGGTGACGTCGGTGGGTGAACCGAAGACGACGTCGGGCCAGCCGCTGCCGGTCCGGTCGAACAGCTGGACCTTGGACTGCAGGTAGGTCGAGCCGTCCGCTCCACCGTCATAGGTGACGATCTTCAGCTTCTCGTCCGGGTGGGACTTCTGGTACGCCTGCACGGACGGCAGCCGGGTCGAGTCGGTCCACACCGTGATCTCGGAGCCGCTCTTCTGCTTGGCCGACTTGAACGCGGGCTGGGAAGCGGAGGACTGAGGACTGGTGTCGGCGCTCGCGCAGCCGGCCAGCATGGCCGCGGTGGCCAGGGAAAGAGCTGCGGCCGCGGTACGTACGACCGTGCGGCGCCGAGCGGCTCTCGGAGATCCGGAAGACCTCATCGTCGTGCCTTTCTGTTCATGCTTGATTACGGTTGTTCGACGAACGGCAGCAGTGCGTCGCCGTAGCCGAAGTCGAGGGGAAGGGAGATGCCCGGTCCTGACGGGGCGTGGACCAGGCCCTGGTCGTCCACATGGCGTTCGCGGACGACGCGTGTCGCGGTCACCAGGGACTCGTAGTAGGTGGTGTTGGAGATCGCCATGCACAGGTGGTGGTTCGGGATGTCCGAACCGTGCACCTCGGCCCGCAGCCGGTAGGCGTCCGCGAGGTGGGCGGTGCGCATGGCTCCGGTGATGCCGCCCCGCAGGTTGGTGCTGGCGCGGACTCCGAAGGTGGCGGCTCCGGCCCGGATGAAGTCCGCGGAGTTCATGTGCGCCCCGTCGGAGGTCTCGGCGACCAGCAGCGGGATGGCCACCGACTCGGCGAGTTTCTGGTACGCGCTGATGCTGAACTCGCGCATCGGCTCCTCGTACCAGAGGTAGTCCGCTTCGGCGAGCGCCCGGCCCACGCGTATCGCGTCGGGCAGGTCGAAGCCCGCCGAACCGTCGTACATCAGGGGCACGTCCGGGCCCACGTGCTCCCGCAGGGCCAGGCACAGGGCCGCGTCCCGGCGGGCGTCGCCCCAGGCGTGCAGCTTGATGCCCCGGTAGCCGAGGGCGAGGCACTGGTCGGCCACGTCGAGGAACTCCTCGGTGGAGGAGAACGTCGAGGTGGAGGCGTACGCGGGAATGGACTCCCGGAAGCCGCCGAGCAGTCGCCAGACCGGTTCGCCGTAATAGCGGCCGGCCAGGTCCCACAGGGCGGTGTCGATCAACCCCAGGGTGGGGAGCGGGAGTTCGTGGATACGGTCCAGCTCCCATACCCGGTGCCACAGCCACTCCCGCTGGAGCGGGTCGGCGCCGAGCAGCTCTTCGCGGAACACCCGGTCGACCAGTTCGGTGAGGAAGGTGAAGGCTCCCGGGCGGGCGAACGCCGCCACCCCTTCGGCTCCTTCGTCGGTGCCGATGTGCAGGACCGCGCCGTCGCCGACCTCGGGACTGCCGCTCAGGCCGTCCCGCCACCGGAAGGGCGGACTCGGCGCCGGAACGTCGATCCGGTGTACTGCGACATGGGTGATCTTCATCCTGGCTTTCGTCTCTGTGTGGGAGGAACTGGCCGGGCGCCGGCCGTGACATGGGTGGGCGGCGCCCGCCGTGCGTGCGGGCTCAGAAGCCGCCGTAGACCTGGAGTTCGTAGATGCTGCCTCCGTTGAAATTGGAACCGGTGACGGTCAGCCGCAGGTAGCGCGCGGTGACGGGGTGGTCGGCGAGGGCGTAGCTGGTGGCCGAGGTGGTGTTCGCGGACGTGTGATCGTCGAACAGCGACCACGTCTCGCCGTCGGTGGAGTACTCCACGCGGTACTTGTAGCCGCTGGACTTCTCGAAGGTGGTCACGACGCCGGTGACGGTGGTGGTGTCGCCGAGGTCGACCTGGATCCAGGACGGGTCGGGCAGGCCGGAGCCCTGGGCCCAGCGCGTCGACGGATCACCGTCGACCGCCTTGCCGGGCTCGTACCCGTCCGTCTTCGAGGACGCGGTGGCCGGCTTGCCGAGAGCCAGGTCGTTGCTGTCGTCGGGGGTGGTCACGGTGGCTGCCGGGCTGGGCTCGGACTCGTTGAGGACGACATCACGTGCTACGACCGTGAAGGTGTACTGCGTGTCTGCGCTCAGGTCCGAGACCCGCAAGGTGGTGTCGCCGGTGACGGCGATGCGCTTGCCGTCCTGATAGACGACGTAACTGGTCACCCCGGTGTCGTCCGTGGCGGCCGGCCAGCTGAGGTCCAGGACGCTCGGCAGCAGTGGACTGACCTCAGGCCTCCCCGGTGACGAGGGGGCGGTGTGATCCGAGCTGGGGGTGGCCGCGCCGCCGTAGACCTGGAGGTCGTAGACGCTGCCGCCGTTGCCGCTGGAGCCGGTCACGGTCAGCCGTACGTAGCGGCCGGTGACAGGGGTGCCGGTGTCGTAGTTGGTCTGGGCCGTGGTGTTGGTGCCGGTGCGGTCGCTGAGGGTCTTCCAGTGGACCTCGTCCGGTGACACCTCGATGCGGTACTTGTATCCGCTCGCCTTCTCGAAGGTCGTGATCGCGGCGCTGACGTCGTAGGAGCCGCCGAGGTCGACCTGGATCCAGGACGGGTCGGGCAGGCTGGGGCCCTGGGCCCAACGGGTCGACGGATCACCGTCGACCGCCTTGCCGGGCTCGTACCCGTCCGTCTTCGAGGACGCGGTGGCCGGCTTGCCGAGAGCCAGGTCCTTGCCATCCGGCATGGTGACCTTGATGGCCTTGCTCGGCGCGGACGCGTTGCCGGCCGCGTCACGCGCGGTGACCTTGAAGGTGTACGCCTTTCCCGCCGTCAGCCCCGGAATGCGTACGGCAGGGGTGGCGGAGGCGTTGACGAGCTTGCCGTCCTGGAACACCGAGTAGCCGGTGACCGCGGTGTTGTCGGTGCTGGCGGGCCAGTTGAGGTCGGCCACCGTCGGGAAGTCGGCCTTGCCGGTCGGGGTGCCGGGGGTGCTGGGAGCCCGGTGGTCGGTCACCGCGGGGCCGGGGTCGAGATGGCGGTAGGGCGCTTCGAGACCGGCGTTGTTCACGATCGACGCGGGCAGCTGGTCGCAGGCGCCCACAGTGACGTTGTTGTTGATGATGTCGTTCGTGCTGAAACTCTGAGTGCTGTAGGCGGGGTTGGTGGTGAAGTTGCCGGTGGCTCGACCGTCCATGGCGTGGTTCATGAACATCCACTGGTAGGCGACGTCACAGAATGCGTTGCCTGTGGTGGACCAGTGGCGGCTGCCCTCGTCGTGATAGACGGCGCCGTAGGCGAGCGAAGGGACTCCGTGGATGTAGTTGCCGGAGACCGTGCCGCCGGGGTTGTCGCTCAGGGTGTAGATCGCTCCGCCGTCGGCCTGCGACTTCATGATGTCGCTGATCTCGTTGTCGGCGACGACGTTGTTGCGGCTGGTGGTCGGCTTGTCGGAGATCGGGACGCCGAGGTTGCCGGGAAGGTAGTTGGTGTTGCCGCCCTTGTCGGTCAGTCCCCAGCCCCAGCCGACGGAAATGCCGCTGTAGGGCAGGTCGTAGACCTTGTTGTGCGTGATCACCGTGGAGTCGGTGTACCCGGCGAGGATGCCGAGCGAGCCGTTGTACTGGTCGGCGACCTGGGTGACGACGTTGTTGTCGACCCGGGTGTCCTTGGTGATGTCCCGCGGATCATCGGGGTGGGCGTCGCTCCAGTCGACCCCGCCGATCTGGATGCCGGTCGCGGCGATCTCGCGGAAGACATTGCCCGTGATGTCGGTGTGCTGGGTGCCGGTGTTGAGGTTGAGGCCGACCGCACCGAGGTGGGTGAAGGTGTTGCCCTCGAAACCGATCCCCTGGCCGTAGCTGACGTTGACGGCCCCTGGAGTCTTCTTCCAGTGCAGGCGGGTGGAGTCGAAGTCCGGGTTGTCCTTGCCGACCATCCGGAAACCCGCCTGGCCCTCGATCAGCCCGTCGGCCGAACTCGGCTCCAGCCAGGTCGAATAGGAGAACGTCAGGCCCTCGAAGGACACATTCTTGACCGGCTGACTGCGGGTGCCGTTCAGGTCGACCAGATCCTGGATCACGGGCACGGTCACGTCCGCGGTCTTCATGTTCTCGCCCTGCTCGGGCTGGTAGTAGACATA
>NZ_JBSFXO010000024.1:0-37733 GCF_053595415.1 Streptomyces sp. NPDC002499
GCGCCATCACGCCGCCGATCAGGAAGAACGCGAACGACGTGACGAGATACAGCGTTCCGATGGTCTTGTGGTCCGTGGTGGTCAGCCACTTGATGACCACGTTTCCGGGCTGCTTGCGCCGGACCGGTAGCTCGTCGGCGTAACCGCCTTCAGCCGCCGCGGCACCCTGGGGTTCGTTGAGGATGCTCACAGGTTTGTCGTCTCCCGGTTCTTCTCGTGACCCGTCTGCGCGATGCCGGCGGGAACGTAACCGGTCTGCCCCTTCTTGGCGAGGTCCTTGAGGTGCTGCTCGTACCGCTCGGGGGAGACGACCTTCACGTTGAACAACATCCGCGAGTGGTCGACGCCGCACAGCTCGGCGCACTTGCCCAGGAAGGTGCCCTCCTTGTTGGGGGTCACCTGGAAGGAGTTGGTGTGGCCCGGGATGACGTCCATCTTCATCAGGAACGGCACCACCCAGAAGGAGTGGATGACGTCACGCGACGTGAGGACGAAGCGGACGGTCTCCCCCTTCGGGAGCCACAGCGTCGGGCCCGGGTTGTTGGTCTGCGGGTTCCGCGTGCCAGGCGTACCGACGTCGTAGACACCACCGGCGTTCGCCGGGAAGTCGTCCTTGAAACGGTTCGGGATGGCGGCCAGGTTCGCGTCTGTCTTCGCGTCACCTGTGGAACCCTCGACGGGCTCGATGTAGTTGAAGCCCCAGCTCCACTGGAAGCCGACGACGTTCACCGTGACGTCCGGCTTCTTGTCGAGGCTGAGGATCTTCGTCTCGTCGCGCGCGGTGAAGTAGAAGAGCACCGAGACGATGACGAGCGGAACGACCGTGTACAGCGCCTCGATCGGCATGTTGTACCGGGTCTGCGGAGGCACTTCGATCTTGGTGCGGCTACGCCGGTGGAAGATCGTGCTCCAGATGATCAGGCCCCACACCAACACGCCGGTGGCCAGCGCGGCGGCCCAGGACCCCTGCCACAGGGAGAGGATCCGCGGAGCCTCTTCCGTGGTCGGGGTGGGCATACCAAGGCGGGGGAAGTCCTTGTATGTGCAACCGGTGGCGGTCGCCAGGACCAGGCCCGCGGTCATTGCCTGCAGCAGCTTCCGCCGCATCGGGCGCCGCGGCGAGCGGTCGGAGCCGTTGGGACTCACGTAGCGCCTTCCCGAGAGTCTCGCCCGCGCGGTATGGCTGCGGCCTGGCCTTCTCGGTGGTCGGTCGCCGTCCTGCGTCGGGCAGGGGTTTGGATGTTTATGCGGACCAAACCCTAGCCGACGCCTTCCGGGGGTTCGCGGGGAGGGGTGCCTAGTCACTCGGTGGGTTCGCTGGATTGGCGGGTGCGGGTTGTTTGTGGCTGATCGCGCCCCGCGGCGGAGCCGCAAATGGACACAGCCTCGCGCCCCTGAGGGAGTTAGCGTGACCGCGTGTCCTACTTCGACGCTGCCTCCAGTGCTCCCCTCCATCCCGTCGCGCGTCAGGCGCTGTTGGCGTCTTTGGACGAAGGGTGGGCTGACCCGTCCCGGTTGTATCGGGAGGGGCGGCGAGCCCGGATGCTTCTGGACGCCGCCCGAGAAGCCGCTGCCGAAAGCGTGGGCTGTCGGCCTGACGAACTGGTCTTCACCTCCTCCGGAACACGGGCCGTTCATACGGGAATTGCGGGGGCGTTGGCGGGACGGCGACGCGTCGGGGGTCACCTGATCGTGTCAGCTGTCGAACATTCCTCCGTACTCCATTCGGCCGATGCACACGAGGCCGGCGGTGGAACGGTCACGCAGATCGCGGTGGACCGCACGGGCGCGGTGACCGCGGAGGCCTACGAGCGTGCCCTCCGGTCGGACACCGCGCTGGCCTGTCTCCAGTCGGCCAATCACGAGGTGGGCACCGAGCAGCCGGTGGGTGCGGTGGCCGAGGTGTGCCGGGCCGCCGGGGTGCCGTTGCTGGTGGACGCGGCGCAGTCGCTCGGGTGGGGGCCGGTCGAGGGTGACTGGTCGTTGCTGGCGGCGAGTGCGCACAAGTGGGGCGGGCCGGCGGGGGTCGGGCTGCTCGCTGTACGGAAAGGGGTGCGGTTCGCGCCGCAAGGGCCCGTGGACGAGCGGGAGTCGGGGCGGGCGGCCGGCTTCGAGAACCTGCCCGCGATCGTCGCGGCGGCGGCCTCGCTGCGGGCGGTGCGCGCGGAGGCGGCCCAGGAGGCGGTACGGCTGCGGGAGTTGACGGACCGGATCCGGACCCGGGTGCCGCGGCTGGTACCGGACGTGGAGGTGGTCGGGGATCCGGAACGGCGACTGCCCGGGATCGTCACCTTCTCCTGTCTCTATGTCGACGGAGAGACACTCCTGCACGAACTGGACCGGGCGGACTTCTCGGTCTCGTCCGGCTCGTCCTGCACGAGCAGCACCCTGACGCCGAGCCATGTGCTCAAGGCGATGGGCGTGCTGAGTGAGGGCAATGTGAGGGTTTCGCTGCCGCCGGGGACGACGGAGGCCGATGCCGAGCGCTTCCTGGAGGTACTGCCGGGGGTGGTGGCGACAGTGCGGGAGAAACTGGGCGCGTCCCTGCCGGTCACCATCGCGACCGAGGACGCCCTCATCGTGGACGCCCTCGGCAAGCGCTGCCCGATCCCCGTCATCGAACTGGCCAAGGTCATCGACCAGGTCCCGGTAGGCGGCACGATCCGGGTTCTCTCCGACGACGAAGCGGCCCGCCTGGACATCCCGGCATGGTGCGAAATGCGGGATCAGGAGTACGTAGGCGAGGAGACGGCGGAAAAGGGTGCGGCCTACTTGGTACGCCGGTTGAGCTGATCGCCGTCAGGGGCGCGGGGAACTGCGCGACCAGCCCCCACGACCCGCACCCGGCAACTCAGCCCAGATGCCCCTGGACCTCAGCCGCCGCATCATGCCCATAAGCCTTGGTGAAGCGGTCCATGAAGTGCCCCCGACGCAGCTGGTACTCCTGCGTACCCACCGTCTCGATGACGAGCGTCGCCAGCATGCAACCGACCTGCGCGGCCCGCTCCAGAGAGACACCCCACGCCAACCCCGAGAGGAACCCCGCGCGGAACGCGTCGCCGACCCCCGTCGGGTCAGCCTTCCGCTCCTCCTCCGCGCAACCGACCTCGATCGGGTCCTCACCCACCCGCTCGATCCGAACACCCCGCGAACCGAGCGTCGTCACCCGCGTCCCGACCTTCGCCAGGATCTCCGCGTCGCTCCAGCCGGTCTTGGACTCGATGAGCCCCTTCTCGTACTCGTTGGAGAAGAGGTACGTCGCCCCGTCCAGCAGGATCCGGATCTCGTCGCCGTTCATCCGGGCGATCTGCTGGGAGAAGTCCGCGGCGAAGGGAATGGAACGGGACCGGCACTCCTCGGTGTGCCGGAGCATGCCCTCCGGGTCGTCCGCGCCGATCAGCACCAGGTCGAGGCCACCGACCCGGTCCGCGACGGCCTTGAGTTCGATGAGACGGGCCTCGCTCATCGCACCCGTGTAGAAGGAGCCGATCTGGTTGTGGTCGGAGTCGGTGGTGCACACGAAGCGGGCGGTGTGCAGGGTCTCGGAGATCCGCACCGAGTCCGTGTCGACGCCGTGCCGCTCCAGCCAGCCGCGGTACTCGTCGAAGTCGAAGCCGGCCGCGCCGACGAGGATCGGCTTGGTGCCCAGCTGGCCCATGCCGAACGCGATGTTCGCGCCGACGCCGCCCCGGCGTACGTCGAGGTTGTCGACCAGGAAGGAGAGCGAGACCGTGTGCAACTGGTCCGCGACGAGCTGGTCGGCGAAGCGGCCGGGGAAGGTCATGAGGTGGTCTGTGGCGATGGAGCCGGTGACTGCGATGCGCACGGCGGGGACTCTCCTGTGGGGAGACGGATTGACAGTTCACGCTACCGGGTCGTAGCCGGGCTCTGAAGCCGCCAAAACTACCCGATAGTAGATCTTTCTTCGCGGGCGGAACCGTGCCTACGGTTCCGCTATGACGAACCTCAAGGTCCACGCGCCCGCTCCGGCCGATCTGGAAGGCGACCTCGCGTCGCTGCGCGCCGAGTGCGCCAGGATGGCACCGCACTGGACGGCGCCCGTCCGGATCGACGCGCTGCCGGTGTCGCCGTCGCTGATCCACGGTGTGACGGTGCCCTCGAGGTCGGCTCGACTGCTGGATGAAATGTCGGACTACGGCGACTGAAACCAGCTCGACAGTTCGTATCGGCGCATTGCAGGGAACCGCGCGCTCCCCCGGCGCGTCCCATCGCCGTCCCCTTTAAAGGGGATGCGGGATACGACCCTCCCACCGGCCGCTTCGGCAGGTCCGGGTCAGGGTCAAGGGACAGTTGCGCAGCCGAAGGAGCGATGCGGTGAACACCGAGCGACCCGATGACGACACCCCTGCCTCCGGCGGTGAGGCGGCAAAGGGAGCGGAAGCCGAAGCGTCCGACGACGCCGCGAAGGCTGCCGGTACCGAGGAAACGCCTGTCGAGGCTTCCGGTGTCGAGGAAACGGGCGCCCGTGACGAGGAGGACCCCGAGTCCGAGGCTCCCGGCGCGGAAGCCGGCGACGCCGTGACCGCCGAGGCCCCGGCCGACGCACACGCTCCCGCCCTCGAGGAAACCCCCGACGCCGGCAACGCCGACGCCGATGAAGCCGATCCCGGCGACACCGACGCCGACACCGACGCCAATGAGGAAGCCGCCCCCGTCTCCGCCGAAGTCCCCGGCCCGCACGAGGCCGAGGCCGAGGCCCCTCAGCCGAACCGCCGGCGGCCCCGCGTTCTCGTCGCCTCCGTCGCCGCCGCTGTCCTGCTCGTCGGTGGCGGTGGGGCGTATCTCGCCGCCACGGCCTCCGGAGGAGACGGTGGCGACGCGGGGGCCGGAACGGGTGGGACCGGTACTCCCCCGCAGCTCGTGCTCGACGGCTACTCCGAGGGCGGTTCGAACGGGATCGCGCCCGGGGAGCCGAATCCGTACGGCGTGACGTACAAGGTCGACGGCAGCCTTCCCGACGGGCCGGACTCGGCGCCCGTGTACCGGGCGACGGGCCAGGTCACCAAGGACGAGGTGGCCCGGCTGGCGAAGGCGCTCGGGGTGGAGGGGACGCCGGTGGTGCAGGGGCAGTCCTGGCAGGTCGGGCCGAACCAGGACGGTGGGGGGCCGAGCCTGGTGGTCGACAAGGCGGCGCCTGGCACCTGGACCTTCCACCGGTTCGCGGCCGGCACCGACAACTGCAAGAGCATGACCGTGTGCCCGCAGGATCCCGCGAACCCGGCCGGCGACACGGTGAGCGAGGCCGCGGCGAAGAAGGCGGCCGCGCCGATCCTGAAGGCGATCGGTCAGGACGACGCGAAGGTGGACGCCGGTCAGGTCATGGGCGCCCAGCGGGCCGTGAACGCCGAACCGACCGTCGGCGGGCTGCCCACCTACGGCTGGACGACCGGTCTCACGGTGAGCGCGCAGGGTGAAGTGGTCGGCGGCACCGGCCGGTTGAAGGCGCCGGTGAAGGGCGCCACGTATCCCGTGCTGAGCGCGAAGAAGACGCTGGCCCTGATGAACTCGGCGCCGACGACCGACCACCGCATGGGCATCGGCGGCTGCGCCAGTGCCGTACCGCTGAAGGACCGGCTCGAAGCGCCCTGCGGGTCGTCGACGGCCGAGCCCACGCGGGAGACGGTGACCGTCGGTGACGCGGTGTTCGGGCTGGCCGCACGGTCCGTGGACGGGCGGCAGACGCTGGTGCCGTCGTGGTTGTTCCAGGTGCGGTCGGCCGGGGCGACGGACGGTTTCCGGGTGACGTATCCGGCGGTGGACCCGAAGTATCTGGCCTCGCCCTCGGCCACGCCGACCGGTGCGCCCAGCCCGACGGCGTCCACGCCGGCCGGTGACGAGCCGACCTCGTCCACGGAGACGCGGAACGTCAAGGTGGAGGGCTACTCGACCGACGGGCGGGAGCTGACCGTGACCTTCTACGGCGGGGTGTGCGCCGACTACAAGGCGACGGCGAGCGAGAACGGGGACGAGGTGACCGCGACGGTGACCGAGACGCCCTGGAAGAACAAGGTCTGCATCATGATCGCCAAGGAGTACCAGCAGACGGTCCAACTGGACGAGCCGGTCGGTGCCCGCGAGGTCGTGGGGTCGGACGGCAAGGTGATCCCGGTGGAGAAGACGGGCGCACGGCTGCCGCAGGCGTCCATGGCGCAGTAGGACGGCGGCACGTCGTCCGTCCGTTCACCGGACACGACGAAGGCGGCGGCCCGGTCGGAGGGGGCCGCCGCCTTCGTCGTGTCCGGTCTCCCGGTTCTCAGGCTTGGCTGAACTGTTCCAGGCTCGGCTGGACGACTTCAGGCTTAGTTGAAGGAGTCGCCGCAGGCGCAGGAGCCCGTCGCGTTCGGGTTGTCGATCGTGAAGCCCTGCTTCTCGATCGTGTCCACGAAGTCGACGGAGGCGCCGCCCAGGTACGGGGCGCTCATGCGGTCGGTGACGACCTTGACACCGCCGAAGTCCTTGACGACATCGCCGTCGAGGGAGCGCTCGTCGAAGAAGAGCTGGTAGCGCAGGCCGGAGCAGCCGCCGGGCTGAACGGCGACGCGCAGCGCGAGGTCGTCGCGGCCTTCCTGGTCGAGCAGGGCCTTGACCTTCGCCGCGGCGGCGTCGGACAGGATGATGCCGTCGGTGACGGTGCTGGTCTCGTCCGATACGGACATCTACATCTCTCCCGGGTTGTACGGAGACTGCTTGCCGACAATTGCAACCGGCAGGGCCGCGGATTCATTCCGGGCCGGGTGGCGTTCTTTTCGCCCGTTCCTCTTCTGTTCCACCAACCATGCTCGCACATGCCCGCAAGGTCCCTCCCCGAGCGTGCACCGAGTGCGTACCAAGCGCCCGCCGGGATTGATGTCACATCGACGCTATGGGCATCGTCAAACTGACGTGAAGCAGTTATGATAGATAACGTCAATTCGACGAGAAGGTCCGTCTTTTCAGGACAGCCCGCAGAACAGAAAGGGTGCGTGTCGTGACCACCGCCCAGACCCAGGAGCTCGACGTACAGCCGACGCCCCTCGCCCTGCTGCTGCTCGGCCGCGAGGCCGACCCGAAGAGCGAGCGGGGCGTCGAGTGTCCCGGTGACCTGCCCTCGCCGTCCGACCCCGACCTGGTCGAGCGGGCCCGCGCGGCCAAGGAGAAGCTCGGCGACAAGGTCTTCGTGCTCGGCCACCACTACCAGCGCGACGAGGTCATCCAGTTCGCCGACGTCACGGGTGACTCGTTCAAGCTGGCCCGGGACGCGGCCGCGCGCCCGGAGGCCGAGTACATCGTGTTCTGCGGTGTGCACTTCATGGCGGAGTCCGCGGACATCCTGACCTCCGACGACCAGAAGGTCGTGCTCCCGGACCTCGCGGCCGGCTGCTCGATGGCCGACATGGCCACCGCCGAGCAGGTCGCCGAGTGCTGGGACGTGCTGACCGAGGCCGGCATCGCCGAGCAGGTCGTGCCCGTCTCGTACATGAACTCCTCCGCCGACATCAAGGCGTTCACCGGCAAGCACGGCGGCACGATCTGCACCTCCTCGAACGCCGAGCGGGCCCTTGAGTGGGCCTTCGAGCAGGGCGAGAAGGTGCTGTTCCTCCCCGACCAGCACCTGGGCCGCAACACCGCCGTGCGGGACATGGGGATGACGCTCGAGGACTGTGTCCTCTACAACCCGCACAAGCCCAACGGGGGCCTGACCGTTGAGCAGTTGAGGGCCGCGAAGATGATCCTGTGGCGCGGCCACTGCTCGGTGCACGGCCGGTTCTCGCTGGAGTCGGTCGAGGACGTCCGTGCCCGCATACCCGGGGTCAACGTCCTGGTGCACCCCGAGTGCAAGCACGAGGTCGTCTCCGCGGCCGACTACGTCGGGTCGACCGAATACATCATCAAGGCACTCGAGGCGGCTCCGGCCGGTTCGAAGTGGGCCATCGGTACGGAACTCAATCTCGTACGCCGGCTCGCGAACCGGTTCGCGCCCGAGGGCAAGGAGATCGTCTTCCTCGACAAGACGGTCTGCTTCTGCTCGACCATGAACCGCATCGACCTCCCCCACCTGGTCTGGACCCTGGAGTCCCTGGCCGAGGGCAAGCTGGTCAACCGGATCGAGGTCGACAAGGAGACCGAGGCGTTCGCGAAGCTGGCACTGGAGCGGATGCTGGCGCTGCCGTAGGCCCGAGTCCGGCCCGGCTCACTCCGTCACGGGCTTCCGTTGGGGGTGGGCCGGGTCGAGGCTGAAGACGGTGCCGTCCGGGGTGTTCACGATCAGCGCACCGCCGTACGGCAGCACCGCGGACTTGATCACCTCGCCGCTCGCGAGCTGCTCGGCGTGCGCGCCCGTCTCCCACAGCAGCGTGCCCTCGCGGGCGTCGAGGGCCGCGACCCGGCCGCTGGTGCTGACCAGATACAGGGTGCGGGTGCGGGCGTCGTACGTGGGCCGGCCCGAGCCCTCGGCGCCGGTGCGGGTCTGCCACAGCTGCTTGCCGGTCAGCGGGGACACGGCGGTCACCAGGCCGTTGGCCCCGGTGATCCACAGCGTGCCGGCGGCCAGCGTCACCGCGCCCTCGTACGTCTTCGTCAGTTTCACCGTCGTGCCGGCGCCCGTGTCCGGGTCGGCCAGCCAGATCTTGCCGAACGTCAGCTCCTCGGGGCGCGTCGGGCCCGTGGTGCCGACCGCGAGGACCGGCTTGCCGTCGACGGTGCCGAGCAGACCGGTCGTGTACGGGGTCTCCACCCGCCGGACCACCGAGCCGTCGGCCTGGTCCAGCTCCAGGAGCTCGGCGGGCCGGCTCTCGTCCCCCGGGAAGCAGTGCGCGTACAGGCCTGAGCCGTACGTCAGGAGCCGGCAGTAGTTGTCGGCGGGCAGCTCCACGGTCCAGCGCTCGGCGCCGGTGCGCGGGGAACGGGCCGTCACCCGCCGGCCCTCGGGGGTCAGGGCGAGCTCGCCGGACACACCCAGGTCGACGGTCTCGTCGCGCACCTCGCGTGACCACAGCCGCTCGCCGCTGTCCGTGTCGAGAGCGACGACGGTGACCGTCGAGTTCCCGGAGGTCCCGATGTACACGGCCTGCCGGACCAGCATCACGTCGTCCCGCACGCCGAGGAGCGTGAAGGAGTTCAGCTCCGCGCCGGGTTCGGTGGACGCGAGGGCGGAGCGCCAGACCGTCTTGCCGGTACGGCCGTCCAGCCGGACCGGAAGGATGTCGTTGCCCGCGCAGTAGACCGCGTCCTCGTACCTGGCGCAGGTGGCGTCGGTCGGGTCGCCGCTCTCCTCCCCCAGCGCCTCGGCCGCGCCTCGCGGTGCCGTCCTGAACACCGTCGACTGCCAGGTGCCGAAGCCGGTGGGCACCGTCGCCCACCGGGAATCCGGGGAGCCGGCGGAGGCCGGCGCCGGAGGGCTGTCCGAGAATCCCGGGCCGAGCCACACGTACCCGAGCAGGCCCAGGGCCGTCGCGCAGACCGTGCCGACCACCAGCAGCGGGCGGAGGCGACGGCTCCACCCGCCGGTACGGCGGCCGGGCCCGGGGGGCTTGGTCGCCTCTCCCGGGCCGGCTCCGGAGGTGGTCTCCCCCACGGTGCGCAGCCGGTCCGTGCGCAGCGTCAGCGTGACCGGGTCGCCGGGGTCCGCCTCGGGCAGGGCGTCCGCGAACTCCCGTTCCAGCTCGTCGAGTTCGGGCCGGTCCTTGGCCTCCTTGGCCAGGCAGCGCTCCAGGACGGCGCGCAACGGCAGCGGCAGCCCGTCCAGTACGGGTTCGTTGTGGACCACCCGGTAGGCCGTCAGATAGGGGCTGTCGGCGTCGAAGGGACCGCGTCCGGTGACGGTGTACACCAGCAGCGCCCCGAGCGAGAAGACGTCCGAGGAGGGGCCCACCGTGCGGGCGTCGGTGAACTGCTCCGGGGACATGAAGGGCGGGGTGCCGATCATCTGGCCGGTCTCGGTGAGGGTGTTGTGGTTCTCCACCGCGCGGGAGATGCCGAAATCGATGACGCGGGGGCCGTCCTCGGACATCAGGACGTTGGCGGGCTTCAGATCCCGGTGCACCACCCCGGCCCGGTGGATGTCCCGCAACGCCTCGACCAGCCCCAGGGCCAGACGGCGCAGTTCGGTGCCCTTCAGCGCGCCGTGGTCGCGGATCCGCTCGGCGAGGGAGTTCCCGGGGACGTACTGGGTCGCCATCCAGGGCCGTACCGCCTCCGGGTCGGCATCCACCACCGGTGCGGTGAAGGCGCCGCTCACCTTGCGGACGGCCTCGATCTCCTGGCGGAACCGGGCGCGGAAGACCGGGTCCTCGGCGTACTGGGCGTGCACGACCTTCACGGCGACGTCACGGCCCGAGCGGGACCGGCCCCAGTAGACGACGCCCATGCCGCCGACTCCGAAGCGGTCCACCAGTCGGTATCCGCCGACCGACTTCGGATCGTCCTTGTGCAGTGGCACCGCCGGGATCCCCTTCACCGTCAAGCAGGTCGAGCCACAAGATACCCAACGGGGAAACACCGACGGCCGGGCCCCGGACCGTCCTGGTCCGGGGCCCGGCCGCCTCGGCCGTCACACTCCCGCGGGCTCCGGCTCCGATTCGTCCGAGGCGGATCGCCGGGCCGGCGGCTCGGTCCTCCTCGTCCGCTTCGCCGCGCGCTTCGACGCCCGGCGCTCCTTGCGGAGTTCGAGCATCGCGTAGAGCGTCGGCACCAGGAGCAGGGTGAGCAGGGTCGACGTGATCAGGCCGCCGATCACGACCACGGCCAGCGGCTGCGCGATGAAGCCGCCCTCGCCGGTGACCCCCAGGGCCATCGGGAGCAGGGCGAAGATCGTCGCCAGGGCCGTCATGAGGATCGGGCGCAGCCGGTGCCGGCCGCCCTCGACCACGGCCTCGACGACGCCGTACCCCTGCTTGCGGTACTGGTTGATCAGGTCGATCAGCACGATCGCGTTGGTCACCACGATGCCGATCAGCATCAGCATGCCGATCATCGCGGGGACACCCATCGGGGTGCCGGTGACGATCAGCAGGCCGATCGCGCCGGTCGCCGCGAACGGGATGGAGACCAGCAGGATCAGCGGCTGGACGAGCGAGCGGAAGGTCGCGACCAGCAGCATGAAGACGATCGCGATCGCCGCCAGCATCGCCAGGGCCAGGTTCTTGAACGCGTCGTCCTGGTCCGAACTGACCCCGCCGATCTGCGCGGTGGCGCCGGCCGGCAGCTTCAGGGCGTCGATCTCGGTCCCCAGCTTGCCGCTCACCGCGCCCGTGTTGTCGCCGGTCGGCCGCGCGCTGATGGTCGCCGCGCGCTGGCCGTCGATCCGGGTCATCGAGACCGGTCCGTCGACCAGCTTCACCGTGGCGATGTCGCCCAGCTTCACGGAACCGAGCTTGAGATTCCTCAACTGGGCCAGGGTCGCCGCCGGCTTGGCCGACTTGATGACGACGTCACGCTCGGTGTCGTCCAGGGTCGCCTTGGCGGCCGTGGTGCCCTTGACCGCCTCGGTGACCGCCGCGCCGAGCGTCTGGTCGTTGTAACCGGCCGCCGCCGCCTTGGAGTTGGCCTTGACCGAGATGCGCGGCACGCTCTGCGACAGATCGCTGCTGACGTCGGTGACGTCGTCGAGCCCCGCCACGGCCTTGCGGACCTGTTCGGCCGCCGTGCGCAGCACGTTCCCGTCGGCCGCCTTCACGACCACGCTCAGGTCCTGGTTGCCGAAGCCGTCACCGGCGGAGACGGTGGTGGTGCCGATGCCGGTCAGCTTCTTCAGACCGGACTCGATGCCGTCCTGCACGTCCTCGTAGGAGGCCGAGTCGTCCAGCATCACCTGGTACGAGGCCTGGTTGGTGTCCGTGCCGCCGCCGAAGGCCGCCATGAAGCCGGACGAGCCGATGGTGACCTGGTAGTCCTTGACGCCCTTGGTGGCGGCGAGCAGCTGCTCGACCTTCTTGGCCTGTGCGTCGGTCGCCGCCAGGCTGGTGCCAGGCTTCAACTCCTGCTTGACGGTGAGGACTTCCTGCTCGCCCTGGTCGAAGAAGTTCGTCTTCAGCAGCGGCGCCATGCCGAACGTGCCGATCAGGATCACGGCCGCGAGCAGCACGCTGGTGAGGCGGCGGCGGGTCGCGAAGCGCAGGACGGGGACGTAGATCCGCTGCAGGCGGCTCTTCGCCTCCTTCTCCTCGGCCAGCCGGCGGGCCTGTTCGGCGTCGCCCGGCGTGCCCTTGGGGGCGCGCAGGAACCAGTACGACAGGACCGGTACGACCGTCAGCGACACCAGCAGCGAGGCCAGCAGGGCCGCCGTCACCGTCAGGCTGAACGAGCCGAACAGCTCGCCCACCATGCCGCCGACCAGGCCGATCGGCAGGAAGACGGCGACGGTGGTGAGGGTCGAGGAGGTGACCGCGCCGGCCACCTCGCGGACCGCCTTGAGGATGGCCTCCTCGCGCTCCTCGCCGTAGCCGAGGTGCCGTTTGATGTTCTCCAGGACCACGATCGAGTCGTCGACGACCCGGCCGATGGCGATGGTCAGCGCGCCCAGCGTCAGCATGTTGAGGGACAGGTCGCGCGTCCACAGGACGATCAGCGCGAGCACGACCGAGAGCGGGATGCTCACCGCGGTGACCAGGGTCGAGCGGACCGAGGCCAGGAACACCAGGATGACCAGGATCGCGAAGAGCAGGCCGAGCGCGCCCTCGGTGGTCAGCCCGCTGATGGACTTGGAGACCGCCGGGCCCTGGTCGCTGACGACCGTGATGCTCGCGCCGGAGCCGACGTCCTTGCGCAGGCCGGGCAGCTTGTCCTCGACCGCGTCGGAGATGGCGACCGCGCTGCCGTCGTGGTCCATGGTGACCGACACCGCGAGGCTCGGCTTCCCGTCGGTGCGGGTGATGGAGTCGGCGGTGGCCTGCTGCTGCTCGACGGTGGCCACGTCTCCGAGGCGCACCGGCTTGCCGTCGCCCTGGCCCGTGACCATCAGGTCCTGGATCTGCGTCAACGAGGTGAAGCCGCCGCCCACTTGGACGGTGCGGTTGGCGCCGTCCTCGTCGAAGGAGCCGGCCGGGACGGTCGCGCCGCCCGCCTGGAGGGCCTGGCCGAGGGCGAGGGTGGTGAGGCCCGCCCGCGCCAGCTTCGCGTCGTCGGGCGTGACGGTGACCTGGAGGTCCCGCACCCCGTCGACGGTGACCTGGCGGACGCCGTCGATGCCCTTCAGGTCCGGTACGACGGTCCGGTCGAGCCGGTCGGCGAGGGCCTGCTGGTCCTGCTCGGAGGTGACGGCGAGGACGACCGTCGGGATGTCGTCCGTGGAGCCGGCGACGACCTGCGGGTCGACGTCGTCCGGGAGCTGGACGCGGGCCCGGTTGACGGCCTGCTGGACATCGGCGACGAGTTGCTTGGTGTCGTTGCCGTAGTCGAAGGAGGCCATGATCACGGCGTTGCCCTCGCTCGCCGTGGAGGTGACGCCGGTGATGCTGTCGACGGCTTCGAGGTTGTCCTCGATCGGCTCGACGACCTGCTTCTCGACGACGTCGGGTGCGGCGCCCTGGTAGGGGGCGATCACGGACACCATGGGCAGTTCGATGGAGGGCAGCAGTTGCTGCTTGAGCTGCGGTATCGCGATCGCTCCGAAGGCGAGCACGATGATGGACATCAGACCTATCAGGGCCCGTTGCGCGAGGCTGAATCGGGACAGCCAGGACATGGGTGAGGGTTCTCTCTTCCGGGAGGGGCCTGCTGGAAAGGGCCTTCTGGGAGGGTCAGAAGGGCAGGAGTCGACAGCGGATGCACAGGTGAGCGTCCGCCCTCTCACCCTGAGCCATCGGGGAGCCCCGATTCCTAGCTCCCAGGTCCCGTTCCTTATCCGGCGCATACTCCGGCCGCAGTACGGCGAGGTGGAGCTCACTCCACCCTTGGACGTACCAGCCCCGACTCGTAGGCGATCACGACCAGTTGGGCCCGGTCGCGGGCGCCGAGCTTGGCCATGGCCCGGTTGACGTGGGTCTTCACCGTGAGCGGGCTGACCTCCAGGCGCTCGGCGATCTCGTCGTTGGAGAGTCCGCCGGCGACCTGGACCAGCACCTCGCGCTCCCGCACGGTGAGCGCGTCGAGCCGCTCCGCGCGGGCCGGGTCGCGGCCGTCGTCCGCCGCGCCGCCCTGGGCGAGGAAGCGGGCGATCAGGCCCTTGGTGGCGGCCGGGGAGAGCAGTGCCTCGCCGCCGGCCGCGACGCGGATGGCGGAGAGGAGCTCGTCGGGTTCGCTGCCCTTGCCGAGGAAGCCTGAGGCGCCGGCGCGCAGCGACTGCACGACGTAGTCGTCGACCTCGAAGGTGGTCAGGATGACGACCCGGACGTGCGCGAGGGAGGGGTCGGCGCTGATCATGCGGGTGGCCGCGAGGCCGTCGGTGCCGGGCATCCGGATGTCCATCAGCACGACGTCGGCCCGCTCCTGCTTGGCCAGCCGTACCGCCTCCGCGCCGTCGGACGCCTCGCCCACGACCTCCATGTCGGGCTCCGAGTCGACGAGCACCCGGAAGGCGCTGCGCAACAGGGCCTGGTCGTCGGCGAGCAGGACGCGGATGGTCGTCATACGGGGTCCCCCGAGGCGCGTGAGCGGGTCTTGACCGGCAGGATCGCATGGACGCGGAAGCCGCCGCCGTAGCGGGGACCGGTGGTCAGGGTGCCGCGCAGGGCGGTGACGCGTTCGCGCATGCCGAGCAGTCCGTGGCCGCCGCCGCTCTCCGGGTCGTCGTCCTCCCCGGCGCCGTTGTCCAGGACGGTGATCTCGATGTTCGGGCCCACGCGTACGACGCTGACCTCCGCCTTCGCCTCCGTACCGGCATGCTTCTGCACGTTGGTGAGGGCCTCCTGGACCACGCGGTAGGCGGCCAGGCCGACGGCGGCGGGCAGGGTGGTGCCGTGGTCCGAGCGGGCGACCTCGACGCGCAGTCCCGCGCTGCGGAAGGTGCCGACGAGTTCGTCGAGGCGGTCCAGGCCCGGCGCCGGTTCGGTGGGGGCCTCGGGGTCGCCGGACTGACGCAACAGGCCGACGGTGGCGCGCAGTTCGTTGAGCGCGGAGCGGCTGGCCTCGCGTACGTGGGCGAGGGCTTCCTTGGCCTGGTCGGGGCGCTTGTCCATCACGTGCGCGGCGACTCCGGCCTGCACGTTGACCAGGGCGATGTGGTGGGCGACCACGTCGTGCAGGTCACGGGCGATCCGCAGGCGCTCCTCGGCGACGCGGCGGCGGGCCTCCTCCTCGCGAGTGCGTTCCGCTCGCTCGGCGCGCTCCCGGATGGCCTGCACGACCGCGCGCCGGCTGCGGACCGCGTCTCCCGCGGTGGCGCCGATGCCGGTCCAGGCGAAGATCGCGAGGTTCTCCTGGGCGTACCAGGGCAGGGGCCCTGCCAGCATCGAGGCGCCGGTCAGGACGGTCATCGTCAGCAGGCCGAGGCGCACGGTGGTGGCGCGGTCGGTGGTGTACGCGACGGTGTAGAGGGCGATGACCGCGGCCATGGCGACGGGGGCGCGGGGGTCTCCGACGATGCACTCGATCAGGGAGACGGTGCCGGTGAGGGCGAGGACCGTCCGGGGGGCGCGGCGGCGGAAGACCAGGGCGAGGGCGCCGAGGACGATGAGCACGAGGGAGAGGGCGTCGGGGGTGCGGATGCCCCAGTCGACGCCGTGCTTTCCGTGCGGGTCGACGTATGAGCCGGCCACCATGCAGACCAGGACGCCGAACGCCAGGGCCGCGTCCAGCGCGAGGGGGTGCGCCTTCAGGTGGTGGCGGGCGCGGTCTTGGGTGCGGCTCACGTCCTGAACAGTACGGCGTCCCTGCGGGGCTTTGAACGGGGGCCGACTGTAGGTTTCCTGTGCGGTTTCGGGCGTTGGCGTGGGCGTTTCTGGGGGCTGCCGCCCCCAGTCCCCCGCTTCGGCCTGAACGGCCTCGTCCTCAAACGCCGGACGGGCTGAAAGGCGAAGACGCAGCCCGACCCAACCCTCTTTCTGCTCAGCCCGGGATCAAGCCGTCGTCGCTCAGCAGGTCCCGGACTTCCTCCAAGGTCGCGTCCGGGGACGGGAGGATCAGTTCGGAGGGTTCCAGGGAGGCGTCCGGGAGCGGGGTGCCCAGTTCTCGGACCTTGGCGAGGAGGGCCTGGAGGGTGCGGCGGAAGCCGGGGCCGTCGCCGTTCTCCATCTCGCGCAGGAGTTCGTCGTCCAGCTTGTTGAGTTCGGTGAGGTGGCTGTCGGCCAGCCTCACCTGCCCCTCCCCCATGATCCGTACGACCATGTCGCCCATGTGTCGGCCTCCTAGGCGTGGGCCCTGGCTTCTACTGCTTGTCGAAGCGTGGGGTGTCCTGCGGTTGCTGCTGGGCCTGCGACTGGCCGTTGCCGCCCTCGATCGCCTGCTGCTGCGAGGACGGGCCGCCGGCCAGTTCCGCCTTCATGCGCTGCAGTTCCAGCTCTACATCCGTACCACCGGAGAGCCGGTCCAGCTCGCTCTGGATGTCGTCCTTGGCCAGACCGGAGTGGTCGTCGAGGACGCCCGAGGCGAGCAGTTCGTCGATGGCGCCGGCGCGGGCCTGGAGCTGGGCCGTCTTGTCCTCGGCGCGCTGGATGGCCATGCCGACGTCGCCCATCTCCTCGGAGATGCCGGAGAAGGCCTCGCCGATCCGGGTCTGTGCCTGGGCGGCGGTGTAGGTCGCCTTGATCGTCTCCTTCTTCGTACGGAAGGCGTCGACCTTGGCCTGGAGGCGCTGGGCCGCAAGGGTGAGCTTCTCCTCCTCGCCCTGGAGCGTCGCATGCTGCGTCTCCAGGTCGGTCACCTGCTGCTGGAGCGCGGCCCGGCGCGAGAGCGCCTCGCGGGCCAGGTCCTCGCGGCCGAGGGCGAGGGCCTTGCGGCCCTGGTCCTCCAGCTTCGAGGACTGCGACTGCAGCTGGTTGAGCTGGAGCTCCAGACGCTTGCGGGAGGTGGCGACGTCGGCCACTCCCCTGCGTACCTTCTGAAGCAGCTCCAGCTGCTTCTGGTACGAGTAATCGAGGGTTTCGCGCGGGTCCTCGGCCCGGTCAAGGGCCTTGTTCGCCTTCGCGCGGAAGATCATCCCCATACGCTTCATGACACCGCTCATGGGCTTCGCGCGCCCCCTTCTGACGGACTCCAGCTCCAGCTCTGCGACAGAACCCACAGTACGGGCCCTGCATCCATTGACGCACTGTTCCGGGACGGATGCGGTCATCCCCAAGGACGACTGCGCTCGCTCCCGCTCCGGCGTAGGGAGTAGGTGTCCCCCCAGGGTGACCCCCGAGAAGCACCCAAGAGGTACCCGCCAAGGACCCGGGGCCGGAAGTACGTGCAACGTCCCCTCTGTCCCTTACAGGACGACTGGTGTTGCCGGATCGTTCCCCGCCGGGCTGGGGTCCAACCCCGGCCACCCCTTACCCTTGGGTTTTGTGTTCCGAAGCCGCGCCAAGGAAGAGAAGGCCGCGCCCGCCGACAAGGCGTCGCTGACCGACTCCAAGCAGACCCGTGACCCGCAGGCCCCCAAGGGCCGCCCGACGCCCAAGCGCAATGAGGCCCAGTCCCAGCGCCGCAGCGTCGCCAGTACGTCGATGACGCGCAAGGACGCCTCCAAGCGTCAGCGCGAGGAGCGGCGTACCGCGATGCAGCGTCAGCGCCAGGCGCTGGCCAGTGGCGACGAGCGCTACCTGCCCGCGCGGGACAAGGGCCCGGTGCGCAAGTTCGCCCGCGACTGGATCGACTCGCGGTTCAACGTGGCCGAGTTCTTCCTGCCGATGGCCGTGGTCATCCTGGTGCTGAGCATGGTGCGCGTGGGCGCGCTGCAGAGCATCGCGCTGCTGCTGTGGCTGGTCGTGATCGTGCTCATCCTGGTCGACGCGTTCGTCAACGCCTTCCGGCTCAAGAAGCGGCTCGCCGAGCGCTTCCCCGACCAGAACCGCAGGGGTGCCGTCGCCTACGCGCTGATGCGCTCCCTCCAGATGCGCCGTCTCCGGCTGCCGAAGCCGCAGGTCAAGCGCGGAGAGCGGCCCTGAGCGCGGATTCCTTCTCCGGGGGCGCGGCGGATGCCTGGCTGAGCAAGCTGGGCGGGCTGCGGGATGTCGTACGACAGGAGCTTGTCGCTCGGCAGCTAGAGGCTCAGATAACCGGGCGGTTCCCGGTCGGGCAGCGGCTGCGCGTGCTCGACGTGGGGATGGGTCAGGGCACCCAGGCGCTGCGGCTGGCCCGGGCCGGACATCAGGTGACCGGGGTCGAGCAGGACCCCACGATGATCTCCGCGGCCCGCGAGGCCGTCGCCGCCGAGCCGGAGGGCATCCGGGAACGGGTGCGCCTGGTCCAGGGCGACGGGCGGGACACGGGGGTGCACTTCCTGCCGGGCAGTTTCGACGTGGTGCTCTGCCACGGGGTGCTCATGTACGTCGGTGATCCGGACGCCCTGCTGGCGGGGCTGGCCCGGATGCTCGCGCCGGGCGGACTGCTGTCGCTGCTCGTGCGCAACGGCGACGCCCTGGCGATGCGGCCGGGGTTGTCGGGTGACTGGGCGGGCGCCCTCGACGCCTTCGACACCGTCTCGTACACGAACCGGCTCGGACTCGACGTGCGCGCCGACCGGCTGGACACCCTCACGGCCACGCTCGCGGGCATCGGGGCACCGCTGCACGCCTGGTACGGCGTCCGGGTCTTCACGGACACGGCGGCCGACGGGGTGCTCGCGCCGGACGACGTGGAGACGCTGCTGGCGGCCGAGGAGCGGGCCGGGCGGACGGATCCGTACCGGCGGGTGGCGGCGCTGCTGCATCTGTGCGGCGTGCGCGGCTGACGGCAGGGAGCCCGGTCCCGGTGCGGGTGCCGGTCAGCTCGTTCGGGTGAACCGGGCAAGCCGGACAATCACCCCGAAGAGACACTCGGGGCATGGATGCTTCCCGTAACCGTGCCGTCCGGCTGCTCGCTCCCGTCGCCGTGCTGTCCTGTTCGCTCGCCCTGCTGAGCGGGTGTTCCGGGTCCGGTTCCGCGGGCGAGGGCGGGACGTCGAAGGCGCGGACCGAGCAGGCCGCGCAGGCCGCCGAGGTCGCCGCGCCCGCGTCCGGCGACGACCTCCAGAACGACTACCTGAAGGTGATCAAGGACGTTCTGCCGTCGGTGGTGCAGATCCAGGCCAGCAACGATCTGGGCTCCGGGGTCGTGTACGACGACCAGGGGCACATCGTCACCAACGCGCACGTCGTCGGGGACGAGACGACCTTCAAGGTGACGACCGCCAACAGCGAGGACGTGCTCAGCGCCAAGCTCGTGTACTCCTACCCCGAGCAGGACCTCGCCGTGGTGAAGCTGGACAAGGTGCCGGACGGGCTCAAGGCGGCCTCCTTCGCCGACTCCTCGAAGGTCGACGTCGGGCAGATCGTCCTGGCGATGGGCTCGCCGCTCGGGCTGTCGTCCAGCGTGACGCAGGGCATCGTGTCGGCGACCGGACGGACCGTCAGCGAGGGCAGCAGCGGCGGGGGTACGGGCGCGACCATCGCCAACATGGTGCAGACCTCGGCCGCGATCAACCCCGGCAACAGCGGGGGCGCGCTCGTCAACCTCGACGGGCAGGTCATCGGCATCCCGACCCTCGCGGCCACCGACCCCGACCTCGGGGGCAGCGCGGCGCCGGGTATCGGGTTCGCGATCCCGTCCTCGATGGTGAAGACGGTCGCCGACCAGATCATCAAGGACGGCAAGGTGACCGACTCGGGCCGGGCCGCGCTCGGCATCACCGGCCGTACGGTCGTGGACGGCACCTACCGGGCCGCCGGGGTCGCCGTCGTCGAGGTGAAGAGCGGCGGGGCCGCGGACAAGGCGGGCATCGAGGCCGGCGACATCATCACCAGGCTGGGTGACACGGACATCACCACGATCACGTCACTCTCGGAGGCACTGGCCGAGGACAGGCCCGGTCAGAAGACGACGGTGACGTACACGCGTGACGGTGACGAGGACAAGACGGACGTGACGCTGGGCGAGCAGTGACCGAGGGGGCGGCCGGTACGCCGCCCCCCTGTGTCCATGTCCCGCGGAGCCCCTACGCGTCCTGGGCGTGCAGGCTCATCGGACCGTAGATCTCCGTGGTGTCCTCGAACAGCCGCACCTGGTCCGCGCCGCCTTCGAGGAGTGCCTTCCAGTGCTCCCCGATCCACGACTCGGCGTCCCCCTGCGTGGTGAACTCCTCGGGCTGCACCGCGGGCGGGACCTCCGCCCCGTCGGTCTTCTCGAACCGCCACGTCCATGCCGCCATGTACGCCTCCCGTGTCTGAGCACCTGCAGAGCGAGAGCCGGATCTTGGTCCGGCTCCTGCTGTGCAGACTAGTCGGACGGGCAACACCTGCGCAGACACGCGAAAATCACTTCTGTGGAAGTAACACTGCTCGGCACCGGTGCCCCGGCGGGTCTGCCCCGCCCCGACTGTTCCTGCGCGACCTGCGCCACCTCCCTCGGGGAGCACGCGCGCGCGGCGACCGCGCTGCTCATCGACGGCACGTTGCTGCTGGACCTGACGCCGGGTGCGGCCTTCGCGGCGGCGCGGGCCGGGCGTTCGCTCAGCGGCGTACGGCAGGTGCTGTTGTCGCATCCGCACGACGGGCCCGCCGTCGAGGTGCCGGTGGGGCTGCCGCAGCCCGGTCGGGTGCCGGACGGGCGGGAGTTGGCGCTGCTGACGGGTCATTGGGTGCGGGCGGTGTCGATGGACGCGCCGGGCACCGGGTACGCGGTGACCGGTCCGGACGGGCAACGGCTGCTGTATCTGCCGCCGGGGGGCGCGCCGGCCGGCCTTGACGGCAACGGGGCCGTGGAGTCGTACGCCATGGTGCTCGCCGATGTCGTGGGGCGGCCGGACGCGCTCGCCAGGCTGCGGGCGGTGGGGGCGCTGGGGCCGACCACGGACGTCGTCGCCGTCCATCTCGACCATGACGTGCCGCCCGGCGCCGAGCTGCGGCGGCGGCTGGCCGCGGCGGGCGCGCGGGCCGTGCCGGACGGGACGACCCTGACCGTGGGGGTGTACGAGGACGTGCCCGACGTACCGCGGCGGACGCTGGTGCTCGGCGGGGCCCGGTCCGGGAAGTCGGTGGAGGCCGAGCGGCGGCTCGAGGCCTTTCCGGACGTGCTCTACGTGGCCACCGGCGGCACGCGCGGCGGGGACACCGAGTGGGCGTCCCGGGTCGCCGTGCACCGGGAGCGCCGCCCGGGGTCGTGGCGGACCACCGAGACCTGCGATCTGGTGCCCCTCCTGAAGGACGACGGCGCTCCGCTGCTCATCGACTGTCTGTCCCTGTGGCTGACGGACGCCATGGACTCCGTGGGGGCGTGGGACGACGCCGTGTGGGCGGACGGCGGGGAACGGGCGCTGCGCGAGCGGATGCGGGAGCTGACGGACGCGGTGCGCGCGAGCCGGCGGACCGTGGTCGCCGTCTCGAACGAGGTCGGCTCGGGGATCGTGCCGGCCACCGCGTCGGGACGGCGCTACCGGGACGAACTGGGCCGGCTGAACGCCGCGTTCGCGAGCGAGTGCGAGCAGGTGGTGCTGCTGGTGGCGGGCCAGGCGCTGGTGCTACGGGGCTGAGGGCGCCCGGCGTGCGACGAGCCGGGCGGTGGGGCGGAGCCGGTCCGACAACGGGCCGTTGAGAAACGAGCCGTTGAGGAACGGGCGGTCGAGGAGTCTGCGGGGCTTCGGCGGGACGATCTCGCAGCCCTGGGACTCCAGTTCGGTGCGCAGGGCGTCCACGCGGGGGCGGGGCGTCTCCAGGAGGAGGAGGCCGCCGGGGCGCAGGAGGGTGAGGGCCGCCCGGAGGTCCTCGTCGGGGGTCGGGGGGTGGAGAAGGGTGACCACGTCGTAGCGGGCGCGCAGGGCTCGGGTGAGCTGCGGGTCCGTCAGGTCGCCCACGTACGCCTCCTCGACGCGCTCCTCCTCGCGGGCCGCCAGCACGCGCGCGGTGGGGTCGATGCCGTCGAAGGACGTGTAGGGGAACAGCTCCTTCGCCGTCGCCGGGAAGTGCGCGTCGCCGGTGCCGACGTCCAGCCAGCTCTCGGGTTCGGGCTCGACTCGCAGCAGCGCGCGGGCGGTTGAGCGGTGACGGCGGCGCCGGTCGAGGTCGTCGGCACGCGCGCGGAGGGCGCCGGCCCGGGTGCGCAGGGCGGTGAGAGCCGATCCGGCGGAGCGGAAGGACCGGACGGAACGTGCGGAGAGTAGGGAGAGTGCGGCGAGTGGTGACATGTGCGGCTCCCGAAGACGTATGACAATCCGCTGCAAAGCGGAACATATGGGGTCTTGATCTTGGGAGCAACGACGTCACGTGCGCGTGGTGCCCATGTGGCGCGGAACCGTTCGATCGGTGCCGGTACTGTTCGGCGAATGAGCTCGCTTAATCTCGACGACTTCTCCGATCTGATCGAGCGCCCCGACGGCGGAGTGCGCCGCGACGCCGAGGCCCGCCGGGAGCGTCAGATCGTGCCGCCCGGGTCGCTGGGCCGCCTCGACGAACTGGGTGAGTGGCTGGCCGCCGCGCAGTCCGCCGTACCGGTGCGGCCGATCGGACAGCCGCGGGTCGTGCTCTTCGCCGGTGACCACGGAGTGGCCGGACTCGGCGTCTCCGCGCGGCCCGCGGGCAGCGCCGGACAGCTGGTGCGGGACGTCCTGGAGGGCGGCCGGCCGGTGTCGGTCCTGGCGCGCCGGCTGGGCGTGCCGGTGCGGGTCGTCGACATGGCCCTGGACTGCGACCCCGAGACGCTGCCCGACGAGGTCGTACGGCATCGGGTGCGGCGCGGCAGCGGGCGGATCGACATCGAGGACGCGCTGACCGCCGAGGAGGCGGAGGCCGCCTTCCGCGCCGGGATGGCGGTGGCCGACGAAGAGGCCGACTCCGGTACGGATCTGGTGGTGCTCGGCGATGTGAGCGTGGGCGGGACGACGGCGGCGGGCGTGCTGATCGCCGCGCTGTGCGGGACCGACGCGTCGGTGGTGACCGGGCGGGGCGGCCTGGCGATCGACGATCTGGCGTGGATGCGCAAGTGCGCGGCGATCCGCGACGCGCTGCGCCGGGCCCGGCCGGTGCTCGGGGAGCAGTTGCAGCTGCTGGCGACCGTGGGCGGGGCCGACCTCACCGCGATGACGGGCTTCCTGCTGCAGAGCGCGGTGCGCAAGACGCCGGTGATCCTGGACGGGGTAGTGGCCGCCGCCTGTGCGCTGGTGGCCCAGCGGATCGCGTTCCGGGCGCCGGACTGGTGGCTGGCCGCGCACGACAGCGGGGAGCCGGGCCAGGCGAAGGCCCTGGACCGGATGGCGCTGGAGCCGCTGCTGGCACACGGGGTGACGGTGGGCGAGGGCGCGGGGGCCCTGCTGGCGCTGCCCCTGGTCCAGGCGGCGGCCGCGCTGGCCGCCGAACTGCCGGAGAAGCCCGCGGAGCCCGAGGAGGCGGAGAAGCCGGAGGAGTCGGCGACCGTCGAGGGGGCCGAGGCGTCCGGTGAGCCGGAGGTCTCCGGCGAACTGGCGAAAGAAGAGACCGAGTAGGTCTCAAAGAGCCGAAAGTCGACCGCACGTCAGACGAAAGAAAGACGGTTCGTCAGGGCATCGCCCATATGATCCTTCTCCATGGGAGATGCCCGAATTGCCTCGCGGCGGGCCGCCGCTTTCGCCGTCTGGTACCTGCGGCTCGTCGCGTTCGTCAACTTTCTGAGCGCGATCTGGGTCTCCCTCGGACAGGACGTGCGACGGCACAACCAAGAGGACTTCTTCACCCCGTACCTCCTCACCGCGGGCTTCGCGTCCGGGGTGTTCACCGTCTTCCTGGCCATCACCATGCGGCGCCGCAAGCGCGCCGCATGGATCCTGAACCTCGCGCTGGCCGGACCCTTCCTCGCGCTGTTCTCCCTCGCGATGGCGTTCCCGGAGATGCGCGGGCACGCGCAGAACTGGATCTCGCTGGCTCTCACCGCCGCCTTCGTCGTCGCCCTCGTGGTCGGGCGGCGGGAGTTCTACGCGAAGGGCGACCGGTCCAACCCGAGGCTCGCCGCCGCCGTCGCGGTCGGCGGCACCCTGGCCTGCTCGCTGCTCGCCGCGCTGCTGGTGACGGTCACCAACCAGGCGTCGGACGCGGCCCGTTCGACGTTCCTGGAGCGCTGGCACTACGGCACCTTCCGGCTGGTGTCGGTCGCCGCGAGCGAGGCCCGCTTCCCCGGCATCGAGACGCCGAACTGGGTGAACGTCGGCATCAACGTGCTCAGCACGGCCCTGGTCCTCGCCGTCTTCTACGCCGCCTTCCGCTCCCGGCGCGCCGTCGACCCGCTCACCGAGGACGACGAGAAGCGGCTGCGCGAACTGCTGGAGCGGCAGGGCGAGCGGGACTCGCTCGGCTACTTCGCGCTGCGCCGGGAGAAGAGCGTGGTGTGGTCGCCGACCGGCAAGGCGGCCGTCGCCTACCGGGTCGTGGGCGGTGTCTCGCTGGCCTCCGGCGACCCGATCGGCGACCCCGAGGCGTGGCCCGGCGCCATCGACCCATGGCTGGCCGAAGCCCGCGCGCACGGCTGGATCCCGGCGGTGATGGGGGCCGGCGAGGAGGCCGGCACGGTGTACGCGCGGCACGGCCTGGACGCCCTTGAGCTGGGCGACGAAGCCCTGGTCGAGGTCGCCGAGTTCACCCTGGAGGGGCGGGCCATGCGGACCGTGCGGCAGGCTTACAACCGGGTGAAGCGGGCCGGGTACACGGTGCGTATCCGGCGTCACGAGGACATCCCCGCCGACGAGTTGGCGTATCTGCTGAAGCGGGCGGACGACTGGCGGGACGGGGCCACCGAGCGCGGGTTCAGCATGGCGCTCGGCCGGCTCGGGGATCCCGAGGACGGGCGCTGCGTGATGCTCGAGTGCACGGACGCGGAGGGGCGGCTGCGGGCGCTGCTGTCCTTCGTGCCGTGGGGGCCGCACGGGCTCTCGCTCGACCTCATGCGGCGCGACCGTGACTCCGAGAACGGGCTGATGGAGTTCATGGTGATCGAACTCCTGCGCAGGGGCCGCGAGATCGGGATCACCCAGGTCTCACTCAACTTCGCCATGTTCCGATCGGTCTTCGAACGTGGGGGGCGCCTCGGCGCCGGCCCGGTGCTGCGGCTGTGGCGGTCACTGCTGAGCTTCTTCTCGCGGTGGTGGCAGATCGAGTCTCTGTACCGGGCCAACGCCAAGTACCGGCCCATCTGGGAGCCACGGTTCCTGCTCTTCGAGAAGAGCGCGGACCTCCCGCGCATCGGGATCGCGTCAGCGCGCGCGGAAGGTTTCCTGGAGGCGCCGGGGTTGCCGAAGTGGCTGCATCGCAAGCACCTGGAGACGCACAGATGACCCACCTCGCCCGCTGGGCCCGCGCCGAATGGGGACTGCTCTACGTCACCGTGCGCGAGCCGCTGCTGAAGCGGCGTTGGCGGGCGATCCCGATGACCCTCGGGGCGGTGGGCCTCACAGCGGTCGTGCAGATCGTGCAGAACCAGTCCTGGGGCTACCAGCTCGTGCAGGACATCGGCGCGGTCCGGGCCCAGGACCCGCTGTGGCTGGCGCTGCTGCGCACCCCCTTCTCGCTCTTCGTGCCGGCCCTGGACCTGCCCGTGTGGGGCGCGCTCGCGCAGGTGCTGTTCGTCTTCGGCATCGCGGAGATCTGCCTCGGCTGGTGGCGCACGCTCGTCATCGCCTACGCGGCCACCCTCGCCGGCACGCTCTACGCGCGCGTGGGCATCTCCCTGGGCCCGGGCAGCCCGTTCGGCCTGCCCGCCTCGGACGCCCAGGTCGTCGACACCGGCCCCTCGGCGGCGGTGGTGGGCCTCGCGATCTTCCTCGGCTGGCGCTACGGGGCCTACGTCACCGCCGGCGCGGTCGCCCTGGCGATGGTGGTCGAGGTGGTGCTCAAGGACAACCTCGCCGGCAAGGAGCACCTCGCGGCGATCGTGACGGTGGCGGTGCTGTGCGGGGTCTCGGCGCTGCGGCACCGGAAGCGGGGGCCGGGGGCGCGGGGGCCGACGACACGAGGGCCGAGGGCGCGGGGTCCGGAGCCGGGCTCCCCGCCCCCTTGAAGCCGGCACCTCCGGAGTCGGCGTCCAGTCACCCCCGAGGCAGCGCCCGCTGTGGCTCCGGGTCCGGCTTGCCGCCGATCCAGTCCTGGAACCTGCGGCTGGGGCCGGCCCAGCGGCGGTCGTGGTGGTAGGCGCGGAGCCGGGAACGGGCGCGGGCTCGCGGGCGGCGGCGGTAGAAGCGGCGGGCCCAGGGAGAGCCGGGGCGGGCCAGGCGGATCAGCCCGATCAGACCCACCAGCGGGACGATCACGCTGAAGATCGCCATGCGGGTCTTGCCCTTGGCGAGGACGGCCAGCGCGAACACGAAGTTGACCACCACCGTCGTGATCACGCCACCCCGGTCCTGAAGCTCCTCCTGGCTCAGGTCGTTGACCCCGAAGGGCGCGAAGCCGGAGAGGACGAGGCCGACCAGGGCCGCCGTCAGGACCACGACCTCGACGCTCTGACGGCCCTCCTCGCTCCAGTACACGTCGTCGAGGTGGAGGATCAGCGCGAACTCGTCGAGGACCAGACCCGCGCCCATCCCGAAGATGACCGCGCAGACGGCCGAGCCGAACCCGTGCCGTCCGCCCGCCACCGCCCCGAAGCCGCCGATGATGGTCAGCACGATGCCCGGCACGACGTGGTGGATGTGCAGTCCGCCCGCCTTGACGTTGCCGAACGGCCCCTTGCCCGCCCGGATGAGACGGGTGATCAAGCGGGTGATCAGGAACGTCAGGACGAAGGCCGCCAGAGCGAGGAGCAACGGCAGCTTGCCGGGCTCGATGATGTTCCGATGCAACCAATGTCCCATATGTGAACTTTATCCATGCCACCCGCTTCCGCCCGCGCGACCGCCGGGTAACCTGCGCCGGTGCCCAGAACCCCCTGGCCGGACGGCCTCCGCTTCGCCTTCGGCACCCTGACCGCGCTCCCGGTCGAGGTGACCCGCTGGGACCGGGACGCGGCGCGCGCCGGCATGCTCTGCGCGCCGGCGGCCGGACTGGTGGTCGGCGCGGGCGCTGCCCTGCTCGGGGTCCTGCTGCTGGCGCTGGGCGCGGGCGCGCCGCTCGCCGCCGTCGCCTCCGCCGCCGTACCCGCCGTACTCACCCGTGGTCTGCATCTGGACGGGCTCGCGGACACCGCGGACGGGCTCGGCAGCGGGAAGCCCGCCGAGGACGCGCTGCGGATCATGAAGCAGTCGGACATCGGGCCGTTCGGTGTGATCACGCTGGTGTTCGTGCTGCTGGCGCAGGTGGCCGCGCTGGCGCAGGCCTTCGGCGACTCGTGGGGCCGGGGCGCGCTCGCCGCCGTCGTCTCGGCGGCCACCGCCCGGCTCGCGCTCACCCTGGCCGCCCGGACGGGTGTGCCGGCGGCGCGGCCCGAGGGGCTGGGGGCGGCGGTCGCGGGGGTCGTGCCGGTGCGGGGCGCGGTGGGTGCGGGGGTTGTCGTGGTGGCGCTCGCGGCGGCCGGGGGCGCGTTGTTCGGGACGTACGACGTGGTCCGTACGGCGGTCGCGGTGGTCGTCGGGCTGGGCGGGGCCGAACTCCTTCTGCGGCACTGCACGCGGCGGTTCGGCGGGGTGACCGGGGATGTGTTCGGGGCGCTCGCCGAGACGGCCGCGACCCTCGCGCTGCTGGCGTTGTGCCTGGGGAACTGACGGCGAGGACAGGGCCGTTGATCAGCAGGCCCTGCGCCACGCCCCCAGTTCGTACTTCTTGAGCATCGAACTCAGCTTCAGGCGGCGGGAGTCGGCGCAGAAGCGGCTGGTGGGCAGCTCGTACTCGACGTGGAAGACCGCCTTGCCGGCCTTGATGAACGGCGTCAGGTCGGCGCATTCGCCGTACTGGGCGCACTGTTCGTTGACCGCGAAGTCGAAGTCCCCGACCAGCTGCGGGATCTGGTCGAGGTCGTTCTTCAGGCCGACCGCCATGCCGCGGTCGTGGGCGAGTTTCGCGATCAGGCGGTTGTAGCGGAGCTGGTCGGCGGCCTGGAGGGGGAAGCCGGTGCGGTTCTTGTAGCCGTCCATGTTGTCCGGCTCCACCGCGTCGAAGCCCTTGTCGTGGCACATGTCGATGCGGGCCGCCATCAGCGGTTCGAGGACGTCGGTGCGGCGGATGTCGAGCCAGCGCTCACCGTCCCAGCCGTTGCCCTTGCCCAGCACCGACTTCGGGAACTTCTTCGCGTCCGGCCGCCAGTCCTCGTACGCGCCGGTGGAGAGGTAGCAGATGACCTTGCGGCCCTTGGCGTGCAGCGCGGAGACGGTGGACTTCGACTGGTCGAAGCCGTCGATGTCGTAGACCGGCACGTCGACCGAGGTGTCGAGGCGGCCGCTCAGCTGCCACTGCCAGGCCACTCCGGGGCGCGGCTGCCAGCGGGCGGCGGAGGGGGACTCGTCGTCGGGCGCGGAGGCGCAGCCCGCCAGGAGCGCGAGCAGGGCGAGCAGCAGGGGTGGGCGGGTCAGCATGCGGGACAAGGTGCCGGCTCCAGGGGTGGGGTGAGGTGGCCCAGGAATGATCTCCGATGCACAGGACAGGTGAACGCCCGGGGGAATGAGTGAACGCACACACGCGCGTAGGCTCGTCCCGACTGTTCGCCGCACCGGGGAAGGCCCCGCTCAAGCCGCGTTCCTAGGCCGGATCTAGGGTCGGCTGTCGGGCCCGGTCGACCCACACAGTTCGACCACCGCAACTTCACATCGGAAGCGAGATTTCACCACCGTGACTGCTCTCACTCTCAGCACCGCCGCGGCGCCCGGTCTGCGTGCCGACGCGATCGTGCTCGGTGTCGCCAAGGGCGACAAGGGGCCGGTCGTCGCCCCGGGCGCCGAAGCCGTCGACAAGGCCTACGACGGCGGGCTCGCCGGGATCCTGGAAACCCTCGGTGCCTCCGGTGCCGAGGGCGAGGTGACGAAGCTGCCGGCACCGTCCGGCTTCAAGTCCCCGCTCGTGGTGGCGGTCGGCCTGGGCGCCGAGCCCCAGAAGGACTCCGCGTACGACGCCGAGGCGCTGCGCAGGGCCGCCGGTGCGGCAGCCCGTGCGCTCACCGGGGCCAAGAAGGCCGTCTTCGTCCTGCCGATCGCCGACGCCGCCGACGTCGGCGCGATCGGCGAGGGCGTGCTGCTCGGCGCCTACTCGTTCGACACGTACAAGGAGAACGGCAAGGACGCCAAGGGCAAGAACGGCAAGGCGCCGCTCGCCGAGGCCGCCCTGCTCGGTGCCAAGCCCCGGGACAAGGACCACAAGGCGGCCGTCGAGCGCGCCACCGCCGTCGCCGAGGAGCTCAACCGCGCCCGCGACCTGATCAACACCCCGCCGAACGACCTCAACCCCGAGTCGTTCGCGGCGATCACGCAGGCCGCCGCCAAGGAGCACGGCATCAAGGTGCAGGTGCTCGACGTGAAGGCGCTGGAGAAGGGCGGCTACGGCGGCATCCTCGGCGTCGGCGCCGGCTCCGCGGCGGGCCCGCGGCTGGTGAAGCTGTCGTACACCTCGTCCAAGGCGAAGAAGCACCTCGCGTTCGTCGGCAAGGGCATCACGTACGACTCGGGCGGCATCTCGCTGAAGCCGGCCGGGCACAACGAGACGATGAAGTGCGACATGAGCGGTGCGGCGGCGGTCTTCGCGGCCGTGGTCGCCGCCGCGCGTCTGGGCCTGGAGGTCAACGTCACCGGCTGGCTGGCGCTGGCCGAGAACATGCCCTCCGGTTCCGCGACCCGTCCCGGTGACGTGCTGCGCATGTACAGCGGCAAGACGGTCGAGGTCCTCAACACCGACGCCGAGGGCCGGCTGGTCCTGGCGGACGCCCTGTGGGCCGCCTCGGCCGAGAAGCCGGACGCGATCGTCGACGTGGCGACGCTCACCGGCGCGATGATGCTGGCGCTGGGCAGCCGGACGTTCGGGATCATGGCGAACGACGACGCGTTCCGCTCCGCGCTGCACGAGGCGGCGGAGGAGGTCGGCGAGCCGGCCTGGCCGATGCCGCTGCCGGAGCACCTGCGCAAGGGCATGGACTCCCCCACGGCCGACATCGCGAACATGGGCGAGCGGATGGGCGGCGGCCTGGTCGCCGGTCTCTTCCTGCGCGAGTTCGTGGGCGAGGGCATCACCTGGGCGCACCTGGACATCGCGGGTCCGGCCTTCAACGAGGGCGGGCCGTTCGGCTACACGCCCAAGGGCGGTACGGGTACGGCGGTGCGGACGCTGGTCCGGCTGGCCGAGCTGGCGGCTTCGGGCGACCTCGGCTGAGGTGACCGACGGTGAGGGGGCTCCGCGCGCGGGTAGGGCGGAAGCCCCCTCTTCCGTACCCTCCGGCGGCCGCTCAATTGAACGTGGGACGTCTCACACACCGCCCTGGCGTCTCGTCCACCCCCGACAAGTGCGAAGATGGGGCTCGGCAGGACAGGGCCCCCACCACAGGGCCGAAGAAAGAGCGGCCGGACACCAGCCGCCGACCGGTCAACCGCCCGCACGGGACAAGGCTGACCGGCGTGGCGCACATGCATGGAGGACGTGACGTGGCGAACGACGCCAGCACCGTTTTCGACCTAGTGATCCTCGGCGGTGGCAGTGGCGGTTACGCCGCGGCCCTGCGCGGGGCGCAGCTGGGACTGGACGTCGCCCTGATCGAGAAGGACAAGGTCGGCGGCACCTGCCTGCACAAGGGGTGCATCCCCACCAAGGCCCTGCTGCACGCGGGCGAGATCGCCGACCAGGCCCGTGAGAGCGAGCAGTTCGGCGTCAAGGCCACCTTCGAGGGCATCGACGTCCCCGCGGTCCACAAGTACAAGGACGGCGTCATCGCCGGTCTGTACAAGGGTCTTCAGGGTCTGATCGCCTCCCGCAAGGTGACGTACATCGAGGGCACGGGCCGTCTGTCGTCCCCGACCTCCGTCGACGTGAACGGCCAGCGCGTCCAGGGCCGCCACGTCCTGCTGGCGACCGGCTCCGTGCCGAAGTCGCTGCCGGGCCTGGAGATCGACGGCAACCGGATCATCTCCTCCGACCACGCCCTCGTCCTGGACCGCGTACCGAAGTCCGCGATCATCCTGGGCGGCGGTGTCATCGGCGTCGAGTTCGCCTCGGCGTGGAAGTCCTTCGGCGCCGACGTGACGATCATCGAGGGCCTGAAGCACCTCGCCCCTCTCGAGGACGAGAACTCCTCCAAGCTTCTTGAGCGCGCGTTCCGCAAGCGCGGCATCAAGTTCAACCTGGGCACCTTCTTCTCCAAGGCCGAGTACACGGCCGACGGCGTCAAGGTCACCCTCGCCGACGGCAAGGAGTTCGAGGCGGAGATCCTCCTCGTCGCCGTCGGCCGCGGTCCCGTCTCCGCCGGCCTCGGCTACGAGGAGCAGGGCGTCGCGATCGACCGCGGCTACGTCACGGTCGACGAGTACATGCGGACGAACGTCCCGACCATCTCCGCCGTCGGCGACCTGGTCCCGACGCTCCAGCTCGCGCACGTCGGCTTCGCCGAGGGCATCCTGGTGGCGGAGCGACTGGCCGGTCTCAAGACCGTTCCGATCGACTACGACGGTGTCCCGCGGGTGACGTACTGCCACCCCGAGGTCGCCTCCGTGGGCATCACCGAGGCCAAGGCCAAGGAGATCTACGGTGCGGACAAGGTCGTCGCTCTGAAGTACAACCTCGCGGGCAACGGCAAGAGCAAGATCCTGAACACCGCGGGCGAGATCAAGCTCGTCCAGGTGAAGGACGGTGCCGTGGTCGGCGTCCACATGGTCGGCGACCGCATGGGCGAGCAGGTCGGCGAGGCCCAGTTGATCTACAACTGGGAAGCGCTGCCCGCCGAGGTCGCCCAGCTCATCCACGCCCACCCGACGCAGAACGAGGCGCTCGGCGAGGCCCACCTGGCCCTGGCCGGCAAGCCCCTGCACTCGCACGACTGACCCTCGGTCGGCACAAGCGACGACTCAGACTTCCGCAATTCGTAAGGAGCAACCGAAACCATGGCGGTTTCCGTAACCCTTCCGGCGCTCGGCGAGAGCGTCACCGAGGGCACTGTCACCCGCTGGCTGAAGGCCGAGGGCGAGCGCGTCGAGGCCGACGAGCCGCTGCTGGAGGTGTCGACCGACAAGGTCGACACCGAGATCCCGGCCCCTGCCGCGGGCATTCTGGCCTCGATCAAGGTCGCCGAGGACGAGACCGTAGAGGTCGGCGCCGAGCTGGCGATCATCGACGACGGCACGGGTTCGCCCGCTGCCGCCGCCCCTGCCCCGGCCGCCGAGCCCGCCCCGGCTCCGGCCGAGGCTCCGGCTCCGGCCGCCGCCCCGGCCGCCCCGTCCACCGAGCAGGCGGCCCCGGCTCCGGCCCCGACCGCCGAGGCCACCACGGGTGCCTCCGGCGCCGAGGGCACGGACGTGGTCCTGCCCGCACTCGGCGAGTCCGTCACCGAGGGCACCGTCACCCGCTGGCTGAAGGAGGTCGGCGAGGAGGTCGCGGAGGACGAGCCCCTGCTCGAGGTCTCCACGGACAAGGTCGACACCGAGATCCCCGCACCGGTCGCCGGTGTGCTCCTGGAGATCGTGGTCGGCGAGGACGAGACCGCGGAGGTCGGCGCCAAGCTGGCCGTCATCGGCGCCCCGGGCGCGGCTCCGGCCGCTGCTCCGGCCCCCGCCGCTCCGGCTCCGGCCCCCGCCGCCGCTGCCCCGGCTCCGGCCCCGGCCGCCCCCGCGGCTCCGCCGGCCCCGGCTCCGGCCGCTCCGGCTCCGGCGCCCGCCCCGGTCGCCGCCGCTCCGGCTGCTCCGGCCCCCGCGCCGGCCGCCCCGGCCCCGGTCACCCCGGCTCCCGCCGCTCCGGCGTCCGCCGCGGTCTCCGGTGACGACGGCGCCTACGTCACCCCGCTGGTGCGCAAGCTCGCCGCCGAGAACGGCATCGACCTGGGCACCGTCAAGGGCACCGGCGTCGGCGGCCGTATCCGCAAGCAGGACGTCATCGCCGCCGCCGAGGCCGCGAAGGCCGCCGCGGCCGCTCCGGCTCCGGCTGCGGCCGCCGCACCGGCCGCCAAGAAGGCGCCGACCCTGGAGGCCTCTCCCCTCCGCGGCCAGACCGTCAAGATGCCCCGCATCCGCAAGGTCATCGGCGACAACATGGTCAAGGCGCTGCACGAGCAGGCCCAGCTGTCGTCGGTCGTCGAGGTCGACGTCACCCGCCTGATGCGCCTGCGGGCGCAGGCCAAGGACTCCTTCGCCGCGCGCGAGGGCGTCAAGCTCTCCCCGATGCCGTTCTACGTCAAGGCTGCGGCCCAGGCGCTGAAGGCCCACCCGGCCGTCAACGCCCGGATCAACGTCGACGAGGGCACGATCACCTACTTCGACACCGAGAGCATCGGTATCGCGGTGGACTCGGAGAAGGGCCTGATGACCCCGGTCATCAAGCACGCGGGCGACCTGAACATCGCCGGCATCGCGAAGGCCACGGCCGATCTGGCCGGCAAGGTCCGCGCCAACAAGATCACCCCGGACGAGCTGTCCGGCGCGACCTTCACCATCTCCAACACCGGTTCGCGCGGCGCGCTCTTCGACACGATCATCGTGCCGCCGAACCAGGTCGCGATCCTCGGCATCGGTGCCACGGTCAAGCGCCCGGCGGTCATCGAGACCGAGGAGGGCACGGTCATCGGCGTCCGCGACATGACGTACCTGACCCTCTCCTACGACCACCGTCTGGTGGACGGCGCCGACGCGGCCCGCTACCTGACCGCGGTCAAGGCGATCCTGGAGGCGGGCGAGTTCGAGGTCGAGCTCGGCCTCTGAGTCCCAGCGGTACGTATGGTGCCCCCGCCCGGAACCTCCGGGCGGGGGCACCGTCGTATGCGTGTAAGTCTCGTCTCACCTGCATGAAAGCGCCCCCGTGCGCCCCTCCCGAACGGGTCCTCGGCCTTATTGTCTAAACGTCAAACGCCCCAGGGGCCGATGGGCGGCCCCTCCCTAAGGAGCCCTCATGACCGCGCCCGTCGTCCACTCGCTGCGCGAACAGATCCGCGAGCACATCGTGGAGGGGATCGTCAGCGGGCGCTGGAAGCCGGGCGAGCGGATCGTGGAGCGGCGGATCGCGACCGAGCTGGAGGTCAGCCAGACGCCGGTGCGGGAGGCGCTGCGCGAGCTGGAGTCGCTGCGGCTGATCGAGTCCGCGCCGAACAAGGGCGTCCGGGTACGCAACCTCACGGCGGCCGACCTGGAGGAGAGCTACCCGGTCCGGGCCGGTCTGGAGGCGATCGCCGCGGAGCTGGCGGCCACGCGCCTCGCGGAGGACTGCTCGGCGCTGGAACCGCACGTCACCGCGCTCTACGAGGCCGACCGCAACGCCGACGGCACCGGCCAGGTGCGGCACACGGTCGCCTTCCACCGCGAGCTGGTGCGGGCGGCCGGGAACTCGGTGCTGCTGCACACCTGGGAGGGCCTGGGCATCGAGGTGTTCACGGCGCTGTCGATCCGCTGGCTGGGGACGGTCCAGCAGTCGTACGCGGAGGAGCACGAGGAGCTGGTGGCGGCCTTCCGGCGACGGGATCCGCGGATCGCGGAGATCGTGAAGGCGCATGTGCTCGGTTGCGCTCCGCGTCCGTGAAGCAGTCGAGCGTCACCTCGCTCACCTGCGAGAACAGGTCAATGGAACGGCACCCGGTGCCTTTTCGCAGGGCACTCTGTGCCGACTTTCTCGGTATCAAGATATTTTGCCCTGGGAACCTTTGATCGATCATCGATCAGGGAGTTACAGTCGCCGGTGGGCCACACGGCGGAAGCCGCGCGGTGTCACAGCACCACGGCCCACCGCCCTGTCCTGCCAAAGACAAAGGGCAACCCCGAACCCTTACCGATGAGGGAACCCCCTTCGACTGAGGAAGGCGGCGACATGACCGACCCCCAGGCCATCCAGCCGAGCGAGCTCGACCAGCTCCCGGACCGCGACCCCGAGGAGACCGCCGAATGGCAGGCCTCCCTGGACGCCGTCACCAAGGCGGCAGGGCCGCACCGTGCCGCGTACTTGATGCGCCGCACACTGGAGCGAGCCGAGGGCAACGGCATCGCGCTGCCCAAGCTTCTCGAGACCGACTACGTCAACACCATCCCCACCGCCGCCGAGCCCGCCGTGGACGGCGACGAGGCGATGGAGAACCGGATCACCGCCTGGAACCGCTGGAACGCGGCGGCGATGGTGACCCGGGGCGCGAAACACGGCGTCGGCGGCCACATCGCCACCTTCGCCTCCGCGGCCTGGCTGTACGAGACCGGCTTCAACCACTTCTTCAAGGGCAAGGAGGCCGACGGCTCGGGCGACCAGCTCTACATCCAGGGCCACGCCTCCCCCGGCATCTACGCCCGCGCCTTCCTCGACGGCCGCCTCACCGAGGCGCACCTCGACAACTTCCGCCAGGAGTCGGGCGGCAACGGCCTCCCGTCGTACCCGCACCCGCGCCGGCTGCCCTGGCTGTGGGAGTTCCCGACGGTGTCGATGGGCCTCGGCCCGCTCTCCGCGATCTACCAGGCGCGCTTCAACCGCTACCTCACCGCACGCGGCATCAAGGACGTCTCCGACTCGCACGTCTGGGCGTTCCTCGGTGACGGCGAGATGGACGAGCCCGAGTCGACGGCGGCCCTCGCACTGGCGAGCCGCGAGGGTCTGGACAACCTGACCTTCGTCATCAACTGCAACCTCCAGCGCCTCGACGGCCCGGTCCGCGCGAACTTCAAGATCGTGCAGGAGCTGGAGGCCCAGTTCCGCGGCGCCGGCTGGAACGTCGTCAAGTCGCTGTGGGGCAACGCCTGGGACGAGCTGTTCCAGCTCGACACCACGGGCGCGCTCGTACGACGGCTGCGTGAGGTACCCGACGCGCAGGTGCAGACGTACCAGACGCGTGACGCGGCCTACATCCGCGAGGACTTCTTCGGCAAGGACCCGGCGCTCGTCGAGCTCGCGAAGCTGCTGAGCGACGACAAGATCCTGGAGTGTTTCCACCTCTCGCGCGGCGGTCACGAGGCCCGCAAGGTGTACGCGGCGTACCGTGCGGCCCTGTCCCACAAGGGCGCGCCGACCGTCATCCTGGCGCAGACGGTCAAGGGCCACACCCTCGGTGCGGGCTTCGCGTCGAAGAACGCCAACCACCAGATGAAGAAGCTGTCGACGGACGAGTTCAAGCAGATGCGTGACCTGCTCGAACTCCCCATCAAGGACAGCGACTTCATCGACGGGGTCGTGCCCTACGGCCACCCCGGCGCCGACTCCCCCGAGGTCCGCTACCTCCAGGAGCGCCGCGCGGCCCTCGGCGGTCCGGCCCCGGCCCGCCGTACGCACGCGATCGCTCCGCTGCCCTCCGCTTCGGAGAAGGCGTTCGCGTCCTTCGACAAGGGCTCGGGCAGCCAGAACGTGGCGACGACGATGGCCTTCGTCCGCCTGGTCAAAGACCTGGTCCGCGACAAGGAGACGGGCAGGCGCTGGGTGCCGATCGTGCCGGACGAGGCGCGGACGTTCGGCATGGAATCGCTGTTCCCCTCCCTCGGGATCTACTCCCCCAAGGGCCAGACGTACGAGCCCGTCGACCGCGACCAGCTCATGTACTACAAGGAAGCCAAGAACGGCCAGATCCTCAACGAGGGGATCACCGAGGCCGGTTCGATGGCGGACTTCATCGCCGCGTCGACGTCGTACGCGACGCACGGCGAAGCGATGATCCCCTTCTACATCTTCTACTCGATGTTCGGCTGGCAGCGCACGGCCGACCAGATGTGGCAGCTCGGCGACCAGCTCGGCCGCGGCTTCCTGGTCGGTGCGACGGCGGGCCGTACGACGCTGACGGGCGAGGGCCTCCAGCACGCGGACGGGCACTCGCCGGTGATCGCGGCGACGAACCCGGCGGCGCTGTCGTACGACCCGGCGTTCGCGTACGAGGTGGCGACGATCGTGCGGGACGGCATCCGCCGGATGTACGGCGAGACGGCGCCCGGCGAGGACCCGAACGTCTTCTACTACCTCACCGTCTACAACGAGCCGATCCCGCAGCCCGCGAAGCCCTCCGGGCTGGGCATCGACGAGGGCATCGTCAAGGGCCTGTACCGCTTCAACACGGCGGAGTCGGCGGGGCTTTCGCCCGCTGCCAACGCGGCGCGGATCCAGCTCCTCGGTTCCGGTACGGCGATTCACTGGGCGCTCAAGGCGCAGCAGTTGCTCGCGGAGGAGTGGGGTGTGGCGGCCGATGTCTGGTCGGCGACGTCCTGGACCGAGCTGCGGCGGGATGCGCTGGACGCGGATGCGGCGTTGCTGCGGGGCGAGGAGCGGGTGCCGTACGTGCGGCAGGCGTTGCAGGGGGCCGAGGGTCCGGTTCTGGCGGTGTCGGACTACATGCGGCAGGTGCCGGACCAGATCGCGCAGTGGGTCGAGCAGGACTGGTCGTCGCTGGGCGCGGACGGCTTCGGCCTCTCCGACACCCGTGACGCGGCCCGCCGTTACTTCGGCGTCGACGCGGAGTCGATCGTGGTCGCGGCGCTCGCCCAGCTGGCGCGGCGCGGGGAAGTCAAGGCGACGGCGGTGAAGGAGGCGCGCGAGCGCTACGGGCTCTAGGGCCTGTTTTCGCCCCCGCCGCCCTTACCCGTCCCATCCTTCTGGGGCTCCGCCCCAGACCCCGCTCCTCAAACGCCGGAGGGGCTGAGTTACCCAGCCCGTCCGGCGTTTGAGGACGAG
>NZ_JBSFXO010000025.1:0-36188 GCF_053595415.1 Streptomyces sp. NPDC002499
GCCCGGTTACATTCCGAACCCGGAAGCTAAGCCTTACAGCGCCGATGGTACTGCAGGGGGGACCCTGTGGGAGAGTAGGACACCGCCGAACAATTTTTGAGAAAACCCCCGTACCGTTTATTCGGTACGGGGGTTTTCTGCGTTTCGGGTCCGCACGCATTTAGGGTTGGCGGTATGCGCTATGACCTCGTCATCTTCGACAACGACGGTGTCCTCGTCGACAGTGAGCCCATCTCCAACCGGCTCCTCGCCGCGTACCTGACCGAGCTCGGGTACCCGACGTCGTACGAGGACTCGCTCCGTGACTACATGGGCTCCGCCATGCACCGAGTCCATGAGGTGGTGGAGGAGCGGACCGGGGAGTCGTTGCCGGCTGACTTCGATGATGTCTTTCATGCGCGGGTGTTCGCCGCGTTCGAGCGGGAGTTGGGGCCGGTGCCCGGGGTCGAGGGCGTGCTCGCGAGGCTGGTCGAGGACGGGGTGCCGTACTGCGTGGCGTCCTCGGGGAGTCATGAGCGGATCCGGGTGGGGCATCGGACGACCGGGCTGGACCGGTGGTTCGACGAGGCGCGGATCTTCAGTGCTCAGGACGTGGGGCGGGGGAAGCCCGATCCGGATCTGTTCCTGTATGCGGCGGAGCGGATGGGCGTAGCGCCCGGCCGGTGTGTGGTGGTCGAGGACTCTCCGCTGGGGGTGCAGGCGGGGGTGGCGGCCGGGATGGATGTGCTCGGGTTCACCGCCATGACGTCGGGGGAGAAGCTCGCCGGGGCCGGCAAACTCTTCGGGGACATGGGGGAGTTGGCCGAGCTGCTGTACTGACCCTGCCGCACTGACATTTGTCATGCCGAGCTCTGGACGATCGTTTCTACTGGGGGACCCCGTCCGGCAGCCAAGCTGAGGGCATGACGACGAAGACGAGCAAGCAGAGCACCTTCGGTCCGCTGGTCGTGGATGTGGCGGTCCCTCTCGGTTCGTACTACCTGTTCAAGGACGCCTTCGGGATGAGCACCTTCGCGGCGCTGGCCTGGAGCAGTGTGGTTCCGGCTCTGCGGACGGTCTGGAGCCTGGTGCGGGAGCGGCGGACGAACGGGCTGGCCGGGCTCATCCTGGTCGTCAACGTCGTCTCTCTGGTGCTGAGCTTCGTCGCCGGTGACCCGCGGCTGATGCTCGCCAAGGACAGCGCGGTCAGCAGCACGATCGGGATCGGGATCCTTGTCTCCGTGGCCCTCGGCCGGCCGATGATGACCGCCGGTATGAAGCCCTTCCTGATCAAGGGCGACCGGGCCAAGGAGGCCGCCTGGCGGCGGCTGGCGTCCGGTCGGGCGGCCGCTTCGGCGGACTTCCTGCGCAAGGAGCGGCTGTTCTCGGTGGTGTGGGGCGTGGCGCTGCTCGCCGAGTGTGTGGCGCGGGTCGTGGGGGCGTACACGATCCCGGTGGACACCATGGTGTGGCTGGGGACGGTCGTGATGGCCGGCGTGATGACGCTGACGTTCCTCGTCAGCGGTGCGCTGGCTGCCGGGCCCATGGCGGAGATGGTCGCCGCCGAAGCCGAGGTCGAGGCCGAGGGTGAAGCCGACACCGCGAGCGAGGGAGCGGGCCTCCAGGTCGAGGTCGCCGTCGCCGCCTGACGCTCATGAGAGGGATCGTGGGTAAAGCTGAAGGAAATTCATCTTTGGCTGGATCTACCCACAGGTAGCCTGGGGCCCTACGCTCGCCGCCATGACAGATGTGCTGCGGCGCGGTAGGGCCTCTCTGGCGTTGAGCTTCTTCGCCCAGGGCGCCGTCTTCGCCCTTCTCGTGACCCGGATCCCGGCCATCCAGGACCGGTACGGGGTCTCCGACGCGCTGCTGCCCGCCTTCCTGGCCGCCGTGCCGATCCTGGCCGGGGTCGGGAGCGTGACGACCGAGCAGTTGGTGAAGCGGGTCCCGCCGAGTCTGCTGCTGCGTTGGTCCCAGCCCGTGGTGATGCTGGCCCTGCTCGGTGTCGGGGCGGGCGACTCCAAGGCCGAACTGGCCATCTCGCTCGTCGCCTTCGGGCTGGCCGTGGGTGCGCTGGACGCCTCGATGAACATGCTCGGGGTGAGCCTGCAGCGGGCGTACGGGCGGAGCATCATGCTCAGCTTCCATGCCGTGTACAGCCTGGGCGGGATCGTGGGGGCCTCGCTGGCGTGGGCGGGGGCGCACTGGCATCTCGCGCTGTGGGTCTCGTATCTGCCGGTCGTGGCCGTGCTGTTGCCGGCCGCGCTGGTGGGGAGTCGGTGGTACGTCGACGGGGACGGCGGCGAGGGGGGCGGTTCGGCGGAGGAGGCGGACGCGGCGGCGAAGGGGGCCGGCGGGGGTGTCGTCTTCAAGATGCTGCTGCCGCTGTGTCTGGTGATGACCTTCGCCTACATCGGGGACTCGACCGTCTCCAACTGGAGCGCGAAGTATCTGCAGGACGTGCTGGGGAGTTCGGAGCAGCTCGCGACCGTGCCGTACAACGTGTACATGGTGACCACGCTGCTGGGGCGGGCGCTGGGGGACTTCGGGGTGCGGCGGTTCGGGGCCGTGGTGGTCGTGCGGGTGGGGGCGTTGGTGGCGGCGGGCGGGTTCGCGGTGGTGGCGGTGGCGCCGGGGCCGTGGGTCGGGATGCTCGGGTTCACGCTGCTGGGGCTGGGGTTGTGTGTGCTGGTGCCGCAGACGTTCGCGGCGGCCGGGCGGATGTTCCCGGGGGCGTCGGACGCGGCGATCGCGCGGCTCAATGTCTTCAACTACGTGGGATTCTTGATCGGTTCGCCGCTTGTGGGGGCGTTGGGGGATGCGTGGAGTTATCGCGGGGCGATGCTCGTGCCGATGGTGTTGGTGCTGGTGACACTGGTGTACGCCAAGTCGTTCGCTCCTCAACAGGACCGATACGGTGGCGGGCATGAGCGGCCGCGCACAGCTGATGTGGGACGAGGCAGTAACGGGCTATGACTTCGGTCGGGATCATCCGATGGACCCGATCCGGCTCGCCCTGACCAGGCGACTCGTCGACGCCTTCGAGCTCGACAAGGACGTCGACGTGGTCGCGGCGAAGCCGGCCGGGGAGTCGACGCTGCGGCTGGTCCACCGGGAGGACTACGTCGAGGCCGTGAAGGCGGCTTCCGTGGATCCGGGGGCGGCCGATGGGGCGTACGGGCTCGGGACCATGGATGATCCGGCGTTCGCGGGGATGCATGAGGTGTCCGCGTTGATCGCCGGGCAGTCGGTGGGGGCCGCGGAGGCGGTGTGGGCGGGGGATGCGCTGCATGCCGTGAACTTCGCGGGTGGGTTGCATCATGCGATGCCGGGGGCCGCGTCGGGGTTCTGCATCTACAACGATGCGTCGCTGGCCATTGCGCGGCTGTTGGAGTTGGGGGCGGAGAGGGTCGCGTACATCGATGTGGACGTGCATCACGGGGACGGGGTGCAGGCCGCGTTCTGGGAGGATCCGCGGGTTTTGACGATCTCCCTGCATGAGCATCCGCGGACGTTGTTTCCGCAGACCGGGTGGCCGGAGGAGACGGGTTCCGGGGCGGGGGAGGGGGCGGCTGTGAATGTCGCGTTGCCTGCGGGGACGGGGGATGCGGGGTGGTTGCGGGCGTTTCACGCGGTGGTGCCGGAGTTGATTGCGGACTTTCGGCCGCAGGTGTTGGTGACGCAGCACGGGGCCGATACGCATTTTGAGGATCCGCTCGCGCATCTGGCCGTGTCGCTGGATGCGCAGCGGGCGGTGCAGGTCGCGTGTCATGAGCTGGCGCATGCGTATGCCGACGGGAAGTGGGTCGCGTTGGGGGGTGGGGGGTACGCCGTGGTGGATGTGGTGCCGCGGTCCTGGACGCATTTGGTGGCTATTGCTGCGGGGCGGGAGATCGCGCCGGAGACGCTTGTGCCGGAGAGTTGGCGGCAGGAAGTTTTTGCTCGGACGCGGCAGTTGGGGCCTGGGCGGATGACTGATGGGCGGTGGCCGGTGTCTTTTGCTGATTGGGATGCGGGGTACGACCCTGCGGATCGGTTGGATCAGGCTGTGTTGGCTACTCGGCGGGCCGTGTTTCCGTTGCGGGGGTTGTTGGCGTAGGGGTGTTGGGATGTAAGGGCGTTGAGGCGAGGGGTGTTGGGGTTGCTGGGGTGGGGGCGGCTGGCGTAGCGGGGTTTCGCTTGCCCGCTCTTGCGGGGTGCCGCTGCGCCCACCCGTGCCGCCCCAGCGGCACGACTGCCCGCAGCTAGGGCAGCTAGGGCAGCTAGGGCAGCTACGGAAGCTGGGGCGGGTGGGGTGCGTGGTGGTGCTGCTCGCAGCTGGGGCTGCTGCCCGCAGCTATGGCAGCCACGGCAGTTGGGGTGGGTGGGGTGGTGCCGGGGGCGGTTGGTCAGGGCGCCCCCGGCGTTTGGGGTCAGGCGCAGTGGCCTGAGTCGCTGCCTGTTGCCGTGCCGATGGCGCCGAGCCATTCGATGCAGTGGCCGCGCGCGCTCAGGTAGACCGGGCCGGCGTACGACGTGTACTTGCCGTTGTCGCGGACCGGGGTGGTCTCGTGGTCGGTGACGATGTTGAGTTCCACGGCCATGTAGATCTTCGCGCCCGTGGTGTTGCGGATGGTCACGGCGCAGTTCTTGCCGGTCGACTCGTTCCAGGTCACGTACACCTTGCCGGAGTTGCCCACCGGCGTGGAGTCGATGACCTTGTAGCCGGTACCGCAGACGCCGTTGTAGGCCGCGGCCGCCGACTTGGTGGTGACCGGCTTCACCGTTGCCGCTGACGCGGGAGAGGTGCCGGCGATGGCTCCTCCGACCGCCAGGACGGTGAGTGCGGCGGCCGTTGTGACGCGACGGGACAGCTTCATTCCCATGGTTGTTCCCCCTGGTGTGGTGGCCTGCTGTGATCCTTGGTCAACTTGCCGTTCTGTCACCGGGGCCCGCATCGGTCGCTAGGCCAACCGTGCGGTGTTCGTGGGCTTTTCGGCGTGGCCCGGGCCGGTGTCCGTCACCATCGCACTCGTGTTGAGCACCGGAGCACTGCGCGCCCATCTGCTGGCCGCCCGGCTGGCCGGGACGGTGGCCACCTCGCGGGAGGAGAGCCTGCGCAGCTATCGGCTCTTCGCCGCACGTGACCCCCGGGTGATGATCGGGATCGATCCCGAATGGACCTGGCGGCAGCGGGACTTGATCCAGTTGATGGCGGACAAGTGTGGGGTTTCGGCCGATCCACAGCACACCTCAGGCCATGATGTGATTGATCCGGACCGGACTCTGACCGCGCTGGATGCCTTTGCGGAACGTCTGGGCGCGGCTGCTGAGCGTGGCGCTCCGGTGCTGTTCGGCACCGGCCACCCTCATCGGCTCCTCGGCTTCTACGCCGCGCTTGCGGACGCGCTGTCGGCGGCGGGATGTACCGTCCTCACACCGGCGCATGGTCGCTGTGTCGACATAACGACCCGGTTCGGTCTACGCACGTACAACCTTGACTACGTACGAGGAGTCGCGCTCGTCCGCGAACCCGGCCCCGCTCGCCCCGGTTGTGCGACCGGCGCACACACGCACTCACCGCTCCCGGTTCGGACCGTTCTGGCGGCGGCCGCGGAGGCCGGCGGGCCCCTTCCCGAGCTGGTCGTCGGGGACCACGGATGGGTCTGCGGAGCAGGTCAGCTGGGGTTCGAGGCCATTGGGTTGGGCGATACCGACGACCCCGCGCTCTTCGTCGGAGAGGCAGAGGGGTCCGTGTCCGTCGTCGTTCCACTTGATGACGCTGTGCGGTCTGATTACTACCGGCCGCTTACCCGCTACGTACTCAATCGAGCGTGTCTGTCACAGTAGGCCGCCGATGGGTGCACCTCTTCCCCACTCGCATCACACGCCCCTACATTGGGGAGTGAGCACGCAACGACGAAGAGTCACCGGAAGGGGAAGCCGGTGACCGTCGAGTGCGGAAGGTTCAGGTGTGTCATGGCTGCAGCTGGCGAGAGGCCTCTGAACGAGGTTCAGTTCCTTACCGTGGCGGAAGTCGCCTCGGTGATGCGAGTGTCGAAGATGACCGTGTACCGGTTGGTGCACAGCGGTCATCTGCCCGCGATCCGGGTCGGACGTTCGTTCCGTGTACCGGAGCAAGCGGTGCACGAGTACCTCCGCGAGAGCTATGTGGGGGTGGAGACAGCCTGACGGCGGCTTCCGGACCTCCCGGAAGTCCCTCGATTACGACCTCAGCGCTCGGACGGGTAGGCTGGCCCCTTGTAGGTCGTATGGGCCCATGGCGCCCAGCACCGAGTGATGAGAAGTGAGCGAGGGTAGTCGTGGGCTCTGTTATCAAGAAGCGGCGCAAGCGGATGGCTAAGAAGAAGCACCGCAAGCTGCTCAAGCGCACGCGCGTTCAGCGTCGCAACAAGAAGTAAGCGACGCCGTAGAGCGTGTTTCTGTGGCCCCCCACCGCATCCGGTGGGGGGCCACAGGCGTTTGTGATGCCGTCCGGATAACGCCACTTCGGGCATTGGGCGGTCATCACAGCGCAACACCGAACCGCTAAGTTGGCCGACACGGGGAACGCGGCAGCTGACAGGGCTCGTCGACGGCTGGAAGGAAGGCGCTGATCTTGGGGAAGGTCGTGCTCGTGACCGGGGTGGCCCGCAGGCTCGGGGGCCGGTTCGTACGACGGATCCAGCGTGACCCGCAGGTGGACCGGGTCATCGCGGTGGACGCGGTCCAGCCCGAGCATCATCTCGGTGGTGCCGAGTTCATCCAGGCGGACATCCGGCAGCCCGGTATCGCGCGGGTCCTGGCCGAGACGGGCGCCGACACCGTCGTACACCTCGATGTGACGGCGATGGCGCTGGGCAGTGGCAGCCGGACCACGGTCAAGGAGACCAACGTCATCGGCACGATGCAGCTGCTCGGGGCCTGTCAGAAGTCGCCGACGGTGAAGCGGCTGGTGGTGAAGTCCAGTACGAACGTCTACGGGTCGGCGCCCCGGGATCCGGCCGTCTTCACCGAGACGACCCCGCCCAAGTCGCTGCCCAGCGGCGGCTTCGCCAAGGACACGGTCGAGGTCGAGGGGTATGTGCGCGGGTTCGCGCGGCGGCGGCCGGATGTCGCGGTGTGTGTGCTGCGGTTCGCCAACATCCTCGGTCCCACCGCGGACACCCCGCTGACCTCGTACTTCGCGCTGCCGGTGCTGCCGACGGTATTCGGTTACGACCCTCGGCTGCAGTTCGTGCACGAGGACGACGTGATCGAGGTGCTGCGGATCGGCTCGCACGAACCGGCGCGGGGCACGCTCAACAGCGGGACCTTCAACATCGCCGGGGACGGCGTCCTGTTGCTGTCCCAGTGCTCGCGGCGGCTGGGGCGGCCGACGGTGCCGTTGCTGCTGCCGGCGCTCACCTGGGCCGGGTCGCTGGTGCGTACGCTGGGCATGACGGACTTCTCGCCGGAGCAGATCCGGCTGTTGACCCATGGCCGGGTCGTGGCGACGGATCAGATGCGCGAGACGCTCGGGTTCAAGCCGAAGTACACGACGGCGGAGACCTTCGCGGACTTCGCGCGCAGCCGGGGTCCCGGACTCCTGCCCCCGGAGGCCCTCGCGGGGGCCGTCGACCGGCTCGCCGCGCTGCCCGCCCTGGGCGGCCACCCCCCGACGCAGAGCGCCAACTGAGGAGCGCATCAACGATGGCTGATGCCAAGGTCATTCCGTTCGACGACGACCGGTCCCGCTCGGGTGCCGTACCGCGGCCGGCGCGGCGTCGGAGCGCGGGGAGCCGGCGCGGCAAGACCGCGGAACCCGCGCTGGTCCGCGAGGTACAGCCCCTGCCCAGCAGGGCGCCGGCGCAGGATGATGTTCCTGTGACGCGTGAGGAACAGGAACAGCCGCCCGGGCGGCCTCAGGACGACGGCGATCTGGAACGTCGGATCGCTAGCGGACTGTCCTTCCTGCGCCGCCGGCTCACCGGCGACTACGAGGTCGACGACTTCGGCTACGACGAGGAGCTCACCGACCAGGTCCTGATGCCGGCGCTGCGCCCGGTGTACGAGAAGTACTTCCGGGTCGAGGTCAAGGGCGTCGAGAACATCCCGGCCGAGGGCGGCGCGTTGATCGTCGCCAACCACTCCGGGACGATTCCGCTGGACGGCGTGATGATGCAGATCGCCGTCCACGACAACCACCCCGCGAACCGTCATCTCCGACTGCTCGCGGCGGACCTGGTCTTCATGCTCCCGGTCGTCAACGAGCTGGCCCGCAAGGCCGGTCACACCCTCGCCTGCGCCGAGGACGCCGAACGGCTGCTGGGCCGCGGCGAACTGGTCGGCGTGATGCCGGAGGGCTTCAAGGGCATCGGCAAGCCGTTCGGCGAGCGCTACAAACTCCAGCGGTTCGGCCGCGGCGGCTTCGTCTCCACGGCCCTGCGCAAGGGCACCCCGATCATCCCGTGCTCGATCGTGGGCGCGGAGGAGATCTACCCGATGATCGGCAACTCCAAGACCCTGGCGCGGGTCCTGGGCTTCCCGTACTTCCCGATCACGCCCACCTTCCCGTGGCTGGGCCCCCTCGGCGCGATCCCGCTCCCCACGAAGTGGACGATCCAGTTCGGCGAGCCGATCCCGACGGACGGCTACCCGCCGGAGGCGGCGGAGGACCCGATGCTGATGTTCAACCTGACCGATCAAGTGCGCGAGCAGATCCAGCACACGCTCTACAAGTTGCTCGTGCAGCGGCGGTCGGTGTTCTTCTAGGGACTTCGTCCACGAGACAAGCGGATACGTCGATGGGGGCGCCCTCCTGAAAAGGGCGCCCCCATCGATCTGTCGAGCCGGCGGAGCTAGTTCGCGTCCTCGCCGTCGATTCCCAGGCCTGGGAGCAGGCCGGGGAGGAGGGGCGGGATCGTCACGTCCGGGGCTGTGCCGGTGGACTTGGACGGGGACGGGGAGGCGCTGCTCGTGGCGCCCGGCGGGTCGAGGAGGCCGCCCGTGTTGCCGCCGAGCAGGCCGTCGTTGCCGGTCTCGGCCGACTTGCTGGGGCTGGACGAGTGGCTGTTCTCGGAGGTGCCGTTGCCGGTGCTCGGGGTGGTCGAGCGGTCGGTGCCGGACGACGTGCCCGTGGACCCCGTACCGGAGCCCTGGCGGTTGCCGCCGCTGCCGGTGCTGCCCTTGGCCGGGGGCTTGGGGAGCAGGGACTGCAGCGGGGCGACCTCTTCGTCTATGGCGTCGAAGACCGAGGACACCTCGTCGCTGACGTCGCCGAGCTGGACCGGCAGGCGGTCGCGGAGGGCGCCCCAGGCCTCGCGGTGCGAGCGAGAGAAGGCGTCGAGGGCCTGGATGGGGCCCAGCTTGTCCGGGTCGCGCTCGTAGGCCTCGTGCAGCAGTCGGTGGCCCTCGGCCGCGTCGTGCCGCATGCCGGACAGGGCACGTCGGATCTCGCCCAGCGACTCGTGGTCCAGGTGGCCACCGCGGTCGCGCTCCATCAGCCGACGGGCCTCGCTCAGCCGGTTGGAGGCCTGGTCGAGGTAGGCGACTCCGCGCTCGTCGTCGCCTTCGGACAGATAGTTGAGCTTGAAGTCCTCGATGCCTCGCTTGAGTCCGTAGAGCGAGTCACCGGGCAGCGCGTCCGAGCTGGCAGCGGCGACTCCGCCGAAGGCGCTCGCCGCGACACCGACGCTGAGCCCGCCGGCGGCGAGGCCCTTGCTCAGTCGCGATCTCGGCCGCAGTTTCCCCAGCGGGCTCGCCCGGTGCGCACCCCGGGCCCGGTGGGAACGCTGCTCCGGTACCGATGGGTCCGTCGCCCCGCCCCCCGCGCCCTCCTGGAGCATGGCCTCGAACGCGGCCACCAGCTGGGCCCGCTGGACGACCTTCACCTCGGGGTCCAGCATCGGCCTCGGCAGGTCGCCGAGACACTCCGTGAGGGCCATTAGGCGGCCCTGCTCGGTCTGTTCCGCAGCAGCCGGAGCCGGGGCCGGTCCTTCGGACTGCTCGGCCGCAGGGTCCTGGTAGGACTGCTCCTCCAGGGCCTGGGCGAAGGCGTTCGCCCGCCGGTGCGCCGATACGTTCGCGATCACTGGCGGCACCTCCTCTCGTCATGACGGTCGACTCCCCTGGGATCCGGACGGTTGCCCACCTCGATCGTTTCCACACGATCGAGTGATCGGGCTTTGGCCCGGACGTGACCACAGGGAGCCTGCATCCCGCACAACGAGCGGCGTGGCACTTGGGTTACGGACGACGGATGATCGGATCGGGAAGTCAACGGACTTTCACTGAACGTGAGTTGGGTATCGCGGAGAGTGGCGTGCTCAGCGTGCGTCGTCCGGCAGGAGCCGGGCGAGCGTACGCACCGCTCGGTACTGGAGGGTCTTGATCGCGCCCTCGTTCTTGCCCATCACGCGGGCGGTCTCGGCGACGGACAGACCCTGGAGGAACCGGAGCGTCACACACTCCTGCTGCTGAGGGTTGAGCCGTCGCACCGCGTCGAGCAGGGCGGTGTTCGACAGGGACTCCAGGACGGCGTCCTCGGGCGAGCGCTCGACCTCGTTGGCGTCGAGCATCTCGCCGGTCGTGACCTCCAGCCGGAAACGGCTGGACTTGAAGTGGTCGGCGACCAGGTTGCGGGCGATGGTCACCAGCCATGCGCCGAAGTCGCGGCCCTGCCAGGTGAAGGTCCCGATGCGCCGCAGGGCGCGCAGGAACGTCTCGCTGGTGAGGTCCTCGGCGGTGGCCTTTCCGCCCACCCGGTAATAGATGTACCGGTACACGGTGTCGCTGTACTGGTCGTAGAGACGCCCGAAGGCGTCGGCCTCGCCGGCCTGGGCGCGCTCGACGAGGTCCATCATGCGGGCGCTGTCACTGTCCGCGGCCGGGCGGCGCGCGGTGGTGGCGCCGGTGGTCCGCCCTCGTCTTCCGACGGCGGCGGTGCCGTCGGCCAGTGCGTAGCACGGGCCGACGGGGGTGGTGGCTACGGCAAGGGCGGGGACGGCGTACGCGGTGGGGACGAAGCCGCGCAACAGGTCTTGGACCGTTGCGCGCAGCGTAGCCAGGCCCGAGGCGTCAACCCCGACGTGTGGGTACACGGGACTCCCAGAGGCAGAGCTTCCATCACGTGCAGTGCGGGACCGTTCACCCGTCGTAGCGACGGAGGGGTACCGGTTTGCGTCTGAGGAGAATAACGCTTCGTGCAGGCACTGCTACACCCAGTTGCTCAAATCATCGATTACGTCGCTTCTGTAACCGATTGACGCACGATCAAGTACCGCAGAGTGACCGGTTGTTGATCGAATGCGTTCATGTTCAGTCAGGGAACGGGGCGTGTTGTGGCCGTGTGCAGCCAACGTGACTGGACAGAGGGTTACGCGGGTAAGACCCGTGGATTGGCTGCGTTTGCCCTGTTACCGGCGCCGACGGCTCAATGCGATCGCCGCCGCCGTGCCGCCCGCCACCGCGCCGACGCCGGCCGCCGCCGGGATGCCGACCTTCGCCGCCCTGCGGGCCGTGCGGTAGTCGCGCAGCCGCCAGTCCAGCTTGCGGGCGTGCTTGCGCAGCTTGCTGTCCGGGTTGATGGCGTAGGGGTGGCCGACCAGCGAGAGCATCGGGATGTCGTTGTGCGAGTCGCTGTAGGCGGCGCAGCGGGACAGGTCCAGGCCCTCCGCCGCGGCCAGCGCGCGCACCGCCTCCGCCTTCGCGGGGCCGTGCAGCGGTTCGCCGACCAGCTTGCCGGTGTAGACGCCGTCGACCGACTCGGCGACCGTGCCGAGGGCGCCGGTCAGGCCGAGGCGGCGGGCGATCACCGTGGCGATCTCCACCGGGGCCGCCGTGACCAGCCACACCTTCTGGCCCGCGTCCAGGTGGGCCTGGGCGAGGGCGCGGGTGCCGGGCCAGATCCGCTCGGCCATGTATTCGTCGTAGATCTCCTCGCCGATCGACTGCAACTCGGCGACGCGGTGGCCCTTGACGATCGACAGTGCCGAGTCGCGGGCGTCCTGCATGTGCTCGGGGTCCTCGGAGCCGGCCAGTCTGAACCAGGCCTGCTGCCAGGCGAACCGGGCGAGGTCGCGGGTCTCGAAGAACTTCCGCTTGTACAGGCCCCGGCCGAAGTGGAAGATCGACGCGCCCTGCATCACGGTGTTGTCGAGGTCGAAGAAGGCGGCGGCCTTGTCGTCGCCGAGCACCGGGAACTCCGGCTCCTCCACCGCGAGATCGGCGTCGGTGGCGTCTTCAGCGTGCTGGGCGTCCTGCGAGGACTTGCGGGCTGCCTCCGCCGAGGCCTCGCCTGCCAACACGCTTCGTGCCGTGGCGGAGCGCCTACGGGGGGTGAGCCATCCGAGAGCGGCCATGGCGTGAGCATAGCCAGTTTGTTCGGTGGCTTCGGAGTCGCGAGGTTTGGAGGCTGTGAACTCTCCGCGACCGGTCCGTTAAAGAGGGGTCACAATGGCCGACATGAGTCCCCTCTTCCGGCGCAAGGCCGATCCCGGCGACCGTTTCGTCACGCTTGTCCGCAAACCGGGTTGCCATCTGTGTGATGACGCACAAGTGGTGGTCGAGAAGGTCTGCGGCGACCTCGGCGTGCCCTGGGAGGCGAAGAGCATCGAGGCGGATCCGGAGCTGCACGACCAGTACTGGGAGCAGATTCCGGTCGTCCTGATCGACGGCGCGCAGCACACGTTCTGGCGTGTGAACGAGGAACGTTTGCGCAAGGCACTGACCGAGTAGTCCAAAGGCCCCGCGAAGTCGCTTAGGATCGACGGCGAACGGGTCTTGGGGGCGGGATTAGCGAGGAGCGTGTGCTGTTTTGCCTCCAAGAGAGAAGCGCGTGACGCCGGTCACGTTGGCCGGGCAAATCGGACACCATCTTTGTGCACGCGTTCACAAAGACATAGCCTGCTTTCGACGGGGCGGTCTGGGTTCGCGTGACCGCCTACAGCCCCGCTCTACCCGCAGGAGCACCGTGGCAACTGGCCGAACTCACCGACCGGCGACCCGAAGCCGAGGGATTCCCGAGGCCACCGTCGCCAGGCTTCCGCTGTACCTCCGAGCGCTGACCGCACTGTCGGAGCGCTCGGTACCCACGGTCTCCTCCGAGGAGCTGGCGGCCGCCGCGGGGGTCAACTCCGCGAAGCTGCGCAAGGATTTCTCCTACCTGGGTTCCTACGGAACGCGTGGTGTCGGCTACGACGTCGAGTATCTCGTCTACCAGATCTCCCGTGAACTGGGCCTCACCCAGGACTGGCCGGTAGTGATCGTCGGCATCGGAAATCTCGGTGCCGCGCTCGCCAACTACGGTGGTTTCGCCTCCCGTGGGTTCCGGGTCGCCGCGCTGATCGACGCCGATCCGGCGATGGCCGGCAAGCCGGTCGCGGGCATTCCGGTGCAGCACGCGGACGAGCTGGAAAAGATCATCGAGGACAACGGCGTGTCCATCGGGGTGATCGCCACCCCCGCCGGTGCCGCCCAGCCGGTGTGCGACCGGCTCGTGGCCGCCGGGGTCACGTCCATCCTGAACTTCGCGCCGACCGTGCTGACCGTCCCGGACGGCGTCGACGTGCGCAAGGTCGACCTCTCCATCGAGCTGCAGATCCTCGCCTTCCACGAGCAGCGCAAGGCGGGCGAGGAGCGCGCGGCCCAGGAGGCCGGACCGGCCGCCGCCACCCGCGGCAAGGCGTCCGCGAAGCAGGGGCCCGACGGGGACGTCCCCGCCGTGATGCCGGCATGAGTCTTCTCGTCGTCGGGCTGAGTCATCGCAGCGCGCCGGTCAGCGTCCTGGAGCGGGCCACGCTGCACGCCGACGCGCAGATCAAGCTGCTGCAGGACACCGTCGCCGCCGAGCCGGCCACCGAGGCCGCGGTCCTCGCCACCTGCAACCGCATCGAGCTGTACGCCGACGTGGACAAGTTCCACGCGGGGGTCGCCGAGCTGTCCACGCTGCTGGCCCAGCACAGCGGGGTCGGCCTGGAGGAGCTCACTCCTTATCTCTACGTGCACTACGAGGACCGGGCCGTCCACCATCTCTTCTCGGTGGCCTGCGGGTTGGACTCGATGGTCGTCGGCGAGGGCCAGATCCTCGGCCAGATGAAGGACTCGCTGGCCAAGGCGCAGGACCTGCACACCGCGGGCCGGCTGCTCAACGACCTCTTCCAGCAGGCCCTTCGGGTCGGCAAGCGCGCCCACTCCGAGACCGGCATCGACCGTGCGGGCCAGTCCCTGGTCACCTTCGGCCTGGAGCAACTGGCCGCCGGCGGCGACGTCCAGGACTGGGCCCGCGGGAAACGGGCCCTGGTGATCGGCGCGGGCTCGATGTCCTCGCTCGCCGCGGCCACGCTCGCGCGGGCCGGGGTCGCCGAGATCGTCATCGCCAACCGCACCGCCGACCGTGCCGAGCGCCTGGCGCAGATCCTCACCGAGGCCCCCGACCTGGACGTGGCGGCTCGCGCGGTACCGATGGATTCGGTGCCGCACGAGCTGACACGTGCCGACGTCGCGGTGTCGTGCACGGGCGCGACGGGCCTGGTCCTGGCCACCGAGACGGTCGCCGGGGCGGTGGCGGGGCGCGGATTCGGAGTGCCGGCCGCCGTCGTGCCGGATGCCGTCGGTGGTTCGTCGGCCGCGGGAGGCGCGGGATCCGGGGGTACGGCCCTGTCGGCGGCCCCCGTCGAGACCGGCCCGTCGGTGTCCGCCGAAGCAGCCCGCGAACTTCCGCCCACCAGCATCGGTGCCGAGGACGGGTGTCCGCTCGATCTTCCCGGTGCGCCTGTTGACCTTCCCGCTGTGCCGGCGACCGCCGGATTCTCCGTGCTCGGGGAAGCCGCCGTGGTCGGGATGGCCGCCGCCGAGCTGGAGCAGCATGCCGCCTGGGTGGACAACGCGCCTCGGCCGCAGAGCAGTTCCGCCCCCGGACCGCAGGGCATCGTGCTCGACCCCGCCCGGGACGCCGACGCCATCGCGGCGCTCGCGGCCACGGCGGCACTGGTCGGGCGGATCCCTGAACGTCGTAAGCCCGAACCGGTCGTCGAGCCGCCGCGGCCCGCGCCCGTCCTCTTTCTGCTCGACCTCGCCATGCCCCGGGACATCGACGCGGGCGCGCACCGGCTGGCCGGGGTGCGCCTGGTCGACATCGAGTCGCTCGCCGAGGCCTCCGCGGACGCGCCGATGGCCGCCGACGTCGACCAGGTGCGGCGGATCGTTTCGGACGAGGTCGAGGCGTTCGGCGCGGCGCTGCGGGCCGCGCACATCACGCCGACCGTGGTCGCCCTGCGCACCATGGCCGCCGATGTCGTCGCGAGCGAGGTCGCGCGGCTCGAAGGGCGGCTGCCCGGGCTCGACGAGCGGCACCGCGCCGAGATCAACCAGACCGTGAAACGCGTCGTCGACAAGCTGCTGCACGCGCCCACCGTGCGGGTCAAGCAGCTCGCGGCCGAGCCCGGCGGCGCCGGATACGCGGACGCGCTGCGCACCCTGTTCGACCTCGACCAGGAGACGGTGGCCTCCGTCTCCCGGGCCGAGCGCGCCGACGAAGGCGCCGACGACGACCCCCAGTACAGCAAGAACCGAGGGCCAGCATGACTGACAAGGCACTGAGGCTCGGGACCAGGCGAAGCAGACTCGCCCTGGCCCAGTCCGGGCAGGTTGCGGACGCCGTGAGCCAGGTGACCGGACGGCCCGTCGAACTCGTGGAGATCACGACCTACGGCGACACCTCCCGCGAGCACCTCGCGCAGATCGGCGGCACGGGAGTCTTCGTGACCGCCCTGCGGGACGCGCTGCTGCGCGGCGAGATCGACTTCGCCGTTCATTCGCTCAAGGACCTGCCGACCGCGCAGCCCGCGGACCTGGTCCTGGCCGCCGTACCCGAGCGCGAGGACCCGCGTGACGTGCTCGTCGCCCGGGACGCGCTGAAGTTCACCGACCTGCCCCGCGGGGCCCGCATCGGCACCGGTTCGCCGCGCCGCATGGCGCAGCTCAACGCGTACGCGCGCAGCCACGGACTGGACATCGACACCGTGCCGATCCGCGGGAACGTGGACACACGGATCCGATACGTGCACGACGGCGAGCTCGATGCCGTCGTACTGGCCGCCGCCGGGCTCACCCGGATCGGCCGCATCGACGAGGCGACCGACTTCCTCTCGATAGACACGGTTTTGCCCGCTCCCGGCCAGGGAGCACTGGCGATCGAGTGTGCCGCGGACAACGCGGACCTCGTCGCGACGCTCGGCGAGCTCGACGACCCGTTCACCCGGGTCGCCGTGACGGCCGAGCGGTCACTGCTCGCCGCCCTGGAGGCCGGCTGCAGCGCACCCGTTGGTGCGTTGGCCGACCTTCTGGCCGACGGGCAGATTGTCAAGGAAATGCGCCTGCGCGGGATAGTCGGCACGACCGACGGTTCGCGTACGGTGCAGCTGTCCACCACCGGTCCCGTGCCCGAGACGCACGACCAAGCACTGGCGCTGGGTCGCGAACTCGCCGCCGCGATGCTTGCCCAGGGCGCGGCCGGTCTCATGGGGGAGCAAGCCAAGTGAGCCCCACCACTCTTCCCGCCGGTCCGGAACACGGGCACGTCACCTTCCTTGGTGCCGGACCCGGGGATCCGGGACTGCTGACTCTGCGCGCCGTAGAGGCGCTGACGCACGCGGACGTCCTGGTGGCCGAGCACGAAGTGCTGGCCGTGGTACGCACGCACGCCAGACAAGGCGTGGCCGAAGTGCACACGGACGGGGGTCCTTCGTCGGACCCGTCGCCGGGCACGGGCACGCCTCAGCTCACGGTTGTTGACAGTGCGTCAACAACCGCTGGGGTCCCCGCGGTACGGGATGCCGCACATCTTGTCATGGAGGCCGCACGGGGCGGCAGGCGGGTCGTACGTGCGGTGTCCGGGGACCCCGGACTTGATACGTACGCCGCCTCCGAAATGCTCGCCTGCGCCGCGGCCGGTGTTCCCTTCGAGGTCGTGCCGGGTGTCGCGACGGCCGTCGGCGTACCCGCGTACGCCGGTGTCCCGCTGCGCGACGCCGAGGGCGCGGACGTCCGGTTCGTGGACGCCCGCAGCGCCTCCGACCGGTGCTGGACGGAGGTGGGTGCCTCCGACGGGACCGTGGTCGTGTCGGCGACGCTCGACTCCGTCGGCGCCGCGGCCGGCGAACTGGTGTCCGCAGGCCGCAAGCCGGACACCCCGATGACGGTCACCATCGCCGGTACGACCACCCGGCAGCGGACCTGGTCCGCCACCCTCGGCACGATCGCGCAGACGCTGAAGCAGGCCAAGGCGCTGCCCTCGCCCGAAGGCGGGCGGCCGGTGATAGCCGTGGTCGGTGAGCGGTCCGCCGCCGCGCAGCGCGACCAGTTGTCGTGGTTCGAGTCCAAGCCGATGTTCGGCTGGAAGGTGCTCGTGCCGCGGACGAAGGAGCAGGCGGCTTCGCTCTCCGACCAGTTGAGGTCGTACGGGGCCGTGCCGTACGAGGTGCCGACGATCGCCGTCGAGCCGCCGCGGACGCCGCAGCAGATGGAGCGGGCCGTGAAGGGGCTCGTCACCGGGCGGTACGAGTGGATCGCGTTCACCTCGGTCAACGCGGTGAAGGCGGTGCGGGAGAAGTTCGAGGAGTACGGGCTCGATGCTCGGGCCTTCGCGGGGATCAAGGTCGCCGCGGTGGGGGAGCAGACGGCCAAGGCCCTTGTCGCCTTTGGCGTGAAGCCTGATCTCGTGCCGAGTGGTGAGCAGTCCGCCGCGGGGTTGTTGGAGGACTGGCCTCCTTATGACCCGGTCTTCGATCCGATCGACCGTGTTTTTCTGCCGCGTGCCGATATCGCCACCGAGACGCTGGTCGCCGGGCTGATCGAGCTCGGGTGGGAGGTGGACGACGTGACCGCGTATCGGACCGTGCGGGCGTCGCCGCCGCCGGCGGAGACTCGGGAGGCGATCAAGGGGGGTGGCTTCGATGCCGTTCTCTTCACGTCGTCGTCCACTGTGCGGAATCTGGTGGGGATCGCCGGTAAGCCGCACAACGTGACGGTGATCGCCTGTATCGGGCCGGCCACCGCCAAGACTGCCGAGGAGCATGGGCTGCGGGTGGATGTGATGGCTCCTGAGCCGTCTGTTCACAAGCTGGCTGAGGCGCTTGCCGAGTTCGGGTTGCGGCGGAGGGCTGCCGCCTTGGAGGCCGGGGATCCTGTTACCCGGCCCAGTGAGCGGCGGCCCGGGGCCAGGCGTCGTCGGACGACTTGAGGTGAGTGGGGGCGCGCGCCCGTGGGGGCTGCGCCCCCACACCCCCATCGGCCCTGAAGGGGCCTCGTCCTCAAACGCCGGACGGGCTGGGAGTCGACGTACCGTCGGCAAAGGGGCCCCTGCGTCGGGCGTAGCGTAGAGAGCATGACGAAGTACGGCTCTTTTCCCGGTGCCCGTCCTCGGCGGTTGCGTACTACGCCCGTCATGCGTCGGATGGTCGCTGAGACCCGGTTGCATCCCGCGGACTTCATTCTTCCGGCGTTCGTGCGGGAGGGGGTCAGTGAACCCGTGCCGATCGGGGCCATGCCCGGGGTCGTGCAGCACACGCGGGACAGTCTGAAGAAGGCCGCCGCCGAGGCCGTTGAGGCGGGGATCTCCGGGATCATGCTCTTCGGCGTGCCGGAGGAGAGCAAGAAGGACGCTCTCGGGACCGCCGGGACCGATCCGGACGGGATTCTTCAGGTCGCTCTGCGGGACGTGCGGGCCGAGGTCGGCGACGAGTTGCTCGTGATGTCCGATCTCTGTCTCGATGAGACCACCGATCATGGGCATTGCGGAGTGCTTGATGCCGAGGGGCGCGTCGACAACGACGCCACCCTTGAGCGGTACGCCGAGATGGCTCAGGTACAGGCCGATGCCGGGGCTCATGTCGTGGGCCCCAGCGGGATGATGGACGGGCAGATCGGGGTCATCCGGGACGCGCTCGACCAGATCGGGCGGGAGGATGTCGCCATCCTCGCCTACACCGTGAAGTACGCCTCCGCCTTCTTCGGGCCCTTCCGGGAAGCCGTCGGGTCGTCGTTGAAGGGTGATCGGAAGACCTATCAGCAGGATCCCGCCAACGCGCGTGACTCGTTGCGGGAGTTGGCCCTTGATCTGGAGGAGGGGGCCGACATGGTGATGGTGAAGCCGGCCGGGCCCTACCTCGACATCCTCGCCCGGGTCGCGGACTCGGTGGACGTGCCCGTCGCCGCGTACCAGATCTCCGGTGAGTACTCGATGATCGAGGCCGCCGCCGAGAAGGGCTGGATCGATCGTGATCAGGCCATCCTGGAAGCACTGACCGGCATCAAGCGGGCCGGGGCGCAGAACATCCTCACGTACTGGGCCACCGAGGTGGCGCGAAAGCTGCGTTGAGCAACGGATCGAGATCGTCCCGGCCTCGAATCGGTGACCGACCGGCAACGGAATGTGCTCGGTTGGGACACGAGGGGAACTCGGGTGGGGGTCGGAGAGGGCTCGGGTAGGGCTCGGGATGGGGAACCGTTGGTGGATCCATGGTGGAAGGCGATGGATCTGTCCTGAAATCGGTCAACCAAAGGGGGGTCGGGCGGGGTTGTGGACCCTGTTCGGCCCCTCCGGCCGTGGTGATCAACCGAATTGACGTGAAGTCAACGCCCTCCATACCTTCTGCGCCTGGCCTGATCCATTTTGGACGGCACGGACGTCGATCCCAGGGGGACGCAATGAGTTGGTTCATCGAGGCGCTGAAGAAGTACGCGGTGTTCAGCGGGCGCGCGCGCCGCAAGGAGTACTGGAACTTCGCCCTGTTCGTCGGGATCATCTACGTCGTGGTGCTGGTGCTCGGCCTCGTCACCAAGCAGACGGCCATCGTCGCGCTCGCGGGCGTCTTCTACCTCGGTGTGCTGATCCCCAGCCTGGCTGTCGCCGTGCGCCGGCTGCACGACACCGGCCGCTCCGGCTGGTGGATCCTGATCGGGCTCGTGCCGCTCGCCGGCGCCATCGTCCTGCTGGTCTTCACCGTCTCGGACTCCACCCCGGGCCCCAACCAGTACGGCCCGAACCCGAAGGAAGTCACGCAGGGGTACGCCGCCGTCTGATCCTCACTCAGCGCCCCGAGGCCGTCCGGTTCATCGACCGGGCGGCCTCCTGCGTGTGCGGTGCCGGGTCCAGCCTCATCGGGGACTGCTCGGCCGAGCGGGACTTGGCCGGGCCCTCGTCCCGGATGCCCTCGCCGTCCCGGCAGCCCGTCAGCGTGAGCGCGGTGAACGCGGTGAGCACGAGGGCGGTGGCGGCGAGGCGGTGGGTGCGGTGGGCTCGGACGGACATGGCGGTACGGGCCTCCTGGGCGGTGGACTCGGGCTGAGCCCCCAGCCGGGGGGAGTCGGCTGGGGGAACTCCAGACTGCGTGGTGATCGGCCCCCGGCGCCATGATCCGCGGGCAACTCGGGACGCCCGAGCGGCGGGACGGGCGCTGACCTGCGGAGATGTCATGTCCCGGCGGCGCGGTACGGGACGCGGGAGACGGTGGGAGCCGGGGAGAACCTGTGAGATCCGGTGGGATTCGGCGGTGGGCACCATCAAGTGCCGGGCCGAGTTAGGTTGTTGACCGCTGACCGTCCGTGAACGTGTTGGACAACTGGAGACTCTCATGCCCGGTGACGCCCTCAGCCAGGACCCCGCGGAGCTGAGAAGGAGGATCGACACCACGAAGGCGCACTCGGCCCGCGTCTACGACGTCTTCCTCGGCGGCAAGGACAACTACGAGGTGGACCGCGCCGCCGCGGCCGCCGCGCTCGCCGCCAACCCGCGCGGCTACCTCGACGTACGGCACAACCGCGACTTCATGCGGCGCGCGGTGACCCACCTGGTCGAGGAGCGGGGCGTACGGCAGTTTCTGGACATCGGCACCGGGCTGCCCACCGGGGAGAACGTCCACCAGATCGCCCAGGGGATCGACCCGGGTGCGCGGGTGGTGTACGTCGACAACGACCCGGTGGTGCTGACGCACGCGCGGGCGCTGCTCACCAGCGGGCCCGAGGGGCGTACGGATTATGTCGACGCCGATCTGCGCGAACCGGCCCTGATTCTCGAACAGGCCGCCAAGACCCTGGACTTCGACCAGCCGATCGCCCTCGTGCTGGTGGCGATCCTGCACTTCATCGAGGCCGAGGAGGCCTACCCGCTGGTGCGGGACCTGGTGGCGGCGCTGCCGGCCGGGAGTCAGCTGGTGATCAGCCACCTCACCGACGAGATGCACCCGGAGCCGACGCGGGCGGTCCAACGGACGTACACCGAGCGGGGTTTCACCTTCGTGTTCCGCACCAAGGACGAGGTCGAGCGGTTCTTCACCGAGACGCCCGGCATCACCCTGGAGGAGCCCGGTGTGCTGCCGGTCCACCAGTGGCACCCGAGCCCGGCGCCCGCCCCGCCGGCCGTCGACCCGGTGTTCTTCGAGGGGCTCGACGACATCGAGAAGATCCGCTACCGGGACATCAACGACGTCACCGACGACGACATCAATGTGTACGGGGCGATCGGCCGGAAAGACTGACGGGACGCCGTTGAACCGGGCCGCGGGGCCTCGCGTCGGTGCTGCGTGACAGCGAGTTGGATGTATTTGATCACGCAAACATATACTCGCGAGGCCATGCGGTCGGCGAGGGGGTTGCACACGCCGTTCCGTAGGGGTTTTGCTGTTTCCGCAGCGATATCGATGTCATCCACCCTTGGAAGGAAGTGCCGTGGCACCGGTGCTCGTTGGACTCGAAGGTCTGCTGGCGGGAGAGCGCATCCCGGTACTCGACACCCGCGTCACGTTCGGGCGCAACGCGGGCAACACCGTGGTCATCTCCAGCCTGAGCGTCTCTCGTTTCCACGCCGAGATCGTCTTCGACCAGGACAAGGGATACGTGCTGCGGGACCTCGGCAGCAGCAACGGCACGCTGGTCAACGGCGATGAGGTGGACTCCCGGCTGCTGCAGCCCGGTGACGCGATCACCATCGGCGACCAGGAGTTCCGCTTCGAGGTCGCGGACGCCATGCAGACCCTCATGGCGCTCAACCTGCCCCGGGCCGTGACGCATCCGGAGGAGAACGACGGGTCCGTCCTGCGGGTCACCGTCGTCGGCGGCGGGCCGGTCGGCCTGTCCATGGCGCTGCTGCTCGAACACTTCCTCGGGGCCCAGGTGCAGGTCACCGTCTACGAGGGCCGGTGGCGCAAGCAGGGCCGTACCGTCGTCTGGAAGGGCCAGGACGAGGGCAACGTACGGCGCCAGCAGGTGGTGACCGTGCAGAGCCGGCAGTACCTCGCGTGGCCGGAGGAGGTCCAGGAGCGGCTCTTCGTCCCGGAGCACTACACCGAGATGTGGCCGTCGGGCCCGGACTCGATCGGCGACCACCACCCGCGCAACATGCGGATCGCCTACATCGAGGACCGGCTGCTCGAGCTGGCCAACGAGAAGCGGGACCGCATCCGCCTGATACCGGCCCGGTTCGACCCGGTGGAGCAGCAGGAGGCCCTGGCCACCCAGCATGTGCTCGCGATCTGCGACGGCGGACGCTCGCGCACCCGGGACCACTTCGCCGCCCGCTTCGGCAAGGCCGACGAGTCCATCTACTCCCTCGACGGTGTCCACCTGCGGGACGTCGTCCTCGGTCTGCGCGTGAAGTCGGGCCTGTCCGACCCGATGGCGATCCTGCTGACGGTCGCGCAGAACCGGTTCCTGCTCAACTCGCTGCGCGGTGAGGGCTTCCTCAACATGCGGCTGACGGATACCGAGTTGTCGGAGGTCATCGGCATCGACCCGGTCCGCCGGGTCTTCGAGGAGTGCATCGCCTCCCGGCCGTGTCTGATGAACCGCGACGAGCACGGCGACTTCCAGTGCTCCACGCACGGCACGCTGTTCCTGCCCGCGCTGGTCAAGGGCTCCGCGCTGTGGAAGCGCGTGCACGAGGGGCTGCGCCTGTTCGCCGTCGAGGACGGGGACCTGAGCGCGGTCACCAGCTTCCGGCTCGACATGGTGCAACGGCCGCGCTTCTCCGCGGAGTTGCTGCCGCCGACCACCAACACGCCCGGCACGTACGGCTTCCTGCTCGGGGACGCGGCCAACTCCATCCACTTCTGGCCGGGCCGCGGCCTCAACAGCGGTCTTGCGTCGGCCGTTTCGCTGGCCCGCTCGCTCAACAGCGCCTGGAACGGGCGGCCCTTCCGGGACGCGGACTTCCTGCGGCACGAAGCGGCCATGTCGATGCTCCAGTACCGGCACAAGAGCCGGGCCTGGAAGGCGATGGTCACCACCGACGACCAGGGTGTCACCTGGGCGATCAAGGACATCATCAACCACGGCATCGACGGCATCTCCGAGGAGCCGGACCGCGAGGCGGACACCAGGATCCTGCTGGAGCGCATGAGCACCATCCGCGACCGGCTCGCCCCGCGCCTGCCCGGCATGCCGGACGACGAGGCGATCCTGGAACGGCTCCAGACCCTGGAGTCCAAGACGCTGCGCATGCTCGTCCTCAGCGGCGCCTGGGACACCCTGACCATGGGCGGCGAGGAGGTCGACATCGACATCTTCTACGGCCAGGACTCCTCGGCCGCGGCCGCGGCGGTGGAGGCGCTGGAGCCGGCCGCGCAGCCGTGATCGGGTTCCGGCGGGCGGTTCCGTAGGCTGGAGACATGTCCGACAGCGGCGTCTTCGATCTTGACCAGTACCTCGCGCACATCGGGTGGGAGGGGGAGCGGCGGGCCGACCTGGCGACGCTGCGGGGTGTGCATCTCGCGCACATGCGGGGCATCCCGTTCGAGAACCTGGACGCGCTGCGGCGTACCGCTCCCTCGCTCGAACTGCCCGATCTGACGGCCAAGTTGCTGCACAGCCGGCGCGGCGGCTACTGCTACGAGCAGAACACGCTGCTCGCCGCCGCGCTGGAGGCGCTGGGCTTCGGGGTGACCCGGCTGACGGCCCGGGTGGTCGTGGGCGCGGGCCGGATCGAGGACCGCCCGCGCACCCACATGACCCTGCTCGTCGAGGTGCCGGGCGACCCGCAGCCGTACGTGGCCGATGTCGGCTTCGGAGCGATCGGGGCGCTGCTGGAGCCGGTGCCGCTGGTGGTCGGCGTGGAGTCGCACGACGCCGGGCGCCGGCACCGGTTCGTGCACGTGCCGCACCGGGGGCCGCTGGAGCTGTGGGTGCTTGAGGCTTACGGCGACGGTGCCTGGCAGGCGCAGTACGCCTTCACCCTGGAGCCCTTCGAGCGCGTCGACTTCGAGGTCATCAACTGGCACATCGCCACGAATCCGCGCTCGCCGTTCACCCAGCGCCTCTTCGTCCAGCGCGTCACCGCCGACCGCCATCTCCTGCTCCACGGAAGCCTGTTGACCGAGACGCGGGCCGACGGCGAGGTGAGCAAGCGAGAGGTGACGGACGAGGGGGACGCGCGGCGGTTGCTGGACGAGGAGTTCGGGATCGAGGCGCCGGACGGGGTGACTCTGCTGGGCTGAGTTGAGCCGAGCTGAGTTGAGCTGAGTTGAGCCGATCCGGTCGGCGGCTCAGCTCAGTCCCACCAGAAGTGCCAAGTCGGCCGGTCGATCAGCTGCTGGGCGTACGTCTCCAGGTCGCCGCTGTCGTCCGGGCAGAAGGCGAAGTGTTCGGCGGCCACTTCCTCGGCCTCTTCGAGAGTGGTGGGCGGGGCCGCCACCGACACGAGGAGCGAGGCGAAGCCGAGGGCGACGAGCCGGACGCCGAAGCGCTCCTCCCAGGAGCGGAGGACGGCGCAGAGGCGGGCCGTGTCGTTCTCGTGGTCGGCGGGGCCCATCCAGCCGATGGCCGCGGGGATGTCGGCGCTGCGGCGGGCCGGTACGAGGGCGAGGTGGGGTTCGTGGACCACGGGCTCACCGTCGACCACGGGCTCTCCGTCGACCACGGACTCACCGTGGAGCACGGGCCCGCCGTCCGCCAGGGAGTCGGCGATCTCGGCGGCCCGCTCGTCGGGGTCGGCGGTCGGGGTGAGCGGTTCGGCGAGGCCGGGCCACTCGTCGCCCTCCTCGGTGTACTCCTCCCAGAGTTCCTCCAGCACCTCGTCGGCGTCGTGGTCTCCGGGGTAGGACATCTCGTCGGGCGCCAACTCCCACTTCTCCGGCCCGCCTTGGCCGCCGCCCAGGTCGAGGACGACCGGGAGCAGACCGGCCGACGGTGCCGTGCGCCGCAGCGCGGACCAGGCGCCCGGTATCGCCCGCTCGTCCGCGAGCCACAACAGCGGTTCGTGCCAAGGGCCTTGGTCCGTCTCGTCGACCAGTCGGCCGGGCGGGAGTTCGAGACCGAGGGACGCGAGCCTCGGCAGCGGGTTGGGAAGTGTCGCCATGCCACCGACTTTAAAGCCGGCCACTGACAACGGGCCCCGAGGCCCGTGGACAGGGGGTTCGGCAGACCGGTGCGTGAAGGCTCGTGCACCGGTCTGCCGTGTTCCCCCGTTCCCCCGTAACGACCGGACCTGTCCGCCGCGTAGCGGGATCCGGTCGCTCTGTCCATAGTCCGTGGGGCGGGCGCGAGTCGCGATGGTTTCGGTTCTGGCCGAATCGTGTGGGATCCGGATGCCTACGTGTCCCGCAGCGCACCCGCGACGACCGCCGTCACCGTCCGCCGCACGGCCGCGCGCTCCGGGGGTCCCGCCTCCCGGTCGGCGAAGAGGAGGTGGGCGGCGCCCAGCAGGGTCGGGGCGAGGGTGGTGACGTCGGCATCGGGGGTGAGCCGGCCCAGGTCGCGTTCCGCGGTGAGGTAGGCGGCGAGCAGCGCCGAGGCCTCGCCCATGAGCGGGATGCCGGTCGAGCCGGCCGCGCGCAGTCGGGCACGGAGTTCGTCCCGCGAGATCACGAGGCTCACGACCGCGATCCCGACCGGGTCGAACACGTGGATCAGCGCGTCGGTGAGGTGATCGACCACGGAACCGGAACCGGTGCTGGTGCCGGCGGCGGCTTGCAGGGTGTCCGACAGGGCGTCCAGCCGCGCGATCCGGTCGAGCACGAGGTCGGCGAGGAAGGCGTCGAAGTCCGCGAAGTGCCGGTGCAGGACGCCTTTCGCGCAGCCCGCCTCCGTCGTGACGGCCCTGCTGGTCAGCGCGGTCGGGCCGTCGCGCAGGAGGATTTGCTCGGCGGCGTCGAAGAGTTGTCGGCGCGGATCGCGCATGGCCACGCCTGTCGGCATACCGGATTCCGTTTCCTCGACGTTGACGAGTGGGCGCGCGCCCACCCATAGTGGGCGTATGCCCACTCTACCGTCTTCACCGTCGTCAGGGGATCAGCCCCATGCCCGCCGGGACATCGCGGAGTCCTTCGGCGCGGATGCGGAACGCTATGACCGGGCCCGGCCGCGCTATCCCGACGCCCTGGTGGAACGGATCGCGGGCGGAGCGGGGGCGCGCGTGCTCGACGTCGGGTGCGGTACGGGGATCGCTGCGCGGCAGTTCCAGGCGGTCGGTTGCGCTGTGCTCGGTGTGGAGCCGGATGCCCGGATGGCCGACCTCGCGCGGCGGCACGGAGTCGAGACCGACGTGTCCACCTTCGAGGAGTGGGAGCCTGAGGGGCGGGAGTTCGACGCGGTGGTCGCCGGGACGGCCTGGCACTGGGTCGATCCCGTCGCCGGGGCGGAGAAGGCGGCGCGGGTGTTGCGGGCGGGTGGGCTGCTGGTGCCCTTCTGGAATGTGGCCCAGATTCCGTCGGACCTGGCCGAGGTCATCGCCCGCGCGTGCGAACGGGCCTTGCCGGAAGTGCCGTTCGACTTCCGGGCGGCCATGGCCCAACAGGCGGCCGAGCCGTATCAGCCGCTGCTCGACAAGGCGGCGGACGGTATGCGGGCTGCCGGTGGGCGGTTCGGGGAGCCTGAACAGTGGCGGTACGACTGGGAGTTCACGTATACGCGGGACGCGTGGCTGGACGTTATGCCGACGCAGGGGGCGTTCACGCGGTTTCCGGCGGAACGGTTGGCGCCGGTGCTGGAGGCGGTGGGTGCGGCGATCGATGTGCGGGGCGGGGCGTTTGCGATGCCCTACGCGACGATGGCGGTCAGCGTGCGGCGCAATCGGCGGCGGTGAAGGCGGCCCAGGCGGCGGGGGTGAGGTGGAGGGTGGGGCCGGTGTCCGCGGGGTTCTTGGAGTCGCGGATGTGGATGGCGTGAGGGGAGGTGGCCACCTCGACGCATTGGCCGCCCTCATCGCTGCTGTAGGTCGACTTGAACCACTGAAGTGTGGTGCTCATTGCTCTCCTAGCAGACGGCCCAGCAGGCTTTGGGAATCCTCGATCGTGAGGGCCTGCGTTCGCAGCATCGCATACTTGCGAGTCAGGATGGACACCTCATCCAGGTCGGAAACCCACTGGCTGCCGCGCTGCGACTCGGTGTATGCGAGCTGCTGGTGGTCGGGTGTTTCCAGGAGGGTGAAAGAGCCTGCGGTCCCCACATGAGAGGTGCGGTTCAGCGGCAGGATCTGCAAGGACAGGCCGGGGAGTTCGGACTGCTCGCGCAGAAATCGCAGTTGGGCCAGGTGCGTTGCGCGGCCGCCGGTCGGCATGAGTAGTGCCGGTTCCCAGATGACGAAACTGAGTGTCGGCGGAACCTTGCGTTGCAGGATCTCCTGGCGGCCGATACGGGCCGCGATCTTCATGTCCAGCTCGTCGGGGTCGTACGCGGGGACGCGACCACTCAGCAGTGCGCGGGCGTACGCCTGGGTCTGGAGCAGGCCGGGGACGACCAGGGTGTCGTACCAGGACAGGGCGATTGCTTCGCGCTCGTGCTGCACGTACAACTCGGCGAACATCGGGAACTGGTCGATCTCCGGCAGGTTCTCCAGGCCGATGACCAACATGCCCTTCGCGTCCAGGATTTCCTCCAGCAGCACCGCGAGGTCCGGTTTCAGTGCTCGTCGGCCCTGCTCGATGGAGGCCATCGTCTCCTCTTCGACCCTCGCGCGGGCCGCCAGCTCACGCTGGGTGAGGCCAGCCGCACGGCGAGCCGCCCCTACCTGCGCGCCCAGCATCTTCATCGCCGAGAGGTTCTTCTTCCGAGGAAGTTTCCTGGAGTTCATGCTGGTCAACTCCCCCTGCGTACTCGTACACGACCTCGCACGAACCCGTACAAAAAATCTGTACGGGTTGACGCAGTGATCCACACTAGTGACTCTGCGCGACATTCGTCCCGTGAATGCCGCAACCGAACTCCCCTACCAGCGCGATCAGTTCTACGCCCGCCATCGCCGCTCCGTCCCCGCCGCCCGGCACTTCGCCCGCTGGTCCCTGATCCACTGGGGTCTCGCCGCCTGGGCCCGCGCAGACGACCTCGTGCTGTGCGTCAGCGAACTGGCCACCAACGCCGTCCTGCACGGCGCCCCGCCCGGCCGTGGCTTCCTGCTGCGCGTGCGGTACGACGGTGACGTACTCCGGGTCGAGGTGCACGACTCCGGGACCGGTGTCCCGAGGGTCGCGGACGAGCCCGACGGGCCGGACGAGGGAGGCAGGGGGCTGTTCCTCGTCGCCGCGCTGTCGGACAAGTGGGGCGTGGGGCAACGGGATCTCGGCAAGGTGGTGTGGTGCGAGTTCGCGTGCGCGGGCTGAACGGGAGGTTCTCTGCCCGCCTGCGGCACCCTCGCGTCCCGATACCGTGGAGGCGTGGACGGACGTGGGGGACGGGGAGCGGGTGCCGGGATGGCCGACGGGCCGCTGCTCGAACAACTGCACTTCGGGCGCGAGGATGCCGAACGGGACGTGACGGACGGCCTGTTGCTGCGCGGCGGGTTTCTGCCCAACGCCGCGTACCGGGGCGCGCTCAGCGGACGCAAGATGCTGATCATCGGGCGCAAGGGGTCCGGCAAGAGCGCCATCTGCATGCAGCTCAAGGCGGACGGCGCCGGCCACTACGCCGGGACCGAGCTGATCCCGCCGGACGAGACCGCGGGTGAGGAGATCCGGCGCTTCGAGTTGCAGGGGCTGCCCGGGGACTCGGCGAAGGCGTTGATCTGGCGGTACCTCTTCGCCGTATACGCGGCACGGCACTTGGTGGCCCACGCGAAGGACGTGCACGGGTACCGGCCCGACTCGGTAAAGGCGCTGGCGCGCTTCCTGAAGCAGAACGGCGAGTCGGCGGACGGACGGTTCGGGGACCGACTCGCTCAGGCGGCGAGGGGGTTGCAGACCTCGCTGTCGCTGGAGGCGTTCGGGTTCAAGGCAGGATTGGATCTCGGGCAGTCGCCGTTGTCCGAAGGGGCGCAGGCCACCCGGCAGTTGGACGTCGTCGAGCAGGGCGTGGCGCAGGCCTTCGCCGACCTGGGCTGCGGTGATCGCGACGGTGGCGCTCTCGACGACGGCGCCGAAGCGCACGGACCGCTGCTGCTCATGGTCGACCAGCTGGAGCTGGTGTGGTCGGCCGAGACGGACAGCAACTCCATGGTGATCGGCCTGCTGCTGGCGGCCAAACACGCGGCAAGTCTGTACGGCCCCGCGGTGCGGGTCCTGCTGTTCCTGCGCGCCGACATCTATGACTCGCTGCATTTCGGGGAGGGCGACAAGTTCCGCGGCGACGAACTGCGGATCACCTGGACCGAACAGGCCCTGCGGGACCTGGCGTTGGCCCGGGCGCGGGCGTCCGCCGGGGCGGAGCTGACGGCCGAGGTGCTGTGGGGCGAGCTGTTCCCGGCGGAGGTGGCGGGGGAGGAGACGGCCGCGTACCTTTTCCGGCGGTGTCTGCCGCGCCCCCGGGACGCGATCCAGTTCCTCAACCTCTGCCAGGAGACTGCGTCGCTGCTCCACGGCCGGGACCGGATCACGGAGGCGGACGTCGTCCAGGCCGGACGGCAGTTCTCCGACTGGAAGTTGAAGGACCTGGCGCTGGAGTACCTGGTCGCGCATCCCTTCCTCAAGCACCTGTTTCCGTTGTTCCAGAACACCGGGTACGTGGTGACCCGGGCTGTCCTCGGCAGTCGCTTCGAGGCGGCGGCCGAGTCACTGCACCGGCTGTTCCCCGCGTACGCCGACGCGTTGACGGTCTCCGGTGTCGTCGACGTCCTCTACGCGGTGGGCTTCCTCGGGGTGCGGCGCGGCAACGACGTGGTGTTCGCCGGGGGCGACGACCTGCCCGCGCAGTTCCATGAGACGGAGTTCCACGTCCACCCCTGCTTCCGCGCGGCGCTCGGCGCCAACAGCGCGGTCGTCCTGCGGCACTTCGAACTCGGCGCGGCGGTCGACCGCGTCGTCCAGGGCGGCAACCAGGGTGGCGTCAACGACGGCGGCTTCACCTCCGCACCCACCCGCGACTTCCGGCTCGTCCAGGAAATCCGCCGCTCCTGCCACTCGATCCTCGCCCAGACCGGCCGCGCGGTGAGCCTGGCGCAGGGCGCCCGCGACGAGATCACCCAACAGATCAACCGGGTCCTCGACGAGGTCAACGTCCTGCCGTCCAGCGCCGGTTCGGCCTATGACATGGAGGACCGGGTCCTCGTCACCGCCCACTACTTCGACACGCTCGCTGCGCAGCTTCTCGCGGGTGGGCTGGACGACTCGACGGGGGCGGGGGATGTGGTCCGGCGGGTGCGGGAGGAGGCGCGGCGGTTGCGGGCGCAGGCGGACGGGTCCTACGGGAGTTCGGGAGACTCTTCGGGTCGGTGAATCAGGTGACTTGTCAGGACTCCGAAGCGTCATACTCGTAGCGGAGTTCTGGGCCAGACCGTCGTGCGGCGGTGGCGTTCCGCCGACGGGAGAGGGGACCGGTGCAGGGCGTACTGCTCGCCGAACGGTTTCGGATCGGGGGCCGGCTGGGGGCCGGCGGGATGGGGCAGGTGTGGGCCGCGCTGGACGAGCGGATGCGGCGGGATGTCGCCGTCAAGATCGTCCATCCGCAGTACGGCATGGACGAGGCGGAGACGCAGGCGCGGTTCCAGCGTGAGGTGCAGCTCGCGGGGCGGTTGTCCCACCAGAACATCGTCACCGTGCACGACTGGGGCGAGGTGGCGGTGGATGGGCGTCGGACGCTGTTCCTGGTGATGGAGTTGGTGCATGGGGTGCCGCTGCATCGACGGCTCGCCGAGTCCACGCCGACGTGGCCGCTCGCGGTCGGGTGGGTCGCACAGATCGCGGAGGCGCTGCACGCGGCGCACGTCGAGGGTGTGGTCCACCGGGACATCAAGCCCGCAAACGCGCTTCTCACGCCTTCCGGGACGGTCAAGGTCGTCGACTTCGGGGTCGCCAAGTTCATGGGGGAGACGCTCGGGGCCCGTGAACTGACCGTCACCGGCATGCCGTTGGGGTCACCGCCGTATATGTCTCCCGAGCAGGCGGAGGGTGACCGGGCCGTCGATCACCGGAGCGACCTGTACTCGCTCGGGTGCCTGCTGTACCACGCGGTGACGGGGCGTCCGCCGTTCACGGGGAACAGTCAGTGGGCGGTGTTGCGGAAGCAGATGGACGCGACGCCTGAGCCACCGGCCAGTCATGTGGAGGATCTCCCCGCCCTGCTGAACGACCTCATCCTGAGCCTCCTCGCCAAGCGTCCGCAGGACCGGCCGGATGATGCCGCGGCCGTCTGCGACGCCTTGTGCGCGGTGCTGGTCGACCAGGCCGTCCTGCTGCCCGGGGACGACATTCTCGAGACGGCCCGACTGGTGCACACCGCCTCCGTGCCCGGGCGCATTCTCGAGAAGGTGCGGGCGGCGACCGAGGCGTTCATCGAGGAGAACATCGCCTGGGCCGAGATGGTGCGTGCGCGCGCCGAGAGAGAGGCTCACCGGCTTCGGGAGGGGGCGCGCGCGGAGGCCGGCGAGATCCTGGAGCGCGCTCGCGCGAACCGGCGACTGCTGCGGGCCGTTTCCGCGCTGGCCACAACCAGGGCAGCGGCGGAGCAGAGATCTGCGGGCGCCGCGTCGGTGAGCAACGTGAACCAAGTCCGTACCCGCTACGACTCGGGGCAGGCCGCCCGCCTCATCAGCAGAGCCAGGAAAGAGGCCGAGGCGGCCGCCGGGAAGATTCTCGCGGACGCCCGTGCCGAGGCGGCGGGGATCCTCGGCGAGGCCTCCGAGGCGGCCCGCACGATCACCGCCGAGCACTCTCCCGCCGACGCGGTCGTCGAGGGCGGAAAGATCATCGAAGCGGCACACAGGGAGGCGGCCAGGGCCGCTGAGGAGCTGATGTTCCAGGCCAGGGCCGACGCGGACGAGATGCGCGAGACCGCCAAGCGGGAGACGGATCAGCTGCGGGCGAAGGTCGAGGACGGCGCCATCCGGCTGCGGGCGGAGACCGAGCGGGACATCATCAAGCTGCGGCTACAGGCCGAGAGGGACGCGAGGCTGATCCGGGGGACCGCGGCGGCCGAGCCGACGTAGGAACTCCTACGTCGGCTCGGGGGCTGCGTGTCAGAGACGCTCGGGCGTCCTGATCCCCAGCAGCGCCATCCCCCGCTGCAACGTCCTCGCCGTCAAGTCCACGAGGAACAGGCGGTTCTCCACGACCTCCGGCGCGTTGTCCGGGGACAGCACGTGGCACTGGTCGTAGAACGTCGTCAGGACGGACGCCAGTTGGTAGAGGTACGCCGTCAGCTTGTGCGGGGCGTACTCCTTCGCCGCCTCCGCCACCACCTCGCTGAACTGGTCCAGGTGCAGGCCCAACGCCCGTTCCGCCGGGGCCAGTTCGAGTTCCGGGTGGGCAGACGGGGTCGCCTCGCCCGCCTTGCGGAGGATCGATTGGATTCGGGCGTACGCGTACTGGAGGTACACCGACGTGTCGCCGCTCAGGGAGACCATCTGGTCCAGGTCGAACTTGTAGTCCCGTACCGCGGACGTGGACAGGTCGGCGTACTTCACCGCGCCGATGCCCACGTACCGGCCGTTGTCGACGATCTCCTGCTCGCTCAGGCCCACCTTCTCGGCCTTCTCCCGGACGACCGCGGTGGCGCGCTGGACCGCCTCGTCGAGGAGGTCCTCCAGCTTCACCGACACACCCTCACGCGTCTTGAACGGCTTGCCGTCCTTGCCGAGGATCGTGCCGAAGGCCAACTGGTACGCCGACACGTCGTCGTTCAGCCAGCCTGCCCGCCTTGCGGTCTCGAAGACCATCTTGAAGTGCAGGGATTGGCGGACGTCGACCACGTAGAGGAGGCTCGTCGCCTTGAGGTTGAAGACCCTGTCCCTGATCGCCGACAGGTCCGTCGCCGCGTAGCCGTAGCCGCCGTCCGACTTGCGGACGATCAGCGGGACGCGGTTGCCGTCGGGGCCCTTGATGTCGTCGAAGAACACGCACAGCGCGCCGTCCGAGATCTCCGCGACCCCGGACTCCTCGAGGAGCCGGCACGTCTCGTCCAGCATGTCGTTGTAACCCGACTCGCCGACGATGTCCGCGTCCCGGATCTCCATGTCCAGCTTCTCGAAGACGGAGAAGAAGTAGATCTTCGACTCGTCCACGAACTTCTGCCACGCGGCGAGTGTCTGCGGCTCGCCCGCCTGGAGGTCGACCACCCTGCGCCGCGCCCTCGTCTTGAACTCCTCGTCGGAGTCGAAGAGTTTGCGCGCGGCCTTGTAGAGGCGGTCGAGGTTCGACATCGCCTCCTCGCCGGTGACCTCACCGTCGGCGTGGTCCAACTCGCCCGGGTGCTCGTCCAGATACTGGATCAGCATGCCGAACTGCGTTCCCCAGTCGCCGATGTGGTGCCTGCGCACCACCGACTCGCCGGTGAACTCCAGGAGTTGGACGAGCGCGTCGCCGATCACCGCGGAGCGGAGGTGGCCTACGTGCATCTCCTTCGCCACGTTCGGCTGGGCGTAGTCGATGACCGTCGTGCCGGGGTGGGCGGCCAGGGGCACGCCGAGGCGGGTCTCGTCCGCGTAGCGCGCCGCGAGGTTCTCGGTGATCGCCTTGTCGGTGATCGTGATGTTCAGGAAGCCGGGGCCGGAGACCTCGATGTCCTTGATCACGTCACCCGACTCGACCTGCGCGACGACCTGTGTGGCCAGCTCCCGGGGGTTGGCCTTGGCCTTCTTGGCTAGGGCGAGGATGCCGTTCGCCTGGAAGTCGGCGCGGTCGCTACGTCGCAGCAGTGGGTCCGCGTCCGCCTCCGGCAGGGTGGCCGAGAGGGCGTTCGCGAGGCGCTGGTGGACTAGGTCGGTGAGCGACGTGACCGAGGTCATGGGGTGGGAGCCGTTCTCCTCGTGGGTTTGGTAGACACGGTCAGTATCCCATGGGGGGTAAAGCGGGTTTTCGGGTGCGGGCCCGGTGGGGGCTGGTCGCGCAGTTCCCCGCGCCCCTGAGAGGCGGCTGCGCCGCCACCCAGGGCTTGGCTCCCGCGCCTCTGAATAGTCGGCTGCGCCGCCTATCAGGTCTGGGACAATGTAGGTGTCAGCCGTTGACCGTACGGCTACCCCGCGCCAGAAAGAAGGACGTGCCGATCGTGGCTCAGAGCACCGAGACCACCGACTGGGTCTCCCGTTTCGCGGATGAGGTCATCGAGGAGTCGGAGCGTCGGGCCCCCGGCAAACCTGTCGTCGTCGCGTCCGGGCTGTCCCCCTCCGGTCCCATCCACCTGGGCAACCTGCGCGAGGTCATGACCCCGCACCTCGTCGCCGACGAGATCCGGCGGCGGGGGCGGGAGGTGCGGCATCTGATCTCGTGGGACGACTACGACCGGTACCGCAAGGTGCCGAACGGTGTCCCCGGGGTCGACGAGTCCTGGGCAGAGCACATCGGCAAGCCGCTGACGTCCGTGCCCGCGCCGAAGGGGTCCGCGTACCCGAACTGGGCCGAGCACTTCAAGGTCGCGATGGCCGAGGCGCTGGCCGAGCTGGGTGTGGAGTTCGACGGGATCAGCCAGACCGCGCAGTACACCTCCGGGGTGTACCGCGAGCAGATCCTGCACGCCATGAAGCACCGCGGCGACATCGACGCGATCCTCGACCAGTACCGGACCAAGAAGGCGCCGGCCAAGCAGTCCCAGAAGGCGGTCGACGAGGCCGAGTTGGAGGCCGCCGAGGGCTCCGGCGCGGCGAGCGAGGACGACGGTGCCTCCGGCTCCGCCGGCTACTTCCCGTACAAGCCCTTCTGCGGCGCCTGCGGCAAGGACCTCACCACCGTCACCGCGTACGACGACGACACCACGGAGCTGACGTACGTCTGCACCGAGGACGGCTTCACCGAGACCGTTCTGCTCAGCGAGTTCAACCGCGGCAAGCTGGTCTGGAAGGTCGACTGGCCGATGCGCTGGGCCTACGAGGGTGTCGTCTTCGAGCCCAGCGGGGTCGACCACTCCTCGCCCGGGTCCTCGTTCCAGGTCGGCGGCCAGATCGTCGGGATCTTCGGTGGCAAGCAGCCGATCGGGCCGATGTACGCGTTCGTCGGGATCTCCGGGATGGCGAAGATGTCGTCGTCGAGGGGCGGGGTGCCCACCCCCGGCGATGCCCTGAAGATCATGGAGCCGCAGCTGCTGCGCTGGCTCTACGCCCGGCGCCGGCCCAACCAGTCCTTCAAGATCGCCTTCGACCAGGAGATCCAGCGGCTCTACGACGAGTGGGACAAGCTGGACGCGAAGGTCGCCGACGGCTCCGCGCTGCCCGCCGACCTCGCCGCGCACGCCCGCGCGGTGCGCACCGCGGGCGGTGAGCTGCCGACCACCCCCCGGCCGCTGCCGTACCGCACGCTCGCGTCCGTCGCCGACATCACCGCCGGCAACCAGGACCAGACGCTGCGCATCCTCGGCGAGCTGGACCCGGCCAACCCGCTGGCCGACCTCGACGAGGTGCGGCCCCGGCTCGACAAGGCCGAGGCCTGGATCAACACGCACGTCCCCGCCGACCAGCGGACCATCGTGCGCGCCGAGCCCGACGCCGAACTGCTGAAGTCCCTCGACGAGGCCTCCCAGCAGTCGCTGCGGCTGCTGCTCGACGGGCTTGAGTCGCACTGGTCGCTCGACGGTCTCTCGCACCTCGTCTACGGCGTCCCCAAGGTCCAGGCCGGCTTCTCCGCCGACGCCGGGCCCAAGGAACTGCCCGCCGAGATCAAGACCGCCCAGCGCACCTTCTTCGCCCTCCTCTACCAGCTCCTCGTCGGCCGCGACACGGGTCCGCGCCTGCCGACGCTGCTGCTGGCGGTGGGGCAGGAGCGGGTGCGGGCCCTGCTCGGGGAGTAGGCGGGGCCACAGCGGTTCTACGACGACGGGGCGGCCTCCTTTCGTGTCGTGGGGGGAGTTATGAGGGCGAGGCCGTGAGGGCGGCCAGCGGGAGTTCCAGGCGGACTTCCGTGCCCCGTTCG
>NZ_JBSFXO010000026.1:0-33498 GCF_053595415.1 Streptomyces sp. NPDC002499
ACGTAGGCGGTGATCTCCGGGGAGACCGTCGTCTTCGCGACGGCGGCGCGGGCGGCTTCGAGGTCGGCGGCCGATACCCGATCGGAGACACGGCCGGGTCCGGCTATGCTCGGGGAGGCAACATCACCTGGGCCCTTAGCTCAATTGGCAGAGCAGTGGACTTTTAATCCATTGGTTGTGGGTTCGAGTCCCACAGGGCCTACCCAATCGGCCCCAGCTCAGAGGTACTTCGAGCTGGGGCCGCGGCTGTTTCCTCGCCGCGTTCTCGTCCCGCCGGAGCACTCGTCGCGGGAGTTCCTTCTTGTATCGAGCGTTTGACACAAGGCGCCGTCTGAAGCCATCTTGTACTCGCCACTTGGTACAAGATGATCTGGGGGGCCTCCGCATGCTCGACACCGTTCCGTTCCAGCAGAGATTCCTCGATCACGCCGATCAGTACGCCCGTTGGTCCGGCCTCGCCATCGGCATCATGGCCGCGCAGGCGCTGTCCACCCTCGGGCAGGTCGAGTTCGAGCAGCGTGTCGTGTTCTGCATCACGGCTTTCGGGGTGTGCACGGTGGCAGGCGTCCTTCTGGCGGACGCGCTGACGCTGCTTCCTCAGGACGCGGTACGCACCGCGAGTCTCGCCCCGCGCAGGGTCAGAGAGCACGTACCACCACGCATGGGTCCCCTGATCGCCCTCCAGGGGGTCACCCTCGTCGTGCTGCTGGCGATCACGGCCGCTACGGCCTCCGTCGACTCCGGTCGTGTCCTCAGCAGGGGCAAGGTCCTCACCATCGCCTGCAACGGGATTCCGGCAACCCTGGGCCCCTGGCCCGGCCTGTACTACAGCCTTCCGATGTTCGGCGCGCTCGCCATAGCCACCCCTACGTGTGTGTGGGCACTGCGCCGCATCGCTCACGGACCAGGTGGGGAGCAGGAGCGTCGCAACCGCGCGTGGGCGGTGACCGGGGCCTGGGGCCTGCTCGTGTCGAGCCAGCAGTTGTACGCGGTGCTGATGGTCACCATCTCCTTCATGGAGACAGGCTGCGCCGGCGCGACGGGCGCACTCACCTTCTGGGTGTTCTACCCGCTGGCCCTGGTGAACCTCATCACCGTCGTCTGGTCCCTGCTCACCGTGGTGGCCCCGCGGGCCGTCGACGACGTGGCGGAGGGGGACCGCGCCGGTGAATGAGCCCGCCGTACGCGTCGACACCACCAGCCCGGTACCGCCGTACCTGCAGATCCGCGCGCAGCTCGGCGCTCTGATCGTCACCGGCCGACTGGTCGAGGGCGACAGGCTGCCGACCGTGCGTCAGCTGGCGACGGACCTCGGCCTCGCGCCGGGCACCGTGGCCCGCGCCTACCGCGAGCTGGAGGCCGAGGGCCTGATCCGCACGCGCCGGGGAGCCGGTTCCCGGGTCGCGGCGCCGCCGGCCCGCCCGACCCATGACCATGCCTCCCAACTCATGGCCCTGGCGCGGGACTTCACCTTCTCCGCCCGCGTGCTGGGCGCCGACACGGAGGCCATCCTCGCCGCCGTCCGCGACGCTCTCGGCCCGGAAACGCGTTGAAGGGTGCACCTGAGTACACCCCGAACCCGGAGGACACCTCCATCCTCCTCGCCCCGTAGATGCGGTTCGCTGGTGATCGTCACCGATCAGGACCACAGCAACGGGGGATCAGATCATGCGGATTCAGTCGTCCAGGAAGACCGGAGCCGTCGTACTCGGCGCGGCGCTGCTCGCACTGACGTTGCCCGCAACCGCCGGTACCGCCGCCGCCCACTCGACCGGCGGCCACCCTTACACCCGGGCCCAGCTCCGGCAGGACCTCGCCGCCGTGCGCCAGGCCGGCGGCGGTGACGTCAACGTCCTGGCCAGGGTCGACGGACCCCACCACGCCCGACTCATGGCCCGCATCGGCACCCGTACCGCCGACTCCCCGGCCCCCATCCCCTGGAACTCCCACTTCCGCGTGGCCAGCACCACGAAGACGTTCACCGCGACCGTCGTCCTCCAACTCGTCGCCGAGAAGCGGCTGTCGCTCGACGACACCGTCGAGCACTGGCTGCCGGGGGTCGTCGCGGGGAACGGCAACGACGGCAGCCGTATCACCGTGCGGGACCTGCTCCGGCAGACCAGCGGGCTGTACGACTACGTCGACGACCCGGAGATCCAGGACCGGTTGATCAACCACTTCGACGAGAACCGGTACGACACCACGCCCGCCGCCGACCTGGTCGCGGTGGCGATGAAGCACCCGCCGGTCTTCGTCGCCCAACCCGGCGGTGCCACTCGGTGGGCCTACTCCAACACCAACTACCTGCTCGCCGGGATGATCGCCGAGAAGGCGGGCGGCGCGAGCTGGCAGGAACTGGTCGAGCGCCGGGTGATCGCGAAACTGCGCCTGCGGGAGACGTCCATCCCCGGGTCCGACCCCCGCCTTCCCGACCCGCACGTCAACGCCTACCTGACCACCCCCGACGGCAAGCGTCTCGACGTCACCGAGCACAGCCTTCAGCACACCGCGGACTCCGGTGTGGTGAGTACCACCGCAGATCTGAACACCTTCTTCCGCGCCCTCGTCGGCGGCCGGCTGCTCCCCGCCGCGCAGTGGCGCGAGATGCGGACCACCGTCGAGCGGACCGACGACCCGGAGGACGTGGCCGAGATGCCGGTAGGGACCTACGGCCTTGGGCTTCGGAAGATTCCGCTCTCCTGCGGGGGCTTCTACTACACCCACGAAGGCGATGGCGCCGGCGTCAACACCCGCCCCGCCGTGAGCGCGGACGGCACCCGCGCGGTGACCGTCTCCCTCACGACCACCACCGCGCCGCCCGACCTGGCCGCCCTCAACCGCGCGACGGGCGCCCTCGTCGACCACGCCCTCTGCGCCGCACCCACGAACTAGCTGTCACGCTCGGGAGCCGGCGACCCGCATCGCCCGCCACGAACGGTTCCGCTTGAACGGCAGCTCGAAGAATCGCGCGAACACCCACCCCGTGAGCAGCGACGCCGGCACGCTCAGCAGGACCGTGACCGCGAAGGTCGGCAGGCCGGGGGAGACCACGCGAGGAGCGATCTCGCGGACGGCGATCATGACGATCGGCAGATGGATGAGGTAGAGGCTGTACGAGATGTCGCCGAGGCTGCGGATCGCCCGGGTCGACAGCAGGCCCATGAGCCAGGTCGGGCGGCCCGTCGCCACCGCCACCAGCAGCAGCGTCATGGCGGGGGCCGCGGCCAGGTCCACCCAGAAGGAGTGGGTGACCGTCCAGGTCGAACCCTTGACGACCATCACGGACAGCACCGGTACGGCGGCCAGCGCGGCGAGCCAGTGCCAGGGGAGGCGTCGGATCCGGTCCCGCGCGACCACGATCCCGGCGCCGACCAGACCGGCCACGAAGACCGGGGCGAGGTTCGGGGTCAGCCAGTTCATGCCCTCGACGGGGTTCGCGTTCGTTGCCATGAGGCCGCGGGCGACCACCGGCAGGGTCACGCCCGCCACCAGGACGACCGCGCCCAGGCGCCGCCGGATGAACAGGAGGACGGGGAAGAGCAGATAGAGCTCCGCCTCCACCGCGATCGACCAGAACGCCCCGTTCGGGGTCGGTGCCGTCGCCACGTCCTGGGCCAACAGGCCGTACACCACGACCGTCTTGAGGTTCGGCGGGCCGAAGTGCGAGGCGGGGACGATGAAGTAGGCGACCGCCACGCTCAGTACGAGGGCCGCCCAGTACGGCGGCAGGATGCGCCAGGCCCGGCGGCTCAGGAAACGCGCGGTGCCGCCCGGGTGCCAGCCGTTGCGGGCGGCGGAGATGGCCAGGGAGAAGCCGGACAGGACGAGGAAGAAGACGACGGCGAGACGGCCGTACATGAGCCAACCCAGCCAGGACGGGCCCGAGTTGCGCGGGAAACCGGGGAAGGCCAGCAGCCAGCAGTGGAACAGGACCACGTAGAGAGCGGCCAGGCCGCGCAGGCCGTCCAGACCCGGCACATGGCGGGGGACCCGTGCTTCCGACGAGCCGCCGTCCCGCTGCGGTGCCGGGCGTACGGGCGCGTCGAGCGTGCCCGCGTCGATCGTGTCGACGTCGAGCGTGCTGACGGATCGGCTCGGTTCCGGTGAGATCGCTGGGCCCCCTTCGTACGGCACCGGACGCTCAGCCCGGTGCCACCCACAGTGACTGATACGTCGCAATTGGGCGAGCCGTTCAAAGGGCGCGTGCGGGGGTTTCAAGGGGTGTACGGGAGCCCGCTCCCACCAGGGCAAAGGGTGTAGCCCGCTACACCGCGCCGCCCGCCTCCGTCGCTTAGCGTTGCCGTATGAGGACAACGATGCGGCAGGCCGCGCGGGCCACAGGGCATCTGCTCCTCGCCGCCCTGATGGCGTTCTGCCTGTGGATCTTCATCACGGTGCTGCTCATCACGGCCATCGGGACGCTGGCGGTGGTCGGGGCGTGGCTGTTGCCGGAGACCGTGCTGCTGGTGCGGAGGATCGCCGGGGCCAAGCGGGGGACGACCGCCGCGTGGACCGGGCAGCGGATCCCGGAGGCCTATCAGCCGATCACCGGGACCGTGCGGGAGCGGATCCGGATCGCCGTGCGCGATCCCGGGACGTTCACGGACTTCCGGTGGATGGTCGCCGACTACTTCTACGGTGCTCTGATCGTCCTCGCGCTGCCGCTGTGGCCGGTCGGGCTCGTCGTCGACGGCGTGTGGAGCGGGCTGCTGCGGCGGACGCCGGTCGTGCTGCCGTTGATCACGCGGATCGCGGATCTGGAGGCAGACTGGTCGACCGCCCTGCTCAAGCCGTCACCCAAGGCTCAACTCGCTGCCCGGGTCGAGGAGTTGGCCGCCACCCGCGCCGACGCCATCGCCGCGCACGGCGCCGAACTGCGCCGTATCGAACGCGATCTGCACGACGGCGCCCAGGCCAACCTGGTCGCCCTCTCCATGCGCATCGGCCTCGCCAAACGCGCCTACGACCGCGACCCGGACACCGGGCGCAAGCTGCTGGACGAGGCCCAGGCACAGGCCGAACAGGCGCTCACCGACCTGCGGAACGTCGTCCGCGGCATCCACCCGCCGATCCTCACCGACCGCGGCCTGGTCGGCGCGGTGCGTGCGCTCGCCGCCGGCAGCGGGCTCCAAGTGACCGTGGAGGTCGAACGGTTGGAGGACGACGGGGTGCGGGCGCCGGCCGCCGTCGAGGCCGCCGCCTACTTCGTCGTCGCCGAGGCGCTCACCAACGCCGCCAAGTACAGCGGCTCGTCCCGCGCCTCGGTCCAACTCGCCCGGACGAAGCGCGGGTTGCGGGTGCGGGTGGCCGACGAGGGATGCGGCGGCGCCGACGAGACGAGCGGCTCGGGGCTGCTCGGCATGCGGCGGCGGGTCGCCGCGCTCGACGGGACCGTGGAACTGTCCAGCCCGGTCGGCGGCCCCACGGTGATCGAGGTACGGCTGCCCTGCGTGTGGTGACCCCGCGCGAGCCGCGGCGCCCGCCTCCGATCGACCCCTGCCGAGCCCGTCAGCCCGCGTTCAGCTCGGTCAACTGGCCCAGCGGCAGCGTGTGGTGGGTCTGGAGGACCTTCGCGCGCAGGTAGCGGACGTTGTGCGCGGTCTTGAAGACACCGGTGGGGACGCGGTCGCGCACGGAGATGCCGAGGGAGCGCAACTGGTCGGCCTTGTCGGGGTTGTTGGACAGCAGGTCCAGTTCGTCGATCCCCAGGGACCGGAGCATCTGGGCCGCGGCCGTGTAGTCGCGGGCGTCCTCGGGCAGACCGAGGGCCGCGTTCGCCTCGTACGTGTCCAGGCCCTGGTCCTGGAGGGCGTACGCGTCGAGCTTGTTGTAGAGGCCGATGCCCCGGCCCTCCTGGCGCAGGTAGAGCAGGACGCCGCCGCGCTCGGCTATGCGCTCGACCGCCTCGCGCAGCTGCGGGCCGCAGTCGCAGCGGGCCGAGCCGAAGACGTCGCCGGTCAGGCACTCGGAGTGCAGGCGCACCAGCGGGGTCGTGCCGGGGGCCGGTTCGCCCAGGACGACCGCCACGTGTTCCTGGCCGTCGGTCAGGCCGTGGAAGGTGACCATCTCGGTGTCGACGGTGTAGCCGTCGTGGAAGCGCAGCGGGACCCGGACGCGGGAGCGCGGCGTTGCGGCAGGGAAGTCAGGCATGCGGGTTCTCCCGGTCCGGTGGACGAATACCGATCTGCTTCAAAACTGAAGCAGATCCACGATCACGGACCCTACCCCATGCTTGAAATTTGAAGCAACTGATTTGTGGGCCGGGTCACGTACAGGGCGAGGACGAGGACGACCGGCGGCGCCACGGGACGTCCTCCCGCGTGGCCTCGGTCCCGTCGCCCTCCAGCGCCCGCACGATGCCCGTGCCGATCTCCTCCAACTGGCTCACCTGTTCCGGGGTGAGATGGTCGAAGATGGCCGCGCGAACCGTCTCGACGTGCCCGGGAGCGGTCCGCACCAGGGTCTCCATGCCGGCGTCGGTGAGCACCGCGGTGCTGCCCCGCTTGTCGGACGGACACCCCTCGCGCCGTACCAGACCGTCCTTCTCCAGCCGGGTCACCGCGTACGTCAGCCGGCTCCGGGTGATCTTCGTCCGCCCGGCGAGATCGGTCATCCGCAGCCGGTGGTCCGGTACGTCGGAGAGGTTGGCCAGGATGGAGTAGTACAGGTGGGGCATGCCGGCGTCCTGCTGGAGCTGCCGGTCCATCGCGTCCTCCAGGAGCTGCGATGCGGCGATGTACGCGCGCCATGCGCGCTGCTCCTCAGGAGTGAGCCAGCGAGTCGTCATGGGACCAGTGTAGGTTTGTTTCAAACTTGAACCAAGCCCCGCCTTATAGAGAACTCGAACCCGGCTCCGTGGACCGAGTCCCGTACACCCAGCCCCGCCTCGCAGAGAGAGCGCGTCGATGCCCCACCCGTTCGTCCTGCTGTCCGCCGCCGTCTCCCTCGACGGCTATCTCGACGACACCGGCCCCGAGCGCCTGCTGCTCTCCTCCCCGGCCGACTTCGACCGGGTCGACGAGGTACGGGCGTCCGTCGACGCGATCCTGGTCGGCGCCGGCACGATCCGCGCCGACAACCCCCGCCTGCTGGTGAACTCACCCGAGCGCCGCGCCGCCCGTGTGGCGTCGGGCCGGCCGGAGTACCCCCTCAAGGTCACCGTCAGCGGCACCGGCGAACTCGCCCCGGCCGCCAACTTCTGGCACACGGGCGGCGAGAAGGTCCTGTACACGACGGACAAGGGCGCCGACCGGGCGCACTCCCTGGGTATCGCCGCCGACGTGGTCCCGCTGGGCCCCGACCTGGACTGGCGCCAGCTCCTCACCCACCTGCACGAGGCGCGTGGCATCGACCGCCTCATGGTCGAGGGCGGCGGCACGATCCACACCCAGCTCCTCCAGGAGGGCCTCGCGGACGAACTCCACCTGGTCCTGTCCCCGCTCTTCGTGGGCACCCCGACCGCGCCCCGCCTCTTCGGCCCGGGTCCCTACCAGCCAGGCCGCCTCCGCCTCCTCGAAACCCGGCAGATCGAGGACGTCGTCCTCATGCGCTACGAGCCCACCGCCCCCGGCACCGGCCCGCTCCCCACCGCCGCCGACCACCACTGGCTCCGCCTCGCCTGCGAACTGGCCACCCACTGCCCGCCCTCCACCACCGCCTTCAGCGTCGGCGCGGTCGTGGTCGCCGCCGACGGCACGGAGCTGGCCCGCGGCCACTCCCGCGAGGGCGGCGACCCGGTGGTCCACGCGGAGGAGGCGGCCCTGGCCAAACTCGCCCCCACGGACCCCCGCCTCCCGTCGGCCACGATCTACAGCAGCCTCGAACCCTGCGCCCACCGAGCCTCCCGCCCCAAGCCCTGCGCCCAGCTCATCCTCGACGCGGGCGTACGCCGCGTGGTCACGGCCTGGCGCGAGCCGGACACGTTCGTGACGGCGGCGGACGGGAACGGCCTGCTGGCGGGGCAGGGCGTCGAGGTGGTCGTGATCCCGGAGTACGAGGAGCAGGCGAAGCAACCCAACGGCCACCTCTTCGGCTGACCTCGAGCATTTCCAGCCCCACACCAACGCGCCCCACGGTCCGATCGGCCCAACAGATCCTGCGCCCAACTCCCCGAAGGGTCACGCTGCGAGTGACCCGGAGTGGACATACGCGGAGGTACTGGTACCAGTGAGGTCATCCCGAAAACGAGCCGCCGTGCTCCTGATCGCGCCCCTTCTCACCGTGACCGTCGCCTCGTGCGGCAGCACGGACACCGGTACCCGGACCATGGCCCGCGCCCTCCCCCCGGACGCCACGTTCACCCACCCCGGCGTGCTGGTCAGCAAGGCGCAGCTGGACTCCGTACGAAAGATCGTCACCGCCGGGAAGCAGCCGTGGCTGAAGGCGTTCCTCGAGATGCGGGACAGCAAGTACGGGTCGTACAAGTACCGCCCCGAGCCGTACGAGAACGTCGACTGTCCCTGGGGCGGCAAGGTCGCGCAGGGGTGTGTGGAAGAGCGGGAGGACGCGATCGCCGCGTACACGCAGGCACTGCTCTTCAGCGTCACCGGCAAGCAGGAGCACGCGCTGAAGGCGCGGGAGATCATGGACGCCTGGTCGGCGAAGATCAAGCGGCACTCCGAGGAGGACGCGGGGCTCCAGACCGCGTGGGCCGGGTCGACGTGGGCGCGGGCCGCGGAGATCGTGCGGTACGCGCCGGGGGCCGGGTGGCCGGCGGACCGGGTCGCGCGGTTCGAGAAGATGCTGCGGACCGCGTATCAGCCGTACGTCACCGAGAAGCTGCCCGACTACAACGGCAACTGGGACCTCGCGATGACCGACGCGGCGATCGGCATCGCCGTCTTCACCAACGACCACAAGGCCTTCGACGCCGCCCTCGCCCGGTTCCGTGACCGCGTGCCCGCCTACTTCTACCTGGAGAAGGACGGCAAGGTGCCGCTGACCGTGGCCGGGTCGACCATGAACACGCCGCAGAAGCTGACGACGTACTGGTTCAAGCAGGGGACGTACAAGGACGGCGTCGCGCAGGAGACCTGCCGCAACTTCAAGCACGTCGGCTACTCGCTCGCCGCCACCGCCCACATCGCCGAGACGGCCTGGCACCAGGGCGTCGACCTGTACGGCGAGGTCAAGGACCGGCTGACCGCGGCCCTCGCCTTCCACGCCCGCTACCAGCTGGGCGAGAACCCGCCCGCGTGGCTGTGCGGCGGGAAGGTCGACCGGAACATGGGTCCGGATCTTGAGGTCGCCCTCAACCATCTGGAGGACCGGCTCGGCGGTTCCGTCCCGGCCGCCCACAAGCTGGCAGAGGAGACCCGCCCGGCCGGCACCGACGATCTCTTCGTCTCCTGGGAGACCCTGACCCACGCCGGAAACCCGGCGGCCTGACCGGCCCGTCGCTCCCCGGCCGCTCCTTGGTCACTCCCGTCCCGCGGATGGCGTACAGTGGAGAACACAACGGCGCGGGGTGGAGCAGCTCGGTAGCTCGCTGGGCTCATAACCCAGAGGTCGCAGGTTCAAATCCTGTCCCCGCTACTAACGGCCCAGGGCCGGAGTCCGGATCATCGGACTCCGGCCCTGAGTCATTTCCCCCTCGGCTTTCTGACCGTTGTCACGCCCGGTGAGCAGGCGAACGCCCTCCGCCCAACAACTGACATCCCGTCAATGCCTGTGTGGATCCACAGGCTTGGTCAACTCGCCCGATTTTCACCGGTCATGGCCTGAACGTCCTGCGTGAAAACGTTAATGATCAAGCCGAACAGCTTGGAATCCCTGCCCCGTGTCTATTAACGTTCGATAACGCAGCGCGGTCGTCCCAGCCGTCACAAGAGTCGGCTCCGTGCGCACGTGCCGAATCCCGCAAGGGAACCGGGGAACCACCAACTTGGGGTGAATCGCAAGTAGTCCGTCGTGTACGCACGAATGGTTTACGCGCGTAGGAGACCTTCCTGCTCCGAACCCGTCAGCTAACCCGGTAGGCGAGAAGGAAGGAAGGAGTACGCCCAGGTGGCGTCCAACCCCCCTGCCCCGGCGGCCCCGTTCGTGCCGAGCCAGCGTGACAACGAGACGTTCGGCTACGGCGGATACCGCACCGACGAGGGCCCTTGGGAGGAATGGAACCCCACCGAGGATTCCGTCCGTCCCAACCGCGGTCGCCACCGCGTCTCCAAGCAGCGCGGTGGTGGCGGGGGATTCGCCCGCAGCTCCACCGTCCTGGGCGTCGGTGTCATAGCCGCGGTGAGCGCGGGCGGCATGGCCAGCGCCAACACCGGCAAGCCGCCGGTCTCCATCTCCGTGCCCGACCTGCCGAACGTCGGCTCGGTCTTCGGTGAGACCTCCAGCCCCGCCAAGGGGTCCCCGACCGCGCTCAGCAGCGTCGGCGTGACCTCCAGCGAGACCGCGCAGGGCACCAAGGACGCCGGCGAGGTGCTGCGCGACCGCATCATGGCGCAGGCCGAGTCGCAGCGGGTCCAGGTCGACAGCAAGGTCCAGTACGCCACCGAGGCCTCCCTCTCCAAGCAGGTCGACGACGCCGCCGCGAAGGCGGAGAAGGCGGCCGCCGCCAAGGCCGCCGCCGCGAAGAAGAAGGCGGAGGCGGAGGCCAAGAAGAAGGCCGAGGCCGCGAAGCTGGCGGAGCTGGCCACGCAGTACCGGCTGCCGGTCGCCTCGTACACGATCACCGGCACCTTCGGGCAGGCCGGTTCCCTGTGGTCCTCCGGCTACCACACGGGCCTCGACTTCGCCGCCCCCACGGGCACGCTCATCAAGGCCATCCACAGCGGCACCGTCACGGAGGCCGGCTGGGCGGGCTCGTACGGCTACCGCACGATCCTCACCCTCGACGACGGTACGGAGCTGTGGTTCTGCCACCAGTCGTCGATCGGCGTGAGTGTGGGCCAGAAGGTCGCCACCGGCGATGTCATCGGCCGCGTGGGCGCCACCGGCAACGTGACCGGGGCGCACCTGCACCTGGAGGTCCACCCGAACGGCCAGGCCGACGGGATCGACCCGATGGCGTGGCTGCGCAGCAAGGGCCTCACCCCCTGAGGCAGTAGCCGTCGGCAGACACCGACACACCTCGCCAGGTTCCCGGAACAGCGGACTCCGCTTGTTTACGGGAACTTTGCGGCTCCGGCGGAAGATCGGTCTCCGGGGCCGGCGTTGATGTGAAGCATGACGTCCTCCTCTGCTTCTCTGCGCAAGCTCGGCTCCTCCGACCTCGAGGTCTTCCCCCTCTCCCTCGGCGGCAACGTCTTCGGCTGGACGGCGGACGAGGCGACCTCCTTCGCCGTCCTGGACGCCTACGCGGCGGCCGGCGGCAACTTCGTCGACACCGCCGACTCCTACACGGCCTGGATCGAGGGCAACTCGGGCGGCGAGTCCGAGACGATCATCGGCAAGTGGGTCAAGGCCCGCGGCAACCGCGCCGACGTCGTCATCGCGACCAAGGTCAGCCAGCACCCCGAGTACAAGGGCCTGTCCGGCGCGAACATCAAGGCCGCCGCCGACGCCTCGCTGCGCCGCCTGGACACCGACTACATCGACCTCTACTACACCCACTTCGACCAGCCCGAGATCCCGGTCGAGGAGATCATCGGCGCGCTCGACGAGCTGGTGCGGGCGGGCAAGGTGCGCAACATCGCCGTCTCCAACATCACGCCTGAGCGGCTGCGGGAGTCCCTGGAGTTCTCCGACCGCGAGGACCTCGCCCGGTACGTGGCCATCCAGCCGCACTACAACCTGGTCTCCCGCGACACCTACGAGGGCGAGCTGCGGGACATCGCCGCCACGGCGGGCCTCGCCGCCGTCCCCTACTTCGGCCTGGCCGCCGGCTTCCTCACCGGCAAGTACCGGCCCGGTACGACGGTCGAGAGCGCGCGGGCGGGCCGCGCCGGCGCCTACCTGGAGTCGGAGCGGGGGCAGCGGGTGCTGACCGCCCTCGACGAGATCGCCGCCGCCCATGACGCGCAGGTGGCGACCGTGGCCCTGGCCTGGCTCGCCGCCCAGCCGACGGTGGCCGCGCCGATCGCGTCCGCGCGCACGCTGGAGCAGTTGCCGGCGCTGCTGGCGGTGGCGGACCTGACGCTGACGGAGACGGAGATCGGCCGCTTGACGCAGGCGTCGGCCTGATCGGTCCCTGAGCTAGGTGATCCTCGATCCGGGCGACCCTCGAACTGCGCGATCCCTGGTCTACGGCTGGTACGGGTTGTACGCGGGGTACGGCGACGCCGGATAGGCGGGCTGCGCCGGATACCCGTACACCCCGTACACCGGCCAGGGCGGGGCGGTCACCGCGACCGGCGGGGCCGTCGTCCTGGCCGCGTAGTCCAGCGCCGGGCGGGCCACGTCCTTGCGGCGCCACAGCTCGGCGAGCAGTTCTCGTTCCCGTACGACGAAGTCGGCGCCGGCCCGGCCGCGGCGCCCCCGGTGCCGTAGGAACGCCAGGGAGGTCGCGTACGCCTCGTACTGGGCGACCGCCCTTGCCGCGGGCTTGCCGTAGTGGCGGGCGGCGTAGTCGCGGGCGAGGCGGCGGGCGCGCATGGAGCCGAGTGCGAACGGCTCGGCGGGGGTGAGCCAGCCGGCCATGGTGTAGGCGGGGAGCTCTTCGCGCACGGTCCGCAGTTCGCGCTGTCGGGTCCAGATGACCAGCCAGGTCAGCAGCCCGAACGAGGGCACCATGAACGCGGCGTAGACCCCGAAGAACCCGTACTCGCCGAACGTCGACGAGCTGTTCCAGATCGCGTGCATGCCCATCGCGAGCAGCAGCCCCGACAGTGGGGCGAGGACGCGGCGCAGGTGCTGGCGGTCTCCCGAGAGCGCGGCGATGCCGAAGCCGATGCCCGTGCAGACGGTGAAGAGGGGGTGCGCGAACGGCGACATGATGATGCGGACGAAGAAGGTCGCCGCGGTGACGGAGGCGATGCCGCGGTCGCCGGTCAGCTGGTCGGTGCCGAAGGCGGTCCCCAGGTAGAGGATGTTCTCGGTGAACGCGAAGCCGGTGGCGGTGACGCCGGCTATCACCACCCCGTCGACGATCCCGGTGAAGTCCCGGCGCCGGAACAGGAAGAGGAGCAGGACGGCCGCGGCCTTCGCCGACTCCTCGACGATCGGCGCTATCACCGTCGCGCCGAGAGTGTCCGCGCTGGAGGGGTCCGCGGTCGCCGTCGCGATCCATCTGGTCGCGAAGCTGTTGGCGACGATCGCTATCAGCGCCGCCGCGCAGGCGCCCCAGGCGAAGGCGAAGATCAGATTGCGCCACGGTCCCGGTTCGACCCGGTCGAGCCAGCGGAAGGCGGCTATGAGGAGCGGCACGGGCAGCACGGCGAGGCCGAGTCCGACCAGGAACCCCTCGGTGCCGGTCTGTTGACGCACCAGGGCGAGAATGACGAGCCCGGAGAGCGCGAGCAGCGTACTGAGCGCGCCGTACCGCACCCACCGCCGCTGCCACCAGTGGGCGTGCCCGAGCGCACCACCGGCGGGATCGCCGGCGTACGGCGGATTCGTCGGGTACGGGGGACACGTGGCCACGGCATTGACCCTAACGAGGGAGGGCGCTGCCCGCGCTGCCCGCGGAGGCTTCAGGCGCCGGTGGGGGGTTGGTAGTTGTGTCGCTCTTCGCGGTCCTGGTCACTGGGCTCTTCGCGATGCTGTACGCGACGGAAGAGCAGGTCGTTCACGACATGACCCTTCTCCAGCCCCTGGCCCTCGAAACGGGTCAGCGGCCGGAACTCCGGACGCGACGCGAAACCGCCGTCGGACGCGGTGTTCTCGAACTCCGGGTGCGCGGTCAGTACGTCGAGCATCTGTTCGGCGTACGGCTCCCAGTCGGTCGCGCAGTGCACGATGCCGCCGGGTCTGATGCGGCTCGCGGCGAGGTCCAGGAACTCCGGCTGGATCAGCCGCCGCTTGTGGTGCCGCTTCTTGGGCCACGGGTCCGGGAAGTAGACGCGCAGCCCGTCGAGCGCGTCCGGGGCGAGCATCTCGCGCAGCAGGATGATGGCGTCGCCATTGCCGACGCGGACGTTGGGCAGGCCGCTCTGGTCGGCGAGGTTGAGCAGATTGCCCTGGCCGGGGGTGTGCACGTCCACGGCGAGGATGTTGGTGCCCGGCTCTGCGGCGGCCATCTGCGCGGTGGCCTCACCCATGCCGAAGCCGATCTCCAGCACGACCCGGTTGGCGTTCCCGAACAACTCGCCGAGATCCAGCGTCCGCTGCCCGTCGATGTCCAGCCCCCACTTGGGCCACAGCCGCTGCAACGCGTCCGCCTGCCCGGCGGTCACCCGACTCCGCCGCGGCTGAAAACTACGGATCCGCCGCTCGAAGTGCGACCCGGCGGGATCGGGCATGGGCCCGTCAGGAAACCGGGGTTCCCCCTTGGCCCGGGTGTGGCGCAGGGAGACGCCGGGAGTGTGGGGGTGCGCGGGGGCGCCCTCCGTGTCGGCGTGCGCCGCAGGGCGGAGGGGTTCGGGGGTGTGGGGTGGCTCAGACACAGTGCGTCGATTTTACGTGTGCCGGGATGGGAGTTGTACGGGGAGCGAGGGTCGGCACGGTGACCCCGCCTCGGGCAGGCGCAGCGCCCCGGCTCAGTCCAGTACCGCCAGTGCCCGCCGAGCCACCTCGCGGCCGATCGGCAGGGACGCCGTGGCCGCCGGGGAGGGGGCGTTCAGTACGTGGACCGTCCGCGGACCCTCCTTGATCAGGAAGTCGTCCACCAGCGTGCCGTCCCGGAGCACCGCCTGCGCACGCACCCCGGCCGCCGACGGCACCAGGTCGTCCGGAGTCACCGCCGGCAACAATCTGCGGACCGCCGTCGTGAACGCCCTCTTCGACGCCGATCTACGCAGCTCACCGGCCCCGTACCGCCAGTGCTGCCGGGCCATCCGCCACGCGCCCGGCCAGGCCAGCGTGCCGGCCGTCTCCCGGGGCCGTACGACCCCCCAGCCGTACCCCTCCCGGGCCAGTGCCGGCACCGCGTTGGGGCCGACGTGCACGCCGCCGTCGATCCCCCGGGTGAGATGCACCCCGAGGAACGGGAACGCCGGGTCCGGTACGGGATACACCAGTCCCCGCACCAGCTCGGGCCGGGCCAGTGCGAAGTACTCGCCGCGGAACGGCACGATGCGCATCTCCGGGTCGTCCCCGGTCAGCCGTGCCACCTCGTCGCAGTGCAGCCCGGCACAGTTCACGAGCACGCGCGCGCGGATGACGTCCCCGCGGGCGGTGCGGACGGCGACCCCCAGCTCCGGGCGCCGGTCCACCTGGACGACCCGCGAGCCGTACCGGATCTCCGCGCCGGACGCGTGCGCCAGCTGCCGGGCGACCCCGACGAAGTCGCACACCCCGGTCGTCCCGACGTGAATGGCGGCCAGTCCGCGCACCTCGGGCTCGTACTCCTCGATCTGAGGGGCGCCCAGCTCCTTTACCGGAATCCCGTTCTCCCGGCCGCGCTGCACGAGCGCGTGCAGGCGGGGCAGCTCGTCCCGCCGGGTCGCGACGATCAGCTTCCCGGTGACGGCGTGCGCGATCCCGTACTCGGCGCAGAACTTCACCATCTCGGCGGCCCCGCCCACCGCGTACCGCGCCTTCAGCGAGCCTGGCCGGTAGTAGACCCCGCTGTGGATGACCCCACTGTTCCGCCCGGTCTGATGCCGGGCGGGACCCGGCTCCTTCTCCAGCACGGTCACCCGTGTACCGGGCGCCGCCCGCGTGATCGCATACGCCGACGACAGCCCGACGATGCCCCCGCCGACCACGAGCACGTCACAGTCGTAACCAATCCGGGCCACCACCGGCACCACCTCCACCCTTGATAGTGCCCTGCGCCACTGACAGTCACTTCAAACACGGGGATGTGCATGCCGGTAGGGGCGCGGGGAACTGCGCGAGCAACCCTCCACGGCCTACGGTCAAAAGATCACAGGCACCCGGCAGACGAGTAGACCCTTACGCCGGAGCCATCAACAACGGCCGAGCCCGCTCCCGCAGCTCGACAACCCGCGGCTCGTCCCCATAAGGCTCCAACCGATGCAGAAGATCCTTCACGTACTCCGTGGTCCGAGCCGAAGAGATCCGCCCGGCCACCTCCACCGCACGCACCCCCTGCTCACAAGCCGCGTCAAGGTTCCCCGACTCGAGCTCGGCCACCGCCGAGACGACCAACCGCAGCCCGTGCGACCGCACGAACTCCTCCGTCGGCTTCGACAACGCCTGTTCGGTGAACCGCCGTACCTGCCGAGGCGCCTTCAGATCGCGATAGCACTCCGCCGCGTCGGCCGCGAACCGGTCGTAGGAGTAGAACCCCAGCCAGGACGGATCGTTGTCGCCCTCACGGGACCGCTCCAGCCACCCCTCCGCCGCCTTGAGTGCCGCACCGGCCGCGACAGCATCGCCCGCACGCGCGTGTGCCCGTGCCTCGACGAGCCGGAAGAAGCTCATGGTGCGGGCGGTCGCCAGCCCTCGGTTGCGTTCCAGCGCGGCCTGCGCGAGATCGACGCCCTCGTCGCCGAAGCCCCGATAGGTCGCCTGCAACGACATCGACGCCAGCACGTACCCGCCGAGCGGCACGTCCGCCGCCGCGCGGGCGAGCCGCAGCGCCTGGATGTAGTACCGCTGCGCCGCCTCCTGCTGCCCCGTGTCGAAGGCCATCCAGCCCGCGAGCCGGGTCAGTTCGGCGGAGGCGCCGAACAGCGCCCTGCCGACCTCGTCGGAGTACGAGCCGAGCAGCAGCGGTGCCGCCTCCACCCGTAAACACTCGGGCACCATCGATGAACGCCAGTCGCCGCCCCCGTACTTGGAGTCCCAGCGCCTGGCGTCCTCGGCGGCCTCCCGCAGTTTCAGCACGTCGCTGTGGCCGACTTTGAGCGGTGCGCCGGAGCCCTCGCCGGGGTTCACCTCTCGCGCGACCGAGCTGTCGGCCGGGGTTATCAGCCACCGTGAGGCGGGCGTTGCGTATGCGCTGACTGCGAACGATCCGGCGAGCGACTGCCAGATGCCACCGGCGCCTGCGCGCCGGCCCGCGAGGTCGAGACGGTAGAGCTCCGTCGCCGACCGCACCGCCTGTCCGACGTCCCGGGGGAAGGCGAGGCCCACCTCCGGTGCGGGATCCGCGTCCGCCAGGCCGATCTCGTGGAGCGGCACCGGGCGGCCGAGCTTCTGGCCGATCGCGGCAGCGATGAGGTGCGGCGCGGCACCCTGCGGCACCATCCCCTTCGACACCCAGCGCGCGACCGACGTCTTGTCGTAGCGAAGAGTCAACCCGCGTTGAGCGCCAAGATCGTTGACGCGACGCGCGAGTCCTGCGTTGCTGATTCCCGCGAGGGCGAGAACGGCGCCGAGTTTTTCGTTCGGCCCGCGTTGCTCCCTGGACATGCGCCACCCCTCGACACAGACGGCTGCCGCGCTGGCATAACCACGCGGCATTCGTAAACCCAGCGTAGTTCGCCGCATCCCAAGCGTTAAGGGGCATTGTTCCGGATGGCGGGATTGTGGTCCGTACTGAAGTGCGGGTCCGATACGGGCTGTTGTGCCGTGCTCCCATTGTGTGGCCGTGCGCCCGTCCGTGCGCTCTTCTCCGGCCATCGGGGGAGCGGTTCCATGGACCGTGCGTGGGTCGGCCCGCTGTACTGGATCCAGTGGGCTGGGGGACACCGCCGCCTCCATCCCCGCGGGCGGCGGAGAAGTCCGGGAGGCGATCTCCGCCTCCCGGGCTGCGCGCCTGTGCGGCGGTGCGCAGAGCATGTACGGAGCGTGTGCACGCCTGTCTCCGTATCGCCGATTTGGCCGAAAACCGCCCCCGCCATCCCGGGCTAATCAGCGCTCCTACCATGGCAGTTGAGGGCGCGAAGGGTGTTTTCGGGGCGCGCTCCGGGGGCGCATTCGAGTCGTAGACACCGTGCCCAATAGGGGAGTTGACCCACCCCCGAGGGTGGGCGCGGGGGCGCGTTCCAGGGAGCGCAAGCGGCGCCACCACCCCTCCGAGGTGCGTCCTTCATGGCAGCATGGGGAACCAGTTCGTACGGTGCACTGGTTGTCCACAGGCTGTGGAGGCGTCGATGCGGTGGTTGGTGGGATGGAGCAGTACCGCCGCTGGGACCGCCACGATCGGTTCCGCGGGGGCCACGGGGCCCGACGGCGAGACCGTTCACCCGGTGGGCTCCCAACTCCTGTGGGGTGACCCCGATCCGCTGTGGGCGGTCGGTGACTGGCGCCCCGACGAGGTGCGGGTGGTGCGGGCCGACGCCCAGAACCGGATCGCCGTCCTGGGTACCTGCGGCGCCACCGACGAGGAGCTGCGGGTCGGACTGTTCGCCGCGCGCGGAGGCGCACTTCGCCATCTGACGGCCTGGTCGGGCAGCTACACGGCCATCGTCCAGGTGGGCCGCCGGGTCACCGTGTGCGGCGATCTGGCGGGCATGCGCCCGGTGTTCTACACCCCCTGGGCGGGCGGCACGGCGTACGCCACGGCCGCGCTGCCGCTGGCCGACCTCATCGAGGCGAACCTCGACTTCGGTCATCTCGCGGCCCTGCTGGCGGCCCCGGACGTGCCGGCGGCCGTGCACGACTCCACCCCGTACGACGGCGTGCGGCGCATTCCACCGGGGCACACCCTGATCCTGCGCACCGGCGCACGCGAGATCGCCAGTTACGAGCAGGTCGCCTCCCTCGCCGTGGCGGCGCCCTCGGCGGACCCGGACAGCGCGGTCGACGCGGTACGCGACGCGCTGGTCGAGGCGGTACGCGCACGACTGTCGGCGCCACGGCACGTTCCCGGGGCCGACATAGACCCAGGACCGGTCCCCGGCATGGGGCCCGCCGAGCGGCGCGCCGCGCGCGGGATGCCGGTCGCGGGCATCGGCGCCGACCTCTCCGGCGGCCCCGCCTCGGGCACCCTGGCCCTGCTCGCCGCCGGCCTGCCGGGCATGCCGGGCACGGTCCTGGGCCACGGCACGGGCGCGGGGGAGCGACTGCTGGCGGTCACCTTCAACGACCTGGCGGTGGGCGGCCGCGAGTCGGAACTGGAACGGGCGGGCACGCTGGCCGCCAACCCCCGTCTGCACCACGTGGTGGTGACGGGTGGCGAGGAAACGCTTCCCTACGCGGACCTCGACGGTCCCCTCACGGACGAACCGGGCCCGTCCCTCATCTCCGCCGCCCGCCACCGCGCCCGCCTCGCCGCCGGCAGCGCGGACCACTTCACGGGCTACGGCGCCCGCCAGGTCCTGGACGCGCACCCGGCCCGGCTGGCCGACCTCCTGATGGACCGCAAACGCCGCCACCTGGTACGCCCCGTGGCCGCGCTCGCCAAGGCGGACGGCTCGGTGATGGTCCCCGCGCGCGTGTACGGCGCCGCCCGCCGACTGGCCCGCACGCCCTACCTCGAAGGCCTGGAGCTGCTCGGCGAGCGCCTGATGCAGCGCCGCTTCGAGGAGCCGGGCGGTGCCGTCGGCGCGTCCCTGTCCGCGCTCACCTGGGCCAGACCGGGCCCTGCGGCGCGCTGGCTGACCGGCGAGGCGCTGGCTGAAGTATCGGTTCGCCTCCAGACCTCCACGAACCGCTCGGGCATCGGCCCCGGCCAACGCCCCGGCGACCATCGCGCGCGTGCGGCCCTGTTCCGGCACGCTGCGGACCTACGCGTCCTGGAGCAGGCGGCGGAGATCCGCTCCCAGCGCCTCCACGCCCCCTTCCTCGACAACCAGGTGGTCCGCGCCTGCCGCGCCCTCCCCGAGGCCCTGCGCGTCCAACCAGGCGCCCGAGCGGCCATCCTCCGTACGGTCCTGGAGGGCGCCGGCGTCGCCGACCTCCCGCCCGGCTGGGGCGCCCCCACCCACGCTCCCACCGCGGCCGCGGCCCGCAAGGGCCTCCGAGTGGCGGCGGACTCCCTGATGTCCCTCTTCGGCACGCCCCTCCTGGCGGAGGCGGGCCTGGTCGAAGCGCGGGTGGTCCGCAAAGCGCTCCGCGCCGCGGCGGAGGGCGAACCCCTCCCCTTGGACGGCCTCGCCGACCTGGTCTCCCTCGAACTCTGGCTCCGCCGCCTACTCTCCCGCCGAGGCACCTGCTGGACAGGCACACCCGCCCGCCAACGGGCGGTCCCGGCAGGCATCACACCGAGACGGGGGGCGTTGGCTTCGGGGGGTGGGGCGGGGGTGGCGTGAGGAAGGCTCTGCCGTCCGGATCCCCCATCCACCCGCAGGGGGCTGCACGTTTGGCCTTAAGCCCGCCCGGCGTCCGAGGCCAGGCCTCAGCCATCCCGAACCCCCAGCGGGCTGTGCCTCCTGAACTCCGGTTCGTATCTTTCAGCCCGTCCGGCGTCCTAGGGCAAGCCTCAGCCATCCCGAACCCCACCCACCCCCAGCGGGCTGCGCTTCTTGAACTCCGGTCCGTATCTTTCAGCCCGTCCGGCGTCCGAGGACAAGGCTCTGCCATCCCGAACCCCCACCCACCCTCAGGGGGCTCCGCCTCTCGAGCTCCGGTCCGTACAACTCAGCCCGTGCGGTGTTCGAGGCCGAGGCTCTGCCATCCCGAACCCCCACCCACCCCAAGGGGCTCCGCCTTCTGAACTCCGGTCCGTATCTTTTAGCCCGTCCGGCGTTTGAGGACGAGGCCGTTCAGGCCGAAGCGGGGTCTGGGGGCGCAGCCCCCGGCGGGGTCGAAGGGGCAGCGCCCCTGGGGATGGGACGGGTAGGGGCGGCGGGGGCGAAAACACCACCGCCCACAAACACCGTGCTCCACCCCCCACTCCCAGCGACAATGACCCGGTGCGGTACAGAATCCTGGGCATAACCCAGGCCGAGGACACCCAGGGCACCCCCCTACCCATCCCCGGCCCCCGCCTCCGCACCCTCCTCACCGCCCTGGCCCTCCACCCCGGCCGCCTCACCACCCCCGACACCCTGATCGAAGAGATCTGGTCGGACACCCCACCCCACGACGCCCCCGCCGCCCTCCAGGCCCTGATCGCCCGCCTGCGCCGCACCCTCGGCAAGGACGCCATCACCTCCGCCCCCGGCGGCTACCGCCTCACGGCCACCCCGGACGACGTAGACCTGTTCGTCTTCGAACGCCTCGTGCACGAGGGCACCACCGCCCTGTCGAACGACGACCCGGCGACCGCCGCCCACACCCTCGACGAGGCCCTCTCCCTCTGGCGCGGCCCCGCCCTCACCGACCTCCCCGACCGCACGGCCGCGACCCGCGCGAACGCCCTGCACCTGGAGGCGACCCGAGCCCGCACCGAGGCCGCCCTACGCCTCGGCCGAGCCCAAGAGGTCGTACCCCGCCTCAGAGAACTGACCACGACCCACCCGTACGACGAACCGCTGCACGCGCTGCTCATCCGCGCCCTGCGCGACACGGGCCGCACGGCGGACGCCCTGGCCGCCTACGAGACGGCCCGCCACACCCTCGCGGAAGGCCTGGGCGCGGACCCGGGCCCCCAACTCCGCGCCCTGCACACGGAACTCCTGACGACCCCACCCCCACCCACCGCATCACGCCCCACCACCCCCACACCACCCACTCACTCCTCCACCCCCACACCACCCACTCACCCCTCCAGCCCCACCCACCCTGAAGCCCCCACCCGAACCGGCAACCTCCGTCCCCGACTTACCTCTTTCGTGGGCCGGGAACCCGAGCTCGACGCCATCCGTTCCGAATTGCACAGGGCCCGACTGGTCACGCTCACCGGACCGGGCGGCTCAGGAAAGACCCGCTTGGCCGAGGAAGCCGCCGCAGGCACCCCCCAGGCCTGGCTGGTCGAACTGGCACCCCTCGACCACCCAGAGGCCGTGCCGGGCGCGGTGGTCAACGCCCTCGGTCTGCGCGAGACCGTACTGAAGACCACCGAGCTGACGGCCCCGCAGGACGACCCGATCGCCCTGCTCGTAGAGCACTGCGCCCCACGCAGCCAGCTCCTGATCCTTGACAACTGCGAACATGTCATCGAGGCGGCGGCCACCCTCGCCGAGACCCTCCTCACCCACTGCCCCGGCCTCACGGTCCTCGCCACCAGCCGTGAACCCCTGGGCGTCCCCGGCGAGTCCGTGCGCCCGGTCGAACCCCTCGTCCCCGACCAGGCGCATCGCCTCTTCACGGAGCGCGCCACCGCCGTCCGCCCCGACGCGGCCACCCTGCTCCGCGACGAGGTCAACAGCGCGGCGGTGGACGAGATCTGCCGCCGGCTCGACGGACTGCCGCTCGCCATCGAACTGGCCGCCGCCCGACTGCGCCTGCTCACCCCACGCCAGATCGCCGACCGCCTGGACGACCGCTTCCGCCTCCTCACCTCCGGGAGCCGCACGGTCCTGCCCCGCCAGCAGACCCTGCGCGCGGTCGTCGACTGGTCCTGGGACCTGCTCGACGACCGGGAGCGGACGGTACTGCGCGAGGTGTCCGTCTTCGCCGGCGGCTGGGACCTCACGGCGGCCGAGGCCGTGTGCACGGGCCCCGCGGCCGACCTGATCGGGTCCCTGGTCGACAAGTCCCTGATCGTGGCGTCCCCGTACGAGCGGGACGGCGGCGACGGCATGCGGTACCGCATGCTGGAGACCATCCACGAGTACGCCGTCGAGCGCGCCGCCGAGGTCCCCGGACTGCGTGCCGCGGCCGAGCGCCGGCATCGCGCGTGGGTGCGCGCGCTCGTGGAGGAGGCCGAGCCGCAACTGCGCTCCGCCGGTCAACTCCCGTGGATCGCCCGCCTGGAGACGGAGCTGGACAACATCCGCGCGGCCCTGCACGGCGCCCTGACCGAGGAGGCCGAGGCCGAGGCGGGCGCCCTCGCGATGGCCACGGGCTGGTTCTGGTGGCTGCGCAACTACCGCACGGAGGCCATGTCCTGGACCGACCGGATCCTGCGCCTGGGCGTGACGCTGGACGCCGCCGAACGGAGCGACGCTCTCCACGCAGCCGGTCCCATTGATCCCACCGATCCGACCGGTCCCACCAATCCCACCGATCCGATCGGTCCCACCAATCCCACCAATGCCACCGGTCCGGCTGATCCCGTCGATCCCATCGACCCGGCCGATCCCGTCGACGCTTTCCTCGCCGACCCGGACGGGGAGACGCACCACCCGCTGCACACCCTGCGGATGAATCTCCGGATGCTGCATCTGTTCCTCAGGATCGACGCCGAGCCGCTGGAGGATCTCCTCGACGACCGCATGCGGGAGTACGTCGACCGGGTGCGCGACCACTTCGCACGGGGCGGTCCGGACGCGGCCCGGGTGCCGGGACTCGTGTGGCCGATGACCACCTTTTCCAGGGACGGCTCGCTGGGCATACGGGCCGCCCTGGACAGCACGGTCGCCAACTGCCGTGCCCACGGCGACGACTGGTCGGTCGGCGTCAGCCTGATGTTCCGCACCCACATGATCGTCGACTCCTCGGGCGGCATGGCGGGCATCGACGACGACCTCGCGGAGCTACGGGTGCTCAGCCGCCGGGTCGGCGACCGCTGGATGCGCGCCCAGGTGTGCAGCGCGGCCGGTGAGGCGGCGATGATCCGCAGCCGGCCGGAGGAGGCCAAGGCGGAGTACGCGGAGGCCTTGCGGCTGGCCTACGAGGTGGAGGCGTACGCCGAGACGCCGTTCCTCCTCGCCCGGCTCGCCGAGGTCGCCTACCGCACGGGCGACCGCTCGGCCGCGCTGAAGTCCCTGGACGAGGCCACCGCCGCCGCCGACCGCTACGGCGTCGCGGAGGCCCAGGCGTTCGTCAGGCTGATGGAGGCCCGCATCGCCTTGGACGACGACGACATCGCCCGCGCGCGTGAACTGGTGGACGCGGTCCGGGCGGAGGTGGGCCAGGACGTGGCGCCGCCTCAGTTCATGGTGATGGTGCTGTCGATCGAGGCGATGGTGGTGGTCGCCGAGTCCGGCCCGGAGCGCGGGCTGCCGCGATTCGTGGACACCGTCCGGCAGGCGGTCGAGAAGCAGTGTGCCGACGCGGTCGTGGCGACCCTCGTGGACATGACGGCCGCCCTGCTGACCGACCTCGGCGATCTCCCGCGCGCGGCCCGGCTGCTCGCCGCCGCCGAACGCTGGCGCGGCGGCGTTCCCCGTTCCCGACCGGAGGACGAGCGCGCCGAGTGGGCCGAGCAGGCCGCACGCGCGGGCTTGGGCCCAGCGCGGTACGCGGCGGAACGCGCCCGGGGCGCGACCCTCACTCCGGAAGAGGTCCTCGCCGAACTGGCCGAATCGGAGGAACTGGGGCCCCACCAGCACCTATTGGGGCACTAGGAAGTCGGCTCCCCAGGACTTCCCAGGGCTCCCCTGGACTACCTAGGGCTCCCTTGGACTACCTAGGGCTCACTAGTGGCCCCAAGTCGCCCCCGCCGCCCCCGATTGCCCTAGCCGCAGGAGAACTTCGACTCGGCCCAGTCCGCGAGCGCCAGGGAGTCGAAGTCGCTGAGCGGTTCGACGACCAGCCGTACGGTCTTGCGGCCGGCGATGTTCACATGGACGGGCACCGCACGGTCCCCGCCCCGGATCGTCCCGGACCGCCACAGCTGGACGCCGTCGGCGTAGACCGAGAAGTGCACCCGGCCGATCCCCAGGGTCATGTCGTCGACGCCGACGAGTGCGTCGTAGGAGTTGCAGCTGCGGTTGAGGTCGATGGTGACGGAGGACCGGCCGTGCACGGTCACCCCGTGCGCGTACCGCTTGTCGGCGATCGACACCCCGTACCGCTGCCACACCCAACTGCTCTCGCCGAGCCGCATCTCGGGCCCGGTGCCGTCGCCGGACACGTTGTAGGACAGCTCGCTCCACTGGTAGACGGTCGGAGCGGGCGGGGGAGGCGGCGGCGTCGGGGTGGGTGTCGGGGTGGGCGTGGGCCTCGGGGTCGGTTTCGGCGTGGGGGTGGGCTTCGGGGTCGGCGTCGGGCTGGCCTTGGGCCGGGGAGTCGGCGTCGGTTTCGGCGTCGGCTTGGGGGCTGGGGCCGCCGCGAACACCGGGGGTTCCGGCTCGGGTTCCTTCTTCGAGGGCGCGGGCGTCGGCGCTTCGGGCTTGACCACCGGCGCGGACACGGGCGGTTTGGCGTCGGGCGTCTTGGGCGGGACTTCGTTGTTGACCAGCGCGAGCGCCACCGCCGCGGCCGCCACCGCGACGACACCGGCCGCGATGCCGGCCTTCACGGGCGCGCCGAGCCCCTCGGAGGCCACGGCCCCACCGGCGCCCGCCCCGCCGGACGAACTGCCGCCCGCCGCCACGGCCGCACCCGTGGCTCCTGCCGCGCCGGCTCCCGCGCCACCGGCGATGAGCGCGACCACCTTGGCGTACCCGGCGGCACCGAACCAGCCGATGATCGCGACCGGCACGACACCCGGGATCCCGCTGGCGACTTCCTTGATCTGGCCCGCGGCGAGCCGGCACTTGGCGCACTCCTCCAGGTGCTTGCGCAGGCCCCGTTCGGCACGGGTGCGCAGTCCGCCGCGGGCGTAGGCGCCGAGCCGGTCGGCGTAGCGGGCGCACTCCTCGTCGCCGACGAGCGCGGCGCTGACGTGGGCCTGGAGGTAGGCCTGCTTGAGGCCCTCGCGGGCGCGACTGGCGAGCACGCGCGTGCCGTTGGCGTCGAGCCCGAAGAGCGTGGCGACCTCGCTAGGCGACTCGTCCTCGACCTCGGTGTGCCACAGCACGGCCTGCCAGCGCTCGGGCAGCGACCGGAAAGCCTGCATGGCCATGGTCTGCTCGGCCTCGTGCATCGCGCGCACATCGGCGCCCAGGTCGAGCGTGTCGTCGTCGGAGACCTCGGAGCCGCGGGCGGCCTGCGCGGCGAACACCGCGAAGTCGTCGACCAGTTGCTCGCGCCGGGCCGACTTGGTCCAGTTCGCGGCCACCCGGCGGACGGTGGTGAGCAGATAGGCGCGTACGGCGTGCTCGGGACCCGAACCGCCGCGCACCGCCTGCAACATGCGGGCGAAGACCTCGGCGGTGAGGTCGTCCGCGGTGTGGGCGTCACGGCAGCAGGTACGGGCGTAGCGGCGCACCGCGCCCGCGTGGCGCCGGTACAACTCCTCGTAGGCCGTGTCGTCGCCCGCGCGCATGCGCTCGATCAGGTCGGCGTCGGCCGGTGGCAGATCCCTCGGCGGCGGCAGCACGCTGCCGTCCTCGCGCCGGTCGCGCTGCGCGGGCACGCTGCCCTCGACGGGCTCACCGCCCTGCGCCGGGACGGCGGCCTCGACGGGCTCACCACCGCGCCCCACCCCGGCGGCCCGGCCACCCTGACTCGGTACCTGCGGGGAACCGCTGGCCTCCGGGTCATCGTCACCCAGTGACTCGTCCCGCCCGTCAACGCTCATCGCGGAAAGCCCCCGCCGCCTGACCTACAGTCGCGAACACCGGGTCAGAGTGCCATATTGGCTTTTGTTCAGGACCCCCTTGGAGGGGACCTTCCACTCATCCGTGGGGACTTGTCGCGCCGCAGTGCTAGCCGTCACCCGTCCGGGAACGGCTCAAATGACGCTCCCGGGGCGAGAGTTGCGCCATCTGTCCGGAATGTCGAGCGTGTTGCGAGCTCGCCCGGGGGGCGCGGGCCACGCAGAGCCCACGCTCCTCCGTCACCTTTTCGAGTAACTCGGGCCATGACAGCGGCCGGAGCCGCACCGCCATGAACACCGGCCGGAGCAGCCTGGCCATGACCGCGGCCACAGCCGCCGCACCGGTCGCGACCGCGGCCAGTCATGCGGGGCCGCGATCGCGATCCGTCACAGCGGTCGGGACCGCAGTCCCTCCAGGAGGATGTCCAGCAACCGCGCCGACGCGGCGGCCTGCTGAGCCGCGTCCGGCAGCGAGGGCGCGGCCGTCGCGATCACCAGCAGTACGTCCGACACCGAGACGTCGGGCCGCAGTTCACCCGCCGCACGCGCCCGGTCCACGAGCTGGCCCACGACCTCCAGCAGCGCGGCCGCGCCCGTGTCGTCGTCCGCCGAGACCGCCGGCACCCCCTCGGGCACCAGCCGCAACTCCCCGGCACCCGGCTGGGACCGCTGCTGCGGCACGCGCGCCTCGTCGAACGCGCCGTCGCCCTGCTCGTCCGCGACGCCGACCCTGAGGACCTGCGGCGGCAGCAGCCGCCCGGCACCCGAGGCCACCGACGTCCGCAGGAAGCGCGAGAGCGCCGACCACGGCTCGTCCTCCTGGCCGAGCGCCGTCCGGGCCTGCTCGGTCAGCCGGGAGGTCTCCTCCTCGGCTATCCGCCGCACCAGGACGTCCTTGCTCGGGAACCGCCGGTAGACGGTCCCCACACCCACCCGCGCCCGCCGCGCCACGTCCTCCATCGGCGCGCCGTATCCCAGCTCGCCGAAGACCTCGCGCGCCGCGCGCAGTACGTGTTCCAGGTTGCGCTGTGCGTCCACGCGGAGGGGCGCCGTGCGGGCACCGTCCCCGCGTCCGTTTGCCGCCGCGCTCACCACACCAGCCGGTGCGAGCGTGGACGCGGACGACCAATGAGTGTCCTGAATATGCATGAATGTTCCCCCGGTAATGACGTCTCCCCCCGGAGACTCTCCCCGCCATCGGCAGCCGGGGCTCGGGAACAAGCGCGACCACGGGCCCGCCCGTCGCGGACTCGATGAGCGCATCCCCCTACACCCCGTCGACACACGAACATAGTTGAGCGGGGGTCAATTCAGAAGGGGCAGGTTCCGCACGGAGCGCCCCCCGATCGGAGTACGGGCTGCATACGTCCCGATTACACCCCCCAAGGTCACCCGGCGCACACCTGCTGACCTGCAAACCTTCCGCGCACTCCGGCAATTCGGCCAAGTCCGGATGTCCCCGACCCGCGGTCACACAAATTGTCGAGGCTGTGGACAAACTCAAGAGCTCGGTGCGTCATGGGATGGTGAAGGAACGTGCGCGCATTCTCGTTGTCGGCGGCGGCTACGTCGGGATGTACACGGCTCTGCGCCTGCAACGGAAGTTGAAACAAGAACTCAAGCGGGGCGAAGTCGAGATCACGGTCGTCACCCCCGACCCGTACATGACCTATCAGCCGTTCCTTCCCGAAGCGGCGGCCGGTTCCATTTCCCCCCGCCATGTCGTCGTCCCCCTGCGCCGCGTCCTGGACCGCTGTCATGTGGTCATCGGCGAGGCGGAGATGATCGACCACGCCAAGCGCACCGCGGCGGTCATGACCCTCGCCACCGACGAGGAGGGCGCGGGCCCCGAGCGACTGGAGTACGACGAACTCGTCCTCGCGCCCGGCTCGATCTCGCGCACCCTGCCCATCCCGGGACTCGCCGAGCACGGCATCGGCTTCAAGACCGTCGAGGAGGCGATCGGCCTGCGCAACCACGTCATCGAGCAGATGGACATCGCCTCCTCCACCAGAGACCCCGCCATCCGCGACGCGGCCCTGACCTTCGTCTTCGTCGGCGGCGGCTACGCGGGCGTGGAGGCGCTCGGCGAGCTCGAGGACATGGCCCGCTACGCCGCCCGCTACTACCACAACGTCGAGCCCGACGACATGAAGTGGATCCTCGTCGAGGCCTCGGACCGCATCCTGCCCGAGGTCGGCGAGGAGATGGGCCGCTACACGGTCACTGAACTGCGCCGCCGCAACATCGACGTACGCCTGCACACCCGCCTGGAGTCCTGCGTCGACCGCGTCGCCGTCCTCGACGACGGCGCCCGCTTCCCGACCCGGACGGTCGTATGGACGGCCGGCGTGAAACCCCACCCGCTGCTCGCCGGGACCGACCTCCCGCGCAACGAGCACGGTCGGCTGAAATGCACCCCCCAGTTGACGATCGAGGGCACCACGCACGCGTGGGCCGCGGGAGACGCCGCCGCCGTCCCCGACGTCACCGCCGAGAAACCCGGCACCGAGACCGCGCCCAACGCCCAGCACGCGGTCCGCCAGGCCAAGGTCCTCGGCGACAACATCGCGCACTCCCTGCGCGGCGAGGACCTGGAGACGTACGCGCACAAGTACGTCGGCTCGGTCGCCTCACTCGGGCTGCACAAAGGTGTCGCGCAGGTCTACGGGCGCAAGCTGAAGGGCTACCCTGCCTGGTTCATGCACCGCGTCTACCACCTCAGCAGGGTGCCCACCTTCAACCGGAAGGCTCGCGTCCTGGCCGAATGGACGCTCTCGGGTCTCTTCAAACGGGAGATCGTGTCGCTCGGTTCACTCGAACATCCCCGAGCGGAGTTCGAACTCGCGGCCGGTGGAAAGCCTCCTACCGACCCGAAGGGGTCGTCCTGACCGGAGTGAGGAACTCCGTACACCGCGCAGGCGTCTGACGGATGTCGCCCTCGTAGGCCACACTGCCAGACTGGTCCCACCCCTCGGACGAGCAGAAGCTCGCCCCTCGAACCCGCGAGGCTCTCCCCACCGTGCTGCATCCCCGGGGCGCCGACCCCCAGACCCCCGGCCGGGTCCGGAGCCGGCCGAAGACGACGACACGAGGCAAGGATTCGTGAACTTCACGCGCTGGAGCGCCCGGCTCCCCGGAACGCAGCGCCGCGCCGCAGCGCGGACCGACCACGCGGTCACCGCGGACCGGCGGACGGAGGGCGCGGGCTCGGTCCCCGCCGCCCGCGCCGAACAACTCACCGACGAGCCCCCGCCCGTACCGGCCGTCGACGACCTCCCCGTCCGCGAGGTCCTCGACCGCGTCCCGGCCCTCGTCGCCCTCGTCCACGGCCCCGACCACCGCGTGGCGTACGTCAACGACGCCTATGTGACGGCCTTCGGCGTACGCCCCCTGGGCGAACCGACCCGCGACGCGCTCCCGGAACTCGACGAACTGGGCCTGCTCCCGCTCCTGGACCAGGTCCTGCGCAGCGGCAAGCCCCGCACCCTCAAGTCCCGCAAGGCTCCCGACGGCCGCTCCTACACCTTCACCTGCACTCCGGTCGCCGAGGGCGACGACGGGGGAGTGCTCGTCTTCGCCACCGACGTCACCGACCACGCCGAGGCCGCCGAACGCCTGCGCGCGAGCGAACGCAGCCAGCGCGAGACGGCCGTCACCCTCCAGCGCTCCCTCCTCCCGCAGGAGCTCGAAGAACCCGACGACCTGCGCATCGCCGCCACCTACCAGCCCGGCGGCACGGAGGCCGCGGTCGGCGGCGACTGGTACGACGTCATCACCCTCGGCGGCGGCCGCACGGCCCTGGTCATCGGCGACGTCATGGGCAGAGGCGTCCGAGCGGCGGCCGTCATGGGCCAACTCCGCACGGCGGTCCGCGCGTACGCCCGCCTCGACCTCCCCCCGCACGAGGTCCTCCAGCTCCTGGACGGCCTCGCCATCGAGATCGACGCCAACCAGATCGCGACCTGCGTGTACGCCATCCACGACCCGAACGAAGGCCGCCTGGTGTACGCCTCCGCCGGCCACCTCCCGATCCTGGTCCGCGACGAGAGCGGGGTCGTCCTGCGCGCCGACGAACCGACCGGCCCGCCGCTCGGCACCGGCGGCTGGATGCACTCCTCCGGCTCGATCCCGCTCGGCCCCGGCTCCACCGCCGTCCTCTACACGGACGGCCTGGTCGAACGCCGCAACGAGGACCTCGACGAGGGCATCGCGGCTCTCCAGCGCGCCCTGGCGGGTGCCACGGGCACCCCGCAGGTCGTCTGCGACCGCCTGGTCCGCTCGGCCGGCGTCACCGCGGACCACGACGACGACGTCGCCGTCCTCGTCCTCCAGCACCCGGCCCGCACCGGCCCCGACAGCGACCTGTTCCGCAACGCGGCCCTGGAGCTCCTCGGCGGCGTCGAAGCGGCCCCACGCGCGCGTGCGTTCGCCTCAGGCGTCCTGACCAGCTGGCGCTTCCCCACCGAACTGCACGACCTGGGCGTCCTGGCCGCCAGCGAACTCGTCGCCAACTCCCTCCAGCACGGCATCCCACCCATGCGCCTGCGCCTGCGCCGCACCGACCGCCGCCTGATCATCGAGGTCACCGACGGCGACGACCACCTCCCCCGCCGCCGCCGAGCCGAACCGGGCGACGAGTCCGGCCGAGGCATCGCCATCGTCGCCACCATCGCCACCAACTGGGGCTCCCGCCGCACCCCCGGCGGCGGCAAAGCGGTCTGGTGCGAGTTCGTACTCCCCCGCCCGACCTAGACGCACACAGAAGCGGCCGCCACCCCCAAGGGCGACGGCCGCTCTCCCATCCCGATCTCACGCCTCGGCGACAACCGGCTCCGCAGCCGCCCCACCCCGAGCGACCACCCGACTCCTGGCCACCGCCCAAGGCCGATCCTGTACGGCGGTCAGCTGCCGCCCCAGCCGCAGCGCGAGGAACGTGATCCCCAGCGAGAACAGCAGGAACGCCACGATGTACGGCGCGTGCAGCGAGGCCCCCATCGGCCCGCCCACCGCGGGCCCGACGGCCAACGCGAGCTGCTTCACCAGGGCGAAGGCGGAGTTGTACTGCCCGGCCATCCCCTCCGGCGCCAGATCGGCCACCAGCGGAGCCACGGTCGGCGACAACATCGCCTCACCCAGCCCGAACAGCGCGTACGTCGACACGAAGGCCGCCGTCGCCATCTCCTTGCTGCCGTGCCCGAGCCCGGCGTACCCGGCCACGACCCACGCCACGGCCCAGATCAGCCCCACGAGCGCGATGACCCGCGACCGCCGGCGCCGCTCGACGAACCTCAGCACGGCGAACTGCGCGACGACGATCATCAGGGTGTTGGCGGCCAGCGCCGACCCCAGCGCGGACGTGGAGATCCCGGCCGCCTCGACCCCGTAGGCACTGAGCCCCGACTCGAACTGCCCGTAGCAGGCGAAGAACAGCACGAAGCCCAGCACGGACAGCTGCACCATGGCCCGGTTGCCGAGCAGCTGCTTCCAGCTCCCCTTCGCCGATCCGGCAGGCGCGGTCCCGATGTGCGGGGCGTGCGGCGTCCGCACGGTCGCCATCACGACCGCCAGCAGCAGGAACATCGCCGCCTCGATCGCGAACAGCAGCGTGAAGGAGGACGCGCGCGTGGTGTCGACGAGATGACCACCGATGAGCCCGCCGACGCCCAGCCCGAGGTTCTGCAGGAAGAACTGCATCGCGAAGGCACGCGAGCGCGTGTCGGACGTCGAGCAGTCCACGATCATCGTCGCCAGCGCCGGCTGCATCACGGCCTGCCCGGCCCCGAGCGCCGCCGCAGACAGCAGCACGGCCGTCGCACTGCCCGCGAGTCCGAGGCTCAGCGCCCCCAGAGCGGCGGTGACCAGAGCGGCGATCAGAACCGGCAGGGGCCCGCGCCGGACGATGGCCCGTCCGGCGAACGGCAGTACGACCAACGCGGCCACGGCGAAGACGGCGAGGACGAGCCCCGCCGTCATGGCTCCCAGACCCCGGACCTGCGCCACATAGACGTACAGGTACGGGACCGTGAAGCCGAGCCCGAACGCGCTGAGTGCGTTTCCCACGTGGATCCGGCGCATCGCTGCGCCCATCGCCCTGGTCACGTTCACCTCAATCAAGTAGTTGAGACTCCTAGTAGTTAGGAGTGAAGACTTCGATACTAAACTTCGAAGCTAAATAGTACACAGCGAAGGACTTCAAAGCAAAGAGGGTGCGTGCCATACTGCGGCCATGGCCGAGACCCCTGGCGTCAGCGAGCCGACGCTCGACGAGCAGATCGCCGCCTACCAGCGCGAGTTCCGGGACCTCGACCCGCAGGTCGAGCAGATCGTCTCGGCCCTGTCCCGGCTGAACCGCCGTATGAACGTGGCCTACGGCCGCCAGACCGCCGCTCTCGGCATCAGCAGCTCCGACTGGGAGGTCCTCAAGGCCCTCGTCCTCGCCGGCGCTCCCTACCGCCTGGGTCCCAGTGACCTCGCCAAGCGCCTCGGCCTGACGCCGGCCGCGATGACCCACCGCATCGACCGCATGGTCGGCGAGGGTCTGGTCACCCGGGAGCGCGACGAGTCCAACCGCGTCCGCGTGATCGTCGAGCTCACGGTGGAGGGTCGCGAGAAGTGGCTGGAGGCGATGCGTATGGCCACGGTCTTCGAGGAGGACCTGCTCCAGGACCTCTCCCCGGAGGACCGTACGGCCCTCGGCGACGTCCTCACCCGCCTCCTGCGTAGGGTGGAGCACGCCCAGCCGGACGCGGGCGGACGGCTCAGCGACCTGGACTGAGTCGGAACCGGGCCGGGCGTAAAAGATCTTGACAGGGGCGGGTTGACAGGCCCCATCCGGATCCGTAAAGTTCTTCGGGTTGCCACGGGGCCGTAACGGTTCTGCGGCAGCACCTCCGCCGCGTCAGCGGCAACCCAAACCTTCAGCACGATCTCCCAACCGGGTCGATTTCGGCGTGCCCGAATTCAATTCGATTTGGGGCTCGGCGGCCCGATTGGGAATCGCCGAGAGGATCCGCTAAGGTTTGAGACGTCGGAACGGCCCAACAGCCGGAAAGACAACCCCATCTGACGGGGAATCGGACGCCGAAAGGGTCTGATAGAGTCGGAAACGCAAGACCGAAGGGAAGCGCCCGGAGGAAAGCCCGAGAGGGTGAGTACAAAGGAAGCGGCCGTTTCTTGAGAACTCA
>NZ_JBSFXO010000027.1:0-24368 GCF_053595415.1 Streptomyces sp. NPDC002499
ACATATCTGGCGTTGACTTTTGGCACGCTGTTGAGTTCTCAAGGAACGGCCGCTTCCTTTGTACTCACCCTCTCGGGCTTTCCTCCGGGCGCTTCCCTTCGGTCTTGCGTTTCCGACTCTATCAGATCGTTTTCCGGTCCGATTTCCTCGGTGCTTTCCAGGTTCCCGCTTTCGCGTTTCCCTTTCCGGCGACTCCGACTTTATCAGAAGTTCTGGACCGGACTGACCGGCCGCTCGTTTCCGATTTATCGGGAGAACTTCTTCGTAATCGACGTTCTATCGCCGTTCTGAAGAAGTAGACAGACACTCACTACTGCCGACCGGATCAGATCCAGTTCTAGGCAACTGTTCGAATCTACCTCCCCACCGGCTCCGAGTCAACGGCTCCTGTGGGGCGAAGGAGAGACTAACAGCTCAACAGACGTGTCTGCACATCAGGCAGCCGTGGGGACCGTGGCGCTGCGTTCCGCCGCCTCCACGTCGCCCGTCTCGCCGGTCCGGGCCGCTCGGCCGCCCAGGATGAACACGTAGGCGAGGAAGGCGAGCTCGGCGCCCACTCCGATAGCGATCCGGGCCCAGGTGGGCAGGCCGGACGGGGTGACGAAGCCTTCGATGGCGCCGGACACGAAGAGGACCAGCGCGAGACCGATCGCCATACCCACTGCGGCGCGGCCCTCTTCGGCGAGCGCCGTGCGTCGGGAGCGTGGGCCGGGATCGATCACGGTCCAGCCGAGGCGGAGTCCGGTGCCCGCGGCCACGAAGACGGCCGTCAGCTCCAGCAGGCCGTGCGGGAGGACGAGACCGAGGAAGGTGTCGAGTCGGCCGGCCGACGACATGAGGCCGAAACCGACACCCAGGTTGAGCATGTTCTGGAAGAGGATCCAGAGGACGGGCAGGCCGAGGAAGACACCCAGGATCAGGCACTGTGCGGCGGCCCAGGCGTTGTTCGTCCAGACCTGAGCGGCAAAAGAGGCCGCGGGGTGACTGGAGTAGTACGTCTCGTACTCGCCCCCGGGGCGGGTGAGCTCGCGCAGTTCGTTGGGGGCCGCGATGCTGGCCTGCACCTCGGGGTGTGTGCCTATCCACCACCCCAGGAGCGCGCCCACCAGCGTGGACAGGAGTGCCGTAGGGACCCACCAGTACCGCGACCTGTAGACCGCCGCGGGGAACCCGTACGTAAGGAAGCGCGTGACGTCTCGCCAAGAGGCTCGTCGGGTGCCTGTCACGGCACTACGCGCGCGTGCCACCAGTTGGCTGAGGCGGCCCGTCAGTTGCGGGTCGGGGGCGCTGGACTGGATCAGGGAGAGATGGGTCGCCGTGCGCTGATAGAGGGTGACGAGTTCGTCCGCCTCGGCGCCGGTGAGGCGGCGCTGACGTCCGAGGAGGGCTTCGAGGCGGTCCCACTCGGCTCGGTGGGCGGTGACGAAGACGTCGAGGTCCATCGGTGTGCCTGCTCCTCGGCTGGTCGTCGGCGGCTCGTCGTTGATGTCAGCTTGTCGTACTGCGGCGCAATGTGCCCTCAGCTTGGCAGACTGGCCGTTCACGGGGCAGGCCAGGGAAGGACGACGGGCGTGAGTGAGCTGGTGACGGGCGAGGCTGTGGCGTTGGAGCTACGCCCTGCGAGGCTGCCCAGCAGGGCGCTTGCGGTGTTGCTCGATCTGATCGTGGCCGTGTTCGCCTACACCGCGCTGACCATCGCTCTCGTCGCCGCGACCGCCTCACTGGACGATGCCGCGCAGATCGCGGTGACGATCGCGAGCTTCGTGCTGGTTCTGGTGGGTGCGCCGATCGCGGTCGAGACGCTCAGTCACGGGCGGTCCCTCGGGAAAGTCGCCTGCGGACTGCGTGTGGTGCGGGACGACGGCGGGCCGATCCGGTTCCGGCATGCGCTGGTGCGCGGTGGGATCGGGGTGTTCGAGATCCTGATGACCTTCGGGTCCGTCGCCGTCATCGCGTCCCTGGTCTCCGCTCGCGGCCGACGGCTCGGCGACGTCTTCGCCGGGACACTCGTCGTACGGGAAAGGGTGCCGCTCGCTCGTTCCGGCTTCCTGCCACCGCCGCCGCCTTGGCTGGCGGGTCGGTTCGCGGAGCTGGATCTGTCCGCGGTTCCTGATGGGCTGTGGCTCGCCATCCGCCAGTACCTGACGCGTATGCAGCAACTCGACCCACAGGTCGGCTGGACCATGGCGGAGCGACTCGCCTCCGATCTCGCGGCTCGTACGGGGACTCCGGCTCCGCACGGCGTTCCGCCGGCGGCGTATCTGGCGGCGGTCGTTCAGGAACGGCAGGCCCGGGAGGTACGACGGTCCTACGCGAACGGATCGGGGCTGCGCGGCCCTGCCGTGGCCGGCCCGCCTGCGCCCGGAGCACCGGTCGCCGGGGCCTTCGGAGCGGCGCCTCCAGCCTTCCCCGTCTACCCGAGCACCCCAGCAACCCCAGCAACCCCAGCAACCCGGACCAACGAGACTTCCGAGCCCACCGGCCCCGCCGGAAGCACTGGATTCGCACCCCCGGCATAGCCGCCCCCTGTCCGCGCCACCACACCCTCGCCTCACGCGAACACGGACGGCGGTGACTCAAGGTCCTCCAGCTCGATCCCGGGCGCCGCGAGGACCACGTCGCCGGCGATGTGCACGGTGTGCTGCTCGCCTGTGTCCAGGGCTGTGACCTGGTATTCGTCCACGGGCAGGGGGCCGTTGTCAGTGGCGTGTGCTTGGCTTTTCAGCAAGGCCCAGGACTGGTCCACGGTGCGCGGGGCGAGGACGGGGTCGGTGAAGGTGACGAGGCGTACGCGGGTTGCCGAGGCGGAAGGGGTGAGGCGCAGGAGACGAGCGGTGGCGACGAGGAATGCGGGAGACGTGCCGGTGAAGGCGTGAGCGGGGACGTTGCCTTCGGCGGCCTCGGTTCCGGTGGGGTCCGTGCGGACCCAGGTGACTCCGTCGAGGGCGGCACCGCGCACCTGCCAGCCCGCGGCATGGAGTTCGAGACGGATGGGGCGGCCGAGTTCGTCGAGGGTGAGATCGACGGAGCCGTTGTGGTCGCCCGACGGGGTGGTCACCTGAGAGACGTAGCGCCAGCCCGAGGGGCCGGGGGCGCAGTGGAAGTGTTCTTCGGCGAGGGGGGTGTGATCGTGCGGATCGTGGAGCGAATAACGGCCGCGGGGCATGTGGGTCCTGGATCTTGACGGGCTGGTCCGGCGACGGGGCTGCAGGGCCAAAGGGGCAGGCCCCCGGCACGGGGGTGCGGGGGCCTGTCTCGGAGGATCTGCTGCTGGTGAGGTGAGCGTGTCAGCGCACCGACGCGCTCATCTCCCCAGGGTGTACGCCGAGTCGTGCGGTGGCGTCAGTAGCGGTAGTGGTCCGACTTGTACGGGCCCTCGACCTCGACGCCGATGTACGAGGCCTGCTCGGGGCGGAGCGTGGTCAGCTTCACGCCGAGCGCGTCCAGGTGGAGGCGGGCGACCTTCTCGTCGAGGTGCTTGGGCAGCACGTAGACGTCGGTCGGGTACTCCTCGGGCTTGGTGAACAGCTCGATCTGGGCCAGGGTCTGGTCCGCGAAGGAGTTGGACATCACGAACGAGGGGTGGCCGGTGGCGTTGCCCAGGTTCAGCAGGCGGCCCTCGGACAGCACGATGAGGACCTTGCCGTCGGGGAACGTCCAGGTGTGGACCTGCGGCTTGACCTCGTCCTTGACGATGCCCGGGATCTGCGCGAGGCCGGCCATGTCGATCTCGTTGTCGAAGTGGCCGATGTTGCCGACGATCGCCTGGTGCTTCATCTTGGCCATGTCCGCGGCCATGATGATGTCCTTGTTGCCGGTCGTGGTGACGAAGATGTCGGCCTTGTCAATGACCTCGTCCAGCGTCGTGACCTGGTAGCCGTCCATCGCCGCCTGCAGCGCGCAGATCGGGTCGATCTCGGTGATGATCACGCGGGCACCCTGGCCGCGCAGCGACTCGGCACAGCCCTTGCCGACGTCGCCGTAGCCGCAGACGACCGCGGTCTTGCCGCCGATGAGGACGTCGGTGGCGCGGTTGATGCCGTCGATCAGGGAGTGGCGGCAGCCGTACTTGTTGTCGAACTTCGACTTGGTGACGGCGTCGTTCACGTTGATCGCCGGGAACAGGAGGGTGCCGTCGCGGTGCATCTCGTAGAGACGGTGCACACCGGTCGTGGTCTCCTCGGTCACGCCGCGGATCTCCGAGGCGACCTGGGTCCACTTCTGCGAGCCGTCGGTGATGGTGCGCTGCAGGACCTGGAGGACGACGCGGTGCTCGTCGGACTCGGCGGTGTCGAGGGAGGGGACCTTGCCGGCCTTCTCGTACTCGACGCCCTTGTGGACGAGCATGGTGGCGTCGCCGCCGTCGTCCAGGATCATGTTCGGGCCGCCGGTGGGGGTGTTCGGCCAGGTCAGCGCCTGCTCCGTGCACCACCAGTACTCCTCCAGGGTCTCGCCCTTCCAGGCGAAGACCGGGATGCCCTGGGGGTTCTCGGGCGTGCCGTTCGGGCCGACGGCGATGGCGGCGGCCGCGTGGTCCTGGGTCGAGAAGATGTTGCAGGACACCCAGCGGACCTCGGCGCCCAGGGCGACCAGGGTCTCGATGAGGACGGCGGTCTGCACGGTCATGTGCAGCGAGCCCATGATGCGGGCGCCGGCCAGCGGCTGCGCCTCGGCGAACTCACGGCGGATCGACATCAGGCCGGGCATCTCGTGCTCGGCGAGGGTGATCTCCTTGCGGCCGAACTCGGCCAGGGAGAGATCGGCGACCTTGAAGTCCTGTCGGTTGTCGACAGTGGTCATTGGGAGCTGCTCCTCGGGGTTGGGGCTACGGCTGATCTGCGCGGCGGCGGACACAGGGGTGCCCCGAAGGAGGACACAGGCATGCCCGCGTACGCGCAGCGCAGTCCGTCGGAGGCCCTCTCTCCCTCGGTCGGTCCGCGTCGGGACCGCCCGACCGCCATCAGCAGCGACGTCTGGCTCTGTTTCCAAGCTACACCGGGCGACCGGGCCGTCCCCAGTCCACCTACGAACAGATCGAGCCGATCACGGTGTGAGCCAGGGGGCGTCGACGGGATGCCGACGGGGGCTGCCGGGCCCGTTTCCCTCAGTGCTCGGCGGTCGGGTGCTGGGCCGGTCCGCCGGGGGTCGCCTCGAGGTCCGGGCCCTTGGCGGCTTCGGTCTCGCTGTAGATGTCCGGTTCGAGGTAGATGACGCGGGCGATCGGGACGGCTTCGCGGATGCGGGCCTCGGCGGCGTTGATGGCGGTGGCGACCTGGCCGGCCGTGTCGTCGTGGTCCACAGCGATCTTGGCGGCGACCAGGAGTTCCTCGGGGCCGAGGTGGAGCGTGCGCATGTGGATGATGCCGGTGACCGTGTCGCCGTCGACGATCGCGGTCTCGATCTTCTTGACGTCCTCGATGCCGGCCGCCTCGCCCAGCAGCAGCGACTTGGTCTCGGCGGCGAGGACGAGCGCGATCAGGATGAGCAGGATGCCGATGCAGAGCGTGCCGACGCCGTCCCACACGCCGTCGTCGGTGAGCAGCGCGAGGCCGACGCCGCCCAGGGCGAGGACCAGGCCGATGAGCGCGCCGAAGTCCTCCAGGAGGACGACCGGCAGCTCGGGCGCCTTGGCGCGGCGGATGAACTGCGACCAGGAATGCGTCCCGCGCAGCTCGTTGGACTCCTTGATGGCCGTCCGGAAGGAGAAGCTCTCGGCGATGATCGCGAACACCAGGACGCCCACCGGCCAGTACCAGTGCTCGATCTCATGGGGGTGCTTGATCTTCTCGTAGCCCTCGTACAGGGCGAACATGCCGCCGACCGAGAAGAGGACGATCGACACGAGGAAGGCGTAGATGTACCGCTCGCGGCCGTAGCCGAAGGGGTGTTGCGGGGTGGCTTCGCGCTGGGCCTTCTTGCCGCCGATCAGCAGCAGGGCCTGGTTGCCGGAGTCGGCGAGCGAGTGGACGCCCTCGGCGAGCATCGACGACGAGCCACTGAACGCGAACGCGACGAACTTCGATGCCGCGATCGCGAGGTTGGCTCCGAGTGCTGCCACGATCGCCCTGGTGCCGCCTGACGCGCTCATGTGTCCGCGTTGTCCCTTCGCCTTCGTGCGTCTACGTCGGCCGGGCTCCGCAGTCGTCGCTGCCGTCGCTTTGCCCGTCCTTTGCCGGTGGGCCATTCTTGCAGCCCCGTCCGCGAACGGCGCGTCAGGTATCCACAGCCCCGGTCATACGATCACAGTGGCGCGGAAGATCGTGCCCGCTCCGGACACCTCGACGTGCTCGGCGGCCGGCACGAAGACGGACTGACCGGGGGTCAGCTGCTGGTCACCCGCGCGCACCGAGCCCGCCGTGCAGAGCAGGATCTGCGGTGCCTCGCGCGTGAGGTCGGGCGCGGTGCCGCCCTCGGGCAGGACGTACCTCGACAGCCGGAACTCGTCGATCGGCGTCTCGTAGACCTCTTCGCCGTCCGGTGACGCCTCGGGGCGCAGTACGCCCGCGTCGCCGGCCTCGAAGCGGACGATGCGCAGGAGTTCGGGCACGTCGACGTGCTTGGGGGTGAGGCCGCAGCGCAGGACGTTGTCGGAGTTGGCCATGATCTCGACGCCCAGGCCGGTGAGGTAGGCGTGCGGGATGCCGGCGCCGAGGAACAGGGCCTCGCCTGGCTGGAGTCGGACGTGGTTGAGGAGCATCGCCGCGATGACGCCCGGGTCGCCCGGGTAGTGGTGGGCGATGTCGGCGTAGGCCGTGTACGCGCCGCCCAGTCGCGTGCAGGCGGCCGCGGCCTCGGCGACCGTATGGCGCATCTGTTCGGGGTCGGCGGTGAGGATCGCCGTGAGGACCTCGCGCAGGGCGGCTTCCTCGGGGTGGGCGTGCAGCAGATCGACGTACGCCTTGAGGGAGTCGACACCGAGGCCGTCGAGCAGGTCGGCCGCCTGGAGCGGGTCGCGGAAGCCGCACAGGCCGTCGAACTCGGTGAGCGCACAGATCAGTTCGGGCTTGTGGTTGGCGTCCTTGTAGTTCCGGAACGGGGCGTCGATCGGGACGCCGCGGCGCTCCTCGTCCTCATAACCCTCCTTCGCCTGCTGGAGGTTGGGGTGCACCTGGAGGGAGAGAGGGGCGCCCGCGGCGAGGATCTTGAGGAGGAACGGCAGACGGGGGCCGAACTTGGCCACGGCCGCCGGACCGAGTTCGCGTTCCGGGTCGGCGTCGATCACCTCGACGAGCGTGCCGCGTTCGGTGCGCGAAGGTGCGCCCGGGTGGGCGCCCATCCACATCTCCGCCTGGGGTTCGCCGCTCGGCTCGACGCCGAGGAGGCCGGGGATGGCGGTGGTGGAACCCCAGGCGTAGGGGCGGACGGTGTTGTCGAGGCGGTCCATGCGGTTCTCTCTGCCGGTTCTCGGTGCGTGCGTGTGCGCTCACGTGCGTGTGCGTCTACGGGTGTCGGTGCGCGGGTACGACGGTCGCCGCGCAGGCGTCCAGGTCAGGCCCCTGAGGCGAGCGCCAGGTAAACGGCGGCGAAATCCGTCATGGCGATCAGTTCGGCGAGGGTCTCCAACTCGCCGCCCTCCTCCGGCTCCAGCTCGCTGATCGGCGTGTCGTGACCCAGGGCCAGGTCACGGGCTGCCGGGGCCGCGGTAAGGCCACCGATCGGGCGGTCGCGGAGCAGCACCACGCGTGCGTGCAGCGCGGGCGCCTCGTCGACGCGGTCGCGGAAGAAGTCGTCGGGGTCCGCGCTGGCGGCGAGCCGTCCCGCCAACAGGACGTTGTGCGCGACGAGTGCCTCGGGGAGTTCGGCCACCACCGCGGGTGTGCCGGACAGTTCGGCGAGGGCGGCGGCGAAACGACGGCCCGCCGGACCGGCCGAGACGCCCTCGGTCCATACGACGGGCAGTGACTCGGCGAGTTCGGCGGCGAGCGTCTTGGCGGGGTTGCTGTAGGTCGCGACGGCCGGTCCGCAGCGCTCGGCGACATGGTCGAGACGGTCGGCGACCTTCTCCAGGTCCTCCGGCGGGGCGGAGAGCAGCCCGGTGCGGTCGAGGAGGGCGAGGAGGGGCGTGAGCAGCGCCCACAGGACGCCGGGGGCGGACGCGGTGAGCGGGCCCTCCTGCTCGTACGGGGCCGTCGCCATCGGTACGAACAGGCCGTGCGCGCCGTCCACCGCCTCGCTGAGCGGGGTGCGGGCGGGGGCCACGGCGGCGACCGAGCAGCCGCGGCGGTAGGCCGCGTCGGCGAGCAGGGACAGGCCGGGTTCGGTGCCGTCCGGGGTGGCGATCAGGAGCAGGTCGACCGAGCCGGCCCAGCCCGGGAGGTCCCAGCGCAGGGCGCCGGCCGCGGGGGCGACGCCGGTGGGGGCGAGGCGGGTGACGGGGCTGCCGGCGCCGGCCAGGGTGCCCAGGAGGTCGGCGACGCAGGTCGCGGCGGCTCCGGGGCCCGCGATGAGGACTGCGCGGGGGCGGCCGTCGGGCTTGAGTTCCGGGATGCCGGCCTCCACCGCGTGGCGGGCCGCGGTGCGGACGCGGGCGCCGGCTTCGGCGGCGCCGCGCAGGAGGCCGCGGTGGTCTGCCTCCGTGAGTGCCTCGGGGGTGTCGAGCAGCGACTCGTCGAGCATGGGCGGCAGCCTCCGAATAGCTGTGCCGGTCCTGTGTCTTGGTCTTGGTTCTGGCTGGTCCTGGTGCGTGGGCCTGCGTTGCGCGGGCCTGTCGCGGTACGGGCCGTGCCGTGGGGTGTTACGCGGGGCGGCGGGCCTCGTCGACCAAGAGGACGGGGATGCCGTCGCGGACGGGGTAGGCCAGGCCGCAGTCCTGACCTGTGCAGATCAGCTCGGTGTCCTGCTCCTTGAGGGGGGCGTGGCAGGCGGGGCAGGCGAGGATCTCCAGGAGGCCGGCTTCGAGCGGCATGGGGTGTCCCTTCGGGCGGGTGCACGTGCGTTGGCTTTGCGTGTGCGGGGTGGTGTGGGGATGTGCCTGGTCAGGGTACCGCCGTGTGAATGGGGCCGGGGGGTTCTCGCCCCCGCCGCCCCTACCCGTCCCATCCCCAGGGGCGCTGCCCCTTCGACCCCACTGGGGGCTGCGCCCCCAGACCCGCTTCGGCCTGAACGGCCTCGTCCTCAAACGCCGGACAGGCTGAAAGACAGACACCCGGACCGGCATCCGAGAGGCGGAGCCCCCTGGGGGTGGGTGGGGGTTCGGGATGGCACAGCCTTGTCCTCGGACGCCGGACAGGCTGAAAGACAAAGGCCCGGACCGGCGCATGCCAAGCGCAGCTCCCCCGCCAGCCGCCAGCCGCCAGCCGCCAGCCGCATAACCCAAACCCCGTCAGCCCCTGATCAGCGCCAACACCTCGTCCCGTACCTTCGTCATCGTTGCCTCGTCCCTCGCCTCCGTGTTCAGCCGCAGGAGCGGTTCCGTGTTGGAGGGGCGGACGTTGAACCACCAGTCGGTGGACGTGATGGTGAGGCCGTCGAGGGTGTCCACGGTGATGCCGTCCAGGGACTCGTAGGCGGACTTGATCGCCGTCAGGCGGTCCTGTTGGTCGGCGACCGTGGAGTTGATCTCGCCGGAGCCCACGTAGCGGTCGTACTGGGCGACCAGGGCGGAGAGAGTGCCCTCCTGTCCGCCGACGGCCGCCAGGACGTGGAGCGCGGCCAGCATGCCCGTGTCCGCGTTCCAGAAGTCCTTGAAGTAGTAGTGGGCCGAGTGCTCGCCGCCGAAGATCGCGCCCGCGCGGGCCATCTCGGCCTTGATGAAGGAATGGCCGACGCGGGTGCGGACCGGGGTGCCGCCGTTCTCCCGGACCACCTCCGGGACGGACCAGGACGTGATCAGGTTGTGGATGACCATGCCCTCGCCGCCGTTGCGGGCGAGTTCGCGCGCGGCGACCAGGGCCGTGATCGCCGACGGGGAGACCGGCTCGCCGCGCTCGTCGACGACGAAGCAGCGGTCCGCGTCGCCGTCGAAGGCGAGGCCGAGGTCGGCGTTCTCCTCGCGCACCCGCAGCTGGAGGTCGACGATGTTCGCCGGGTCCAGGGGGTTCGCCTCGTGGTTGGGGAAGGTGCCGTCCAGCTCGAAGTACATCGGGACGAGGGTCAGGGGCAGACCCTCGAAGACCGTCGGGACCGTGTGGCCCCCCATGCCGTTGCCCGCGTCGACGACGACCTTGAGGGGGCGGATCGAGGTCAGGTCCACGAGGGAGCGGAGGTGGGCCGCGTAATCCGACAACGTCTCTCGCTGAGTGATCGTTCCCGACGTCTCCGTGGGTTCCGGAGCGCCCGACTCCAGCCATTGCTCGGCGAGTTCGCGGATCTCGACCAAGCCCGTGTCCTGGCCCACCGGTGCCGCGCCCGCCCGGCACATCTTGATGCCGTTGTACTGGGCGGGGTTGTGCGAGGCCGTGAACATCGCGCCCGGCAGGTTCAGCGCACCCGACGCGTAGTACAGCTGGTCCGTGGAGCACAGGCCGATCTCGGTGACGTCGGTGCCCTGTGCGGCCGCCCCGCGCGCGAAGGCGCGTGACAGGCCAGGCGAGGAGGGGCGCATGTCGTGGCCGGTCACGATCGCGTCGGCGCCGGTCACGCGGACGAAGGCGGCCCCGAAGAGTTCGGCCAGTGGCTCGTCCCACTGGTCCGGGACCACTCCGCGCACGTCGTACGCCTTCACGATCTGTGACAGATCAGCAGCCACGGTCCACCCCATCTGAAAGTCCTGTCGGTCGCCTCAAACTACCCGCCCTCACTGACAGTGCGCTGTGTGGACGCTGAGTCGACTTCCAGACGTAACCTCAGGTCAGGGTGGGGTGGACGGGTGCAGGGCGGGGACGGATCACGGCAGCATCCAGCCCAGGACCGGTGAGCTCTGGCCCACCACGATCAGGCACATCACCAGGAGCAGGCCCAGGCTCCACGGCAGCACCTTGCGCAGCAGATCGCCCTCGCGGCCCGCGAGGCCCACGGCCGCGCACGCGATGGTGAGGTTCTGCGGGGAGATCATCTTGCCGAGGACTCCGCCCGAACTGTTGGCGGCGGCCAGGAGCGCGGGCGACAGGCCCGATTCACGGGCGGCGGTCACCTGAAGGCCTCCGAACAGCGCGTTGGCGGAGGTGTCCGAGCCGGAGACGGCCACGCCGAACCAGCCCAGGACGGGTGACAGGAACGCCAGTCCGGCCCCGGCCGCCGCCACGAAGTGGCCGATCGTGGCGGCCTGTCCGGAGAGGTTCATGACGTAGGCGAGCGCCAGCACGGACGTCACGGTCAGGATCGCGAACCTCAACTCGCGCACGGTGGCGACCCATTCCTCGACCGCCACGCGTGCGTGCACACCGAGCACCACGGCCGTGCACACCCCGGCGAGCAGCACGAGGGTGCCGCCCGTCGAGACGATCGGCCAGGTGAAGACGTTCGCGCCGACCGGCTTCCCGTCCGCGCCCACGACGTTCAGGAACGGCCAGTCGTACAGGCGGGTCGCCCGGGCCAGCCAGTCCTTGACCGCCGGGATCTGCGCGACCGAGAAGATCACCACGATCAGCGCGTACGGGGCGTACGCGCGCAGGACTTCACGGGGCGGGTCCTCCTCGTCCAACTCCTCGCTGCGCGCGCCGGTCAGCACGGACGCGCGTACGGACTCGGTGGCGGGCACACGCGCGTGCGGTACGGCGACCAGGGCGCCCGCTCCCGCCAAGGCGGCGGCGATGTCGGCGAGTTGCGCGGAGACGTAGTTGGAGACGGCGAACTGGGCGATGGCGAAGGCGACTCCGCAGGCCAGGGCGGGTATCCAGGTCTCGCGCAGGCCGCGCCGCCCGTCCACCAGGCCGACCAGCACGAGCGGCACCACCAGGGCCAGCAGCGGTGTCTGGCGGCCCACGACGGAGGCCACCGTGTCCAGTGGAAGTCCCGTCACCTGCGCGAGTGTCACGACCGGCGTGCCCATCGCGCCGAAGGCGACCGGCGCGGTGTTGGCCACCAGGGACACCACGGCCGCGCGCACCGGGTCGAAGCCGAGGGCGACGAGCATGACCGAGCAGATCGCGACCGGCGCCCCGAAGCCGGCGAGTGCCTCCAGGAGCGCGCCGAAGCAGAAGGCGACGACGAGCGCCTGGATGCGCGGGTCGTCGGAGAGCCGTCCGAAGGAGCGGCGCAGGATGTCGAAGTGGTGGGTGCGGACGGTCATCCGGTACACCCACAGGGCGTTGACGACGATCCACAGGATGGGGAAGAGCCCGAAGACGGCTCCCTGGGCGGCGCTGGAGAGCGTCTGACCCAGTGGCATGCGGTAGGCGAGCCAGGCGACCAGAACGGCCGCGAGAAGGCCGATGAGGCCCGCGAGGTGCGCTTTCAGGCGGACGCCGCCGAGCAGGATCAGGACGATCACCAGGGGCAGGGTGGCGACGAGGGCGGACAGGCCCAGTGAGTCTGCGACGGGTTCCAGTTGCTGGACGTACACGGACGCCTCCCCGATGCGATCCGATGACGGTTCCGCACGCGCTTCCGGCATGCGGAAAGCGATTTCTCGTTTCGGCTTACGGAATGGTCGTGTCCGCGACAAGTCCGCGTCAATGGGCGTGCGTCACTGGCCGGAACGTGCACGGAACGCACACGAACGGGGTCGTGAAGGAGGGGATCAATCAGCCGACCGGAACGGTCAGTTGTCCGGGGACCGCAGTACGCGCAGGTGGCCGCGGCGCGCGACCTCCATCGGGTCCGCTCCCCGGCTTCCGCCGCCGGCCCCGGCCGCGCGCTCCTGCGGACGGGCCGCCTCGCGCACGGCGTTGGCAAGCGCTTCCAGATCGTCGCCGCTCGGGCGGGCCGGAGCGGAGCTGTCGAGAAGCCGGACGACCTCCCAGCCACGCGGCGCGGTGAGGCGCTCGGAGTGCTCGGCGCACAGGTCGTAGCAGTGGGGTTCGGCGTAGGTGGCGAGCGGGCCGAGGACCGCGGTCGAGTCGGCGTAGACGTACGTCAGCGTCGCGACGGCGGGGCGGCCGCAAGCGGTGCGCGAACAGCGACGTACAGGGCTCACGACGTTGGACGGTACCGCACTCTTGAGCGGGCCGCGACGACTCTCCCTCAGGTCACTCCACCGTGTCGTGGTGTGAATCACCCCACACACCCCTCCCGCCACACGGCGTTGACCTGCACGAACGGCCGTTCACAGGGCCGCACCCACTCCCGGAACCGATCAACTACCCGTACAAACACAGTCATTTGCCTCGTCGGTGGCGGTCTCGGAGAGATACGGAATCGAGCCCAACCTTGGCTGGAATGGTCATCCGGCGACATGCCCTCCGAGGCGGTCCGACGGTGTCCGTGACGGCGCGTGGGGTCGGGCACGCGGTCCCTGCGGGGACTACGCTTCACCAGTGATGGACAACCCTGTACCGCCCCGTGCCGCCGCCCCCGGGCCCCGCCGTCGTGATCGCCACGGCCGGGGCATGCGCGGCCCGATCGCGCCGCCCCAGGTGCCGCTCGCCGCGAGCCGCGCCGAGGCCTTCGCGGATCTGGTGCAGGACTCCGTGGAGCGCCTGGAGCGACGCTGGCCGCAGCTCGCCGACATCGATTTCCTCGTCCTGGAGGTGCCGCGGCTGGACAGCCCCGGTCAGGCGTGGAACGACGAGGCGGTCCCCCTGGGGGGCACGATTCCCTCGCGCGAGGGACGGCCGGCCCGCGTGGTCGTCTACCGGCGCCCGGTGGAGATCCGCACCAAGGGGCGCGACGAACGCGCCGCCCTGGTGCACGAGATCGTCGTCGAGCAGGTCGCCGAACTCCTGGGCCTGACCCCGGAGACGGTGGATCCGCGCTACGGCGAGGACTGAGCCCCGCCTACGCGCGCGTGCCGCCCTGCTTTCCGCGGCACCGCCCTACTTCTGCAGCACCGACAGATCCTGGTCCGCCTGCGGTACCGCCACCGTCCCCCGGTCGTCCGGGAGCGTCTGGATCGTGAACCCCGGTACGCCGCCCTCCGTGGCGGCCAGCGTTCGGGCGCCGTAGACCGGGCCTCCGGACAGTGTCTCGACCGTCAGGGCGTACGTGCCCTTCAGGCCGGTCGGGGTCGGGGCCTCGACGTTCTCGGTGGTGCCCGCCTTGATCGTGAACGTCTTGGAGACCGCGGTGCCGCCTCCGCTGCCCGCCGACGCGGTGACCTTGACCTGGGCACCGGCGGTCGGGGCGGTGAGGGACAGGGTGGAGCCCTTGGCGCTGTTGTCGGCGGACGTCGCGCGCGTGCCGACCGGGCCGACGGCCGGGATGTACGCCGACTCCTGCTTGGTGCCCTTGCCGCGCACGACCTGCACCGCCGCGATGACCGGCACGGACTGGTCGGTGGGCGTGAGCACCAGGGAGCCCGCCTCCCCGCGCGTGACGTCGCCGAGGTCGGTGGCGGTCGTCATGCCCGCCTTCACGTGCAGCGTCTCGTTGCCGGCGGGCGTGATCAGCCCGGACGGGGAGGCGAGGCGCACCTTGAGGTCGGCGTCCGCGTCGCCGGGCGTGAAGGCGATCAGGCGCACAGCCGTGGCGTCCTTCGGGATGCCGGGCAGCACCAGGCTGCCGGCCGGGTCCGTGGTCGCGGCCAGCCAGTCGCCGCCGATCTTCTCGTCCAGTGCCTGTACGGCGGCGCCCACGCGCCCGCTGCGCACGTTCACGTGCACGGAGAGGTCGGTCTGCTTCTCGTCGGTGAGCGTGGACAGCAGGATCGGGTCGCTGGAGTGCGGCGCGATCGTGATGCCCTCCCCCACCGTGGAGTCCAGGGCGCCGTCCTTGCCGTAGAGCTCGATGTCGACGACGGCCGCGGAGTCGTCGGGGTTGGTGAGGTGGACGTAGTCCGTGCGGTCGGCGGACGTGCTGGCGCCGGTGAACCAGAACTCCGTGTCCGGCGCTGAGCAGTTGACGCCCAGGAGGCCGCGGCCCAGGCCCGCGGCGACCTCGGTGGTCTCCTGAACGGCCCAGCCGGGCGCGAACTTGCCCTCGGCGGTGCCGACGAACGCGGGGGTCTCGCCGCCCGAGGTGTCACCGGTGACCGGCGTGCCCGGGTCCTTGGGGGTGAGGACCGGCTTGGCGGTCTTCTTCTTGCCGCTCTTCTTGCCCGAGTCGGCGCTTCCGTCGTCGGACTGCTCGTCGGCGGCGGCCAGTTCGGCCTTGCCGGTGGCCGCCGTGCCCTTCGTGACGGGCGTGAAGGACGTGAACGAGGTGTCGGCGAGGTCGGAGGTGCTGGGCTGCGGGCACAGCAGGCTGGTGCGCTCCACGGGCAGCACGGCCGCCGCCTCGGCAGTGTCCTGACCGGAGTCGCTCGGTGACTTGAGCGTGGCGAACCCGGTGACCGCGGCGAGCGCCGCCGTGCCGGCGATCAGGGACAGGGTGGTGCGGTTCACTGCTGGCTCCCGTCGGGGCGCTCGGTCGGGTGCGGGTGCTGCTGCGGGTCGTACGCGGGGTCGTAGCCCGGCTGTTGGTACGACGGGTCGTAGCCCTGGTCGTAACCGCCCTGGGGCTGGCCGCCGTACGCGTACGGGTCGTACTGGCCGCCCTGGTAGGGATCGGCCTGGTACGTCTGGTCGTACGCGCCCTGTTGGTACTGCTGGGCGTCCTGGTACTGCTCGTTGTAGGTGCCGTACTCCGCGTTCGGGTACTGCGCCGGGTCCCACTCGTCGTAGGACTGCTGCTGCGGGACCGCGACCGGGATGTCCTCCGCGGGCGGAACCGGGAACTCCTCGCTCTGGTCCGGCTCTTCGGACTCGGCCTGGGCGCGCAGGCGGCGGGCGCGGCGGCCCTCGCCGGCCACGGGCTGCGCGGGGATGACGGCCGGCTCGTCCGGCAGGTCGTCGTCGACGACGCGGCGCCGGCCGGGCAGGGCGAGCACGACGAGGACGAGGGCGAGGAAGCCCTGGGCCCACAACCACGCGGTGTGCGTGATCGGGTCGTCGTAGGTGACGGCCAACGTGCCGCCGGAGGCGGGGAGTCGGAAGCCCTGGGCCCAGCCGTCGACCGTGGTGCGGGTGAGCGGCTTGCCGTCCAGGGTGGCCGTCCAGCCTTCGGAGGCGGTGTCGGCGAGACGCAGGACGCGGCCGTCGGCACCGGCCGGGACCTTGGTGTGGATGTCGACGGGACCGGCGGCGACGGGCTGCGGGGTACCGGTGCCGGCGGCGGACACGATGGTGGCGCGCGCGACCTCCTGGTCGACCCGCCACAGGGCGCCGCCGCCGTCCTGCTGGCTGAGCCTGCTGAGGCCGGGGGTGGCGTCCAGCACGCGCGTGACCTCGCGGGGCGCGCCCTTGTGGATGAGGACGTAGCGCACCGCGAACTTGCCGAGCTGGTCGGACTGGTCGGCGCCGGAGCCGGCGACCAGGTTGGCGACGACCTTGTCGAGTTGGCTGTTCTCGCCGTCGGCGGCCGCGAGTTCGGCGTCGCCGAGGCGGGCGCCGGAGCCGCGTACGAGGGTGTAGCCCACGCGCGCGGTGGAGTCGCTGTCGAGGACCAGTGTGCGGGCCTGGTCGCGGGTGCCGCTCTCCTCGGCGACGAACGCGGGCACCTGCACGGGGTCGCGTCGCTCGACCGGCCCGTCGGCGCCGCCGATCATCCAGCCGCCGGCGACCAGCAGCGGGCCCGCCAGCGAGGCGAAGGCGATCAGTACGGCCACCGGCTGGCGCCAGCCGAAGCTCTGCTCGGCCACACGCGCGCGTGCGCCGTCGGCGCCGAGGACGGCGGCGGCCAGCAGGGCGATGCCGTAGACGAGGGTCGCGGGGCCCGCCCAGGTGGAACCGTTGGACAGGACCGCGAAGACGAGGCCCACCAGGGCGACCAGCCAGGCCGCCCAGATGCCGAACTGCCGCTCGGAGCGCAGCAGGGCGGCCAGCGCGGCCAGGACGATGCCGATGAGCATCAGCCCGCTGACCGTGCCCGGGCCGCCCGGGCTCGCGCCGAGCAGGTCGAGGGCGGAGGCGGCCGAGGAGCCGGACTCCAGACCGGCCTCCTTGAAGAAGCCGAACGGGAGCAGCGACAGCGACCAGGGCGCGAGGACCAGCAGCGGTGTGCCGAGCTGGGCCAGGAAGCGCAGGCCGTACGCGGTGATGTCGCCCCGGCGCACGGCCAGGACCGCGACGCCGAGGACCAGCGCGAGGGGCCACACGATCGGCGTGAACGCCGTGGTGATCGTCAGCAGCAGGGCGTACGCCCAGGTGGCGCGCCAGCTGCCACGCGCGCCGGACGCGTGTGTGAGGCCACTGGCGGCGATGCCCGCGCGGGCCAGCAGCGGGAGCAGGATGGCGAGTACGGCGGTGCCCAGGCGGCCGCCGGCGAGCGCGCCGGTGGCGGCGGGCAGGAAGGCGTAGACGACGGCCGCCCACGCGCGCAGCAGGCGGGACTCGACGAGCGGGCGGGAGGCGAAGTAGGCGGTGAAGCCGGCCAGCGGCACCGAGCAGACCAGCAGCAGGGTGATCGCCAGGCCGGTCGAGCCGAACAGCGTGGAGGAGAGCATCGCGACGAGCGCGAGGTAGGGCGGCGCGGCCGGGCTGCCGCCGGCGCCGACCGGGTGCCAGGAGTCGAGATAGCGCGACCACAGCTCGCTGGAGTCGGCCGGGGCGGGCAGCAGGGCGCCGCCCGAGAGCGCGCCGCTGTCGAGCAGGTCGCGGCAGGCGACCAGCGAGAAGAACAGCAGCACCAGGAAGAGCATCGGGCCCGGCTTGCGGGCGATGCGCTTGAGGCGGGCGAACTGCTCGATCTCCAGGAAGTCGGCGTCGTCGCCGCCGGGTCCGGACTCGACCGCGCCGCCGTGCCGCCCCGCACCGGAGACCGCCTCGGGGTCGGAGCTGCCGAACAGGTCGCCGGCGACCTGCTCGACGGTGGCCCGCACGGTCGCGCCGGGCGGTGGGAAGAGCGGGCGCAGCTCGCCCTTGTCGATCTGCGGGGTACCGCGCTTGCGCCGTCCGGCGATGATCCGCTCGGGCCGCAGCAGGGTGCCCAGCAGACCGCGGATCTCGTCGAGGGCCTGCCCGGGGACCTTGCCGACCAGGTAGGCGACGGTGCGCAGGACGGTGCCGAGCACGAGGCGGAACAGCACCCAGGGCAGCGCCGCCGTACGGGTGTTGACCAGGAGGGTGTAGGCGGCGCCCGCCTTGTCGACCTTGTGCGGGGAGGTGGCGGCGCGGCCCACGCAGTCGACGGTCCGGCGCTCGCGCGAGGAGGCCTCCGCATGGCGTACGACCGCCTCGGGGGCGATGAGGACGCGGTGGCCCGCGGCCGTGGCGCGCCAGCACAGGTCGACGTCGTCGCGCATGAGCGGCAGCCGCTTGTCGAAGCCGCCGAGCTGCTCGAAGACGTCGCGCCGGATCAGCATGCCCGCGGTGGACACCGACAGCACGGTCCGTACGTGGTCGTGCTGGCCCTGGTCCTGTTCGCGGCGGTCCAGGCCCGTCCAGCGGCGGCCGGAGTTGGCGATGCTGACGCCGACCTCCAGGAGCTGGCGCCGGTCGTACCAGCCGCGCAGCTTGGGGCCCACGATCGCCACGTCGTCGCGGCCGAGCTCCAGTTCGTTGTCCACGACGCGCAGCAGCTGGGCCAGGGCGTCGGGCTCGGGGGCGCTGTCGTCGTGCAGCAGCCACAGCCACTGGACCGGCTCGCCGTACGGGAGCTCGGGCATGTCGTACGCGTCGTCGCGCCACGAACGCGTGACGGGGTCCCAGCCGCTGGGCCGCTTCAGGTAGGTCAGCTCGTCCGGCGTCAGCAGCGGCGCCGTGCGATTGGCCTCCTCGACGGCCTGGCCGAAGCCGGTACGCCGGGCCAGGTGCAGCACGTGGTCGGGGCCCAGGGCGTCGGTGACGAGCTGGGCGGAAGCGTCCGCGCTGCCGGTGTCGGCCGCCATGACGCTCTGAACGGGGCGTTCCTGGCCGAGCAGCCCGGCGAGCGCGTCGGGCAGCCAGCGGGCGCCGTCGTGGGAGACGATCACCGCCGTCACCACGTGACGCGGGAACTCAGGAGTGGCAGCGTCTGCTTGGGCTGCCGTATGGCTGTGCACGGACATCGAGGTACGGGCCCCGGTTCGATGGACTGCGGTGGACTCCCGCGCCCGCTGGTGGCGGCGAGGCGTCTCGGACGAGCAGCCACACTATCGGCTGGGCATGATTGCGGCCCGCCGCCTGTGGACAACCCACCTGCGACGGGCCGTTGCCCGTGTGGTCGTGCGCCGTGCGGTTCAGACCGCGGCTTTCTTCAGCCGGCGGCGCTCGCGCTCGGACAGACCGCCCCAGATACCGAAGCGTTCGTCATTGGCGAGGGCGTATTCGAGGCACTCGGAGCGGACTTCACAGGCGAGACAGACCTTCTTGGCCTCACGGGTCGAGCCGCCCTTCTCAGGAAAGAAGGACTCGGGGTCGGTCTGGGCGCACAGTGCGCGCTCCTGCCAGCCGAGTTCCTCGTCCGCGTCGTCGACCAGCAGTTGCTGCACCGTCTCGGTCATGTGCGCCCCTCGTCTGTCTTTCGCGTCCCCGTGATGTAGCCGTTACCGATTTCGGCTGAACGACACGAGTGAAATTACAAGTGTGCTGCTCCGGGCGAGTCAAGCCGAGATCTGCTATTGGGCCCCTTATTCACTCTGCGGAACCAAGGCCATGCGGAAAGTGTTCAAATCGGCATAAACCTTGACATGCAGACGAGGCCCGGAAGGACCTCCGGCCCCGCGCAGAGCCTGTACGGGGAAGGACGCCCAGAGATCCGATCTCGTTCCACGCGCACCTCGGGGCGAACCGGATCACATTCGGATCACGGGAACGCAACGAGGTTTGTGCGCCCGGTTGTGCGCCATGTGTCCCGGTGGGCGCATGGACAAACCTTTCGCCTCGGACATGAACCGGATGGGGTGAACCACGTCCCACGATCCGGGCGTCGAGTTGACACTGAAGGTGTGAACCGATGTCCTTGTGGGCATGCTCGCGAACTTGGCACTCACCTCGACCCGCACCGCCGGGTCCCACGGTGCTGCGCACGCTCGCTGTAGCTGTTGCTGTTCCAGCTGTTGAGCCACACCCCGCTCCAGCTGGAAACCGAGTCGACCACGATTCGTTCTCTGTTTCCGTTCCCTCTGACCTTCTTTCACTGAGGAACCAGCGCACCGAATGAACAGCGACAACGACCTCCAGATCGCCGGCGACATCCTCGAGGTCCCGCATCTGCTGCAGCCGCCGCGCGAGCACCCGGCCACCGTGGCCGAGTTCGTCGGCATGGCCCGCTCCATCGCCGCCGACCGCACGCAGTGGGCGCACCTCGTGCGCTACGACGCCACGGCGCGCTGGTACCACCGGCTGCGCACCGGACCCGGCTACGAGGTGTGGCTGCTGTCCTGGGTGCCCGGTCAGGGCAGCGGACCGCACGACCACGGGCGGTCCTCCGGCGTGCTGACCGTCCTGGAGGGCACGCTGACCGAGCGCACCGAGCGAGCCACGCGTGCGTTGGACGCGGGTGCGCAGCGGGTGTTCGCGCCGGGGTACGTGCACGAGGTCGTGAACGACGCGCTGGAGCCGGCGGTGAGCCTGCACGTCTACCACCCGGGCCTGACCGAGATGCCGATGCACACCTCCCCGCACTGCGAGGCCCGGACCGAGCCGCGTCCGGTGACTGCCTGACGCGTTGTCGTACCCGCCTGCAAGACTTGCCCCATGCGCATTGTGGTTCTGGCAGGCGGCATCGGCGGTGCCCGGTTCCTGCGCGGTCTCAAGCAGGCCGTGCCGGACGCGGACATCACCGTCATCGGCAACACCGGGGACGACATCCACCTCTTCGGGCTGAAGGTCTGCCCGGACCTCGACACGGTGATGTACACGCTCGGTGGCGGTATCAACGAGGAGCAGGGCTGGGGGCGGGCCGAGGAGACCTTCCATCTGAAGGAGGAGCTCGCGGCGTACGGCGTCGGGCCCGAGTGGTTCGGGCTCGGCGACCGGGACTTCGCCACGCACATCGTGCGGACCCAGATGCTCGGGGCGGGCTTTCCGCTGAGCGCCGTGACGGAGGCGCTGTGCGACCGGTGGCAGCCGGGCGTACGGCTGATCCCGATGACCGACGACCGGGTCGAGACGCATGTGGCCGTGGAGGTCGACGGCGAGCGCAAGGCCGTGCACTTCCAGGAGTACTGGGTGCGGCTGCGGGCCTCCGTGCCGGCCGAGGCGGTCGTGGCCGTCGGCGCCGAGCTGTCGAAGCCGGCGCCGGGTGTCCTGGAGGCGATCGCCGAGGCGGACGTCATCCTCTTCCCGCCGTCCAACCCGGTCGTCTCCGTCGGCACGATCCTCGCCGTGCCCGGCATCCGCGAGGCGATCGCCGACGCGGGCGTGCCGGTGGTCGGCCTCTCCCCCATCGTCGGGAACGCGCCCGTGCGCGGCATGGCCGACAAAGTGCTCGCGGCGGTCGGCGTGGAGTCCACGGCCGCGGCGGTGGCCGAGCACTACGGCTCGGGACTGCTCGACGGCTGGCTCGTCGACACGGTGGACGCGGACGCGGTTCAGCGCGTGGAGTCGGCCGGGATCCGGTGCCGGGCGGTACCGCTGATGATGACCGACCTCGACACGACGGCGGAGATGGCGCGAGAGGCGCTGGCACTGGCGGAGGAGGTGCGGGGGGCGTGAGCGGGGCGGGTGCGGTGAGCGGGGCGGGTCCCGCGCGGGGCGCGGATTCGGGGAGTGGCAGTGGCGTCGGCGCGGATGTTGCGGGCGGCGGCGGCTCGGGAAGCGGCGCAGGCACGGGGAGCGGCGCGGGCGTCGAGGGGTTCCGGGTCTGGGCCGTGGGCGGGTTGCCCGAGGTGCAGCGGGGGGACGATCTCGGGAAGTTGATCGCCGAGGCCGAACCCGGGCTGGTCGACGGGGACGTGTTGCTCGTCACCTCGAAGGTGGTGTCCAAGGCGGAGGGGCGGGTCGTCGAGGCGGACGACCGGGAGGCCGCGATCGACGCCGAGACCGTCCGGGTCGTGGCCCGGCGCGGGCCGCTCAGGATCGTGGAGAACCGGCAGGGGCTCGTCATGGCCGCCGCCGGGGTCGACGCCTCCAACACCCCAGCCGGGACGGTGCTGTTGCTGCCCGAGGACCCGGACGCGTCCGCGCGGGCGATCCGGGACGGGCTGCGGGACGCCCTCGGCGTCAACGTGGGGGTCCTGGTGACCGACACCTTCGGGCGACCGTGGCGCTCGGGGCTCACGGACGTCGCGATCGGCGCCGCCGGAGTGCGCGTGGTGGACGATCTGCGCGGCGGCACGGACACGCACGGCAATCCGCTCAGCGCGACGGTCGTGGCGACGGCGGACGAGCTCGCCGCGGCCGGTGACCTGGTCAAGGGCAAGACCGCCGGACTGCCCGTCGCCGTCGTGCGCGGGCTGGCGCACGTGGTGACCGACCGGCGCGAGCACGGGGAGGGGGCGCGGGTCATGGTGCGGGACGCGCGCGACGACATGTTCCGGCTGGGCACGTCCGAGGCGGTACGGGAGGCGGTGACCCGGCGCCGTACGGTACGGGCCTTCACCGACGAGGCCGTCGACGGCGGGGCGGTACGGCGGGCGGTGGCCGCGGCGGTGACCGCGCCGGCGCCGCATCACACGACACCGTGGCGGTTCGTGCTGCTGGAGTCGGCGGATTCGCGGACGCGGTTGCTCGACGCGATGCGGGATGCCTGGATCGGCGATCTGCGGCGGGACGGGAAGTCGGAGGAGTCCATCGCCAAGCGGGTGCGGCGGGGGGACGTACTGCGGAACGCGCCGTATCTGGTGGTGCCCTGTCTGGTGATGGACGGGTCGCACGACTACGGGGACGCGCGGCGGGACGGGGCCGAGCGGGAGATGTTCGTGGTCGCGGTGGGGGCGGGTGTGCAGAACTTCCTGGTCGCGCTGGCCGGGGAGCGGCTCGGGTCCGCGTGGGTCTCCTCGACGATGTTCTGCCGGGATGTGGTGCGTGAGGTGTTGGGGCTGCCGGAGGGGTGGGATCCGATGGGGGCGGTGGCGGTCGGGCATGCGGCGGAGGAGCCGCGGGCTCGGGCGGAGCGGGATGTGGGGGCGTTCGTCGAGGTGCGGTGAGTCGGGGCGGGGGTGCGTGGTTCGTTTCGCCGTCTGTTCGTCGTACGAGCGCCTAGGCTCTGGTTTTCCGACTTTCGCTTCCCAGGACTTCATAGGACTTCATTCGTGGCAGGACGTTTCGCTCCGCGGCCCACCCGTACGTCTGTGCGCGGTGGGCATGTCGTCGTGCCGTCCGGAGTGCCTCGGCAGAGCGAGGAGTCAGGGCTGGTACGGACTTGGGTGCCGGGGTGGCCCGTGGATCTCGGGCTGGTGCTCGGGCCGTTGCGGCGGGGGCCCGGGGATCCGACGTTTCGGGCGATGTCGGACGGGTCCGTGTGGCGGGCTTGCCGGACGCCGGGTGGGCCGGGGACCTTGCGGGTCTCCGTGCGGGGCGATGAGGTGCGGGGGGAGGCCTGGGGGCCCGGGGGTACGTGGCTGCTCGATCGGTTGCCTGACCTGCTCGGGGCCGCGGACGTGCCCGAGGCGTTCGTGCCGCGGCATCGGGTGGTGGCGGTTGCTCGGCATCGGCGGCCGGGGTTGCGGTTGACGCGGACCGGGTTGGTGCTGGAGTCGTTGATTCCGTCGGTGTTGGAGCAGAAGGTCACGACCGATGAGGCGTATCGGGCGTGGCGGTTGTTGGTGCGGAGGTTCGGGGAGCCGGCGCCGGGGCCTGCGGCGGCTGTGCGGGGGCGGTTGTGGGTGATGCCGGGGGCTCGGGCGTGGGCGTTGATTCCGTCGTGGGAGTGGCATCGGGCCGGGGTGGACGACAAGCGGGCGTCGACGATTCTGCGGGCGGTTCGGGTGGCTCGGCGGTTGGAGGAGGCGGTGGTGATGTCTCCGGAGGCGGCGCGGGAGCGGTTGGAGGTGGTGCCGGGGGTGGGGCCGTGGACCTCGGCGGAGGTGGTGCAGCGGAGTCATGGGGCGGCGGATGCGGTGACTGTGGGGGATCTGCATCTGCCGGGGATCGTGGGGTGGGTGTTGGCGGGGGATCGGGATGCGGATGACTCCGTGATGTTGGAGTTGCTGGAGCCGTATGCGGGGCAGCGGCATCGGGCGGCTCGGTTGATTTTGTTGAGTGGGCGGGGGCCGGCGCGGCGCGCTCCGCGGATGCCTGTCGGGGACATTGGGCGGCTTTGAGGCGTACGGCTGTGTACTGACGGGCGTTTTTCGCCCCCGCCGCCCCTACCCGTCCCATCCCAGGGGCGCTGCCCCTTCGACCCCGCTGGGGGCTGCGCCCCCAGACCCCGCTTCGGCCTGAACGGCCTCGTCCTCAAACGCCGGACGGGCTAAAAGATACGGACCGGAGTTCAAGAGGCGGAGCGGAGGCTTGCGCCGAGCCTGTAGCGTGGCCGACGGAGACCGTGAC
>NZ_JBSFXO010000028.1:0-9757 GCF_053595415.1 Streptomyces sp. NPDC002499
TACCCGTCCCATCCTTCTGGGGCTCCGCCCCAGACCCCGCTCCTCAAACGCCGGAGGGGCTGAGTTACCCAGCCCGTCCGGCGTTTGAGGACGAGGCCGTTCAGGCCGAAGCGGGGGTCTGGGGGCGGCAGCCCCCAGGAGCGCGGACGCCCGCCTGAACCCCCGCCGAAGCGCCGCGCCTAGCGGCCCGCCTCCTTGGACACCAACGCCACCGCCTCGTCCACGTCGTCGGTCACGTGGAACAGGAGCAGGTCCTTCTCCGAGGCCTTGCCCTGGGCTACCAGGGTGTTGCGGAGCCAGTCGACCAGGCCGCCCCAGTACTCGCTGCCGAAGAGGACGATCGGGAAGCGGGTGACCTTCTGGGTCTGGACGAGGGTGAGGGCCTCGAAGAGTTCGTCGAGGGTGCCGAGGCCGCCGGGGAGGACCACGAAGCCCTGGGCGTACTTGACGAACATCATCTTGCGGACGAAGAAGTACCGGAAGTTGAGGCCGATGTCGACGTAGGGGTTCAGGCCCTGCTCGAAGGGCAGCTCGATGCCGAGGCCGACCGAGACGCCCTTGGCCTCGCCCGCGCCCTTGTTGGCCGCCTCCATGGCGCCGGGGCCGCCGCCGGTGATCACCGCCCAGCCCGCCTCCACCAGCGCCCGGCCGAGCCGTACGCCCGCCTCGTACTCCGGTGAGTCCGCCTTGGTCCGAGCCGAGCCGAACACGCTGATCGCGGGCGGGAGTTCGGCGAGCGTGCCGAAGCCCTCGATGAACTCCGACTGGATGCGCAGCACCCGCCAGGGGTCGGTGTGGACCCAGTCCGAGGGGCCGCCCGCGTCCAGCAGGCGCTGGTCGGTCGTGCTCGCCGTCACCTGGTCACGCCGCCGGAGTACCGGCCCCAGGCGCTGCTCCTCCGGTGGCTGCTTCTTGCCCTCGGGGTTCCCGGTAGCCATGTGCGCTCCCTCCGCTTGCAGGTGTTTCCACCTCAGCGTAGATCTCCGCTGGTTACAGACGGGGGACGTCGGCATGTCCGCCACGGAGCGCCGGCTCGAATCAGGCCGAGAGCCACGCCCTCAGTCGCTCCTCGCCCGCCAAGATCTTTCCCGTTTCGACCCTTTCGTCCCGCTTGTGCGCCAAGTGCGGGTTCCCGGGGCCGTAGTTGACCGCCGGGACGCCGAGCGCGGAGAAGCGGGACACGTCCGTCCAGCCGTACTTGGGCCGGGGCTCGCCGCCGACCGCCTCGATGAAGGCGACCGCGGCCGGGTGGGAGAGGCCGGGCAGCGCGCCGCCGCTGTGGTCGTCGACCACGAACTCCTCGACCCCGCAGTCCGCGAACACCTCGCGCACGTGGGCGATCGCCTCCTCCTCCGTACGGTCGGGCGCGTAGCGGAAGTTGACCGTCACCACGCACGCGTCGGGGATGACGTTCCCGGCGACCCCGCCGGAGATGCCGACCGCGTTGAGGCCCTCCCGGTACTCCAGGCCGTCGATGACCGGGTAGCGGGGCTCGTACGCGGCGAGGCGGGCGAGGATCGGGGACGCCGCGTGGATCGCGTTCGAGCCCATCCAGGAGCGTGCCGAGTGGGCCCGCTCGCCCTTGGTCTTCAGGAGCACGCGCAGGGTGCCCTGGCAGCCGCCCTCGACCTCGCCGTCGGACGGTTCGAGCAGGACCGCGAAGTCGCCGTCCAGCCAGTCCGGGTGGGCCTCGGCGACATGGCGCAGGCCGTTCAGCTCGGCGGCGACCTCTTCGTTGTCGTAGAAGATGAAGGAGATGTCCCGGTTGGGGGCGGGGACCGTTGCCGCGATGCGGAGTTGGACCGCCACCCCGGACTTCATGTCGCAGGTGCCGCAGCCCCACAGGACGCCCTCGTCGTCGAGGCGGGAGGGGACGTTGTCGGCGATCGGGACGGTGTCGATGTGGCCGGCCAGGATGACGCGCTCCGCGCGGCCCAGGTTCGTGCGGGCGATCACGTTGTTGCCGAACCGGTCGACCGTCAGGTGCGGAAGCGCGCGGAGGGCGGCCTCGATCGCGTCCGCGAGCGGCTTCTCGGTGCCGCTCTCCGAGGGGAAGTCGACGAGCTGCGCGGTCAACAGGGCGGCGTCCAGCGTGAGGTCAAGGGGGGTGTCGGCCATGCCGTCGACCCTAACGCGCCGCCGTGGGGAGCTCTGTCCACACCCGGCTCGGCAGTCACAGCGGCCTCCGCTACCTTGTACGCGTGCCAGAGCCGTCACCTCACTCCCCCAAGCGTCGTGGTCGCTTCCTCCGCTTCTCCGCGGCCTTCGTGGTCCTGCTCGGTGTAGCGGGATATCTCGTCGTGCAGTACGAGACGGGAGGCAGAGGGCCGGGCTGCGAGGTCGTCTCCGGCAAGGGCGGTGAAGCGGTGTACGAGTTCACGCCGGAGCAGGCGGTGAACGCGGCGACGATCGCCGCCGTCGGCACCGGGCGCGGCATGCCCGAGCGGGCCGTGGCCATCGCGCTGGCGACCTCGATCCAGGAGTCGGGCCTGCGCAACATCCAGCACGGCGACCGGGATTCACTCGGCCTGTTCCAGCAGCGTCCCTCGCAGGGCTGGGGCACCGAGAAGGAGATCCTGGACCCGACGTACGCGGCGGGCATCTTCTACGAGCACCTGGCCAAGGTGCCCGACTACACGAAGCTGCCGCTGACCGTGGCCGCACAGCGCGTGCAGCGCAGCGGCTTCCCGGAGGCGTACGCCAAGCACGAGCCGGACGCGACGCTGCTGGCCGCCGCCCTCACCGGCTCCTCGCCGGCCACGCTGACCTGCCAGGGCCGCCCGGACCCCACCACCGTGACCGAGGCCGGTCCGGACGCCGTACGGGCCGCGCTGGTACGGGACTTCGGGCGGGACGCGCTGCAACCGGCCGCCGCCGAGGTGAGCGACGCCTCGACGAAGCCCACCCCCACGCCGACGGTGAGCGCGACGCCGGGTTCGCGGACCGTCACGCTGCCGGTGACCAAGGACACCGGCGCGGGCAAGGGCCGTGACGTGCGCGAGCGCGGCTGGCAGCTGGCCCACTGGGCCGTGGCCAACGCCTCCGCGCTGCACATCGAGCGCGTGTCCTACGGCGGACGCGAGTGGAGCGCGGGGAACACCGACAGCAAGTGGCGTACGACGGGTACGCAGGACGCCGAGGCGGCGAAGCAGTCCGCGAACGCGGTGCGGATCGTCACCGGGCAGTAGTGCGAGTGATCACCCGCGAGGGTCAGCCGCGGCCCCTTCGCGGCAGGGTGTGCGCAGGTTTTCGCGCAGTCACTCCCGAAACCGCGAAATCCCTTGAGAACAAAGGGCTGTAAGGATTCGGCACACTTTCGGACCAGGCACTCTTTGCCCGTTTTTATCCGCAGCCGATTATGCGACGCATTGCCAACTCTTTACGTTGTCGCTGCGCAACCTCCGAGGGGCTTCGAGCGGTAGTCACGACGTCCGAGCAACGTTTCCTCCCGTCACAAGGAGCATCATGTCCCTCCCCCTGACCCGTCGGATTGCCCGTGCCGCGCTGCTCGTCGCGGCGGGAGCGGCTGCCGGGGTCGGTGCGGCCGGCGCCGCGAGCGCGGCCCCCGACCTGCCCGCCACCCCCAACCTCGGCGGCCTGACCGCCCTGGACGGGGCGAACGTGGGCAACACCGTCGACGGAGCGGCACAGAACGTCACCGGGCTCGCGGGCGAGGCCGGCAGCAAGGCCGTGAAGAAGGCGGTGCCCGCCGCGGGCAAGACCGGCGGCAAGGCGGTCAAGAAGGCCGCGCCGGCCGCGCAGAAGACCGCGGGCGAGGCGGCGGGCTCCGCCGGGGACCTCGTCGGTGACACCACGAAGACCGCCACCAAGGGCGGGCTGCCCACGGACTCCCTCACCAAGGGCGGCCTCCCCGGCGGCGGCCTCCCCTCCACGGACACCCTGCCCCTGAAGGGCCTGCCGCTCGGCGGCTGATCGCCCCGCGCACGACGAAAAAGAAGGGGCCCGGGATCGTCTCCCGGGCCCCTTCGTCGTGCACGTGGTCCTGCACGTCGTCACGCACGTACGCGTACGTACGCGTACGCGTCTACGCCAGCCGCTCCACGGCCGCCCGCACCCGCTCGTCCGTCGCCGTCAGCGCCACCCGTACGAACGTGTCGCCGGCGGTCCCGTAGAAGTCGCCGGGCGCGACCAGGATGCCCAGTCCCGCCAGGTGGGCCACCGTGTCCCAGCAGGACTCGCCGCGGGTCGCCCACAGGTAGAGGCTGGCCTCGCTGTGCTCGATCCGGAAGCCGTGTCCGACCAGCGCCTCGCGCAGGGCCGCCCGCCGGGCGAGGTACCGCTCCCGCTGCTCTTGCACATGGCCGTCGTCGCCGAGGGCCGCGACCACGGCGGCCTGGGTCGGCGCGGAGGTCATCATGCCGCCGTGCTTGCGGATCTCCAGGAGCGGGCCCAGGACGGCCGGGTCACCGGCCAGGAAGGCCGCGCGGTACCCGGCGAGGTTGGAGCGCTTGGAGAGCGAGTGGACGGCCACGATGCCGTCGTAGGAGCCGCCGTTGACGTCCGGGTGCAGCACCGAGACCGGGTCGGCCTCCCAGCCCAGTTCGAGGTAGCACTCGTCGGAGAAGATCAGGACGCCGTGCTCGCGGGCCCAGGCGACGATCCGGGTCAGCTCGTCCTTCGACAGGACCCGACCGGTCGGGTTGGAGGGCGAGTTGAGCCAGAGAAGCTTCAGACCCTCGGGGTCGAGGGTGGTCGGGTCGTCGTAGACCTCGTACTCGGCGCGGGCCAGCCGGGCGCCCACCTCGTAGGTCGGGTAGGCCAGGCGCGGGTAGGCGACCCGGTCGCCGGGGCCGAGGCCCAGCTGGGTGGGGAGCCAGGCGACGAGTTCCTTGGAGCCGACGATCGGCAGGACGTGCCGGTGGGTGACGTCCCGGGCGCCCAGCCGCCGCTCGACCCAGCCGGTGAGCGCGTCCCGCAGCGCCGGGGTGCCCCAGACCGTCGGATAGCCGGGCGAGTCGGCCGCGTCGACGAGCGCCTTCTGGATCAGGTCGGGGACCGGATCGACCGGGGTGCCGACGGACAGGTCGACGATGCCGCCGGGGTGCGCCGCGGCCGTCTTCTTGTACGGCTCCAGCTTGTCCCAGGGGAAGGTGGGCAGGCGGTCGGAGACTGCGGACACGGTTACTCGCTCACTTTCTTCGGTACGGCAAACGCCTCGGCCCCGTACGGCCGCGATCCGGGGATCAGGCCGTACGGGACCGAGGCGGCGCGATGTGCGGGCCGCGGGCGGCGGCTACTCGGCCGCTGCCTGCGGGGGCAGCGCGGCGATGAAGGGGTGGTCGCGCTCGATCAGACCCAGCTTGCTGGCGCCGCCCGGGGAGCCGAGCTCGTCGAAGAACTCGACGTTCGCCTTGTAGTAGTCCTTCCACTCCTCGGGAGTGTCGTCCTCGTAGAAGATCGCCTCGACCGGGCACACCGGCTCACAGGCTCCGCAGTCGACGCATTCGTCCGGGTGGATGTACAAGGACCGGGAGCCCTCGTAAATGCAGTCGACCGGGCACTCCTCGATGCACGCCTTGTCCTTGACGTCGACACAAGGCTGCGCGATGACGTAGGTCACGCTGTCGTTCCTCCTCGATAGGGCGCCGGCGGGCCTCCTCAGGCTCCGCCGCCTGGCGCGCGGGAGCGCGGCGTCGTCGATGCCCGCCCCTAGTATCTCCGTTCCTGGGCATGATCCGAACAGGAGGGGTGGACAGACCTGTGGAAATCTCGGCCGCTGGACGTCTCGAGGTCCGTATCACCGCAGCTGACGTGGGGAAACGAGTATCCGTACGGCGGTTGAACGAGCCTGGGACAACTCAGGAGAAGTTCACCGACACGGTGGGTGTTCTCACATCATGGGACGACGGTGTGCTGCTGATCACACGCAAGAGCGGCGAGAGCGTCCACATCGCGGAATCCGCGCTGGTCGCGGGCAAGGTGGTGCCGACCGCGCCGGCCCGCCGCCGGGGCCCCGCCGCCTCGTACGAGGAACTCGCGCACGTGTCCTCGCGCGCGTGGCGGCCGGTGGAGAGCGAGCGCCTCGGCGACTGGGAGCTGCGCGCCGCGAGCGGATTCACGCGGCGCGCGAACTCCGTGCTCCCGCTGGGCGATCCGGGCCTGCCGCTCGACGGGGCCCTGGATGCCGTACGACGGTGGTACGGCGACCGGGGGCTGCCGGCGTACATCCAGACCGCGACCGGCGCCGAGGGCACGCAGGAGGTGCTGTGCGCGGAGCTGGAGCGGCGGGGCTGGGTGCGTGAGGTGAGCGCCGAGCTGTGGATCGGGGCGCTCGCGCCGGTCGCGGACCGGGCCGAGGGCGCGGACGTCGTGCTCTCCCGGGAGGCCGACGAGGCGTGGCTGTCGCGGTATCAGCGCAAGGGGGTGAGCGAGGTGGCGTTGGAGGTGCTCGGCAGCGGGCCGTCGGTGTGGTTCGCGACGGTTCCCGGTGAGGAGTCGCCCGCCGCCATCGGGCGGTGCGTGGTCGATGGACGGTGGGCTTCGTTCGCCGCCGTGGAGGTCGATCCGGCGATGCGGCGGCGGGGGCTGGCCACCGTGGTGATGGCCGCGTTGGCCCGGCGGGCCCTGGAGGAGGGGGCCTCGGCCGCCTGGTTGCAGGTCGAGGCGGAGAACGTCGGGGCGCGGGCGCTGTACGACGGGATGGGGTTCGGGGCGCACCACGCGTATCACCACTATCGGGAGCCGGCCCGTCCTGGCAACGGGACAATCCACGACGGCCGGTAGCGATCGCCGGGAAAGGGCACGAGCCTGCTATGCGTCACCCCACTCCCCCGCCGCCCGAGCGGGCCGCCGAGGTACGGCGGCGGTTCGCCGAAGAGGCTCGGTCCGAGCGGCCCGATCTGTCCGCGCTGTGCCTGCTGGTCGGCGCGGCGGCCGACGGCACGCTGGACGAGGCCGGGCTGGATGCCGCGCAGATGGAACTCGACCGGCTGGCGGGGCAGTTGCCCTTCCGGCCGGGCGGGCCGTTGTCCTGGGCGACCGCGTTGCACCATCTGCTGGGTGTCCAGGAGGGGTACCGCGGTTTTCCCGTCGACTACCAGCGGCTCGAGTCGTCCCTGCTGCACGAGGTGCTGCGGCGGCGGCGCGGGTTGCCGATCCTGCTGTCGGTGGTGTGGATGGAGGTCGCCCGGCGGGCCGGGGCGCCGGTGTACGGAGTGGCACTTCCCGGACATTTCGTCGTCGGGTTCGGGCCGCCCGAGCAGCAGGTGCTCGCGGATCCGTTCGACGGGGGGCGGGTGCTCGGTGGGGGCGACGCGGAGTTGTTGGTCGCGGGGGCGACGGGGGCTCCGCTGGATGCGTCGATGTTGAGGCCGGCGAATCCGTTGGAGGTGGTGCTGCGGATTCTCAACAACGTGCGGGCGTGGGCGGTGGCTCGGCCCGAGCGGTCGGATGTCGCGCTGTGGGCGGTCGATCTTTCGTTGCTGCTGCCTTCGCATCCTGCGCGGTTGCGGTACGAGCGAGCGCAACTCCTTGTTCAGCGGGGGGACTTCGTCGAGGGGGCGGTGGAGTTGGAGGAGTACGCGGGGATGATCAGTGCGGTTGATGAATCGTGGGCGGAGACGGTGCGGGGGCAGGCTCGGGCTGCTCGGGCGTTGCTCAACTGAGTTCACCCGATCGCCTCAGGGGTGACCCCGAGCCCCTAAAAAGGTTGGCTACAGCCAACCCTTCTCCCTTGCGATCCTCACCGCCTCCGCCCTGTTCCTCACCGCCAGTTTCTGGATCGCCGTCGAAAGGTAATTTCGGACCGTGCCCTGGGACAGGTGCAGGGCCGATGCCAGCTCCGCGTTCGTGGAGCCGTCTGCCGCGGCACGGAGTACCTCTCGTTCCCGCTCGGTCAGCGGATTCGCGCCGTCGGCCAGGGCGGCGGCCGCCAGCGTGGGGTCGATGACCCGGTCGCCGGCGAGGACCTTGCGTACCGCTTGGGCGAGTTGGGCCGCGGGGGCGTCCTTGACCAGGAAGGCGTCGGCGCCGGCCTCCATCGCGCTGCGGAGGTAGCCGGGGCGGCCGAAGGTGGTGAGGACGACCAGTTTCACGGACGGGAGTTCCCTGCGTACGGCGGCCGCCGCCTCGATGCCGGTGCAGCCGGGCATCTCGATGTCCAACAGGGCCACGTCCACGGCGTGTTCGCGGACCGCGGCCAGGACCTCGTCGCCGCGCGCCACCTGGGCGACGACCTCGATGTCGTCCTCCAGACCGAGCAGGGCGGCCAGCGCCTCGCGGACCATCGACTGGTCCTCGGCCAGCAGGACCTTGATCGTTCGGCTCATGCCCCGGATCCTACGTCCGCCGGGGTGCCGGCGGGCACGCGGACGACCAGGCGGAAGCCGTGCTTGGTGCCGGCGGCTTCGAGGGTGCCGCCCGCCTTCTCCAGGCGCTCGGCGAGGCCCGTGAGCCCGTTGCCGGGGCCCTTGCCGGAACCGCCGGAGCCGTTGTCCTCGACGGTGAGTTCCAGCATCGGGCCGCCCAGGGTCTGGCGGGCGAGCAGCTCCACCGTGCAGCGCCGGGCGCCGCTGTGCCGGACGACGTTGGTGATCGCCTCACGCAGCGCCCAGGCCAGGGCGGACTGACTCTCCTCGGGTACGCCGGTCAGGTCGACGGTGGCTTCCTCGGGGAGTTCGGCGGTGACGCCCGCCGCGGTCAAGGCGACCTGGGCACCCGCCAGTTCGGCGGCCAGGCGCGGCCGGCGGTAACCGGTGACGGCCTCCCGGACGTCGACCAGGGCCTGCCGGCTGACCTGTTCGATGTCGGCGACCTGCTGGGCCGCCTTGTCGGGGTGGTCGGGGAGCATACGGCCCGCGAGTTCGCTCTTCAGCGTGATCAGCGAGAGGGAGTGGCCGAGCAGGTCGTGCAGGTCCCTGGCCAGGCGCAACCGCTCCTCGTTGGCGGCCAGTTGGGCGACGGTGGCGCGTGCCTTGCGCAACTCCACCGTCGTACGCACCAGTTGTCGTACACCCGTCATCGAGTAGCCCACCAGCAGCACGACCAGGAACAGGCCCCAGGCCAGATCCAGGTCGTCGGCGAACCAGCCGGCCAGCATCATCGCGGCGGTGGTCAGCGGGATCGTCCAGTACGCGGCGCGCAGCGGGAGGGTGATCCCGCAGGTGACGGAGACGTAGACGTACAGGCCCAGCCAGTGGCCACCCAGGGAGAGGGACAGCGCGACGGCCAGGACCCACATCACGGCCACCAGGACGGCGATGAACCAGCCCGCGTAGGGGCGGCCCATGGTGCGGAAGACGACGGCCAGGTAGATCCCGGTGAAGGCCACCAGGCCCACCCAGCCGGCCGTCGTGGCCGAGGGGGTGTGGTGGCCGGCCGTCAGGTCCTGCACGGGGGCGCTGAGGAAGACCAGCCAGGGCAGGACCCACACCAGCTTGCGGATCGCCTCGCCCCGGTCGCGGGGCGGCCGGCCGATCCGCACCAGCCGATCCGCGCGGGCTTCCTCGTCGGACCGCAGATCTTCCGTCATCGCGCTCACGCCTTCAGCGTGTCCTTCCGGTACAGCCACGCCGCGCCGCCCGCGAACAGGGCGAAGTAGACGACGAGGAGGGCGACGTCCTTCGAGCTCGGGGACTGGCTCTGCTCGATGGCCTGTCCCAGGGCAGCGTACGCGTGCGTGGGCAGCCACTTCGCGATGTCCTGGAGCCACTGCGGGAACGTCGTCGCGGGCATCCACAGGCCGCCCAGCAGGGACAGGCCGAAGTAGGTGATCATCGTGATCGGGCGGACCGCGTCG
>NZ_JBSFXO010000029.1:0-6521 GCF_053595415.1 Streptomyces sp. NPDC002499
ACCCCATCCCAACACCCCCACCCCCCACAACACACCCCCCAGACAAGCCACACCCACACCCACACCCACCCGCACCCGCACCCGCACCCGCACCCGCACCCCGCACCCCGCAAACAAACCGGCCAGACGGTCCAACAACAACCAGCCCCAGACACACCACCTGGTCACGAAGATGACAGCGGACAGGCCCTACAGGTCCCGGACCTTCAACCACGCCACACGCCCCACCCCAAGACAGCCGAACGCTGGGCCACCCTTGCCGGCGGGAACTGGTCCGAATACTTCGCAGCGCGGCGGGCCGCCCCGCAGAGTTAGGCAGTTGAGCAGGGCATTGTCCCGAGTCCGCGCTATTGGGGGATGGTGACCAGGGTGCGGCTGTGGCCACTGCCGGCGTCGACGTGGTCGTGGGCTTTGGCGATGTCGTGCAGCAGGTATCGGTCGCCGACGGCGACGGTAAGGGCGCCGACGGCGGCTGCGGAGGTGAGGTCGCGGGCGGCCTGGCGTTTGGCCTCGGCGGGAAAGTCGTCGCTGCCGAGCAGCCGCAGGGTGACGTTGTTGAACAGCAGAGGCCAGAAGGGGATCTCGGTGCGGTCCGCGCGGGTGGCGTAGGCGGCGATGACGGCCCCCTGGGCGGCGACGGCGTTGTCGAGATCGGCGTTGTCGGACAGCGCGACTTCGATGATCCGGTCGACGCCCCGCGGCGCGTACGAGCGGACGGCAGCGGCGGGCTCGTCAGTGTCCAGGGCGATGGCGTGGGCGACAGCCGGGTCGACGTGGTCGAGGTCCGCGGTTCGGCGGACGGTGGCGATCACGGTGGCGCCGGCCCAGTGCGCGAGCTGGGCGGCCAGGGAGCCGACGCCGCCGAGAACTCCGTGGACCAGGACCAGTTGGCCCTCGACCGGGCCGTCGGCGAACACGGTGCGGTGGGCGGTGATACCGGGGATGCCGAGGCTCGCGCCCAGCTCGTCACTGAGGTGGTCGGGCAGGGGTGCGGCCTGGTGGTCGGGTACGACGGTGTACTGGGCGGCGGTGCCGAAGGGGCGGTAGGACTGGGCGCCGTATACCCAGACCCGTTGTCCGACGCGGTGCACGTCGACTCCGGCGCCCACCATGTCGATGACTCCGGCGGCGTCACTGTGCGGGATCACCCGCGGGAAGGGCATGGACGAGCCGAGCCAGCCGCGCCGTTTCTTGGTGTCGCCGGGGTTGACGCCCGAGACGGTGACGCGGACGCGGACCTCGCCGGGGCCGGGGACGGGATCAGCGAGTTCACCGACCTGCAGGACATCGCCGGCGGGTCCCTGGTCGTCGTACCAGGATGCAAGCATGGGGGTACCTCCGTGGACAGTCAGCTCGCGGGAGCGGCGGGCGCATGCGGATCGTTGTCGATGCCTGCGGCGTCGAATACGGGCGGTTCCTCCCCGAGGGTCTCGCGCAGCCAGGTCCGTTCGGCGCGACTGGTGGCGCGGGCAGTGAGCAGCATGCCCCGCCGGTAGGGGTCGGCGACCTCCTCGGCACGCAGGGGCCGCTCGTTGTCGTAGAAGAAGCTCGCCGGTTCTTCCAGGAACTCCAGCCGTCTGCGCAGCACCGCGTGCCGTTCGGCGACGTCGGGCAGGTGGGAGAGGAATGCCAGGACTACGTAGAACCGGGTGAAGTCGGTGATCTCGTGGTCGGCGGGCTTGCGCAGACGCTGCAGCATCTCGGCCCGCCCGGCCGCGGTCAGGCTGAGCACGTACCGGGCCGCCCCCGCGGCTGGGTCGGCGCGCCGCTCGATCAAACCCGACCTGGTCAGGCGATTGATCGCCGGATACAGGGTGCCGTCACTGACCGGCCGCGCATAACCGGTCAGCTGTGAGACGCGGCGGCGCAGCCCGTGTCCGGGCAGGGGTCCCTCGGCGAGGAAGCCGAGTATCGCGAGTTCCAGCATGAAGCCATCTTGGCACGGAGACATCGAATCGATGTGTGCATCGATTCGATGTTACGTTCGCAATGAACCCGCCCAGACGTCTCCGGAGAGGCACAGGACGATGCCATCGCAGTCCACCGAGTCAGTGATGAACCGTTTCATCGAGTTCATCAACACGGGCAACGAGGATCTCGCCCGCGAGGTCATTTCTCCGGACGCGGTGTTCCACGCACCCAGCCACCCGGAGCCACTGCGGGGACCCGATGGGTACATGGAAGTCATCGGGATGATGCGCAGCGCCTTCCCCGACGTCCAGTGGACGCTGGAGGAGACGGTCACCCAAGGCGACACCGTGGCCGCGCGGTTCACCATGCGGGGAACCCACGGCGGTGAATTCTTCGGGATCCCGGCGAGCGGCAACAGGATCTCGGTGCAGGCCATGAACTTCTACTACCTGGCCGACGGCCGGATCGTCGGGGAACGGAGCCAGCCCGATCTTCTCGGGGTAATGCAGCAGATCGGTGCCCTACTGGCGCCGTGAATCTCGCGGTGGCGTGCGGTGGAGCGCGTTGCGATGCGCAGGCCGACGTCGAACAACGGACTGGTGGCCACGTTGCGCTCCCCCGTCCACCACTGTCTGCGCCACGGTGACGTCGTACGGTCCTGCCCGGTTGCGATCTCCCGCACCATGAACAGGTCTGACTACGGGACCTGCGGGGGCGAGGATCTGACCAGCAAGCAGTTCGCCCGCGTTGGGTCGTGAGGCGGGCCGGTATGTGGCGGCCGTGCCGATCCCCCCGGCGCGAACCTGGCCCGGATCCGATCGGCGGCCGACTCCGCCACCAGACGCACCTGCCGGGCGGCATCGAAGCTGAGTTGTTCGGCGACCTGGCCAGCGTCGACCAGGTCCTCGCCGCACAGTATGACCCCGGTCGGCCGGCCCCGCTGGAGGCCCGCGGCGTCCATCACCTGGTAGGCGAGCAGACGCAGATCGCCCTCATGTCCGCACGGCACCACCATGCGGCGAGTCTTCTCCCGCGTCGAACCGCCGGCGAACCTGAGGGCGAGCGCGGGGCGCTGGCGCCCCGTCGCCGACGGCGCAGCCCGGCCCCGGTGACAAGGCCCGATCCCTTCAGGTTCACTACAAGGGAGGCCCCGTGACGGAAGGTCAGCAGTGATCGGGCGAAATGGGATCGCCGCTCCTGATCGCGGCGCAGTGGGTATGGGTGAGTCGTACTACCGCGCAGGAAGTCTCAGGTCGCCGCCCGCTGTCACCGCCTGCGGCCGTGGTGGCGGCCCCGGCACGCCGGAGGTTGTGCCTCCAGGCAGTCTCGTTTGGATCAGCGGGGGGCAAGAGGAAGATGCCTGCTGCAACGAAACTGCCCAGGGCGAGGCTGCCGCGCAGGCCTAGAGGGCGTCCCACACCTTGAACCACCCGATATTGTCGTTCGCTCGGGCACCCACATACGGCGTGCCGAACCCGTAGTAGTAGACGGCGCTTTGGCCGTCATTGAGGACGGCCTGCTGGCCGTCGCAGCTGTTGTAGGTGATGAACGAGGAGATCGAGAGCCGCCACAGCCCGGTGCTCAGGACGTAGCCGGCCGAGTCGCAGGGGCCGTAGTCCCCGTAGACGTCGGTGCTACCACCGCCGTACTCGGCGTGCTCGTACCAGGTCATGAGCAGGGTCCGGCCGCTGCGGCTGACCGCCGCCGTCCCGCTGTCGGAACAGGTCCGGCTCTTCACCCGGGAGAACTTCTCACCTGGCTTCACCCGCTCCACGACCACGGAGCAGTGCGTGGCGTCCGAGGACGCCGCGGCCGATGCCTGCGGTGCGAGTCCGACGAGGCCGATGAACGCAGCCGCCACGCTCAGAGTGGCGGCCATACGCGCGTACAGGGACATGGTGCTCCTTGCGGCTGGGCTGACAGGGCGTTGCGCGCCGCAAGCCTAGGAAGGCGAATCGCGCAGCGGTCCCTGACAGATGTCAGGGGCCGGAGCCGGCGGAGGAGCGACGTTCAGGACCAGGGCTGTGCGGACGCCTGCCAGGATCAGCGGCACCGCGAGCGGCAGTTGATGGTCGAGTGCTCGAGCCGAGCGACAGGCGGGTCTTGAGCGCGGGAAGGCAGGTTCCGTGGATATTGGGCGCAGTCACCTCATCGGCGTCGGCGGGGAGTTCGGGGCGGGTCCGCTCGGTGCGGGCTGCGGCCAGGTGTTGGCGCTGATCCAGGCGAGGACGACGATGGAGTACCGCTCTCGGGTGCCGAGGACGAGGGGATCGGTGACGGTGGTGGGTCCGTCATAGGCGACGTGGATGCGGGCCGCGGGCCGTCGTACAGAACGGCCTCCAGGCGGCGATGGCCGGGGAGTGTCTAGGGTCGAGTCCGGCTCTGGTGCGGGCAGCACGGGCGGCGCCAGGTCGGCGGGGTATGCCAGGGCGCGGTCGGCGTCGCCGAGCTCCCGGGAGGTCTCGACCCCTCGATGCCCGGGGTGCATCTCTTTTCAGCCATGCCCCTATGAGTTCCCTGTGCGGAAAGGTACTTCCGTACAGGAGCATGCACCTGACATCTTGCATTCACCATTCGTTTCGTACGCCCGTCCGCTGCCCTCAGCGCGGCCGGGCCGTCTCAGGAGGACGCTTTGAGACCCCCCATATCCGGCCGATCCAGACGCACGCTGGTGCTGGCGGCCACGCTCGGCGCCGTCCTCGCGTTCGGCGCCCCGGGCGCCCTCGCGGGCACGCTCCCTGTCGTCCCCTCCACGGCGTCGGCCGCCAAGGCCCCCGCTCCGGCCGCCGTGCCGGCTTCCCGCAGTGCGGCCTGGGTGGCCGGAACGCGTGCCTACCTCGTGATCACCGCCCCCGGTGACAACTCTGCGGTCCGTTCCGCGATCGAGGCCAACGGCGGCACCGTCTTCTCGGACTTCGACGCCATCGGCGTGATCGTCGCCCACTCGGCGTCCAGCGGGTTCGCCACCACCATGCGCGGCGTCGCCGGCGTGCAGCAGGTCGGCGCCACGCGCACCTCGGACGTTCCGGCCGCCGCCTACAACCCGGCGATCCCGGCCAGTCCGGCTCAGGCCTCGACCCCGGCCGGAGAACCCGTCCGGGCCGACATGAGCCAGATCAAGGCCGACCAGGCCTGGGCCGTGAACCCGGGCTCCGCCTCGGTCAAGGTCGGCATCCTGGACACCGGTGTCGACGACCAGCACCAGGACCTGGCGCCCAACTTCGACGCGGCCGACTCGGTCTCCTGTGCCTACGGCAAGCCCGACACCCGTGCCGGCGCCTGGCGGGACGTCGACACGCACGGCACCCACGTAGCGGGCACCATCGCCGCGGCCAAGAACGGCAAGGGCGTCGTCGGCGTGGCCCCCGGGGTGTCGATCGCCGCGGTCCGGGTCGCCGAGCCTGGCAACTCCTTCTTCTTCGCCGAGAACACCATCTGCGGCTTCGTCTGGGCCGGTGACCACGGCTTCAAGGTCACCAACAACAGCTATTACACGGACCCGTGGCAGTTCAACTGCCCGGACAACATCGACCAGGCCGCCATCATTGAGGGCGTCAAGCGCGCCCAGGAGTACGCCGAAGGCAAGGGCTCCCTCCAGGTCGCCGCCGCAGGCAACGAGAACTACGACCTCGCCCACAAGACGACCGACTCCGCGAGCCCGAACGACTCGACGCCGGTCACCCGCACCATCACCAACGCCTGCCTCGACATCCCGACCGAGCTGCCGGGCGTGGTCACGGTCGCGGCCAACGGCACGGGCGTCACCAAGGCATCGTTCTCCAACTACGGGCAGGGCGTCATCGACGTCGCGGCGCCGGGCAGCAACGTGTACTCCACCGTCCCCGGCGGCGGCTACGGCAGCAAGAGCGGCACCTCGATGGCCACCCCGCACGTGGTCGGCGTGGCGGCACTCATCGCCAGCGCCGACCCGGGCATCACCCCGGCGCAGCTCCGCGCCAAGCTGGCCGCCCAGGCCAACGACATCGCCTGCCCCTCGGACAGCCGCTGCACGGGCACGACGGCCAACAACTCGTTCTTCGGCGAGGGACAGGTCGACGCCCTCAAGGCCGTCGGGACCACGCCGCCGCCCGGCAAGTACTTCGAGAACCTCACGGACTTCGCCGTCAACGACAACGCGACCGTGGAGAGCCCGATCGCCGTCACCGGCGTGACCGGCAACGCCCCGGCCACCCTCAAGGTGGGTGTGGACATCAAGCACACCTACATCGGTGACCTGAAGGTCGACCTGGTGGCGCCGGACGGCACCGTCTACACGCTGCACAACCACACCGGCGGCAGCACCGACAACATCGCCCAGACCTACACCGTCAACGCCTCCTCGGAGGTCGCGAACGGCACCTGGAAGCTGCGCGTCAACGACAACGCCGCCTCCGACACAGGCAAGATCGACGCCTGGAACCTGACCTTCTGACGCAGAGTCCGGCAGCGGCGGGAATGCCGCGAACGGCCTGAGGTCGATGCCCTGCTCACCGTGCGCCCCTCTGGGGATCTGCAGGGCCCGGCCGACGACCCGCTCGTCGCGCACCAGGTTCGCGAAGACCTCGCTGATCCGGTGCACCTCGAAGACGGAGCGGATCTCCTTGGACTTC
>NZ_JBSFXO010000031.1:0-1343 GCF_053595415.1 Streptomyces sp. NPDC002499
CGAGTCAGAAACCGTTGATGTAGGCGAAGGACATGCGAAAGGTCCGGCGTAGAGGGTAAGACCCCCGTAGTCGAAACATCAGCGGCTCGTTTGAGAGACACCCAAGTAGCACGGGGCCCGAGAAATCCCGTGTGAATCTGGCGGGACCACCCGCTAAGCCTAAATATTCCCTGGTGACCGATAGCGGATAGTACCGTGAGGGAATGGTGAAAAGTACCGCGGGAGCGGAGTGAAATAGTACCTGAAACCGTGTGCCTACAAGCCGTGGGAGCGTCGCTCACAGAGTTTACTCTGTGGGTCGTGACTGCGTGCCTTTTGAAGAATGAGCCTGCGAGTTTGCGGTGTGTTGCGAGGTTAACCCGGGTGGGGAAGCCGTAGCGAAAGCGAGTCCGAACAGGGCGATTCAGTAGCGCGCTCAAGACCCGAAGCGGAGTGATCTAGCCATGGGCAGGTTGAAGCGGAGGTAAGACTTCGTGGAGGACCGAACCCACCAGGGTTGAAAACCTGGGGGATGACCTGTGGTTAGGGGTGAAAGGCCAATCAAACTCCGTGATAGCTGGTTCTCCCCGAAATGCATTTAGGTGCAGCGTCGTGTGTTTCTTGCCGGAGGTAGAGCACTGGATAGGCGATGGGCCCTACCGGGTTACTGACCTTAGCCAAACTCCGAATGCCGGTAAGTGAGAGCACGGCAGTGAGACTGTGGGGGATAAGCTCCATGGTCGAGAGGGAAACAGCCCAGAGCATCGACTAAGGCCCCTAAGCGTACGCTAAGTGGGAAAGGATGTGGAGTCGCAGAGACAACCAGGAGGTTGGCTTAGAAGCAGCCACCCTTGAAAGAGTGCGTAATAGCTCACTGGTCTAGTGATTCCGCGCCGACAATGTAGCGGGGCTCAAGCGTACCGCCGAAGTCGTGTCATTCCAGCATGAGGGCCAACGCCCGTTGGGATGGGTAGGGGAGCGTCGTGTGCCGGGTGAAGCAGCCGCGGAAGCGAGTTGTGGACGGTTCACGAGTGAGAATGCAGGCATGAGTAGCGATACACACGTGAGAAACGTGTGCGCCGATTGACTAAGGGTTCCTGGGTCAAGCTGATCTGCCCAGGGTAAGTCGGGACCTAAGGCGAGGCCGACAGGCGTAGTCGATGGATAACCGGTTGATATTCCGGTACCCGCTGTGAAGCGTCAAACATTGAATCAGGCGATGCTAAGCCCGTGAAGCCGTTCCGGACCCTTCGGGGAATGGAAAGTGGTGGAGCCGGCGGACCAGACTTGTAGTAGGTGAGTGATGGGGTGACGCAGGAAGGTAGTCCATCCCGGGCGGTGGTTGTCCCGGGGTAAGGGTGTAG
>NZ_JBSFXO010000032.1:0-1066 GCF_053595415.1 Streptomyces sp. NPDC002499
GGGTGGGAACACTCATCTCGAAGCAGGCTTCCCGCTTAGATGCTTTCAGCGGTTATCCCTCCCGAACGTAGCCAACCAGCCATGCCCTTGGCAGAACAACTGGCACACCAGAGGTTCGTCCGTCCCGGTCCTCTCGTACTAGGGACAGCCCTTCTCAATGTTCCTGCGCGCGCAGCGGATAGGGACCGAACTGTCTCACGACGTTCTAAACCCAGCTCGCGTACCGCTTTAATGGGCGAACAGCCCAACCCTTGGGACCGACTCCAGCCCCAGGATGCGACGAGCCGACATCGAGGTGCCAAACCATCCCGTCGATATGGACTCTTGGGGAAGATCAGCCTGTTATCCCCGGGGTACCTTTTATCCGTTGAGCGACGGCGCTTCCACAAGCCACCGCCGGATCACTAGTCCCGACTTTCGTCCCTGCTCGACCCGTCGGTCTCACAGTCAAGCTCCCTTGTGCACTTACACTCAACACCTGATTACCAACCAGGCTGAGGGAACCTTTGGGCGCCTCCGTTACTCTTTAGGAGGCAACCGCCCCAGTTAAACTACCCATCAGACACTGTCCCTGATCCGGATCACGGACCCAGGTTAGACATCCAGCACGACCAGACTGGTATTTCAACGACGACTCCACAACCACTGGCGTGATCGCTTCAAAGTCTCCCAGCTATCCTACACAAGCCGAACCGAACACCAATATCAAACTGTAGTAAAGGTCCCGGGGTCTTTCCGTCCTGCTGCGCGAAACGAGCATCTTTACTCGTAGTGCAATTTCACCGGGCCTATGGTTGAGACAGTCGAGAAGTCGTTACGCCATTCGTGCAGGTCGGAACTTACCCGACAAGGAATTTCGCTACCTTAGGATGGTTATAGTTACCACCGCCGTTTACTGGCGCTTAAGTTCTCAGCTTCGCCCAACCGAAGTTGGACTAACCGGTCCCCTTAACGTTCCAGCACCGGGCAGGCGTCAGTCCGTATACATCGCCTTACGGCTTCGCACGGACCTGTGTTTTTAGTAAACAGTCGCTTCTCGCTGGTCTCTGCGGCCACCCCCAGCTCA